>JBBINR010000026.1:0-47238 GCA_037443785.1 Ignavibacteriales bacterium | reverse complement strand
CCGCCGTGCGCACCGGAACAAACGGCCGTGCGGATCAATGCGCCGAGATTGTGCGTGTCTTCAACCTCATCAAAGATCAAAAAGAAGGGCTGTTCCTTTTTTGCATGAGCAATATCGAGCAGCTGTTGTATGTCGGAATATTCTTTCGTTCCGACAATGGCGACGATTCCCTGCGTGTTCGGAGTTCGTGCGAGTTTCGTGATCTGATCGTTAGGTGAAAACTTGAAGGGAATATTTTTCTGCCGTGCAATTTTTACGATCTCATCAATCACGCTGCCGTGCGAATTTTGCGCGATGTGGAGTTTCTCAATCGGAGTATTCGATGTGAGAGCGTCAAGAACTGGTTTTCGACCGATGATAAGATCCATGGAAATACTAAACCGCTTTCTCTTGTTCGTTGTGCTTTACCCATCGTAAACTTATTGAACCGATGAGAATTAACACCACTGCAATGAGCTGTGCTTCACTTAATCCAAAAAGCAAGCGCGGATTGATGCGGAGAAACTCTACTGAAAACCGTTCACTGCCGGCGAGAAGAAGATACATCGAAAACATTTGTCCGTCGGTTTTCCATTTTGTTCTGTTCTTCCACATATAGTAAAAAAAGATCGAGCAGATGATCAATTCATAAATCGGCGTGGGATGGCACGGCGTGTTATTAGGAACGATGCCTCCGGGAAACATGGAGGTGATTTCAGGAAATCCTCTGAATGCATACGACGGCGGATAGGTGCCGCGAGAATAATCCGTTCCCCACGGAAGCGATGTCGGATAACCGTAATCGCCGTCTCCCGCAAGATGACATCCGATTCGTGCAATTCCGTACGCGAGAAGCAATGCGGGGGCAATCGCATCGGCAATATGGATGAATTTTATTTTGGCAATTTTGGAATAGACATAAATCGAAAGTGCTGCAACAATAAATCCGCCGTAGAATGTTAAACCGCCGGGAGAAAATGCCATGCCCCACGGATCGGCAAGGAACTCGTTAAGATTTTCGATGAGATACAACATTTTCGATCCCGCCACTCCGCCGATCAATGCGATGATGGTGATATTGGAGGCAAAATCAGGGTTGATTTTTTTTCGCTTGAATTCCTTCGCCAATAAATAATTGCCGATGATGAAGGAGATGCCCATCATCAATCCGAAACTGTAAATTTTCAGCGGTCCTAGTTCAATAATAATTGGATGCATTCTTCGTACGATTTATTTTTTTGTGGATGACGGCTTGACTGTTCTGTGAATATCCGGCTTCACTTCGGGAGCCAGCGAATCTGAAGTTCTGTTCTCTTCGAAGTCTTGTTCCGAGAGATAAATCTTTAAAGAGCCGATTTTTGTCTTTGAAACTTGAAATTCCTGTTTCAGAAATTTTATTTCCACCGCGGATTTGAGATTCCCTTTTTTCGCGAAGGTGAAATTGATTTTTTTTGGAAGCTCAAAATAGACTTTTTCAAATCGTGCAGATCCTGTTGTCGGCATGTTCATCGACGGGGCGCGAAGTCCGTGCAGGCTCCATGTCAAAGAGGATTTTTCCAGCGTGTCGTGAATATCGATAACGTACGCGAAATTGGTGAACTGCTTGCTTGTTTCAAGAAGGAAACGGATTCCTTCCTTTTTTACCGTATCGTCGTACGTTTTTGTGATGAGCAAACGATATTCGACCGGATCGTTTTTCGTCTGGTTCGCCATATCTTACCGGAGAAATTGCTGGAGGTTGTCCAATGGAACTTCTTGCTGGGTATGCTCTGATAAATCTTTTAACAATGCCTTTCCGGCGGCAAGTTCGGTCGAACCGACGACAATGGAATATTTTGCATTCTGACGGTCGGCTTCTTTCATCTGGGCCTTCAAACTTCGGTTCAGCAGGTCGGTCTCGACATATATTCCCTGATACCGCAATTGCATGGCCGTCTTCAGCGCCCATGCACGCGCGCTTTCGTCTGCGGCGGCGATAAACAGCGCCGGTTTCGGTTCAGGCGATTGAAATTCTTTTTTCTCGAGAATCATCATCAGCCGTTCCATCCCTGCCGCAAACCCGACGCTCGGTGTCGATTTTCCGCCGAGTTCTTTAATGAGGAGATCGTACCGCCCGCCGCCGGCCAGAGCATCCTGTGAACCGAGTTCGTTGCTTGAAATTTCGAACGCGGTTTTCGTATAATAGTCCAATCCGCGCACCAATCTACCGTCAACAACAAACGGAATACCGAATGAGGTCAGCAGTGATTTCACTTTTTCAAAATGCGAAGCGCATTCTTCGTTAAGATGATCAACGATCAACGGCATGTTTGCCGTCAATGCTTTGTCGCGCTCATCTTTTGAATCGAGCACGCGCATCGGGTTTTGTTCGATCCGTTTTTGGCTCTCGGGTGAAAGTTTATCCGCGATCTTCACCAGTTCGTTCCGGAGAATTTCTTTGTACTTCGGGCGGCATTCTTCATCACCGACGGAGTTTATTTTTAAAGAGTAATTCGTGATGCCGAGCCGGCGGTAAATTTCAATTGCCACGGCAATAATTTCCGCGTCGGTTTCTGCGGTCGGAGAGCCGGTCGCTTCGGCGCCGAAT
This sequence comes from Ignavibacteriales bacterium, assembly GCA_037443785.1. Lineage (GTDB taxonomy): Bacteria > Bacteroidota > Ignavibacteria > UBA10030 > UBA8401 > JAQUOA01. The sequence continues at coordinate 44,672 of JBBINR010000026.1, read as the reverse complement.
TGGTGAAACTGTCTCAATCGTCCTGCCTGCGGCCGTTCCTGCCGGAACATCGGGCCGATGTAATATAATTTTACCAAAGGCTGTGCTTCGCCAAGGTTGTTCTGGATGTACGAACGCATCACGGATGCTGTTCCTTCGGGCCTGAGCGTGATGCTGTCGCCGCTGCGGTCTTGGAATGTATACATTTCTTTTCCGACAATATCGGTCAGTTCTCCGATGCTGCGCGAGAAGAGGGCGGTGTTTTCAAATACCGGCGTGCGAATTTCTTTGTAATTGAATCGGTGGAATACTTCGCGGATTGTTTGCTCGACAAACTGCCAACGGGATGATTCGCCTGGAAGGATGTCTTTGGTGCCTTTGATTGATCGGTAATTCACGATGCTGTCGCTTGTTCAATAAATAAAAACAGGAGAAGGTCTCCTGTTATAAAATTTCTGTGCTGTATAGAGGATGAAAATCAATTTTCAAAATACGTTGCTTCTTCAGCTTTAAAAATTTCGATGACGTGTTTTTCCGTCGTTGCTTTCAGAAGCTTGGAGCGGAATTCTTCTTTGTTCATCAACCGCGAAATTCTGCTCAACAATTTTATGTGGGGACCGACCATGCTGTCTTTCCCTACAAGAAGAAAAATCAACCGCACCGGCTGTTCATCCAGCGAATCATAATCGATCGGCTCTTCGGTAACGGCGAACGCCGCAACAATATCGATGACTGCGTCAGTCTTTCCGTGAGGGATTGCAAATCCGTTGCCGACACCGGTCGACATAATTTTTTCCCGTTCGAAAATCGCTTCCCGTACTTTTTCGATGTCGGTAATCTTATTTGAATTATTCACGATGGCGATCATCTGATTGATGATCTCATCTTTTGATTTTCCTTTGAGTTGAACTCGTACAACTGATTCGTCGAGGATATCGCTAATTCTCATGGTACATTCTGCTCCAAAGTGGCTGAAAAATGTTGTTCAATATACGACTTTCATCTTGGAAATGGAAGCATTACTCTTTGGTATCTCTCCATTCGATGATTTTTTCCTCGAATTGCGTCGACAGCAATTCCGCCAATTCTTCCTCGGCCGATTCCGCATGCAGATGGAATATCGGTTTTTCACGGTCCGGCCACATCAGCACCGACGTCGATTTCTTGTGGTCGAGAATTAATTTCACCCCGTCAATTAAAATCCTGTTTTGATGGTGATCGGTGTCTTTCATGAGATATCTCATGACTTTCCCTTTTTTATCCCATGGGCATTGGATTACTTTTTTCAGCATGTGAAGCTTGGGAACCTGTTTATCAAGCTGTCCGAAGCGAAGATTCGCCAGCGCCATCATTTCCAGGATCTTTGCCACGGAATACATACCGTCGCTTGCAAAGAGAAAATCGGTAAAGATGAATCCGCCTTTTGTTCCGCCTACGAAATTAATTTCTTCTTTGCCGGCAGCTTCCATCAACGCGAGATGGCTGTCCCGGGTTTTTAGAACTTCCACGCCCATGTGTTCCGCAATAAGGTCGATCTCAGCCGATGCCGTGATGGGAACCGCAATTTTCTTCACATTGGGATACACCGTGAGATAGAGATACGTGACGAGAGTGAGCAGGCGGTCGGCATTGATGAATTTTCCATTTTCGTCCACGATGAAACATTTTTCCGCACCGGCATCGAGCATGAATCCGATATCATAGCCAAGCGAAGTTACGATGTGCGTCAATTGTTCGACGGAACTGTCGTATTCCTGTTTATCGCGAGTCAATTTTTTCGAATTGAGATAGGCATTTTGCGACAATGCGTGAACGTTAAAGTTGCCGATAATATTCGGGAAGATCGAGGATGCAATCCCGTTGGAGTAATCGATCACCAATTTGAAATTTGCCTGTGCGATGGCCTCGACATTTAAGGTCGAAAGGAATTTTTCCGTGTAGCTTTCCTGAGCACGCTCCGGAAAACTGACGGCTCCGACGGCGTCAAACTTTACGCGCGGAAAATCTTCGCCAAAAAATAATCGTTCGATCGATTTTGTTTTACTTGTGGGAAGATCTTTTCCCTTGGCATCAAACAAAATGATATCGGTGAGATTTTTATCGAGCGGAGATTTTCGGACATGAATGCCCCCCAAATCTTTTCCGATCCGCAATTGCTGGCGGAGGATAGGAATGGACGTGGCACGCAAATCTCTGACATCAACACCAGCGGACATCAATCCGCACATGATCGCACGATTCATCATCCTCGACACATTGTCCGAATCGCGGCTTGTTAAAACAGTTTTTCCGGCACCGACCAACGCGCCGAAGGCGGCTCCAATCTTTGCGCCGAACTCAGGATTCATTTCAATGTTGGATAATCCGGAAATTCTCGAATCGGTGAATAAATCTTTGAGCCATTTGTCTTCCCATACTAACGACCGCGTGAGCACGGCACCGTCTTCAACTTCTTTTTCGGGCCAGAGCTTGATATTGGGTGCAAGTTTGCTTTCGATTCCAATCTTACATTTGTCGGAAACATACACATTGTCGCTGATAATCGAATGCTCGCCGATGGTACACCATTTTCCGATGACACAGGAAGAAAGTTCCGCTCCTTTTCCCACCGCCGTATCCGACCAGATAACGGAATTACGAATCACCGCACCTTCGTTGATGACGACATCATTTCCAATTGCAGATTTTATAATTTTCACATTCTTCCCGATCTTGCAATTTTTGCCGATCAGTACGGTGCCCTGCAAATTAGACGGATCAGTTTCAATGACGGAATTTTCCCCGACGAACGCTGAACCGATTTTTTTCCCTTCCAACACCAGGTTCACTTTATTGTCGAGGGCATCAAGATGTGCTTCTTGATATTCATTGAGATTTCCTACATCGCGCCAATATCCCTCGGCAATGTAACCATACAGACCCATGTTTTGTTCGAGCATGGTGGGGAAGAGGTTTTTGCTGAAATCAAATTCCTTTTGATATGGAATGAGCCGGAGAATTTCCGGTTCTATTATATAGATACCGGTATTGATCGTGTCGCTGAACACCTCGCCCCAGCTTGGTTTTTCTAAAAACCGTGTAATCTTTCCGGAAGCATCGGTGATCACAACACCGAAGGCAAGGGGATTGACCGAGCGAGTAAGAACGAGAGTCGCTTTTGCTTTTTTCTTTTCATGGAACTCGATTGCCTTGGAAAGATCAAAATCAGTAAGGACATCTCCGCTGATAATAATGAATCGCTCATCTAAAAAATCTGCAGCGTTTCGAACGCTTCCGGCAGTGCCGTAATCGGCTTCGGCCTTCCGATATTGCATGGTAATGCCAAACTTCGAACCGTCCGCAAAAAAATCTTTTATAATATCAGGCTGGTAAAACAATGTCGAAACGATATCGGTGATGCCGTGCTTCTTTAATAAATCCACGATATGCTGCATCATCGGCTTATTCATCATCGGGACCATCGGCTTTGGAATATTGCAGGTGAGTGGACGCAGCCGCGTTCCAAATCCGCCGGACATAATAACTGCTTTCATAGTCGTACTCGCTTGGTGAGATTAGTTGTGGGGTCTTGTTAACATGGAGCATCGTAAAAATTTCGCTGTCTCCAATAGTAAGATTGTAAATAAAAATTGATAGTACCGCAATCATTTTAGATAAAAAATCATGACAAATTGCCGAAATTTTTTTTTGACGGATTCTTCTCGATTATGTCCAAAATGTGAAATCATGATTGACTTTCCTGCTTATATTGAATAAATTAAGAACAATTTGCGATTTCTTTACGTCCAAGGACTCAAAAGATGCCAGAAAAAGAGCAGGAGATCGCCCATTTTCAACTGCAAAAATATTTCGAAGAGGGCATTCTTGCAGGCATTGGAGTCCTTCTTGCATTTTTAGGCATGTGGAGCAATGAGCCAATGACCAATGCATTATCATTTGGTATTGGCATTTTTCTTTTTTATGCGGCGTTCGAAGTATATCGCTCCAAAAAAAGTTTGAACGGCGGTGATTTTACCGATAGGGATTTTAATCAACCGCCAGAAGAAGTTGAAGAAGAATTATATACTGAGTTTATCTCGGAACCACGGGTGCCGGAGCACCGTCAGGCAGAACCAGCACTCCGGCAAAAATCCGAAAAAGGATTCCATGCTTCAGACTTTGTCGAAGCACCATCGAAATTATTAATGAGCAATTTGGAACCACAAAGCGAATTCAATAATCTTTTACAAAAAGCATTAAGTGCGATTAAAGAAGTATGTTTTGCTCACACAGTTGCTTTTTTTTGGGTCAATCAAGATTCGAATCAGCTCGTAGTTGAAGCAAAAATTTCCGACAGCAGCAGCTTTATCGGCGAGCGGAAGATGAACATCGGCAATGATGTTGTCAGCCGGATTAGCGTCAGCGGGCAGCCCGAAGTTATCAACGATATTGCATCGGAGTCAGAACGGGAAATTGTCCGGTACTACACGAGTTTACAAGATGTGAAATCGTTTATCGGCGTGCCGGTTTTTTATGCGAACGATCCAGCGGCGCAAAAACCGGTTGCCGTGATCGGGATCGACAGTAAAGCGCAGGATGCATTTGGTGATGAAACATTTTCGATTCTGGCACAATTCTCGAAATTGATTTCCGCGATGCTTGTCAGTTATACCGAAAAGTACGATCTCATGAATGTTGCAAAATTGCTTGACGCAGAATCGCGGTTACAGCGGAAATTGTCATCTCATCCGACCGTCGCGTTGATTGTGAACAGCTTCTTGGAAGAGATTGAACGGATTGTTTCATGGGATGCGATGGCCGTTGTGCTGTTTGATGAAACACAGCAGCAGTGGGCGATTGCATCCGTGCGGACAAGAGCGAACGGAAAATTTACTGCGGCCAAGCAGCTGATCGATTTTGAAAACAGCATTGCAGGAAATGCCATTCGCACGAGCATGGTGCAGAATGTCGTCCTTACTCAAAATACGATACCGGTTTTTCATTCCAGCGAATCGGGAATGGACGTGTTGAAACACGGTGCACTGATTGCGGTGCCTCTTGTTTCCAACGGAAAATGTTTCGGAACGTCCCTTGTGATCAACTCGAAAATCGGCTCGTTCGATAAAAAAGAATACGAGGCGTTGTCTGCACTTTCGTCAACGGTCAGCACGGCGCTCGAGATCGTTGAATTGAATGCCATTATGAACGAGCATATCGTGATCGATGAATTGACGGGAGCGCTCACGAAAAAATATTTCTTATCGCGATTGACCGACGAACTTCATCGTGCGACCGACAGAACAGAAGATCTCAGCCTGGTGCTTGTTTCAGTTTCGAATGTACCGGAGATCGAACAGCGGTACGGCGTGGATGGGAAGAAAGCTGCACTGATGAACATCTCGCAGCAGCTTCGCGCAAGCGTTCGGGAGTATGATATTGTTGCACGTTTCGACGATACAACATTTGCCCTGGTGCTTGCCGATACGGTGGCGAACGATGCTTTTTTGTGGGCAGAAAAACTTCGCACATCGATTTCGTCGAGCATTATTCATGTGAACAGTAAAAGTTTTTCAGTGTCAGTAACTATTGGGGTAAGCGGTGCCGCTGCAAGAATGACAAAAGAAGAATTACTCAAGAATGCAACGTACGTGCTCGATCAGGCAAAACGGGCCGGCGGAAACATTGTTCGCGTCTTTTAAAAGTGGAAAAAAACGGAAAAATAATTTGCATCGTCTTAGACGGCGTCGGCATCGGTGAAGCTCCTGATGCCTCAGTCTACGGTGATACGGGAACCAACACGCTGTGCAATACGGCGAAAGTTGTTGGGGGAATAAAACTTCCTTCAATGGCTTTGCTTGGTCTCGGAAACATTGCGCCGATTGAAGGAGTTGCTTCGACGCCAAAGGCAAGCGGCTGTTACGGAAAAATGCGTGAAGTGTCAAAAGGGAAAGACAGTACGACCGGTCATTGGGAAATTTCAGGAATAATTCTTGAAAAAGATTTTCCCTATTATCCGAACGGATTTCCGGATTCAGTTGTTTCGAAATTTTGTGCGTTAACCGGATTTAAAAAAATCCTTGGCAACAAAGCCGCGTCGGGAACGGAAATTATTGCTGAACTCGGCGAAGAGCATGAACGGACCAAATGCCCGATTGTGTACACGTCAGCTGATTCGGTTTTTCAAATTGCCGCGAATGAGGATGTGATTCCGTTGGAACGACTGTATGAGATTTGCAATATTGCGCGTTATGATGTCATGATTAATGAACATGCCGTTGGTCGAGTGATTGCCCGTCCCTTTATCGGCACGAAGGGAAATTACAAGAGGACGACCAGCAGAAGAGATTTTTCACTGTTTCCTCCCGGCACAACGATGCTCGATGTCATGTATGACAACAATATCCCGACGATCGCCATTGGAAAAATTGACGACTTGTTTGCCGGAAAAAGTTTGAAAGAAAAAATTCATACGAAATCGAATGCTGAGGGAATTGAAGAAACAATCGAGTGGGCAAAAAAAACTCCAAACGGATTTATCTTTACCAATTTGGTAGATTTTGATGCATTATATGGACATCGTCAGGATCCGAAAGGGATGCAACATGCGCTGGAATATTTTGATCAGCAGCTTCCCCGCATTCTTTCAACGCTGAAAGAGAATGATCTCTTGATCTTGACCGCTGATCATGGCAACGATCCGACGGATAACAGTACCGATCATTCGCGTGAATATGTTCCTCTTGTCACCTATTCTCCAAATGGGAAAAAGGGAATTAATGTCGGCGTGCGTGAGACGTTTGCCGATCTGGGGAAAACGATTGTCGATTATTTCGGTTTAGATACCGATGAAATTAAGGGAAACAGTTTCTTGCGTTCAATCGTCTAATAGAAAAGTAAAATTCAACAGCCAAAAAAAGATTATGGTCCTTCGGCCAAACGATATACTTACTTAACAGTGAGTTATTATGATTCTCGGAAAAGTTGTCGGAACGGTATGGGCTACCAGAAAAGATGAAAACCTTGTCGGCATGTCTTTACAGATTGTGAAGCATGTTGATCTTAATTATACATTGAAGGATCAATTTGTTGTTGCCGTCAATACGGTGCAAGCCGGTGTGGGCGATGTTGTGCTGGTTGCGACCGGAAGTTCTGCGCGTCAAACAGTGCAAACGAAAAATAAGCCGGTTGATGCCGTGATTATGGCGGTGGTAGATAAACTTGACGTGAGCGAATAATGTTCCTTGCAAAAGTGATCGGCACAGTGTGGGCAACTCGGAAAGATGAACAGCTCAAGAGTTTTACGATGCAGTTTATACAGCCGATCGATGCGCACCAAAAGAATGTCGGCTCTCCGATTGTTGCTGTTGATACGGTGGGAGCAGGAACGGGTGAAACCGTGTTCTATATTACAGCGGCAGAAGCGGTGATTCCGCTGCCGGTCGATATGGCTCCGGTGGATGCCAGCATTGTTGGAATTGTTGACAGGATTGACGTAAAACAGTGACCGTGCAATCAATAATTACGTGTCCGTTATGCGGATTTCAAAAAGAAGAGACTATGCCTGTTGATGCATGTCAATTTTTTTATGAGTGTGCGCAGTGTAAAAAAATTTTAAAACCAAAAGCCGGTGACTGCTGTGTCTTTTGCAGTTACGGATCGGTGCAATGCCCGTCAAAGCAGAAAAAGAAAGTGTGTTGTTAGAAAATTAATTCAGAGTATCAGGTACTCGCAGTATTTACAATATAGGTGAATCAGTAATGGTGAAAATAACCAAACAGTATACAAACAGAGAAAGTCAATCGCTCGATAAATATCTTCAGGAAATTGGAAAGGTGGACCTACTAACTCCCGATGAAGAAATTGATCTTGCAAAACGGATTAAAAAAGGCGATCAACGATCTCTTGAAAAATTAACGAAAGCTAATTTACGTTTCGTTGTGAGCGTTGCCAAACAATATCAGAATCAAGGATTGTCACTTGGCGATCTTATCAACGAGGGAAATCTTGGGCTTATCAAAGCGGCAAAACGTTTTGATGAAACGCGCGGATTTAAATTTATCTCGTACGCCGTGTGGTGGATCCGCCAGTCAATTCTTCAGGCGCTTGCGGAGCAATCGCGTATTGTACGTTTGCCCTTGAACCGTGTCGGTGCATTGAACAAAATCGGGAAAGCGTTCAGTCAATTGGAACAGGAATTTGAGCGTGAGCCGAGTGCGAGCGAACTTGCGGAAGAACTCGATATGTCCGTGTTCGAAGTTGCCGATACATTGAAGATTTCCGGACGGCATCTTTCCGTCGATGCTCCGTTTGCACAAGGTGAAGACAATCGATTGCTTGATGTGATTCACGATGAACGCCAACCGTCCCCTGATTCTATATTAATGGAAGAATCGTTAAAAGAAGAAGTGAAACGGGCATTAGCGACGTTAAGTGAACGTGAATCCGAAGTGATTCGTCTGTATTTCGGACTTCAAAAAGAACATTCGTTGACACTGGAAGAGATTGGAGAAAAATTTAATCTGACACGCGAGCGCGTTCGTCAGATCAAAGAAAAAGCAATCCGCCGGTTACGTCATGCGTCCCGAAGCAAAAACCTTCGCTCATATCTCGGATAACGGCAGAGAGATGTTGCAGCATCACAACCCGTTCTTTGTGAACGGGTTTTTTATTTCTGAAACTTCAGTTTTTTTTGTAAATTAGTTCAATGAAAATATGGATAGTACTTTGTTGTGGACTTCTTCTTACAGGCTGTGGTGCCTCTTCTCCACGTTTTGCAGGTTCAGAAAAAAAAGAGACAAAGAAAGAAGAACATCATAAAAAAGGAAGTATTCGTTTTTCATCAAAAGAAGCTGAAGAAGAGACCCGGGAGGATGACAAGAAGGTTGATGTAAAAAAAGTCCATGAGCGTTTTAGTTCGTCAAAAACTGAACCGGTTCACAAAAGTGAATCGTCGCATGCACCGGACATCAAAAATGCATCTCCGTCCGCTTCGACAAAACCCCCGGAGACATTTGAGCAGCAGAAAATGATGGATGCAATTTTAGCGTGGATGGGCACGCCGTATGAATACAGTAAAGCTTCAAAATCGGGAACCGATTGTTCGGGATTTACTCAGCAAATATTTAAAGAAAGCGCCGGAATGGAACTGCCGAGAACAACTGAGGAACAAGTGAAACTCGGAACATCAATTGTACAGGACAATTTGAAGTTCGGCGACTTGATTTTTTTTAATACGACCGGGCATGATCCGTCGCATGTCGGAATCTATATCGGTGATGACATGTTTGCCCATGCCAGCGTCAGTTTCGGAGTAACGTTATCGTCGATGTATTCTTCCTATTATAAAAAGCGCTACACCGGGGCAAGAAGAGTCTTACAATAATTTCTCGTAATAGTTTTAAAGTTCAGGATTGAGCAATGGCAACTCTACCAATTTATTTATATGGCAACGAAGTTCTCAAGAGAAAAACAAAAACGGTTTCAGAAATAACCGATGCAGATATCGCGTTAATTCAGAATATGTTTGAGACAATGAATATCGCAAATGGTATAGGTCTCGCCGCGAATCAAGTCGGAGTACAAAAACAAATTTTGGTCGTTGATATTTCTGAAACGGAATCCGGCAAAGAAACGAAGCCGATGGTTGTGATCAATCCGGAAGTGATTGACGAAGAAGGCGAATGGGAATTTGAAGAAGGATGTTTAAGCATACCCGATATCCGAGAAAAAATCTGGCGTGCAGAGAAAATCACACTTCGGTATGACGATATTTCCATGAAAAAACATACGATCGAAGCAGACGGATTATTGGCGCGCGTATTATTGCATGAAATCGATCACTTGAATGGAATTCTCTTTACCGACCATCTCAGCGCAACCAAGCGAACATTGTTAAAGAGCAAGCTTACCAAAATTTCAAAAGGCGATATAGAAACTCAATATGAAGTTGTTGCAGCTCCCGTAAAATCAAAAGCAAAAAGTTCAAAGCCCAAAAAATAACGGCAACAGGCTCGTTACATTTCATTTAAATTTTTGACTTCAATGAATATTGTCTTCATGGGGACTCCGGAATTTGCAGTCCCAAGTTTGAAAATTCTTCTCGCCAATCATTACATCGTTTCTGCCGTTGTCACGGCCCCAGATAAACCGCGCGGACGCGGACAACAAATGAGTTTTACGGCAGTAAAAGAATGTGCGTTGAAACATTCTCTTCCGGTCCTTCAACCTGAAAATCTTAAAGATTCAAATTTTATTTCTGCGTTAAGAAATCTCAAACCCGATCTTTTCGTCATCGTTGCATTCCGCATTCTTCCCAAAGAAGTGTACACAATTCCGTCCAAAGGCTCATTCAATCTCCATGCATCGTTACTGCCAAAATACCGCGGTGCGGCGCCGATTAATTGGGCAATCATCAACGGTGAAAAAGAATCCGGTGTCACGACATTTTTTTTACAAGATAAAGTCGATACCGGAAATGTAATCTTACAGGCGCGCGTAGCGATTCGCGACGACATGGATGCAGGAGAATTGCATGATGTTCTTTCTGAAGTTGGTGCTGAGATTGTTCTTCAAACTGTACGGTTGATTGAAATCGGAAAGGCAAATCCATATATTCAAGACCATTCCCTGGCTTCACCGGCACCGAAGATTTTCAAAGAAACGTGCCGTATCAATTGGAACCAATCTGCAAAAAAAAATCACGATTTTATTCGCGGACTCTCACCGTATCCCGCTGCATGGACGATGCATGAAGGGAAGCAATTAAAAATTTATTCCACTTCAATTCATTCTGCCGAAATCAAAAATTCTGCATTTGACATTGTTCCGGGCTCCATAAAGATAACGGGAGATAACACGCAGATTTTTGTTCAAACAAAAGAAGGTGTTCTCGAAATTCTCGATCTTCAATTAGAAGGGAAGAAACGAATGAACGCTGAAGAGTTTTTGAGAGGACGGCAAAATCTGTCTTTTACTTTGTTCGAATAAAAAATCCTATTCTCCTTATCTCATTTGCGTTACGTCACCATGCGTAAAAAAATATTTTTTTGCTTGCACCTTATAAAGACATTCTTTAAAATGCCGTTGTAATTACAACTAATAGTTTATCAAACTTCTCATAATAGGGGGTTTCCGGCGATGATAAACGAACCACCTCGCGTATGGCGAAAAACAAAATGTTTAATCGCTCTCTTTTTTTCTCTGCTGCTTTGCAATCAATCTGATATTCTTCTCGCCCAATCAAAGGGTGTTGTTATACGGGATACGATTTTTGTCCGTCCTCGTATATTTACACCTAAGATTATACTAGAAGGATGGTTTATAAAACCATATTTAAACGGTCGTTTGTTTGTAGATGGAGGTGATACCCTTTCGGTAGATACGGTAGACTACGCCCAAAGCATCCCATTGAAAGTGGATTTGCAATACGGTACGTACCATGATGTTTGGGGAAGCGCGGTAACAGGCGGGAGTTCTGCTCCATTGAATGCGAATGGATCAATGAGTTCTGCAACATCGGGCGGAATATTTGTCACTGTGCTGACCAGTGGACCAGACTTTAAATCGGTTCCGGTTAGAGATCGCACGTTACTAGATACATACCGTGGAGTCTTTGTGCGGGCAAACGGCGATACGATAAAACCGACAGATGGTTCTCTACAGATTGAAGTCTCCGCAGGAGAGGAATTTTACTACGTGGCAAACGGAACTCCGCCTGAAGGAGCTACAGCCAATGTTCAAATTGATATTTGCTATCCCGAGGCGATTACCGGCTGCGGAAGCTTTGTTGCAACGGTGGTGGTGAAGAAGAAAGAAGATGAACATGATCATTTTGAAGTAACGTTTGAAAAAGATACCGTTGCATTTACAGAATCATCAAAAATATATGTTCAAGCCAAGAATGTTAACAATCAAAATATTGAATTAGCGAACGATAAGTTGGTGAAGCTATCAATCATTACTAATGGTGACTATGGAACCTTTATTGATAAAAATAATGATACGCTTTTTACCGTGCCTATTGTATTGGAACATGTTCCCTATGGAGATATAAAAGCCGGACTCATTCAATTTTCCACGGTAAAGAAAAATCCCATGGATCCTTTATTGTGCAAAGTAAAAGTAGAGTTGGAAAGTGAGCCGACCAAAACAGGAGAAGGCGCGATACCAGTAGCAGAGCAGACGTTGAAAATTGTCATGGAGGGAGAACATGTTGTTGAGTTAATGAATTTGAGGGGCTTCAGCAAACCACAAAAGCCAAAGACGGCGAATAAGAAAGAGTTTACGATACAACTGATTCGCAACAAAGCTTGGGTTAAAAACTATTCTTTCTTACTCATGAATGATAATTTGGACAGTAGTGGTGGACATGACCACACCAATGATAGACCCACAGATACACAAGCACAACGGCGAGATAATTATGGCTATTACATTCTGAAAAGAGCAAATGATACAATTGATGTAAGACCGTATGAAGGACAAACAAAAGATGATGGGATAGAAAAATTTGACTATGTTGCCTCTGTGTTTGGAGATAAAATGATGCTGCGAGTGGAGACGGTGGAGGCAAACAAAAAGAAGTTTTTGTGGGATACATTGAGTTTGATGGAGAAGGTGGATGGTTTGGTACGGCTTGATGACGGAACAACTTATGATTTAATTGGAGGAACTGCCGAACATCACGGACCACCAATCTACACTGACAATCATAATCATTATTCGACTGCTACAGTCAGGACTAACATTCAAAATATAGCATCTGAGTATCATCGACAATTTCCTGATAAAGTTGTCTTGCAAATTAACGATATGAGTTTGTCATATGGAGGTGGATTTGATGTCCGTGGACATTGGGAAAGGGACATTGTGCCCGGTGGTGCTCATCAAACTCATAGAGATGGTAGAAGCTTAGATTTACGGATAGATCGTGGTGCCGGCGGAATCCCTGTGTTGAGAGACGTGAATGGGCGACTTGTGAGAGATCCAGTAAGTGGAGTTCCACGAGGTAACCAAACCTTTGAACGCATTAGTAGAGAAAGAGGTGCTAGACCAGCTATTCATAGTCCTGATTCAAATAATGAGCATTATCATTTAGATTTTTAAAAACTGGTGAGGAATTTATGAAAAAAATAAAACTTCTTATTTTTGGATTATGCATTATCTTGGTAAAACTTGAATCACAAAATGCTACTTACAAATATGATCCTGCTTCAGGAAATTATATTGTTTTTTTCGGACAAGATACCATTGAAAAATTAACATTTTATCCTTCAACAAAAATAGTACCTCTTGTTCGGGCTTGGATTGTTTTAGTCAAAGACACTTTTAGATATCGTTATCAAATTACAAATAGTAATTTAAGCGAAGATCATTTATCAGAATTCTATTTGCCCAATAATTCAATGATAACTAATATTAGAAAACCAAACGACGGATGGTATTTTGGTTATCATGAAGTGATAGATAAACTGAATTGGTCAAACACCAAAGTAAATCATTATACTCCACCTGGTAAGGACTATTATGAAATTGGCGTGCCGCCTGGTACATCCGTAGATGGTTTTGTGTATAGCTGCACAGGCTTGCCGAGTATTGTGGACTGCTTTTTTCAAAGTTCTAGATTATCCGGTGCAGACCATGAACTTCCCGGCGATGTTGTTGACATATTAAAAACTCTCGAGGGATTTCCTCTTAATTATGTAAAAGGAGCTACAGTTGGGCCCGTTCTTCCACCAGAACCATTTATTGCAATCACCTTTCTTGACACTCTTCTCTCTTACACCCACCAATCCGTCACGCTCGGCTGGCTAAAACCAAAACGAGACGGAGATAGGGAAGACGACGAACGATCCGATGATGGAATTGTTAAAAACATCGAAAAACGAATTGAGAAAGCGAAGAAAGAGTTAGTGAAAGGTGATTCCATCAAAGCACGACAAGAATTGGAAAAACTCGTTAAGAAAGTCGAAACACTTTACAAACGAAATGAAAAAGAGAAATACGAAAGCGATATGGTAATGACCAGCGAGGCATACGCATTATTGAAATATAACACGGAGTATTTAATCAATCATCTTCCTTCAAAGCAGAAAAAAGGAGAGAAAGAGAAATGAGAAAAGTAGTGTTCCTTTTAGTGTGTACAAGCTCATTGATGTTCTCTCAGCATGCAATACCATTTGCATCATCAAATAACATTATTGAACTTGCCCTTGCCAATTCATCTCTTATTCAAGCAGAAAATGTATCGGTTGAGGTAGCACAAAAGCCGGCATGGCTTGCGCTGTTAAATTCTCAAGTGCAGTTTCAAAAGCTCAATGCGCATGAATCCGGTATTGCTTCGTTTACATTCTCAGTCGATATATCCGCTCCTATAAACAAACCTGATCAGATTACATTTACCGTTTCAAATTTAAGCGGAGAACAATGGACAAAGGTAATCTCACTGCAAGTTTCGCCGCCGGAAAAATTTGAATTGTTCCAGAATTATCCGAATCCATTCAATCCGTCAACAACAATTAGTTATCAGTTACCGAAAGCCGGGAATGTGAACATCAAGATTTATGATATTACCGGAAGAGAAGTTGCAACATTGTTTGAAGGGTTCAGTGAAGCAGGTTATCATCAGAAAGAATGGAGCGCAAGCAATGTTGCCAGTGGAATGTATATCTATCAATTAACGCTGAGCAATGAACAAGGGAAGAAAGAGCATTATCGAAAGAAGATGCTGTTGATGAAATAAAAAATTATTTTCCGCCGGTATATTTTCGCACATCAGCCTTCTCAACCGTGACCATCGCACCGCATTTCGATTCTTCGATCATCGCGTCGATCATCGGAAGGAACGATTCAATCTTTTCTGATGTATCAACAATTTCGATGATAATCGGCAAGTCGGATGAGAGGTCAACAATCGATGCTTTATGAATTACACTGTGAGCGCCGAATCCTTCAACGCCGCGCAAGATTGTTGCTCCGGCAAGTTTTTCTTCCCGCGCTTTATTCACAATCACTTCAAATAATTGCCGTCCGTGCAGGTGATCCGATTCGCCGATAAAGATTCGCAGTAATTTTCCTTCGCCGGTAAGTTTCATAAAGTCCTCACAATAATTTTCCGATGATGGTTCCAATCCATGTCGATATCAAACAAACAAAAACGCTTGCAAGAACGTTGATCGATGCGTAGAAAAAATTTCCCGCTTTAATCAATGCAATTGTTTCGAAACTGAATGACGAGAACGTCGTAAATCCGCCGAGAATTCCGACAACAAGAAATAATCGCAGTTCGGGTTGCGCAAGAAATCGGCCTTCAAACAGCGTCATCAGCACTCCAATCACGAAACAACCAACGATATTGACAGTTAGTGTTCCGTATGGAAATGATTCTCCAACAAAGCGATAAACAGCAGATGAGACCCAATACCTGCCGATACTTCCTAAAAATCCCCCTAAACCAATAAATAAGAACTTTTCCATAAGAGATTGAGAATTAAAGCAAATTCGTTGCTTCCATTTTTGAAATAAAGTATATTGAGGTCACCACATCATAAAATAGTATATTTTTTATTGAGAGCAAGGGCAACGATGGGAAAAGTTATTGCGATAGCGAATCAAAAAGGGGGAGTCGGAAAGACAACGACTGCGGTGAATCTTGCCGCTTCGTTAGCTGCCGCGGAAAAAAATACATTACTATTGGATATTGATCCTCAAGCAAATGCAACAAGCGGCGTCGGTTTTGACAGCAAAACGCTTAGTAAAACTGCCTATGAGGTGATGATCGGTGAAATTTCTGCAGAAGATGCTCTCTTGAAGACTTCGATGTCTTTCTTATCGTTGATTCCATCAAACATCAATTTGGTTGGTTCCGAAGTTGAAATGGTGAACGAAGAAAACCGCGAACAAAAACTTCGCACAGCGCTTACCGAAATCCGGACAAAATTTGAATATACAATTATTGACTGTCCTCCGAGTTTGAGTTTAATTACATTAAACGCGTTAACGGCGGCAGACTCCGTTCTCATTCCGGTGCAATGCGAATATTTTGCTCTTGAAGGTCTTGGTCAATTATTGAATACGATCAACATGGTGAAGAAGTCATTCAATCCCGGATTGGATATTGAAGGGGTATTGATGACAATGTTCGATTCGCGTCTTCGATTATCAAACCAGATCGTCGATGAAGTGAAGAAGTATTTCGGAGAAAAAGTTTTTTCAGTGATCGTATCAAGAAATGTTCGACTGAGTGAAGCGCCGAGCTTTGGGAAACCAATCTTGTTGTACGATGCTGTTTCTTCCGGCAGTAAAAATTATATGGACCTTGCCAGAGAAGTTTTGAAGAACAATCAAAATATGTCATCACACAGGCATCATGCCGTTCAATCGGCGGTTAATTAAAAAGTATGTCTGATCAACGATCAAAATCAGTTTTAGGAAAAGGATTAAGCGCGCTCATCCCGAGAATTCCCGAGCGAAACGAATCTGTTGCTCCACAGCCATTGCCGCGTGAAACGGGAAATGGGAATGCTATTGTTGAAATTGATATTGCACGAGTTTCACCAAATCCGTTTCAACCGCGGTTGGATTTCGATCAGCGTTCGCTTGATGAGCTGAAGCAATCGATCAAACACAATGGCGTCATCCAGCCGATCACGGTCCGCAAACTTGTTACCGGAACGTATGAATTGATTTCCGGTGAGCGCCGCGTTCGGGCATCGCAAGAATTGGGAAAGAAAACGATTCCAGCGTACGTGATGAAAGTTGACACCGATGCTGAGATGTTAGAGCTCGGTCTTATTGAAAATTTACAGCGCGAAGATCTCAATCCGATAGAGGTTTCGCTTTCATTTAAGCGATTGATGGATGAATGCAAGCTGACGCAGGAAGAAGTGGCGGAAAAAGTAGGGAAAGAGCGATCCACCGTAACAAATTTCCTGCGTTTGTTGAAACTTCCTGAAAAAATTCAGCAGGGGGTTCGAGACGATAAAATTTCGATGGGACATGCACGCGCGCTTCTTGGAGTAAGCGATGAGAAAAAACAATTAAAGCTCTATTCAAAGATCATCATTGATGGCTGGTCGGTACGTAAGATTGAAGAAGTAATCAAAGGAAAAGAACCGGGGAAAACAAAGCGTTCATCGTCCGGTGCGCCGGCAATGCGCGGCGATTCTGCGTTCCATGCAATTGAAACACGGCTCCGACATAAATTCGGAACGAAGATTGTCATCCGGAAGAATTCAGCGGGCAGCGGCGAAGTTGCCATTGAATATTATAATGCCGACGATCTTGACAGAATTATCGAACTATTGGAAGAAGACCAATGAAAACAATTATTAAGACTGACAAAGCACCGCTTCCCATCGGCCCC
The DNA here is from genome assembly GCA_037443785.1 of Ignavibacteriales bacterium. GTDB lineage: Bacteria > Bacteroidota > Ignavibacteria > UBA10030 > UBA8401 > JAQUOA01. The sequence goes on along the minus strand of JBBINR010000026.1, from coordinate 27,352 downwards.
TATAATCAAGCGATTGCCGTGGAAGGAAGTTTACTTTTTACCGCCGGGCAAATTGCCCTTGATCCGGTGAAAGGAACAATGGTGGGTTCCACGATTCAGGAACAAACGAAACAGGTGTGTGAGAATTTAAAAGCGATCCTGATCGCATCACATTCAGATGTGCGGCACGTTATTAAGACAACGGTGTTCCTCAAGAATTTTAATGACTTTGGCGCGATGAATGAAGTGTATGGTTCATATTTTGGTGCTGCGGCTCCGGCCCGATCGACCGTTGAAGTAGCACGCCTTCCCAAAGATGCGCTGGTGGAAATTGAAGTTGTTGCCCTGATTCCATAAATGAAAATATTGTGCGAAAATTTCTCTTCTTGCGGTGTGAAATCGTGTTACCCAAAATCAAATTTTCTTCAATCAAAAAAAAATACTATCGAACAGCCATCGCGATAGTTTTCTTTTTGATCGTCTCGTTGACTTCGAAAGCGTTTGCCCAATCCATCGCAAAGTATGAACAGCCGATTTCACCGCCGGTTTTTTTCGTTGCATCTCAAGACACTTTTCTCAACATTAATGAAGACTCACTCATTGCCGCTTCATTAACTCCGTTTGACACGACAATCCGTGAAGGAAAATCGACAACAATCGCAATGCTCAGCTCGATGGCGATACCTGGACTTGGACAAATCTACAATGGATCATACTGGAAAGCTCCGGTCGTGTGGGGTTTTGGGTATTACTTTTATTCCGTGTACCATCATCAAGACAAACTCTACAAAGAAGCCCGGGCAATGTATGACACGACAGTCACTTTGAAAAATCCTTTTGGAAGCAATTCGGCGCGTAATCTTCGCGATTTTTACAAGAACCAGCGGAACATATTCGGATGGTATATGGTAATTACCTACTTACTGAATGTGTTGGATGCATATGTCGATGCCGCCTTATACAATTTCGAAGTGAGTCCGAATTTAAATCCACAGGGGACAAATGAATGGAGGTTGAGGATGAAAATCCCCATGAACTAATATGCACACCTTTCCCTCCACATTGGCCAGCATTATTTCTTTCAATTTTTTCGATTCCATTTTTAACAACCGTTATTCAATAACACTCGAAACTCTTACAATTTATTCGACGAGGTGACCTATGAAAAATAAAATACGTGAACAAGATGCACTGGATTATCACAGCCTAGGACGAAAAGGCAAACTTGAAATTACTCCTACGAAACCGTTTGCAACTCAACGCGATCTTTCACTTGCGTATACACCGGGCGTTGCCGTTCCTTGTTTAGAAATCGACAAGAATCCTGACGACGTGTACAAATATACTGCAAAAGGAAATCTTGTTGCGGTGCTCAGCAATGGAACAGCCGTGCTTGGTTTAGGAAATATCGGACCGGAAGCAGGCAAACCGGTGATGGAAGGTAAAGCAGTTCTCTTTAAGAAATTTGCCGATATTGATGTGTTTGATATTGAAATAAAACCAAAATCTGCTGAAGAAATTATTAAAGTTGTGCAGGCGCTTGAGCCGACATTTGGTGGAATTAACCTTGAAGATATCAAAGCACCAGAATGTTTTCTTGTTGAAGAAGAACTTCGGAAGACAATGAATATCCCTGTGTTTCATGATGACCAACATGGAACAGCGATCATCACGGCGGCTGCATTGATCAACGCTTTGGAACTTTCCGGGAAAAAAATTGATAAAGTAAAAATTGTGTATAACGGCGCCGGTGCCGCGGCAATTGCATGTGCAAATCTACAGGTATCGCTTGGTGCAAAACGTGAAAATATCATTATGTGCGATACGAAAGGAGTCATTTACCGCGGTCGACCGAATGATATGAATCCCTACAAAGAAAAATATCAGTCTGATACGAAGGCAAGAACACTGGCAGAAGCCCTTGTCGGGGCCGATGTGTTTGTCGGACTTTCTGCAAAAGATTGTGTTACCAAAGAGATGGTGAAAACGATGGCACCGAATGCAATCATTTTTGCAATGGCGAACCACGATCCGGAGATTTCTCCGGAAGACGCATTAAGCGTGCGCGATGATATTATCATGGCAACGGGAAGATCGGACTATCCAAATCAAGTAAATAATGTTTTGGGATTCCCATTCATTTTTCGCGGTGCACTTGATGTACGAGCAAAAACGATCAACGAAGAAATGAAGATCGCGGCAGTGAAAGCCCTTGCACAATTGGCAAAGGAGGATGTCCCCGATTCGGTGATCAAGGCGTACGGCGGTAAGCCGATTATCTTCGGCAAAGAATATATTATTCCAAAACCATTTGATCCGCGTGTCATACGTTGGGTTGCGCCGGCTGTTGCAAAAGCAGGAGTTGAAAGCGGGGTTGCCCGTGTGATCATTACAGATTGGGATGAGTATGCTGATAAATTAGAAGAACGACTTGGCAGATCGAAACACTTTGTGAATTTATTATTCCACAAAGCAAAGCAGCAGCAGCGACGAATTGTTTTTCCGGAAGGTGAAGAGCCGAAAATTTTACGCGCGGCACAAATTCTTATCGATCAAGATATTGCGAAACCGATTCTCGTCGGTTCACAAGAAAAAATAGAGAGAATTGCGAAGGAACTGCACCTTGAATTTGAAGGTGATGTTGAAATCGTCGATCCGAAAACGTATGCAGAGCGCGATCAATTTATTGAAGAGTATTACAAACTCCGGCAGCGAAAGGGTGCTACTCGATACTACGCCGAGCGAACGATGTCGCAGCGGTTTTATTTTTCGATGATGATGGTTCGGCTGGGATACGCTGACGGAGTGATTGCCGGATTAACGACGAATTATCCTGATACCATTCGCCCGGCGCTTCAAGTGATCGGTACGAAACGGAATATCAGAAATGTTTCCGGTATGTATGCCGTGATTGCGAAAAAGGGAACATATTTCTTTTCTGATACAACGGTGAATATTGATCCTGACGCTGAAACGCTTTCTGAAATTGCTCTGCTCACTGCGGAAACTGTGCGGCGATTTGATGTTGTTCCGCGCGTTGCAATGTTGTCGTTCAGCAATTTTGGAAGCACAAAACATCCGCGGTCGGAAAAAATAAAACTTGCCGTTGAACTTGTGAAAGCAAAAGATCCGAATCTGATGATTGACGGAGAAATGCAGGCTGATACCGCCGTGACACCGGAGATTCTTGAACGGGAATTTCCATTCAGCACATTAAAGGGCGGAGCGAATGTTCTTATTTTCCCAAGTTTGAATTCTGCAAACGTTGCATACAAATTAATGGGACGAATCGGTGAAGCAGATTTGATCGGGCCAATTTTGATGGGCATGGCAAAACCCGTTCACGTTTTACAGCGAGGAGCGGAAGTTGCCGATATCGTGAATATGGCAGCGATTTGTGCCGTTGAGGCGATTGAAAGAAAATAAGAAACGAGTAATGATATACATTTAAAAAAGACGCAGACGAAAATGAATTTTTTCTGCGTCTTTTTTGTTTCTTTTCGGGAAAATCAATTATTATCACTAAACCAAACTTGTCTTTTCTTGTCTAAAAGATGTTGACAACAAGAACGTGAAGGACGTATGAAGAAAAAATTACTCTTTTTCGCTATTTCAGTAGTGATTATAGTAGGCCTATCCGGCTATTATTTCCTTTCCGCTGAAAAAACCGAAGAAATACAATACCGATTTGAAAAAGTCACGAAAGGCGATATTCAAGTTGTCGTGACAGCGACAGGCACGCTAAGTGCAGTAACCACCGTGCAGGTAGGATCACAAGTATCGGGAATCCTCTCAAAGATCAATGTCGATTTTAATGATCCTGTTAAAAAGGATCAAATTATTGCTCAGATCGATCCGACATTCCTTGAAGCGAGTGTTCGGGATGCTGAAGCAAGTTTGCAGCGTTCAAAGGCGCAATACAACGAATCCAAAAGAAGTTTTGAACGGACAAAAACTCTTCTTGCAAAAAATCTTTCATCGCAGGCTGATTACGATGCGGCGTTGACCCAATACGAATCCAACAGTGCTGCACGCAAGCAAGCGGAAGCACAATTGGAGCGGGCAAAAATTAATTTACGGTATGCGACAATCAAATCACCGATCGACGGCGTCGTCATTTCCCGTGCCGTGGATGTCGGACAAACCGTTGCGGCAAGTTTTTCTGCGCCCACCCTTTTTACAATCGCAAACGATCTTACCAAAATGCAAGTACAGGCCAGTGTTGATGAAGCCGATATCGGCAAAGTTGACGATGGTCAAGAAGTGACGTTTACGGTCGATGCGTATCCTGAACAAACATTTAAAGGAACCGTCCGGCAAGTTCGGCTCTCTCCAAAACTTGAGCAAAATGTTGTTAACTACACCGTGATTATCGATGTTCCGAATCCCGATATGAAACTAATGCCTGGTATGACAGCAACCGTAACAATTTTAGTAACGAAAAAAGAGGGAGTGCTTAAAGTTCCGACGACCGCATTACGATTCAATCCTCTGCAGGAACAAATTGAAATACGAAAAGATTCTTCGAAAACTTCGAGTGCTGATGATTCGGCACGCGCTGAACGCCGAAAACAATTCATGAACAGGATGCAGCAAGAAGGGGGCGGGAGCTTCGATTCACAAGCAATGCAAAAAAGAATGATGCTTCGAGGAGGAGGAAAAATTTATATTCTGAACAAAAATAAAAAATTAGAACCCATTATGGTGCGAACCGGTTTATCGGACGGAACCTATACCGAAATTGTCCGCGGGAAAGTTGACGAAGGGCAGGAAATTGTTATTGGGACCATTGCTCAGAAAACGAATTCCACACGTTCGCCGTTGACCGGCCAATCGGGCGGTCAAGGAATGCAGAGACGTTTTTAAGGAGTCAAAATTACGTATCATGAAATTTTTTGATGTGTTGGAAGTGGCGTTAGTATCTCTCTCGCTCAATAAGATGAGATCGTTTTTAACGATGCTTGGAATCATTATTGGCGTCGGCGCCGTGATTGCAATGATGGCGGTAGGATACGGTGCACAAAAAAATATCAAAGATCAAATTGCGTCGTTGGGAACAAATGTGATTTTGATTTTTCCCGGATCGACTAACCAGTCCGGGGTGCGGACAGGATTCGGCTCAGCGGTGACGCTGACAGGCGAAGATATTGAAGCGATCAAAGCGCAATGTCCTTCCGTGGCGTCAATCACTCCGATGTTGAGAACAGGCGGGCAGGTTGTGTTTCAGGAACAAAATTGGCGTACCGGTATCATGGGTGTCGATCCTCCGTTTTTTGAAATTCGAAGCTGGCCCGTTTCAAGCGGACAATATTTTACAGAAGCCGACGTGCGGAGCGCAACAAAAGTCTGTGTTATCGGTCAAACGATAGTAGATAATCTCTTTAAAGGGAGCGATCCTATTGGAGCAATAATTCGTGTAAAAAGTATGCCATTTAAAGTCGTTGGAGTGCTTTCTCCAAAAGGTCAATCCGCACAAGGCAGCGACCAGGACGACGTTATTCTTGCACCCTCATCGACGGTCCAAAAGAAAATGATGGGACAAGTTTTTTTCGGAAGCTTATTGGCTTCCGCAATTTCCGAGGGGGCAATGGAAGATGCACAGAAGCAGATTACTGATATCCTTCGGATCAAACACAAGATTCAACCATGGGAAGAAAATGATTTTACGGTTCGTAATCAATCTGAAATTGCCAATGCGGCACAGTCAACATCGCAAGTATTGACAATCCTTCTTGCATCTATCGCGTCAATTTCGCTTATTGTCGGCGGCATTGGAATCATGAACATCATGCTCGTATCGGTGACTGAACGAACAAAAGAGATTGGAATTAGAATGTCAATCGGTGCAACAGGAAAAAATATTCTCTCACAATTTCTCATCGAAGCTGTGGTTCTCAGTTTGTTAGGAGGATTTATCGGTGTCGTTCTCGGTATCATTTCATCGGATATTATTTCTTCATTTGCGGGATGGACGACAGTAGTTTCTCCGGAATCGATTATCCTTGCGTTTCTCTTTTCCGCTGCTGTTGGAATATTTTTTGGCTTTTATCCGGCTCGGAAAGCGGCGCGTCTTAATCCAATTGATGCTCTTCGATACGAATAATGTCGTCGTCTGATCATATCACTTTCATTCTTAATCCTGTAGCGGGGCGAGGCAAAGCACAGCACATTCTCTCAGCATTAAATTCTTCGCTTCAAAATTTTTCAACCAATCATACACTTCTCATTACTACACATCCCGGCGAAGCAATTCAGCTTGCACAAGATGCCGCGAGGCAAAGTTCAATTGTTGTTGCAGTTGGGGGCGATGGAACGGTAAATGAAGTTGCTGCCGGCCTTGCTGGAACAGAAAGCGCGCTTGGTGTGATCAGTGTCGGATCGGGAAATGATTTTGCAAGAACTGTTGAAGCTACGGATGACGTACGGCAGATGCTGCAGAGGTTTTCAAATCCTTCAATAAAAAAGTTCGATGTTGGGAAAGTTCGTTTAACACACATCCATGGGAAAAAAGAAGAACGATTGTTTTTCAATTCACTCGGAATCGGATTTGATGCTGCAGTAGCAAAGAAAGTCAGTTCGATCAGATGGATGAAAGGAATTCCCTTATACATGGCGGCACTGCTGCGAACGCTTGCAGGATACAAACCGCATTTTTTAGAAATTGAATCTTCAGGCCAAACATGGAAACGAAATTATTTTCTTTTGTGTTGTGGTTTAGGAAAATGGGAAGGTGGAGGATTTGAATTAACTCCTGATGCAATTCCGGGTGATGGAAAATTTCAAGTGTGCGGAATTACTGGACACACGATCGCAAAAGTTCTTCCTGTGCTGCCCTCGATTATGACAGGTTCTCACAAAGGGAAAAAATGCGTTGAGCTTTTTGATGCAACAATGATGAAAATTACGTCACACTTACCGGTACCTGTTCATGGAGATGGTGAGATATTTGGAACGTCAATCTTGGAGTGTGACATTTCAATATTGCCTTCTCAATTAAATGTTATAGGGAAATAATGCCAAAGAAAATGTTTGTCGTGTCCTTGCCTTCCTCGATAAAAAGACTATATTGTAAAACCATTTTTAACCAAATGGGGGAAATTACAAGACTATGAGAAAAAGTATGACTCCTCCGAAACTTAACAGCTCTACCCACAATGATGATATTCGTCGATATGTTTTGGAAAGAGACAAAAGTATCTGTCAATGGCCTGGCTGTGGCAGTACACGCAATATTGATGTGCTTTTTATTGTTGAGACAAATAATCACGGCGAAAGCGATACGCCGATGTATAAAAACGGAATTACCTTGTGCTCCAAGCATATGGATACCGTTAATCTTCACGACAAAGCCTTTGGTCCGTTAGTGTTTGATCTGATTCAGCTTGTTGAATTTGAAAATGACCTTCAAGCGACGGAAAAAATCGTCAAGGACTTGTTAAGGCCTTAAGTTTGAAATCCATGATTTTATTTTTATACTTCATCCATCGCAAGATGGATGTTGTGTTTTAAAACCGTTGAATTTATAGTTTGTTTGAAACTCATTCCCAATTTAGGTATTATGTTCAATATTACTGATGAGAATTTATTAAGGATAGCTGGAGCTACGTATGCATATTGCTGAAGTCCTAAAACAACCGGGACCGCATTTTAGTTTTGAATTCTTTCCGCCAAAATCGGAGGAAGCATCCAAAGCATTATTTGAATCAATCAAAGAATTAACGCCGCTCAAGCCGTCCTACGTAAGTGTTACGTACGGCGCGGGTGGTTCAAAGCGACAATTGACGCAGGATATTGTGATTCGTTTGAATAAGGAAACAGACCTTACCGTTGTTTCGCATCTTACGTGTGTCGGTTCCGGCAAAGATGAAGTAAAAAATATTCTGGGAAAGTATTCCGAAAATGGAATCGAGAATGTTCTGGCATTGCGCGGCGATCCGCCGAAAGGACAAACGGGATTTCAACCGCATCCGGATGGATTTGCATACGCGGCAGAATTAGTTGCGTTCATTAAAAAACATTTCCCGCAGATGGGTATTGGTGTTGCCGGATTTCCCGAAGGTCATCCCGACACGCCGAATCGCTTAAAAGAAATTGAATATTTAAAAGCAAAAGTTGATGCAGGAGCAGATTATATTTGCACGCAATTATTTTTTGATAACAGAGATTTTTATGAGTTTTGCGAACGATGCGAAATAGCAGGAATTAAAGTTCCGATTATCGCGGGAATTATGCCCGTAACAACGCGCCATGGATTTTTGCGTATGGCGGAACTTGCGCTCGGTGTGCGATTTCCTGCAAAGTTATTGCGCGCTGTTTCGCGTGCTGAAAATGACGAGTATGTTGAGAAAGTTGGAATTCAATGGGCGTCGCAGCAGGTGATGGATTTGCTTGATCACAAAGTTGCGGGAATACATTTTTATACATTGAATCGTTCTAAACCGACGATCAAAATTTACGAATCGCTCGGCGTTAAAAATTCTGAAAGTTTACGCCGACCGGCAGTCTTATTATAATGGATCATTCGCATTCAAAAATTGCTGAAACGTTGCTTGCCGTTTGCCGCAAAGTTGAGGCAAAAGGGTTTGTCGCCGCAACGGATGGAAATATCAGCGCGCGTTTAGCGAACGGACATATTCTTGCGACGCCGACAGCAATCAATAAAGGTGTCGTAAAAGTGGATGATCTTGTTGAATTGAATGTGGACGGAAAACAAGTGTCCGGGAAACAAAAGCCGTCGTCAGAAATTGATATGCATCTTTTCATCTATAAAAATCGTCCAGACGTTTATGCCGTTGTTCATTGTCATCCGCCGTACGCTACAGGTTTTGCGGCCGCTAATATTGCGTTGGATAGATTTGTATTTCCCGAAGTTGTCGTTGGGTTTGGGAAAATCCCGTTGGCAGCATATGCAACTCCATCAACAAAAGAAGTCGGAGAATCTTTACAGCCGTACGTAAAAGAGTACGATGCGGTGTTGCTCGCAAATCATGGTGTTGTAACGTACGCCGACGATTTATGGAATGCATATTTTAAAATGGAAAAAGCTGAACATTTTGCTCAGATGATGTTTATTGCAGAAAAAATCGGCGGGGCAAGAGAGTTAACGGATGAACAATTGGAAAAATTGGCTTCAATTTCATTAAAAAGTTACGGCAAAGATATTTCAAAAAATATTCAACGGTGATGATGGGTGGTGAAGTTATTCAGCATCGTACTCCAAGCATAGTAAAATTCTTGTGAAAATTTGTGCCCATCCAAAAGCGGTGGGAATTATACCGTAGATTCGTCTCAAAGATTTCCAAATTATCAATTTAAAAATGTGAAATGACAAAAATTAAAGTTGGCGTACTTTTTGGAGGACGATCCGCGGAACATGAAGTATCCCTTGTCTCTGCAGCGTCAATTATCAAAGCACTTGATCAATCAAAATACGATATTATTCCAATCGGGATATCGAAAGAAGGAAGATGGCTCAGCACTGCGAATGCAATTCAGCTATTAAAAGAGCATTCTTCGATTGAACAACTACCTGAACATGTCTTGCTTCCTGATCCGCGAAAACAATCGCTCGTTAATATTACGGATGCAAATATTGCATCGCAGGAAATTGATGTAATTTTCCCCGTTATCCATGGAACATTTGGTGAAGATGGAACAATTCAAGGCCTGTTTGAACTTGCTGATATTCCGTACGTCGGAGCCGGTGTGCTTGGTTCGGCTGTTGGGATGGATAAAGTTGTTTCAAAACAGTTGCTTCAACTGGCAAAAATTCCTGTTGCAAAAGGAGTTTGGTTTTTATTTTCTGAATTTACTTCTAACCCCAAAAAATATATCGCAGAAATTGAAAGGAAACTTGGTTATCCTTGTTTTGTAAAACCCCCAAACCAAGGTTCAAGTGTTGGAATCAGCAAAGCGCACAATAGAAAAGAACTTGCGCGGGCGATTGACCTTGCTGGAAACTATGATCGAAAGATTCTAGTTGAGCAAGCAATTAAAAGTCCGCGTGAAATTGAGTTGAGCGTGCTTGGGAATGACGATCCGAAAGTTTCCGTTCCGGGTGAAATTATTCCTTCCAACGAATTTTATGATTATGACGCAAAATATGTTGATGGGAAATCTGCCTCAAAAATTCCTGCAAAATTGCCGAAAGCCTTGATAAAAAAAATTCAAGCGACGGCACTTCGCGCATATAAAATCCTGGAATGCACGGGAATGGCACGGATAGATTTTCTTGTGCAGCGAAATGGAAAATTTTATCTTAACGAAATCAATACCATACCTGGATTTACCTCAATAAGTATGTACCCCAAATTATGGGAAGCAACCGGACTTTCGTACCCTGACGTGCTGGATAGATTAATTCAACTGGCTCTTGAACTTCATGTGCAAAAGAAGAAACTCAAAACATTCTATACACCAAAATCAGATTGGTATAAAACATAATGGTTACGAAAGAATTTTTGTCGAAGATTCCCATCTTCAAATTCCTTCCGGAAGAAGATCATGAAGCACTTGTCAGTTTGTGGAAAAAGCGGACGCTGAAACAGGGCGAAGTGCTGTGCCGCAAAGGCGATCCTGGGTCTTCGATGTATGTCATTCAAGAAGGCGCGTTCGAAATCATTCTTCCCGTCGATCCACCGGTCAATGAGATGCTGATATCGACGTTAAAAGAAGGAGAATTCCTCGGTGAGTTGTCGCTTTTTGCCGATACGCCGCGCACTGCAACGGTACGAGCACTTGAAGATTCAATATTATTTGAAATGGGGCGCGCCGATTTTATTACGTTCGTGATGGAACGTCCTTCAATTGGAATTTCAATGTTGAAAGAAATGGCCAAGCGGCTCCAACTGACGAATGAACTCATCACGTCGTTGGCATCAAAAAATCCTAACGATGAAATGGAAGAAGAATTAAGTTTCGGTGACAGGGTTGCCGATAAAATTGCGGAGTTCGGAGGAAGCTGGGCATTTATTATCGCGTTCGGAATGTTCATGGCTGTATGGATTGGAATAAATGCATTGCAAATTATTCAAAAGCCGTTTGACGAATATCCGTTTATCCTTTTGAACTTAATGTTGTCGACCGTCGCCGCAATGCAGGCACCCGTGATCATGATGAGCCAAAATCGTGCTCAGAAAAAGGATCGCCTAAAAGCTGACCTTGATTATCAGGTCAATGTGAAATCGGAATTAATGCTTCAGCAGCTCCACAAAAAAATCGATCAGCTTCAGGATGAAGATATCCGATTGATGAATGAAGGCGTTGAAAGGGTAAGAAAAGAAATGAAATCAAAGGCCGGAAATTCAACAACAGTAAAAAAACGAAAATCCAAAAAGCGATAATCGTAAAATTCTAGAACAGCTTTTTTTTGTACAATATGGTAGAGGAGATATGATCGTCCGTCTCATGTTGCTCGTCGTTTGTTTCGTAGCATTTCTTTTTCCACAAATAAATTCCCGCTCCTCTCAATTTGGCAATGTTGATGACCTGACGCAAAATCAGCTCAAAGAGTACTTGTCGTTTATTGCGTCGGATGAATTGCAAGGTCGTGATACCCCTTCGTACGGTTTGAATGTTGCCGCTCAATTTATTGCAACGCATCTTTCGCAATGGGGATATCTACCTACAGGAGACAGCGGATCGTATTTTCAAAAAATTGCATTGATGCGCACTCGGGTATCTGCGAGTGAAACATACGTTGAAATGAATGGCGTGAAAACACAATTTGGCGATGCATTTCTGACTAACACGGTGCACACCAACGTTTCAGGCGGTTTGGTTTTTGTCCGTCATGGATTTGTCAGTAAGGAAAAAAATATTGATTCGTATGAAGGTGTCGATGTTCATGGAAAAATTATGATCGTTTTGAGCGGGCTTCCCAGCGGGATGCGATTTGGAGATTTGCGCGGAAAGAAAAAAGGAAAGGATTACGAGAACTCAATTTCATATGCACAAAAAAACGGTGCTGCAGGGATTATCACGATCCCAACGCAGGAAGCGATACAACGGTGGGGAAAAAGCATGAAAACCGTAACTGAAATTGGTGAAAACAGTGTCATCGCTTTTCAAAATCACACCGAGAGAACAATTCCAGTGCTAATAGCATCGCCCGCTTTCCTTTCCCAGCTTTTTAGCGGGGAAAAGTATTCTCCGTCGCCGTTGATTGATAAAGATTCTCTTGAAAAAATTCCGACATTTGATCTTTCACCACATAAAAGAGTCACCCTCAATATTAAGACTGTCGAAGATACATTGTTCACACAAAATATTTGTGCAACTTTGAAAGGAAGTGATCCTTCTTTACAAAAGGAATTCGTTGCGTTTGGCGCCCATTATGATCATGTCGGCATGGGCGAACCGATTCATGGGGATTCAATTTATAATGGCGCAGACGATGATGGTTCAGGAACCGCTGCATTATTAGCAATGGCAGAAACCTTTGCGAAAGGTCCTAAGCCAAAACGCTCGTTGTTATTTGTCTGGCATTGCGGCGAAGAAAAGGGATTGTGGGGGTCAAAATACTTCACTGAATATCCGACACTGCCTTTGAACCAGATCGTTGTTCAATTGAACATCGACATGATCGGACGGAGTAAACCGGATACGGGAATGGCTTCGACAAATGACATCTTTTCAGGAAGGAATGAAACTTTCGTTATCGGGTCGAAGATGATGAGTTCTCAATTATGGGGTCTCAGTGAAGATGTTAATGCTTCACTTCTGAATTTAAAATTCAATTACAAGTTTGATGACCCCAAAGACCCGTTGAGATTATTTTATCGAAGCGATCATTATAACTATGCAAAGCATGGTATCCCGATCATTTTTTACTTTGATGGTATTCACGAAGATTACCATCAGGTTACCGATGAGGTTGCGAAAATTGATTTTGAAAAATACCTTAGAGTAACCAAAACGGTTTTTGCGACCGGCTGGACAATTGCAAATCTCAAAAGCCGCCCATTGATTGATCAACCACTATCACATGTGTTTGAAGAGTAAAATGAAAACTATTTTCTTCTTTTTTCTTTTCACTATTTGTTCGTTTGCTCAAGGCAATTCTTCTCCTGGAGATGTCGCAAATGCTGAACTTGCTTTTTCAAAATTTGCTGTTGAGCATGGTATCAAAGAATCGTTCCTTGCATATCTAGACAGTGGAAGCATTATTTTCCGCCCATATCCGGTAAACGGCAAACAATGGTATCAAGACCACCCTTCGTCAAAGGGCTTTCTCTCCTGGTATCCCGTTCGAGTTGAGGTTGCTGTCTCGGGTGATTTTGCCTACTCAACAGGACCCTGGGAATTTCGGAAAGAAAAGCTTAACGATGATCCTGTAGCCTATGGGCATTATTTTTCTATTTGGAAGAAAAATAATGCTGGAGAGTGGAAAGTATTGCTTGATGTCGGCAATTCCTATGATAAAACAGACAAAAGAATTGAAGAAGTAAAATTCATTCCTTCAAAACAATCTCTGGTGTCAAAAAATCAATCGCAGGAAAGTATTCGTTTAGAATTGTTTAACGCAGAAAAATTATTTGATTTTGATGCAGGCCGGAATAATTTTTCCTCGTCATTCCAAAAACACGCTTGCGATGATGTTCGTGTGTATCGCGAAGGCAAATTTCCGGTGGAGGGAAAGCATGCTTCATCAAATTTTTTAATTTCGGATACCCTTCAACATTCTTACCAGATCAATGACGGTCACGTTGCCTCGTCCGGCGACTTAGGATTTACCTATGGGTTATCAATTTCTGCAAAAAAAGATACAAATAATTTTGTTCGTGTTTGGCGAAAAGAAAAAGAATGGAGGATTGTTGTTGATATTCTTTCTCCGGTAAAATGATATCATCGATACACCATTGTGCCTTCAAATGCTGCTGCGCATTCTTCTTATTGCAATAAATCCTGCCGTTCACTCTTTATCCTTTTGAAGATAATAAATTTCTCTCCGTATTTGATCGGCTTGGTGAACTGATTCTCTGCAAGCTGCTCCAGTTGATGTTCGATATAATCGGGATAAAGACGAATGTTTACTTCACCGAGTGATCCTTTTTGCTCGCGCGACGTGCTAATTGAATACATCAACACCATATCACAGAATTGGCATCCCTGTTCCAGACGTGTGAATGCGGAATCAGCTTCAGCTCGCGTCGAACAAATAATCTCTGCCAGGGGGACAAGATACGGCTGTGAGAATTGGACGGTTGCCGTTTGATGGAGCCACAGTCGTACGGGCTTGCCTTGATAGACAGCGGGAGAATAGATCCAATGTTTGACCGCTGTTAATGCGGCGGAATCCCACTCGATATTTCCGCTGGTGTTGAGCAGTCGTGCATATCGTACTGAGCCATCTTCGACAACGAGTATTTCAAGTTCGATTTTTAATATCGGCGAGATGACCTGAACAGGAAATGGAGGAAGAGGTTGTTGGATCAATAGTTCAGGTAGTATCAGTTCGGAGATCGGTTGTGTTGACGTGCACCCAGCGAACAATGTCACCCATAATGCAATGATAAGAGGTCTCATAGCACACCTCCTTTCGTTAACTTGCCGTACTAATGTACCCTTTTTTAAGAAAAGAAAGCAAGAGCGAAAAGAGGTTGCGGAATAAGGCTTTTCTTTGCATCATCGATCGTTCGTAACTATCCATACAACGATTTTGCGTCGAAAATTTTTTTACCGTACCAAATTTATGCCAGTGGATATTCCGGCCTGAATGTTGAACGCCGAGGCTTGTTGAATGCCGTGTACATTTTGATAAACAGGAATTTGCACAAACGAATAAACAGAAAAAGCATCGAACAACTGCACGCTTAATCCGGGGCTGATAAACATCCATGATCCTCCGGTATTACCTCTCGCGCTTTTTTAGTCGTCCTTTTTGCTAAGTTTCACCATCATTTCAATTTCACCTGTTCCCGGAAACATGTCGAACGGAATAGCAATTTCAATGTCGTAGCCGCAATCTTTCCAGCGATTTAAATCTCTTGGCATAATTTCAGCATTACAAAATATATGAACAACACATTCCGGTGACTGCCCGGCAATGAATTCAATAACTCCTGGCGCGGTTCCGTTTCGCGGCGGATCGAGAAGTACTTTCAGTAGATGTGTATGAGTTTTGCTTTCGTGAGAATCTTTATGGGAAGCAATTATTCGTTGCAGTGACTGAGCAGAAATATCCGCGGAAAGAAACTTACAGTTCGTTATTTTATTCCGCCGTGCATTATCGATTGCATCGTTTATTGCAGGTCGCGAAAGTTCTATTCCTGTAACGCGATGAGCAGAATCAGCAAGGCAGATCGAAAAAAGACCGTATCCGCAATACAAATCGATCAATGTGTCAGAGGCGGTTAAGCCAAGCAGTTGCTTTGCTGTATCGGTAAAGGATTCTACAATCGAATGATTGGTTTGAGAGAATGAAAGAGGAGAATACAAGAATTTTTTATTACCGACCTTATGGAAAATTTTTTCAGCACCGAAAATCTTTTGCATCGGCTGTCGTTTTCCATCATTTTTTGTTCTTCTATCTGAAAGGTAGAATTTTGACCGCTCTTCATCCACAAAAACAAAGAGGCTTTTTACCGCAGGTTCTTTTCCAGTTATATATTTTGAAAGATGGTTGACTTCTTTCCTGTTGGCAGAAGAAAAGTGGTTCATATTAAAAATAACTGCAAGTTCGTCTCCCGTCCCTTTGACTATTACATAATTGAATTCTTCCGCTAATGAAAAATTCTCCTTCCGTTGAAGATAATTTTGCACAGAGGTATAGACCTGTGTGTGACCTTTCGGTTCTATTACGCATTCACTAATGGTCATGGGAAAACTTCGCGCGGTATCGTCATCAACGCCGATGAGTCCTAGAGAAAATCTTCTGTTCACGAGAAATGCTTTTCTTTTGCTTACAGTCCGGTATAATCGACCTTGCGGAGAAGGGACAAGCGGTGAGCATGTAGCGTTAATGCTCAATGATTTCCACCATTCCTGAATGGCACTGTTTTTCTTTTCAATCTCCTGCTCATATGTTAATCGGCCTGCAAAACAGAGCGAACAGGTTTTTTTACTCATTGTTTGACACTCTCCGACTTGAAGAGTGCGCTGCGAAATAGAAGAATAATGGTGTGAGAAGGTCTCAGATAAAGTCTTTGTCATGATAAATTTGTCGTTCAATACTCAAAAAAAACGGCCACGTCTATTTTTAACTTTAGTCAAATGTTGCTACATTGTAGCGAAGATGGACGCAAAATTCTACAGAAAAATAAAGAAACAGGTTTCTCCGCAAAATATTTTTGAAAAAATGAAGGAGAATAAAAAGCTCTCCGCAATTTTGGCGGGAAGCTTTGCTCTTCTGCTGTACGTTCTTTTCAATAGCAACGGTATTGTTCCGAGAATCCGGTTAGAGTCTCAAAAAAAAGAGATGCAAACGAAAATTCGATTGGCGGAAGAAGAGCAAAAGAAATTGAAAGAGCAATCGAAAGCACTTGATGGAGACAAGAAGGCGATAGAAAAAGTGGCGCGCGAAAAATATGGCATAGTGCGTGAGAATGAAAAAGTATATAAGGTTGTTCCTAAGAAGTAATATATATTTTAAAGAGTGTGAATCATTAAAAAGAATTTATTCATTTATTGAAATTACCTGATCAACATATCCCTCTCGCCGAACGAGTTCGTCCGAAAACACTCGATCAATTTGTAGGGCAGTCGCATTTGCTGGGAAGCGGTAAACCGCTTCGCATCATGGTAGAAAATGATGAAGTGCGGTCGTTCATTTTATGGGGACCGCCCGGAGTTGGAAAAACGACGCTCGCACGCATCATTGCCAATCAAACCAAGTCGGAATTTTTCGCATTGAATGCCGTTTCATCCGGTGTGAAAGATGTCCGTGAAGTGATTGCACGTGCGGAAGAATTTCGAAGATCGTTTAAGCGGACGATTTTGTTTATCGATGAGATTCATCGTTTCAATAAAGCGCAGCAAGATGCGTTACTGCATTCTGTTGAAGAAGGCGTACTTACACTCATTGGCGCAACAACAGAAAATCCTTCCTTTGAAGTGATTTCTCCGCTGCTTTCGCGGATGCGCGTTTTTGTGATGGAAGCACTCGGGAAAGAAGAGTTGGAATCGATTGTTGAACAAGCTCTTTCCGATGACGAGATCATCAAAAAAGATGGGATTGAGATCGAAGATGAAGATTATTTATTTCTGCTTTCCGGTGGTGACGCACGAAAATTATTGAACGGATTGGAGATTGCTTTTCAATTTATTACACCGGATCAAAACGGAAAACGTCTCATAAAAAAGTCCGATCTTGAAGAGGCATTTCAGCGGCGGTATTCTCTTTATGATAAAAAGGGAGAACAGCATTACGATATCATTTCTGCGTTTATCAAAAGTATGCGCGGAAGCGATCCAGATGCCGCTGTGTATTGGATTGCACGGATGCTGGAAGGCGGTGAAGATCCGAAATTTATTGCGCGGCGATTGATTATCCTCGCTTCGGAAGATATCGGCAATGCCGATCCGGTTGCACTGATGCTTGCAGTGGATTCTTTTACCGCAGTTGATTACGTTGGGATGCCGGAAGCACAAATCATTCTTTCGCATGTCGCCACCTATCTTGCGTCGGCACCGAAAAGCAATGGTGCAGTGAAAGCGATTGGGGAAGCAATGCAGGATGTTCGACGGCTGCCGAATCTTCCCGTGCCATTGCATCTGCGTAATGCACCGACAAAACTGATGAAAGAATTAAATTACGGAAGCGAGTATAAATATTCACACGATTACGATAATAATTTTTCCGAGCAGCAATATTTACCAGATCAACTAAAAAATAAAACATATTATCATCCCACAGAAAACGGCAGGGAGAAACAGATTAAGGAGCGGTTGGAAATGCTGTGGAAGAAGGTAAAAAAATATTAATCGACTGACGAGAGCTGTGTCACTTTGGATAGTGCAGTCGATTTGCAACGAAAGAACGTCATGGCAACATTATCTGAATCATTCGAGCCAAAAGATCGTTATACGATCGTAGTGTATGGAGATTCTATTTCTCGCGGTGTGATTTTTGACGACGAGAAACAGAGACATTCATTATTACTGGAAAGTTTTACCAATCTCGTTCGCGAACATTTGAAAGGCGTTGTCTATAATGCGGCGAAATTTGGCAGCACCATTATTGAAGCATTACAACGGTTGCAAAGCGATGTGCTTCAACGGAAACCGGATATCGTTCTGATCGAATTCGGCGGAAATGATTGTGATTTTCACTGGGACGATATTGCGCAAAATCCATCCGGCGAATTTCATCCGAATACGGATTGTTCAACTTTCTATGAAAAACTTTTGGGATTGGTAAAACAGTTGAATAGCATGGATATCGTTCCTGTACTTGTTTCTTTGCCTCCGCTCGATCCGGATAAATATTTTCAATGGATCAGTCACAACAGCGAACAGGCAAAGAATAACATTTTGAAATTTCTCGGAAGTGTTTCGCACATTTATTCTTGGCACGAGCGGTACAATGCTGCAATCTTGCGTGTGGCAGAAGAAACCAAAACACGATTGATTGATATACGTTCGGCTTTTTTGCAGCGTGAAGACTACACTCAATTGGTGTGTGATGACGGCATTCACCCGAACAAAGAAGGACACAAAGTAATTGCCGAAAAGATTTTGCACTATATTCAAACAAATTACAATTTTTTACTCAACACAAATCTGCAGACCTCTGCGCTAAAATAAAAATACTATGGCACAACAACTCGCAATTGGTGTCGATTTAGGCGGCACCACAGTGAAAACAGGATTAATAAACAGTGATGGAAAAGTCCTCGCACTGTCAAAGCTGCCGACACGCGCGGAAGAAAATCCGCAAGCAGTTATCGAACAAATAAAAAAATCGATTTCAGAAGTTCTTACCCACGCGAATGGAGCAAAAGTTGCCGGAATCGGTATCGGTGCACCGGGACTTATTCAGAATCCCGGCGGTATTGTAAAAAATCCGCCCAACATAAAAAATTGGGATGTTGTGCCGTTGGCCGATATCATTTCAAAAGAATTCAACTTGCGGGTTGAAGTTGATAACGATGCGAATGTTGCGGCTGTGGCTGAAGCAAAATTTGGCGCAGGGAAACAATATCCTAATTTCTTATTCATTATTTGGGGAACGGGAGTTGGCGGCGGTATTATCATGGATAATCACATTTATAGAGGACCAAGCGGAGGTGCCGGGGAAGTTGGACATATCTCCATCAATTACGAGGGGCTGATGTGCAACTGCGGAACGAGAGGCTGTGTAGAAGCGTACGTTGGACAAAAATATTTATCAAAAAGAACGATCGAGAAATTGAAATTAGTTCCGAACTCCAAGATTCTTCAATTTGCCGGCGGCGATGAAAATAAAATTGAACCGATGCACTTATCAAAAGCGGCTGAAGCTGGAGATCAATTGGCAAAAGATATTCTTGTGGAGGCAGGCACGCTTCTCGGAACTATGATCGGTGCCGTAATGAATACACTCGACTTTCGCGTAACAGTTATTGGTGGAGGAGTCTCTGCCGTTGGAGATTTTGTTTACGATGCTATCACCGCGTCTGTGAAAAAAAATGTTCAAAAGCCTTTGCGTGATGGTATAAAAATTGTCCGTGCACAACTTGGCAATGATGCCGGTATTTTCGGCGCTGCCGGAATGGTGCTGTAATTGTTCTCTATAGAATGAGTGAATGGATGATTGATTTACACCACAAAGACACAGGGATGCTTCGTTTTACAAAAATTATTTTCAAAGCCTTTGTGACTTTGTGGTTATTTTTTTCTTTCAGCTATACGCAAACACAAGATACTCTCCGAATTAAAAGCGATACCACTGCAGCTGGCCGCGATACTACTGCAAAAGCAAATCGAATAGATTCATTAGTTGCCTACACTGCAAATGATTCCATTGTCTTCACGTTTGATGATAAACAAATGAAGTTGTTTGGCAAGAGCGATGTGAAGCATAAAGATCTCAGTTTGAAATCCGAACGCATCGATGTGAATTGGAACACGAATGAATTGGAAGCCTACGGCGTTCTCGATTCAACGAAAGCTTCCAAAACAGATTCGCTGAAGCAGCGCTACAGCGGAACGCCAGTGATGGTTGAAGGGGCAGATAAATATGAAGGATGGAAAATTTCATACAATTTCAAAACGCAAAAAGGGCGTGTGACAATTGGAGAAACGTCGCAAGACCAGGGATATTACACCGGCGAACAGATTAAAAAAGTTGACAAGGACATGCTCTTTATCGCCAACGGCTATTATACCACATGCGAATTAGGTCATCCGCATTTTTATTTTTACAGTCCTGAGATGCGTGTTACCGTGCGCGATAAAATTGTTGCACGCCCTATCTATCTTTATCTGTCTGATGTACCAATTTTTGCATTGCCGTTTGGCGTGTTTCCAAGTCAAGGCGGACGAACCTCCGGAATTATTGCCCCGACATTTGTTGATAAAGGCGCACGCGGAACAGGACTCGAACATTTCGGGTACTATTGGGCGATGAACGATTATACCGATTTTACTGTGTTGGGCGATGCGTTAACAAGCGGAACGTGGAGAGTTGCACCGTCATTTCGTTATGTGAAACGATATGACTTTTCAGGATCGCTGTCGGGATATTATCAACGCACCATTGAAAACGAATCGAACGATGCAAACTATGTTGATCGTGCGGATTACTTTGCGAATCTCACTCACACGCAGTCATTTAATCCATCGACTCGTGCCGATGTCAATTTTACTTTTGCGAGTTCTGAAAACTATCGACGTGCCCTGACACTCAATGAATATTTGAATCAGGAAATTACTTCGAATGCGACGCTCAGTAAAAGCTGGGAAGGAACGAACAGCAGCATGAGCATGAATATTCATCGAACCCAAAATCTTATCACCGGTTCAATCATCAACACCCTGCCGTCGATTTCATATTCGCTTGGACAAATGTATCCGTTTCGTTCGGGCAAGCGGTAAAGTTCTTCATCGGGCGAGTATTCATGGTATGAAATGATTTCGATGAATTACGGTTCACAATATCAACGTGTTGATAACAAAACGCGTTCGAACGATACGCTTCCGTTCACATTATACAATCGGCATGGAATTAATCACAACCTATCGTTCGGAGCTTCACCGAAAGCAGGATATTTTACCATCTCGCCGTCATTTTCCTACAACGAACGATGGTATGATAAAAACTCTTTGGTTACCGGAATTGATTCGGTAACGAAGTCCCCAATCATTGTCGATCGAAAAGCATTTCATGCGGTAAGAACTTTCAGCATGGGAGTGAGCGCATCAACAAAGCTGTACGGAATTTTTCAACCGCCGATTCCGGGCATTGCCGGATTTCGTCATACCGTTACGCCGTCTCTCAGTTATAATTACACGCCGGATTTTTCTGAAGCAAAGTGGGGATATTATCAGCGCTATACGGACAAAAACGGGCGAGAACAAAAATTTAATCGTTTTCAAAAAGAAGTGTACGGCGGTGCATCGATTGGAGAATCGCAATCAGTTTCGTTTTCTGTCGGGAACGTTTTTGAAATGAAAACATCCGCGAGTGACACAACACAAAAAGAACAAAAGTATCAATTATTAAACGCGGGGCTGGGAGTCGGATATAATTTTGCAGCGGACAGTTTTCAATTGTCGGATCTTTCGCTGAATTATCGGACAGACATCGGTCAATATTTAAATATCAGCGGGAATAGCAATTATCGATTTTACGATTACGATAGAACGGCACAGCGTCGAATCAATAAATATCTGTTTGAAAGCGGAAAAGGAATTGTCGCGATGACAAATTTTTCACTCAATCTTTCGACCTCATTGAAAGGAGAAAGGACGGCTGCTCAAACTGAACAACAGGTGAACGACAGTGTTCGTGTTGCCGAAAATCAACGAAATAAACTGACAAGCGGGAACCGTGGGATTTACGACAATGATGTTCCTGATTTTAGCATCCCATGGAATTTATCATTGAGTTTCAGCTATGGAATGAACCAAGAAAATCCGAATCGTAAAACCCGTTTTGCAAATATTTACGGAAATCTTGGTTTCAATCTGACAGAAAATTGGAGATTTACGGCTTCAACAAGTTACGATCTGGTGCAAAAACAAGTTGCGGCACCGCAAATAAATATTTTCCGCGATCTTCATTGCTGGGAAATGAATTTCCAATGGACCCCGATTGGTTATGCGGCTGGCTACCGATTTGAGATACGCGTCAAAGCTCCGCAGCTGCAAGACATCAAGTTGACGAAACAAAACAACGATCGATTATAATTTTCGCATGAACAGACTGAGCAACGAAAAATCCCCGTATCTCCTTCAGCACGCAAATAATCCCGTTGATTGGTTCCCGTGGGGAGAAGAAGCATTTCAAAAAGCAAAATCGGAAAATAAACCAATCTTTCTTTCTATTGGTTATTCGACTTGCCATTGGTGCCATGTGATGGAACGTGAATCATTTGAAAACGAATCCGTTGCCAAGATCATGAATGAAAAATTTGTGAATATCAAAGTTGATAGAGAAGAACGGCCGGATGTTGATAAAGTGTACATGGCCGCTGTGCAGATGATGGTTGGGAGCGGCGGGTGGCCGCTTTCAGTTTTTCTGACGCCTGATCTGAAACCGTTTTATGGCGGAACATATTTCCCTCCAACCGATGGCCATGGCCGTCCAAGTTTTACAACGCTATTAAACCGCATCCACGACGTATGGCAAAGTGAACGAGAAAATATCATTCAATCAGGTGAAGAATTAATTCATTCGTTGCAGCAGCGGCAACCTGTTGATACAAAAGATTCGGAGATTGAAGAATTACTCCTTAAGCGAACCTATCACCAGCTTGCGGCCGGATATGATCCGAAATTTGCCGGATTTGGGACTGGCCCGAAATTTCCACGCCCTGTTGTGCTGAATTTTTTATTTCGATATTTCCAGCGAACAAAAGAGCAAGAAGCATTATCGATGTCTCTGACGACATTGATGGCAATGGCAAACGGTGGAATGTATGACCATCTCGGCGGCGGGTTTCATCGGTATTCAGTTGACGGACAGTGGCGCGTCCCACACTTCGAGAAAATGCTCTATGATCAAGCGCAGTTAATACATTCATTTCTTGATGCCTATCAAATTACGCACGAAGATTATTTTGCGCAGATTGCACATGAAACTTGTTCGTATATAATGCGAGATATGGCGTCACCCGATGGAGGTTTTTTTTCCGCCGAAGATGCCGACAGCGCCGACGCAGAACATCCGGGATACAATGTGGAAGGGGCATTTTATGTATGGGAAAAATCTGAGATTGAAAGTATCCTCACGAAAGATGAAGCAAAAGTTTTTTGTCATTATTATTCTGTCGAAGAAAATGGGAATGCACTTTCGGATCCCCAGGGAGAATTTCAGAAGAAGAATATTTTGTTTTCTCCCTTCACGATAGAACAGACGGCGGAGTTTACAAAATTCTCGCAGGAAAAGGTGGTCTCGCTTCTTCAGTCTTCAAAAGGAAAGCTCTTTAGCGCCCGTTCAAAACGCCCGCGCCCAAATTTGGATGATAAAATTTTAACTTCATGGAATGGCTTGATGATCAGCGCGCTTGCCCGCGCTTCAAGAGTGCTTGGCAAAAAAGATTACCGCAGTGCTGCAGAGCGTGCCGCACTCTTCATCCGGAAATGTCTTTATAATGATGAGAAAAAAATATTATTGCGGCGTTTCAGAAACGATGAAGCAAAATTTGAAGCCCATCTCGATGATTATGCTTTTTTGACGCAAGGATTGCTTGATCTGTATGAAGCAACGTTTGATATTCAATGGATCGAGTTTGCTTCTGATTTGACGGGAACGATGATTGCGTTATTCTGGGATTCTGCTGAGGGAGGATTTTTTGATACGTCGGGAAAGGATCGTACTGTTCTTGTCCGAATGAAGGATGCCTACGATGGTGCTGAGCCGACAGGAAATTCTGTTGCCGCCAATAATCTGCTTCGCCTGTTCCAATTGACGAATGAGCCTTCCCTACAACACTATGCTGAAAAAACGTTGAAATATTTTGCAGCATTGTTAATTCAATCCCCGCAAATTATGCCGCAGTTGATGTGTGCAGCCGACAGATTCCTTTCTTCTTCCGAGCATGTGGTGGTTGTTTCTGAAGGCGAACAAAAAGAATTGCCCAAATTTCTTGGGGAAATATTCAGAAATTTCCACCCTAATTTGACCGTTATTTTATTAAAAGAGAATGTAAGACAGTATTTTATAAAACATCAATCCTTTATGGAGAGAATGATGCCGATTGATGATGAGATTCAGGTATATTACTGTAAAGATTTTTCCTGCCGACAGCCCATTACGAGGCTTGAAGAACTGAAGCACCAATTGAACAGTTAAAGGTTTTCACCTTTCCAGTAAAATAACTTTCTGTTGGTTATTGATGTCTGTAAATTACCATAGGAATCGCGTAGGAAAACCCGAAAGAAATTTGCGAAATCTTCGAAATTTCTTATTGCACTTTGACTTGTCAATTTTTATCTTCTAATTACTCCAAAAAATGATGCTTATTAGAGTATCGTTAAAAAATGATTTAGGGAAGGATTTGTTCGCATGAAAATAAAATCATCAACCGTTCACGAAGGGAAAGTTGTCGTGTTGGAGCCGAAAGGTTCGCTTGTGGGAGGAGATGAAACTGATGAGTTGAAAAAAACAATTCAGTCTCTTCTTGAACAAGGGAATAGAAAACTTATTATTGATCTTGGTAACGTCGAATATCTCAATTCGTCCGCAATCGGCGCTCTGGTCTCCGGTCATACATCGTATTTAAATCGGCAGGGGAAATTGATTCTTTGCAACATCAATAAAAGTATTTCGAATATTTTTGTCGTGACCAAACTCTCAACAATCTTTACGTCAGCAGACAGCCGTGAAGATGCAATTTATACAATAGCAAAGTAAACAACTTTATTTATACCATTATTTATTTTTAATAAGGAGTCGTTCTATGAAACAAGGTCCTCTTAATTTAATTATCATTGTCGGTGCCATCTTGATCGGGTACGGAATTTACGAGTTTATGTTGCCCAAGTATATTAAAGACGGAGGTCCGCTGGTAGCCGGTCTTGTCGCATTGTCAATTATGGTCGTAACATATGTTATTGAACGACTTCTTTCTTTGAAAAAAGCAGCAGGGAGAGGCCCGCTTCCGAAATTTCTTAAAACACTCGTTCAAAATTTAAACTCGAATGATATTCCTGCCGCAATCTCTGCGTGTGACGCACAACGCGGTTCATTAGCGAATATTGTAAAGAGCGGTTTAGATCGTTATCAGGAACTTTCTTCCAAGAAAGATTTGGCGGCAAAAGAAAGAATGGAAGAAGTAAAACGTGTGATCGATGAAGCAACAATGCTTGAGATGCCGGTGCTGGAGAAAAACCTTGTTTCAATTTCAACAATTGCTTCAATCTCAACAATGGTTGGTCTTCTTGGAACAGTGCTTGGTATGATTCGCTCGTTCGCTGCCATGGCAAATGCCGGTGCACCGGATGCAACACAATTGTCACTCGGTATTTCTGAAGCGCTTATCAACACGGCGGGTGGAATCAGTATCGGTATTGCAGCGATCGTTGCGTATAACTTCTTCACCACAAAGATCGACGGCATGACCTATATGATCGATGAAGCAAGCAAAGATATTTTGACAAACCTTCAAGCCAAACACGAATAATTTTGAAGAAGGAATTCTAACATGTCAAAAACAAAACGGGTCGGATTTAAGCTGGATATGACGCCGATGGTGGACGTTGCATTCTTGCTGCTGACTTTCTTTATGTTGACGACGCAATTTAAACCGGCGCAGGTTGCGGAAATTCTTCTTCCGGAATCTCACTCGAAATTTAAATTGCCCGATTCAGACGTCATGACGGTTACTGTCGATAAAGAAGGGCGTGTCTATCTTGGTCTTGATTCCCAACCTTTACGCGTTAAAGTATTCGGTGAAGCAAACAGGTTAAAAGCCGGTATGGAAGTCGATGTTAAAGATTTGGGAAAATTAATGCGCACAGCACGATTATCCAATTTTAAACTTCGCACGGTGATTAAAGGCGATAAAAACGCCGACTATAAAGTTATTCAAGATGTAATGGACATTCTTCAGAAGGAAAATATCACACGGTTCAACCTTGTGACAAACGACGAACGTCCATAATTTTGGGAGAATATAAATAATGGCAGATGTAAATGTCTCGCAATCGCGGGGAAAACAAAAGCACGGAAAAAAGAAAGCAAAACGTGTCGGTGTCCGCATTGATATGACACCAATGGTGGACGTTGCATTTCTTTTGTTAACGTTCTTCATTCTTACAACAACGATGAGCAAGCCGGAAACCATGGAGATTAATTTGCCGCCGAGTAATGATGTCTCGGTTCCGGTTGCAGAATCAAATCTTTTGACACTTCGCATTACGCCGGAATTTAAAATATTCTGGAATATTGGAATTGAGAAACCTGAACAAGTTACCGGAGACAACAAAAAAGCACGGCTTGTCAGTCTCGGAAAAATGTTGAAGGAAAAAAATTCGGCAAATTCAAAACTTATTACGCTGATTAAAATCGATGGCAAGGCGAAATACGTCGACATGGTAGACATAATGGACGAATTAAACCTCAACAATATTAATCGATTCAGTCTTGTTCCAATGGAAGACAAAGATCGACAAGCTATTGAGAAACTTTAGGGGAAGGAAAGAATAAATTATGTCGACAGCAATTCAATCAAATTATGGTTTTAAAGAGCTTCGGACGTTAACGCAAAAGTATATGCAAATGGCGTTAGCATTTGCGGCTTTGCTCCATATCAGTGCTCTTGGCACATATTATGGAATTCAAAAATTATCGGAAGATGATGAAGAGCCGGTCTATTCAGTTCGGATTATGAAATACAGTGAACTTGGTCCGCCGCCTTCAATTACAAATTCACAAGCGGCTCCATCGGTTTCGGTGCAGGGTCCGTCGGCAAAACCAACCGTTGGAACTCCCGTTCCTGTTCCGGATGCGGAAATTAATCCTGAGCAAACTATTGCAACCCAAACGGAAATGGCGCAGGTCGGTCCGGCAATTGGTGAAGGCGATGGAACTGGCGGTCCGGTTGAAATTCAAAACGATGTCAGCCTTCAAGATGACGGTCCGCCGCCGGATTTCGTTCCGGTAGAAAAACAACCTAATCCGATTCCGGGAAACAATCCTGCACCGGTGTATCCAGAAATTGCACGCCGTGCTGGTGTTGAAGGAACTGTGTGGGTAAAAATCTGGGTCGATAAAGAAGGAAATCCCAAA
>JBBINR010000025.1:0-47552 GCA_037443785.1 Ignavibacteriales bacterium | reverse complement strand
AAAAAACAATTGCGGTCAAAATTGAACAGGTATTGATCGAAGAAAACAACGCTCCATTTTTGTTGACAATCTATCGTCCCTTATCGTCTTTCCAAGGATTGGTCAGCGGCGATCTGGATATTTCTCATTTAGCGCTCGCATTGAAGAGCACGAACGATTGCATTAATATCACTGATATGAATGAGAAAATTCTCTATGTCAATGATGCATTTGTTTCGACGTATGGATTTTCTTCGAGAGAAGAATTGATCGGACAGCACATCAATATTATCCGATCTCCAAATAATCCTCCCGACTTGGTCGAATCGATACTTCCAGAAACCTTACGTACCGGATGGCATGGAGAGTTATTTAATCGGAAAAAAAGCGGAACAGATTTTCCCGTTTCTTTAACGACAGCTGTTGTTACGGATGAGAATGGTAAACAAATCGGATTCATCGGTGTCTCACAAGATATTACTGAAAAGAAAACGATAGAAATTAATTTAGAACGTGAACGAAATCTGTTACGGACAATTATCGAAACGATTCCGGATGAAGTGTATGTCAAAGATCGCCATGGACGATTTCTTCTTGCCAACTCTGCCTGTGCCAATGCGTTAAAAACACACAATATTGTCAGCATGGAAGACTTGATCGGCCTGACGGATCTTGATTTATTGTCCGCGGACATCGGAAAGAAGCAGTATGAAGCAGAACAGGAGATGATGAAAACCGGAATTCCTATCATCGATCAAGAAGAAATAATTCGGGAGAAGGAGACCGGGGAAATTGTTAAGGCACTGCTGATTACAAAAATTCCATTGCGCAGTCCGAGTGGATACGTTGCAGGCTTAGTAGGAGTAAATCGTGATATTACCAATCGAAGAAAAATTCAGGATCGAATGACGAAAGCGGAAAATGAGCTCCGCAAAAGTGAAGAAAAATACCGGAAGATTTTTGAAAATGTCCAGGATGTTTTCTACCAAACCGATCTTCAGGGGATCATCAGCGATATCAGTCCGTCGGTTGAACGATATTCGCAGTATTCACGGGACGAACTTATCGGTAAACCAATTGATACCTTATATGCAGATCCGGCCGATCGAAGAATCTTGATGCAGATGTTAATTGGGAAAGATGAAGTAATTGACGCGCAGGTGCTGTTCATTTCCAAAACCGGCACACCAATTCCTATTTCCGTAAACGCACACTTAATGTATGATGATAATCGTGCGCCGATCGGTGTCGAAGGATCGCTGCGAAATTTAACCGAACGAGTGCGAGTTGAAAATGATTTACGCGATACAACCTCCCGGTTTACGGCATTAATAAAAAATCTTCAATCCGGAGTTATTGTTGTTAACGAAAAGGGAATGATTGTTCTTGTCAATGAAAAGTTGCGGAAAATTTTTAATATCAAAACATCGGTTGCTGAAATGCTGATGACCGATACCGAATATTTTCGAGTGGAAGTGAAAAAATTCCTTTCGGAAGCTGATTCGTTTGACAAACGGATGAACGAGATTCTGCACGATCAGCAAATAGTTGTTCACGAGGAATTGCAATTAGTCGACGGACGAATTTTGGAACGCGACTACATTCCCATTTTTGTGGAAGACACTTACAAAGGACATCTCTGGCAATTTTATGATGTTACCGAAGTTCGTCATGCACAGGAAGATTTATCGAAATATGCCGAAGATCTCTACGAAGCAAAAATGCAGGCAGAAGATCAGGCACAGGAGCTCTTTCGACAGTCGCAGGAGTTGATCGAAGCTCGTGAAGCGGCGCTTCAAGCGGCGAAATTAAAATCAGAATTTGTTGCCAACATGAGCCATGAAATACGAACGCCGATGAACGGGGTGTTGGGTATTACGGAATTGCTGCTGGAAACAAACCTTACTGAAGAACAGCGTGAATACACGGGGCTCATTCAGCGTTCGGGTGAATCGCTGCTGAAAATTATCAACGATATTCTGGATTTTTCAAAAATTGAAGCGGGAAAATTAACGGTCGAAGTTACTGCATTCGATTTGCAGGAAGTTATCGAAGAGACGATCGCACTGCTTGCAAATAAATCGCGCGAGAAAAAAATAGAACTGATCAATCATATTTACAGTGATGTCCCGAATTTGTTATTGGGAGACCCTCTTCGCATCCGGCAAATTCTTACCAATTTGGTCGGTAACGCAATCAAATTTACCGAAAAAGGGGAAGTCGTTCTCCGTGTCATGGTTGAAAAGGAATCCACCGCAAAAGCTGTGCTTCGTTTTGTTGTCAGCGATACCGGAATCGGATTGACGGAAGAAGCACAGGCAAAATTATTCAATGCATTTACGCAAGCCGATGGATCGACAACGCGAAAATACGGCGGCACCGGCTTGGGGTTGGCGATTTCAAAACAACTTGTGGAAATTATGGGAGGCGAAATAGGTGTAGAAAGTATTATAGGAAAGGGAAGCTCATTTTGGTTTACGATCCCGTTTGATAAACAAATTTCACAGACTGAAAAGCGTACCATACCGCTTGAACAGTTTTCCACAGTAAAAGCGTTAATTGTCGATGGCAATGCGACAAATCGATTAACGGTGAAGCAGAGATTGGCATCGTGGAATATTTTTTCCGAAGAATCCAGAGGCATTGAAGAAGCTCTTGTAAAATTAAAAAACGAATCGCAGCACCCTTCATCTTTTACGCTTGTCATTCTCGATATCCCAATGCCGATTACCGATGGATTAAGAGCAGCACAATTGATCCATGACTCATTATCGTCTCCGCCCAAAATAATTGTTGTTTCATCCATCAAAATTTCTCCTGCTGAAGTACATCGGTATTCAATCGATGAGTTTCTTTTAAAGCCTGTTCGCAAGTCTGAATTATATGATGCAATCGTAAATATTTTTCATTTTTCACATGTGGATGAGACGAAAGCAACTTCTGCGGTAGTATCAGAAATTCCCAAAAGCGTACTGAAAATTCTGTTAGCGGAAGATAATTATGTGAATCAAAGAGTGGCCGTTAAAATGCTTGAGCAATTTCATATTATCCCCGATGTTGTCAAGAATGGGACAGAAGCAATCAATGCAATTCGTACAAAGGACTACGATCTTGTGTTTATGGATGTACAAATGCCTGAAATGGATGGCTTGGAAGCTACGGGTATTATCCGAAACGAAGAAAAAGAAGGAAAACATGTCTCTATCGTAGCGATGACAGCGAATGCCCTAAAAGGAGATCGTGAACGCTGCATTGAAGCCGGGATGGACGATTATCTTTCCAAACCAATTAAACAGCAAGAATTGTATGGAATGATCACAAAGTGGTGTATGAAACAAACGTCGTCCGACATTGCACAACTGTCTGCACGTGGTGAAGACAAACCGATTGAGATGATCGATCAGGAAAGGATTAAAGAACTGCAGGAACTTGGTGATGCAGATTTGATGAAAGAGCTAGTTCAAGTTTATCTTGAAGATGCCGAGGTCACGGTGAAAGAAATCGCAGGGGCAATTGAACGGCATGATGTTGTTCAGGCAAGAGAGTTTGCCCATAAGCTCAAAGGAAGTTCGGCCAATTTAGGAGTAAAGCGCGTGCAAAACCTAAGCTTGCTGATCGAACAACAGGCGAAACAGGGTGATCTTTCCGGTGCAGATGAGTTATGTATGGAAATGCAAAAAGAATTAAACGAAGCAAAAACTTACCTCACGAAGAATTTCCTTCCATAAAAAATGCACAGACGGCGTAAAAGTTTTTTTTCGAAAAAAGATACGGTGCAGGCTTTTCATTTTTTCTCATTGTGAAATTTTCTATATTAAGGCTGTTCGTAAATCAGAAAAGGAAAATTCGATGAAGGGCATCATTCTTGCCGGCGGATCCGGCTCTCGTTTGTATCCCATTACAAAAGTATACAGCAAACAGCTCGCTACAATTTATGATAAGCCGCTGATTTATTACCCTCTTTCAATCCTTATGCTTGGAGGAATTCGAGATATTCTTATTATCTCGAATAAGGAAACCATTCCTCTCTACCAGCAGCTTTTTAGTGATGGATCGCAAATAGGGCTGAAGATTTCTTATAAAGTTCAGTCCGCCCCCAATGGAATTGCAGAATCGTTTATTCTTGGAGAAGAATTTATCGGTAACGATGGCGTAACACTCATTCTTGGCGACAATATTTTCTATGGAAACATTGATTTCATGCACCGCGCAATTGCAAGAAATATCGGCGCAACAATCTTCGGTTACCACGTGAACGATCCGGAGCGGTACGGTATCGTTGAATTTGATAAAGATGGAAATGTTCTTTCGATCGAAGAAAAACCATCAAAGCCGAAATCAAATTATGCTGTTCCCGGTTTATATGTCTATGATAACGCGGTCGTGAAAATTGCAAAAAGTATTAAGCCTTCACCTCGCGGCGAGTTGGAAATAACCGATGTGAATAATGCCTACCTTCAAAAAAAATTGCTGCAGGTAGAGAAGATCGGACGCGGTGTTGCATGGTTAGATACAGGCACGCCTGAAGCATTATTGCAAGCATCGAACTTTTTTGGCGTCATCGAAGATCGACAGGGATTGAAAGTCGCCTGCATCGAAGAAATAGCATATCACATGAAATTTATTTCGCGGCAACAGTTTGAAACATTGATCGGCAGCATTCCAAAATCACTTTATCGATCGTATCTTGAAAAAATTCTTCACGAGGATGAATAATGGATTCCATTTCGTCTCCGCTTTCGGGCGTTGTCCTGATTAAACCAAAGGTCTTTACTGACGACCGCGGATATTTTTATGAAGCATTTAGTAAACTACGATATAAAGAAATTTGCGGTGAGGTAAATTTTGTGCAGGATAATATTTCCCGATCCGTAAAGAATACTGTACGCGGATTACATTATCAGGTTGGTGAATTTGCGCAGGGAAAATTGTGCAAGGTAATTTTTGGATCAGTTATTGATGTGGCGGTCGATATCCGGTTCGGATCACCGACGTTCGGGCAATATTATGCCGCAGAATTATCTGATAAAAATCATCACCAGCTGTGGATCCCGCCGGGTTTTGCCCATGGTTTTTCGGTCCTTTCCGATGAAGCGATTTTCCATTATAAGTGTACCGCATATTATTCCAAGAATCATGAACGTGCAATTCGTTTTAACGACATGGATTTGAACATCGCCTGGGAAGTAGAGCATCCGATCGTTTCTCCGAAAGATCTTACCGCTCCGTTTCTTAAAGCGATTGAAAAAGATTTTGTATTTCGTTCGTGAATTTCCTTACACAAAGAAAATATCATTGAAGATGGTATATAGAAATATGAGAGAATAGGCCCCTCACTATACTCTGTTCAATTGCTTCATCGTTTCTGCTACGTGTCGATAATAGCCATCGCCAAATAAATTCAAATGATTGAAAAGGTGATACAGCTTGTATAATTCCATCCGAAATTTCCATCCTTTATTGAGAGGATATGCTTCGTTATATGCATCGTAAAACGAAGTATCGAATCCTCCGAATAACAGTGTCATGGCAAGATCGGCTTCGCGGTGCCCGTAGTAAACAGCAGGGTCAATAATTGCCGGTTGACCATGTTTTAACGAAAGAAAATTTCCACTCCATAGATCACCATGGAGAAGAGTCGGTGGTTCACTGTCATTCGGAATGAGGCCGTCAATAATTTTTCCAAGATTATTGAATAAAGAAAAGAGGGACGAATCTACGTAGCCATTGTGTTCCGCAAGCCGAAATTGAAATTCCAATCGCTGTATAAAGAAAAATTCTTTCCATGAAGTTAATCGTTCGGTATTTTTCTGTGGTGTTGAACCGATATAGTTGTCTTCGTAAAAACCGAATGAAGAAGCAGTACAGCGATGAAGTGCCGCAAATTGCCGTCCAAAGTTTTCAAAGAAATTTTTTGTGTTTACCGGATGCGACACGGGAACATATTCCAATATCAGTGCTTCTTCACTGGCATCAAGGACTGCGGGAATTTTTATCGCATTCGCTTTTTCCAATTCCCTCAATCCGTTTGCTTCTTTTACAAACATATCCGGAAATTGCGGTGAGACTTTAATGAAAATAAAAGAACCGTCTGATAAGTATGCCTTATACGCCGAGGAGATTGATCCGCCGCCGACCGATGAAAGGGATAGCACTTCCTTCCCGATTTTCCGGCGAATAATTTTATTAATGGCCTGCTGAAACATTCTTTAGTTGTGACAATAATCCGTTACACGCATCTTCAAGGATATTAAGAACATGGTCAAATCCTTCCGGTCCATCGTAATATGGATCAGGAACTTCCTCGGTGCGTATGGTTGAACAGTAATCCGTCATCATTTTTAATTTGTGGGTGTATTGATTCTTTCGATCCATGCTGTACAAGTTGTGCATATTGCTCTTGTCCATTGCGATAATAAGATCAAACGTTTCAAAATCAGAATCGGGATCAAATTGACGTGCTCGATGATTCAACACATATCCTCGTTTCGATGCGTGCGACCGCATACGCGTGTCAGGAAGCTCTCCGATATGGTATCCCGCTGTCCCTGCAGAATCAATCGTAAAAGGAATTCCCGCAGAAATTTTTTTCATTACACCTTCCGCGGCAGAAGAACGGCAAATGTTGCCAAGGCATACAAAAAGGATTTTTTTCTTTTTCATGAAATATAGAGATGACGTTTTATTTTTTGTGTTGGGGTTTTTTCAAACGGTTCGGTTTGTTCCACCAGTTGTGTAAGGCGTGAAAACGATGCTAGCCGAGCATTAATTTGCTGCTTTAAGTCGTTAAGAATTGCTGCAACGCGTTCACGAACTTTGGATTCTGCAAGGTGAACATTGTCAATCATCGTATCGATTTTGTCGTAATCAAGAAATACGCGTGCAATCAATTGCTGCTCTTTTTCAAATACGAGCGATTCAAGCACTATTTCAAATTCATTAATGATTGATTCAATTTCTTCGGGATAAATATTTTTTCCGTTGGGACCAAGAATCATATTTTTTGACCGACCTTTGATATAGACATAACCATCTTTGGTAATTACGCCGAGATCGCCTGTCTTAAACCAACCATCATCAGTAAATGCCTGCGACGTACGCTCTTCATCTCTATAATATCCTTTCATAACTGTCGGACCTTTTACGATAATTTCTCCTTCGCCTGTTTGCGGATCGGGATTGAGAATGCGGAGTTCGGTTTCTGGAAGTGCAATTCCCGTTGACTTGTATTTTGTCCGATATTGGTTTGTTCCGGCAATGAGCGGGGACGTTTCTGTTAATCCATATCCCATGGCATACGGAAATTTTGCTTCCCGTAAGAATGCTTCGACATCCGGAGCAAGGGGTGCACCGCCAATACAAAAGAGTTTTAATTTTCCGCCGAATGATTGTAGTAATTTTTTCCCTGCCATCCTGTGAATTTGTTTTCGCGTGAATGAAAATAGCTGCAAACTTCTTTTGAATTTATTTCCATGCAGCTGCGGATGAATGCGTGTTTTATAAATCTTTTCAATGACCAGGGGGACTGAAAGCATAATAGTCGGCTGCACGTGCTGCATCGCCGGAAGCAGTGCACTTGCCGTTGGAAGTTTATCAAGATAATAAATGGAAGCGCCCGCACACATTGGTGTAATCAATCCAAGCGTGCATTCGTACGTATGAGCAAGCGGCAAAATAGAAAGCATTCGGTCGCCGGTTTGAATATCAACAATTTTAGTTGTTGCAATGGCATCAGACATAAGATTGCCATGCGTAAGCATTACTCCTTTTGAATGTCCGGTCGTGCCGGAGGTATACACAATGGATGCGATATTTTCCGGTTGAACCTCTTCAGGAATTTTTCCCATAAATTTCAATGCAGCTTCTTTTAAATTGAAAAAACCTTTTTCACTTTCTTCGAGAAAATCGATGAGTTTGTTCCGCTGGAGATTTCCGTGATGAAGGGAAAAATCATCGATGATGATTGTCGTCGTGAGAAATGCCGGCGCTTCATCCTCTAATTTTGGGAGATATTTATTTGAAACAAAGATTGCCCGGCATTCCGAATGACGGATGATGTGGCGAATTTCATTCTGATGAAAATCGGGGAGGATCGGCACGGCAATCGCTCCCATCATCGTAATGGCAAAGAAAGCAATTCCCCATTCAGGTTTGTTCTCGCTGAGAATTGCTACCCTGTCCCCGTGAATGATTCCGCGATCATGAAGGAAATGTGAGATTGCGTGTACCTGTTTCACTAAGTCTGAATACGTAATCGCCTGTCCCCCTATTGTTGAAAGGGCCGTCACGGTTGAATATTGGGAGGCACTCTGTTCAAGCATGGCGGAAAGCGTTTTGGCTTGAAAATTTTTCATGGCAATAGTTCCTGTAGAGAAAGGATGCAAAACAAAGAGAAGAGAATTATCATGCAGATAGTAACTTTAAGAATACTCTTCACTCTGTAAAATAAAAAATCATTCCCTGCAGTAGCAAGAAGATAATTTTTTCCCGACGCGTAAAAATGATTCATTGAAAATACAATCAAATACAATTACATTGTCAACGATGAAACTGACGAACAGATTGAAAATATTCCTCGGGGTTATAGTCGCACTTGCGATAATAGTTATTCTGCTTGTCTTCACGACCGATTTTGGACTGCATACTGTACTTTTTCAACGCGATCACGTTGAAAAAGTGTACTTTGCAGATCATATTTCTCCTGCACACAAAGCTGTAATTGATGCCTTCAACAAAAAATATCGGGGAAAAATTGAAGTTGTTCCTGTCGACCTTCCATTTTCCAAATTTAGCACAAATGAACGGAAAGAGCTATTGGCGAGATCGCTTCGCAGCAAAAGTGATCGACTCGATGTTTTCTCGGTCGATTATATCTGGACATCGCGTTTTGCAAAATGGTGTGAGGAACTTGATCCATATTTTTCAGAGAAGGAACGGGCAAAAATTATTTCGCCGACGATCCAGTCGTGTATTTCAAACGGAAAGCTTGTCGCGATGCCGTTGTATATCGATATCGGATTAATGTACTATCGAAGAGATATTATTCGGCAGCTTCCTGATGCACAAGAAATTGAAAAAAAATTAAAAAGTTCAATCGAATGGAACGAACTTATTGCCCTTCGGCAAAGGCTCGGATATCACGACCGCCCGTTTTATCTTTTCCAGGCAAACGATTACGAAGGTTTAATCTGTAACTATTTTGAAATCGCGAAAGGCATTGATCAGGGTTTTTTGAAAAATAATTCGATTGATTTGCGATCGAAGACATCGAAAATAGCTTTGCAAACATTAGTCGATTTTGTTCAGAAAGAAAAAATCAGTCCGTGGGAAGTCGTAGAATTTGATGAGAACAAAAGTTACGATTACATGCTTGAACATGACGCCGTGTTTGTCCGCGGATGGCCGAACTTCCTGGAGAATTTTCAAAAATCATATGGCGATAATTCCAAATTCAAAAACATTGAACGGGCAGCGTTGCCGCATTTCGCCGGTAACAGGCCAACGTCGGTCTATGGCGGATGGAACTTGATGGTCTCAAAATTTTCCACAAAAAAAGAATCTGCAATTGAATTTATTCGTTTCCTGCAGACCGAAGAGGCACAGAAAACGATGTTAGAGATGGGAGGATACATTCCCGTCAATCAAGATGTTTATTCCGATACGCTGTTTCTGCGGTCACATCCCAATCTTGTTTTTTACCGCCAGCTTGTGAATAATGGTTTTCATCGACCATTTTTGGAGAACTATACGAAGACATCGGATATTATCGCGCATTTTGTGCATTTGGCAATTAAAGGTGAAGTGAGCGTGGATGAAGCATTGCAAAGAGCGTCACAAATGATCGAGTCAAATAAAGTATTGATCAAGTAGCATGAAAAAAATATTCAGGCGTATTTGGGAAGGAGTGGGACAGTATCAGTTTGAGATACGCCATTTGACTGTGTTATTTATCATCTTGATCTTTTTTCAGATCATCGTATCGTTTGTGCACAAAATATCTCTGCAAAAAATTCTTGTGCGGACACAAGAATGGTATCAACAAGACTCTGCGGAACGCCTTGCCAATCTTACGACAACGTCGCTTGAATTGCTTCTTGAATCGCGTTCAAAAAATGAAACGCTCATGCCGTACGAAATAAATAAAATAATTCAAGATCTCAATATTATTTTAAGCCAGCAGTATCTCAATCAAAACGTGCAAGAAATTTGCCTGCTGGTCACCATTGATTCATCGATCGTGGCAATCGACGATGGTCATGTTTTGTATCAATATATTTTTAATGAAAAGAAAAACCTTCCACCCTCAACCTGGAACCACGCTGAAGCGATAAAATTATATTCATCGGTAAAAAAAGAGTTTCAAGCGAAGGAGCAAATTCAAAGTATTGTAGCCGAGGGACAAACATTTCATCTGCTGGTGCCGTTTGTTCCGCGAGGAGAGTTTGCCGGCGCTGTCTACATGAAAAATCGTCCTGATTTTAGCGTGATCTCCAATGAAATGATTTCTGCATACGATGAGACATCGATCACGTATTCTGTCCTTATTCTTTTTGGCTTGCTTGCAATGTTTTATATCTCGTCGTACACACTGAAGGAGAGAAACAAGGCCCAACATCTCTTGTTTGAAGAGCAGAAGAGGCATCTTGCCGAACAAATCAATATTGAAAACGAGCTCCTCTTTACGAAGCGCATTTATCATACACACCATAAAGCAGAAAAAATTATGGGATTTATTAAGGAAGATCTGCGGCTGCTGAATGTGAAAACGATTGACAGTATTAAGATTCGAATTAATAAATACGCCAATTTTATTGCCCGTGTCATTTATGATATGAAATGGTATGATCCCCCGGTGCAGACTATTCGGAGTCAGATATTTAAAACAAATCTTAACGATGTATTGACGTTTCTTATCGATCATGTGTTTAAAAGAATCTCCCTTATGTCCAGCGCGGTGCAATTTGAACTTGATCTTGATCCTGCAGTACCAATCGTTCATATTAATGAATTTGTTGTGTGGGAGGTCTTTGAGCCAATCCTTCAGAATTGTGTTGACCATGCGGGGGATAATGAGATAAAAATTATTATAAAAACCGAATTCAATATCCATACTCAGCAGACAAAAGTAATGATTATTGACAATGGAAATGGCATTGAGCCGTGGCTGTTGGAAAAAGATTCCAGGGGACAGAAAAAGATTTTTCTTGAACACACCTCAACAAAGAAAATCGGCGGAAATCATCATTCCGGATATGGATGTTACATTGCTTATGAAATCGCAAAGCAACGCTGCGGGTGGGATTTAGATGCCGATAATCTTCCGAGGCGAGGGTGTATTTTTACTTTCACAATTTCAAAAACGTAACAATGTCACTCGAAAAAAAGATACAAATTCTATTGATCGAAGATGAAGACTTCGATGTCCGCCGCGTCCAAAATACGATTAAGCCGTTTAAGGATCGCATTACTATCAAAAAGGTAATTTCAAACGGGAGGGTTGCTCTGGATATTCTTCAGACAAAGAAAGAATCCTTCGATGTCGTGATCATGGATTTTCAAATCGCGGGCGGTTTGATGGGAGAAAATTTGATCCGTGAAGTAAAAAAGATTGACCCATCGATTCAGATCATTGTTATTACGAAGATGACGGTGAATATTGCTGATTATGATTTTGCGGAAAGTCTGATGCGGGCAGGCGCATTTTGGTACTGCACTAAGTATCCGGGCGATATCGAAGAATATATTTATCAGCCGACAGATTTTATTCTCTCCATTATCAATGCGTATAACAAAAGGCAACTGGAGCGCGAACGGTCCAAAGTTGATAAAAAACTTTTACGTTCTGTCGAAGAGACGCTCGCACAGAAAAAAATTGTTGGCTCATCGTCCTCGGTGGAATTCCTTCGCCAACAAATACAAAAATGTGCAGAGTCGGATGTCAGCGTGTTGATTTCCGGTTCATCGGGAACAGGGAAAGAACTTGTTGCAATCAATATTCATCTTCGAAGCAAACGGCGGTTTGAAAATTTCGTACCGATTAACTGCGGAAGCATTCCGAGTGAGCTTGTCGAAAGTGAATTGTTCGGATATGAGAAAGGATCGTTTACCGGTGCAACAACGGCGAAACCCGGATTGTTTGAAACGGCCAATCATGGAACGGTATTTTTGGATGAGATCAGCGAGCTTCCTCTGTCTGCTCAAGTGAAACTTCTTCGCGTTATACAAGAAGGAGAAATTGAAAAGATCGGCAGAACCGAACCGATCAATGTCGATGTGAGAATTATTGCAGCAACGAATCAAAATCTTGAAAAGGAAATTGAAGAAAAAAGATTTCGCGAGGATTTATACTATCGATTGAACGTTGTTCCCATTCATGTTCCCCAATTGCGTGAACGCCCTGAGGATGTTGAAATGCTCGTTGAACATTTCCTTTCTGAGTTTAGCATCGATATGGGTGTTGCAACGCCGGAAATTACTTCCGAAGCGATGAGTATGTTAAAATCTGCACCATGGAAAGGAAATGTGCGCGAACTAAAAAATGTCGTTCAGCGATTGCTTTTTATCAATGATCCGGTTGTCACAAAGGAAAGTGCTCAATTTGCGTTGGGTGTCGTTAAGACCGGGACGACAGTTGCAAGTACTGCTATTGATTTTTCTTTATTGGAAGAAAAACTTCCATTACGCCAGATTGAGCGTCTTGTTCGCCAAAAGTACGTCGAATTTATTCGAGCAAATTCTTCTTCAGATTCGGAAGCCGCAAAAAAGTTGGGAGTAGCGCCTCCAAATTACCATCGAATGTGTAAAGAGCTGGGAATCAAATAATTCTATATTTAAGAAATACTAAAGCCTATCACAGGCGATTTCTTTTTTTTACTTTTAAATTTAAGTTATCGCTAACTTAAAAATTATCTTATTTATAATAAATATTATCATATTGATAATATTTATCTCCCCGTACGCTATTTTTGAGAGAAAATAAGAACATTTTTATTATTTTTCTCTGGCATACAGTATGCAACATATTAAGAACTATTGCTATGTACTTTTTTACCGGTAACGATCGTTTGTTAATTAAAGTTTGTAAATTGTAATATCCATCCACACAATAACTTTTTTCACCAACATAAAGGGAGATATATATATGAAGATGCTACGGTATGTGGTTTTTGTCATTGGCCTTATGGCGTCATTTGCCTATGGTCAATCCATACAATTTGAAAGCTTTGATAATATGAGGCCGGACACACTATTTGCTTCGTGGCATGACGGCCCTTGTACGTTAGTGTTTACGGGCGATGCAGCAACTAAAAAAGAAGGTGCAGCGTCAATGAAGAATTGGAGCGTCTTAGCCCATTCAAATGCTTGGGGTGCTGCATCTCAAGTGGGAATGAAGAACCATACCAAGCCGTATGATTGGAGCAATGCAGAATCACTCAGTATTTGGATTAATGTAACAAAAGCTCCGACACATCCCGAAGTTGTTAGCTTCCGTCTTCAAGTAACAGAAGATGAAGCGGGTGCGGACGGTGAAGTGTGGGTGTATCAAAACAATACAATCTTAGATGCCGCCAAAGGATGGGTCAATTTAAAAATTCCGTTAGTTGAAAGAACACCAACCGACGGTTCATTGTCACCCGACTCTTCTGGTTTTTGTATCGCTCCTGCTGCATGGGGTTGGCCTCCTTTCATCAATAAAAAATTTGATGCCAATAGAATTTCAACCTGGTATTTAACGGAGTTGACAATTACAGACGTTGCAGATTCATTAGAAGTTTATTATGACGATTTCAGAATGGAAGGTTCAAAGCCAGTTCCCGTAACAATATTTAACGGTGTGAATTTTACGGGAGTTGTTTCGGGTGACGCATGGGCATGGGGATCATCCACGGTTGGCATTGAAAAAGGAATTGGTGTTGGCGGACCATTGACAAATGCTGTTAAATGGACTCAAGGCACAAACCCAGGCTGGGGTGCAGATTCAGGTTATACAGGTTGGGGAGTTAATCTCAATTCGACAAATATGGTTGGATCGTGGAACAAGGACACATTGCATTTTAAACTCAAATGCGCTCCTAACGGCGTCGGTGCTAATGATTCACTCCGTGTTCAATTAGAAGGTGCTGGTAAAAAAGGAAAAGTTTTTGACTTGATTGATGATGACACATGGCATCAA
The DNA here is from genome assembly GCA_037443785.1 of Ignavibacteriales bacterium. Taxonomy (GTDB): domain Bacteria; phylum Bacteroidota; class Ignavibacteria; order UBA10030; family UBA8401; genus JAQUOA01. The sequence continues at coordinate 33,400 of JBBINR010000025.1, read as the reverse complement.
TACAACATTGCGATCAAAGATTTAGTATTCCAAGATGGAACGAAAAGTATAGACTCAGCGCATATCACTGTGTTTGGCATTATGGCGCAAAAAACTGGAAAGGTTGGAAGAGTTATCTATGTAACGGATGTATGGTCGGGAAATCCAGTTTTTGATGTTATTCCTCCCGTTGCACCAACCGGAATTTCTACGCTTGGTGGCAACTTTACAAATATCGTTTCGTGGACAGATGTTCCGAACGAAGTCGGCGCAAAATACAATGTCTATGCCAGTGAAAAACCGTTCACAAGCGTTGACGATTCTACCGTTGAAGATTTACCGCCGTACAAAATTGCAGCGGGTGTATCATCGGCAACTCACCAGCTCCGATCTCCGAAAACTGATCAAAACGTTACCTACTATTATGGTGTAACAGCTATGGATCAAGATGGAAATATTGGAGCACCCGGATTATCTACCGCAGTGACAACAAAAGCAAAAGGTGTTGCAACAATCGCCGTAGCTCCTCCGGCAGGCATTGCCATTGATGGTGATGTTACTGAGTGGGAAACAGCCGGTATTCAACCAATAGTGATAAGTTCTGTTCCAAAGACAGGTCAAGGGCATGTTGAAGGCGGCGTTGTTACCGACGATGCGGATCTATCGGTGAAATCATATATCGCTACGGATGCGAACAATTTATATGTTGCATTTGATGTTACTGATGATATCGTCGGTAAGACAAATGACTCTTTGATTTATTCCAAGGGATCCTATGGAGTTGATGGCTGCGATCTGTTCATTGGCTTATATGATTGGAGAGGAAAAAGACATACCGGATACACAAAAGGAGCAACTCCTGATTATCATTTCCGCATGACACGCTTTGGTGCTTTGCTTGATAACAATGGAAAATATTTGGATCACGGAACTGCTTCTTACAAATGGGTAGAAAAAGTTTTAACACCCGGTTATATTATCGAAGCAAAAATTCCGTTCCAAATGTTGGCAGATTCGTTGGGTGCCGGAGTTTCGGTATTTAAACCAGTTGAAGGAATGAGAATTCCGATTGACTATTCAATCAACGATAACGACGATAAGAATCCTACCGGTCAACCATGGGAATCACGCGAAGGAATTATCTGCTATTCACCGAACAATAAAGATAATTCATGGCAGGATATGTGGAAATGGTCATATACATGGATTGGCAACCGATGGACAGCAGTTCAGAGAAATGAAGGCATTGTTGCGACATCATTTGAACTTTCACAAAACTATCCAAATCCGTTCAATCCAACGACCTCGATTCGGTACAGCATCCCGAAAGCCAGCGTCGTATCGTTGAAAGTATTTGATATTCTTGGACGTGAAGTAATGACGGTTGTTAACCAGTACCAAGAGGAAGGTTCGTACACGGTATCTCTTGATGCAACGAAACTCTCCAGCGGTATGTATGTCTATCGTCTTGAATCAAATTCATTCGCATTAACGAAAAAGATGATGTTGTTGAAGTAAGTGTTGTCTGACGTTCTTTTCATTGCGGTTGCATGTGCATGCAACCGCAATGAATGATATATCATGTTTCTGCTTGATGCCCCCTTTCTTCTGAATTAAGAATTAATAATTGCATGACAAAAATATTTCGTTTAATCCTTTTTGTAGTGATTGGCACTGTTCATGTGCTCTATGGTCAATACGCATCGCTTCAAAGCACATTGAATTTGGAAACACTCTCGAATGTTTCTATTCCATACCAAAATGGAATGCCGGTACCGTCATTTGAAAAACAAACACGAACGATGTATTCACTTGCCGGTCAATGGAAAAGAGTTCGATTCGCCGCTAATCATGACCTCTCCCTGTTGAAAAGAGATTCTGCGGGATATGCGCAGCTGCTTACCGAAGCCGCCGGTCGTCAATCGCCGTATTTTGATGACAGCGGATGGGGATTACACGGGATTCCCGGTGTGGAGAATAATTTGAATGCCAATGAAAAAGTTCCTGAGTATTATGAGAACGGTGTCTGGTACCGATCATCATTCTCACTTGCGGATTCATTGAAGCAAAAATTTGTAAAGCTGAATTTCTACGCTGTCAACTATGTCGCTGATGTGTGGCTGAATGGAAAATATTTAGGATGGCACGAAGGCGGGTATACTCCTTTTTCATTCGACGTCTCTTCCGCAATTCGGTTTGACAGTGCGAATGTATTAGTAGTGCGGGTCGATAATATTCCCTGGGGTTCACGCGTGAATGAAGACATCGTGCCGTTTTACCCATGCGATTGGTTTAATTACACGGGAATTATTCATGATGTCTATCTCGAATTTAGTGATAAAATTTCCGTAACTCGCGCTGATGTTGTTCCGCTCAATATTGACGGTACCGTTCGTTCCACGATCATTGTAAACAATACGAATGCATCGGCGCAGAATGTTGATGTTGCCCTTCATGTCTATAAGGCAAAAACCGATTCTGTCTCCTTAACAAAAGAAATTTCTGCAGAACTTATCGGCGATGAAGCTGTGCTTACCGGTGTAACACAGCAGCTGCTGTCAATTTCTGCAGATTCGATCGGTGTGTGGCAGTTACAGTTTAAAGTACAGAACCCGCAATTGTGGTCGCCGCTTCACCCAAATCTTTATATTCTGAAAGTCACGATCTCGCAAAACGGAATCGTCAAAGATGAATTCTGTACGCAATTTGGAATACGTACGATAAAAACGGTTGAGGATAAAATCTACTTGAATGAAAAACCCGTTTTTATGCACGGCGTTGCGCGACATGAAGATCATCCGAGTTATGGCCGCAGTCTTCCAATCAACCAAATTATTAGCGACATCATTACCATTAAAAAAGTTAATGCAAATTATTTGCGGTCGGGACATTATCCGAATCATCCCTTCACGTATCTGGCGGCGGACCGGTACGGATTATTGGTGATGGAAGAAATACCCGTATGGTGGTTTGACGATGTTAAATCGTGGTTTGTTCAAAACTATGTTCGGTACATTCATCTTCAAATGTTCCGCGAAATGACCTTTCGTGATTACAATCGGCCATCGATTGCAATGTGGAGTACGAGTAATGAGTGCAAAGATGTAAACGGCCGGTCAGAGTTTCTTCAAATGGTGCAGTCCGAAATTGATGGACAATATCCTGACGGACGTCTTGTAACACAATCTGCCGCTGCAGATCGTCCCGGCCCGAATGATGCGTCTCAAGCATTTTCCGATGTACCGGGATGGACGATGTATTTTGGTATTTTCTACAATCCGTACGGATTCGGGATAGCAAAGGGGACTCGGTATTTTATGGCGGACGCACATTATAGCTTCCCGACGAAACCGATTATCGCCACCGAATATGGCTACTGGTCGGGAGAAGATATGTCGAAATTTAATGATCAAATAAAAATTTTTGATTCGACATATGCCGGATTCAGTCCGTGGCTGGCAATCAAGAATACCGGAGTGTATAACCCCGGAGGATTCATAGCAGGAATAACATGGTGGTGTATTTTTGATTGGTATTCGCACCAGCAGGCGGCCGGGTTTCAAAGTATGGGCTTGATGCGAATGAATCGCGCAATAGAAAAACCGGTTATGGTGAAATTACGAAGTACCTATGGTTTGTATTCAAATAAAAGTGAATACATGAATACGACCGGCGTTAAAAATGAATCATCGGTTGCGAAGGAATATGCACTGGAGCAAAATTATCCGAATCCATTTAATCCCGCAACGACGATTAAATTTTCGTTAGTGCAGGCGGAAAATGTCCAATTGAAAATCTTCGATCTTCTTGGAAATGAAGTGGAAACATTGGTCAATTCAAAGCTTGACGCCGGGAAGCACAGCATCACGTGGAATGCATCGCGTTATGCAAGCGGAATTTATTTTTGCAGAATGGTTGCAGGAAAATATTCTGCAGTACAAAAAATGCTGCTTATGAAATAAGCAGTGCAACAGCACTATGCCAGATATCCTCATCAATAATTTTAAACTTCTATGAAATATTTTCACTTTACCTCACCGCGCAACATTTTCCTGCTTTTCATACTTTTTTCATCGTCGCTTTTCAGCGGACAAACAGGAAAAATTGTCGGAAAAGTTTTAGATAAAAAAACAGGTGAACCAATCATCGGCGTTTCTATTCTCATCCAAGGAACGAAATCCGGGGCTGCGACAGACTTTGAAGGGTTTTACAGCATCAGCAACGTCCCGCCCGGAACATATACGTTGAATGTTTCCAACGTCGGATACAAAAATTCCGTCGTTAAAAATGTGATCGTGAAAATCGATTTGACGACAACCATCGACATTACACTGGAAGAATCGGTGGTCGAAGGCGAAGAAGTTGTTATCGAAGCAGAGCGCCCGCTGGTGCAAAAAGATTTAACGTCGACGTCGGTCACAATATCAGCAGATGATATGAAAGCAATGCCGGTCGAAAATATTTCACAGGTTATCAATTTGCAGGCCGGTGTTGTAGATGGGCATTTTCGCGGAGGCAGAGGTGGCGAAGTTGCTTATTTGGTTGATGGTATTCCCATCAACAATCCTTTAAACGGCGGTGCCGGTTTGACTCCTGAAAATTCCTCCATTCGTGAAATGGAGGTCATCAGCGGTACGTTTAATGCCGAGTACGGCCAGGCGATGTCCGGTGTCGTAAATATCGTAACGCAGGACGGAAGTCCGGAATTTCACGGGAATGTCGGATTCTACTTCGGTGACTATTATTCAAAACATTCCAACCTCTTTTACAATCTCGATAAATTGAATTTACTTCGAACGAAAAATTACCAGTTCAGTTTAAGCGGTCCAACGCTTGTTGCCGACAACCTTACCTTTTTCCTTACAGGCCGGTATCAGGACGAGCAGGGATATTTGTACGGAAAACGTGTCTACAATATCAATGATGAAGAGCCGACGGTGCTTGATCAGACAAATAATATTTTCATAAATCATAATACCGGCGACGGAAAATATATTCCGATGAATCCGTTTAATAAATATTCATTCAGCGGTAAAATTGCATACTCGTACGATGCGATAAAAATTACTTACGGAGGTTTTTGGGAAAAGGGAAAGAGTAAATCGTATGATCACGCATTTCGGTGGGCCCCCGATGGTTTGATGTCGCATTATTATGAAAACTGGGTCCAGAATTTGCAGTTTAATCATATTATCAATCAAAATACGTTTCAATCGCTCAAATTTTCGCTCAACACGTTTATGGGTAAAGGGTTTTTGTACGAAAATCCAAAAGACTCCCGTTATCTTGAATCAAATGCAGGCATTGCACGATCGAATTATACGTTTCGGTACGGCGGCAATCAGACCGGACGTTATGAAAACAGAAGCACAACAAAAATTGCGCAATGGGCATTTAGTTCGCAGCTTACCAAAGAGCACAAAGTTGGACTTGGGATTGAAACCAGATTGCATGAGATCTATAATCATGATTTGACCATGAGGAATGAAACCCCCGGACTAATGGATTCAACAACTCATAAATATATTTTTACCGTTGGTTATCCGCCGCTTGGCGAGCTCGGAAACCAGCGATACTCCAAAACACCGATCGAAGCCTCAGCCTACGTCCAGGACAAAATGGAGTATGGAATTATGATTATTAACGCCGGAGTTCGGTTTGATTATTTTGATCCGGATGCTTCCATCCTTGCCGATTTGACAAATCCGATGCGTAATCATGACTTTGATACGATTAGGACAACTACCGGATGGAAACTCAATCCGCTCGGTCCGGCTGGGACTCTGAAAAAAGCAAAAGCGAAACTTCAGCTCAGTCCCCGATTCGGAATCTCGTTTCCTATTACCGACCAGGGAATTATCCATTTCTCGTACGGGCATTTTTTCCAGATTCCGTCTTTCAATAATCTCTACAGAAATTCTGAATATATCATCGAACCGACATCTGTTCCTTCTTCCGTCATGGGGAACCCAGATATCGATGTTCAAAGAACAGTCATGTATGAACTGGGCTTGCAGCAAGCATTCTCTTCGAATATTGCCATAGATTTTTCCGTCTACTATAGAGATATAAGAAATTTATTAGGTTCGGAAATTATTCAAACTGTCGAAGGACATAAATATGCGCGGTTGATTAACCGTGATTATGGAAATGTTCGCGGATTTGTTCTTTCAGTTGAAAAACGCTATGCGGATTTTTACAGCGTGCGTGCTGATTACACCTACCAAATTGCCGAAGGAAATGCCTCCGATCCGTTGACCGTCTTTTTTGCCAATCAATCCGATCCTCCAAAAGCAACAAATAAAAAAGTTGTTCCGCTGGATTGGGACCAACGTTCCACATTGAATCTTTCTTTGAATGTTGGTGAACCGGGAAATTGGATGACGGGAATAATTGCCCATTATGGAAATGGTTTTCCCTATACAGAAAATGTTCAAGTCAATAGCGGCGTCCAGTTCGAAAATGGAGGGTTGAAACCAAGTTCATTTAATGTTGATTTTCGTGCTGATAAATCATTTGAAGTATTTGGTACGCGATTTAACGCGTTTCTCCTGATCTATAATTTGTTTGACATAAAGAACGAAGTGAATGTTGATGATATTACCGGGCGTGCAAATGTTGATATCTATGCATACCAAAAGGGAGCAATTACCGGTTTGAACACATTACAGCAGTACTTGGATAATCCGACTTCATTTTCTGCGCCGCGCAATATTCACATTGGCGTTAACATAGATTTTTAATTTATTTTTCTACGAGCATATACTATGAATTTCTTTCTTAAAAAATTTGCATACACATTTATTTCCGCAGGATTGTTTTTGACGATTTCTTCGGACGTAATGGGGCAGGTTACACCTCAAGTTGAAATGTTCCGCAAAGAACCGAAGGGAACAGTTCAATCCCGAAGGCAGGGAATATTGGACGGGAACCTGGTTCGCACTGTTTATAAAAACAATGCTGAAGTGTCCGACTGGTTCAGCGGAGCAGTTTCTGCACCGCATGGTGAATGGCCAAAAAACAGCGGGCACCGAAGCTTAGATGGTCTTACTCCGTTAGTGGGGGCAAAGTTTCGTGTGAGAGATATGGCCGACAGTACAAAAACGCGATTAGTAAAGACGGTTGAAACCTCATATCGGGAAGTTTATGATTTCGATCCAGATACCCATGTGCAATGGGGCGTAGAGCCGGTTCCGGGATATTCAAATCCCTCTTCAAAAATTCCGGCAATTGACATCAAGAAAACTTCTTATCCGGAACACTGGCCCCGATCAATCTTTTACGATTTGTACGGAACAGATGAGAATCAAATTAAAGAATGGGATGGCTATTGGTACGGATATTTTGGCCGCGGTGTGAGCAACGCCCAATTGGAAACATATTTCGTTGTTGACGATTCGCAGGATAAAGAGTTCACCCGCTTTCCATTTGGATATTATCCGGTTGCGGACGATTCTGAACGAGGCGGCATTGGAGAGAGAATGGAAGTCCGTGGATTTCAATGGAATCATGTTCTTGCTGAAGATATTATTTTTTGGCACTACGATATCATCAATATTTCCGATCATGATTACGATTCTACGGTATTCGGATTTTACGCTGACCCAAGCGTCGGTTCGCAAGCAAACGATGCTCTGTTTGATAGAAAACTTGATTTGGCATACGCGTGGGATCCGATTCCATTTAACGGATTGCCTGATCATTATCAAACCGGATATTATGGACATTCATTTTTGGAAAGCCCGGGCAACAGCAACAACGGAGTTGACGATGATGAAGATGCATTAAAAACAGACGGAACAAAATGGGCCGACGGATCGGTCTATAATCCGAAAATGGTCGATGAACGCCGCGACGACGGCATTGATAACGACATGGATTGGGTGCCATTTACCGATGTCAATAAGAACGGTAAATGGGATGGAGATTTAGGTGAACCATTGAATGATGACGTTGGCGCCGATGGTGTTGGCGTATATGATCCCCAATATAAAGGACCGGATAAAGGAGAAGGAGACGGGCTGCCGACACTTGGCGAGCCGAATTTTGATAAGACCGACAAAGATGAATCTGACCAAATCGGTTTGCAATCGGCATTCATCAGCATTTTAACAGAACGAAAAAGCGAAGATGACGCATGGCCGCGCAGCGACAATAAAATGTGGGATGTGATGACCGGCGGATTTGTCGATACCTCCATTCGGAGCGCAAATATTTCCATGGTATTTTCATCGGGCATTTTTCCGTTGAAGCGAAACCAGCGTGAACGATTTTCGATCGCAATTTTGTTCGGTGACAATCTTGAAGATTTGATTTTCAATAAAGTGACAGTGCAGTCTATTTATAATGCGAATTACAATTTTGCACAGCCGCCGTTGACGCCTACCCTTACGGCTGTTCCGGGCGATCATAAAGTATTTTTGTATTGGGATAATGTTGCCGAACATTCATACGATCGTTTTCTGCGAAAATTTGATTTTGAAGGGTACCTTCTCTATCGAAGCGAAGAGTTCGTTTTCCAAGACATAAAAACAATAACTGATTCGAAGGGTGATCCAAAATATTATAAACCGATTAAGCAATGGGATGTTGTCGACTCGATCAAAGGACCCGATCCGGTCGGCGTGAACGGCGCACATTTCTGGAGAGGCGATGATACGGGATTGCAGCATTCGTTTGTTGACACAACCGTCGTTAACGGAAAACGGTATTACTACGCGCTCGTTTCGTACGACAAAGGTGTTATTCCGAACAAAATGGATTCAGTGTACGGTCCATCGGGTGGCTTAACACCGTCTGAATGCACCAAGCAAATTACCGAAGAATTTAATGGAACGCTGACATTTGTCGATATCAACTGTGCCGTCGTTACTCCCTCCGGACAATCGGCAGGGTACATCCCCCCGCAAATCGAGGGTACAACGACGAAGTTGAAACAAGGAATTGGGACAGGAAAGGTTGAGGTGGGTATCATTAATCCGAATGTCGTTCGTGAGGGATATACGTACCAAATTCATTTTGATTCGGTTGGCACGATGCCGCTCTATAACACGAAATCATATTCGGTGCTTCGTTTTGCTCCGAGCACGACGACAGCTGATACGGTCATTAAAAATGCAGGCTTCACAAAAAAAGATCCCGTTATTCTCAGTTCTCCTTTTGATGGATTAAGTTTAACCCTTTCCAATGATACTTCTGTGACAATTGATAATCAAGCAACGGGATGGGTGTATGGAAGTTCGACATTTCACACCAACATTACCATGCGTGCGACTATTGATCAGTCCAATGGCGCCAAAAATGTTGCATGGCCTGCCGATTATGAAATTCAGTTCTTCACAACGAATCAAGATAAACCTGCATTAAAAGGGGGCAAATTTATTGATGACTCCGTGAAGTTTACCATTACAAATCTTACAAGCGGGTACCGATGTAAATTTTTGGTGATGGATATGAATGCAAACGGATATTTCGATTACAAGGATTCTATAAAAATATTAGATGGATATGTCAATTCCACAAATTTTAAAATTTGTTACAATCTTTCGTATGTCGATCCTTCCATGAATCCTATCGACCCGTCAGATCCCTATATCAACGGAAAAGACAAATTTGTTTTAAAGACAAAAAAGCCATTTTCGACGGGTGATTATTTTGAATTCAAAACACACTCTGCGAAAGTAAATAGCGCCAATGCGAAAAATGCATTGGATAAAATTTCCGTTGTGCCCAATCCGTATTTTATCCAAGCCAAATGGGAACGTCAAAATATTTTCCAGACAGGACGCGGAGATCGGAAAATAGAATTTATTCACCTGCCCGCCCAGTGTACGATCAGGATTTATACCATTAGCGGTCAATTGGTGAAAACATTGCAAAAAAATTCGTCTCCGGACAACGGAACATTATCATGGGATTTGATCAGTGATGATGGAATGGATATTTCTTTCGGACTATATATCTTCCACGTTGATGCGCCAAATATCGGGACGTACATCGGAAAATTTGCGGTCATAAAATAATGAATGAATATATGAAAACACACAAACTCATTTTGATCATGCTGGCATTGATTGTCGTTCCCTGTGCAATCAATGCACAAAATGTTAAATCGAACGTTTCTAAAAAGGGGACGACCGCCGTGCCTTTTTTATCAATAAGTCAAGGTGCGCGAGGAATGGCAATGGGCGGCGCTTCGGTTGTTACGGCGAGCGATGCGACGGGGATGTACTGGAACCCTGCCGGCATTACCGATACCCGCGGAAGTTCCTTTATTGTTGACCACACAGAATGGCTGGCCAGCATCAAATATAATTTCGTCGCTGGTGCAGTAAACTTGGGAGATATTGGAACAATAGGATTATCATTTACTGCTTCGGATATCGGTGAAATGAAAGTTACTACCGTCGATCAACCGGAAGGAACCGGGGAAACATTCTCATTTTCCGATATAGCACTGAGCGCGGCATACGCCATTAAATTGACCGATAAATTTTCAATCGGCATCAGTCCAAAATTTATTTATGAACGGATTTGGAGAATGAGTGCCAGCGCTTTTGCCGTAGACGTCGGCGTAAAATATGTGACTCCGTTCGACGGCGTGACTCTCGGCATGTGCATATCCAATTTTGGACAAAAAATGCAGATGCAGGGAAATTCTTCAATCGTATTATACGACCCTGATCCGACGACCGTAGGCAATAATAATAAAATTCCGACAAACCTTTCCACCGATGAATGGTCTCTGCCGCTCAATTTTAAATTCGGCGTCTCCTATAAAGCGCTGTCTGATGAGGTTAATAAACTTACGCTCGAAGCAGATGCTTCGCACCCAAGCGATGACTATGAGAGTGTCGATGTTGGTGCGGAGTACGTGTTCAACGATTTCATTGCACTGCGCGGCGGTTATCGATCGTTATTCCTTGCAGATTCTGAAACCGGTCTTACGCTGGGAGTAGGTGTTACTCAAGAATTAATCGGTGCGATGCAAATCAGCTTTGATTATGCGTACCAAGATTTTGGGCGGTTGAAAAATGTTCAAAAATTTTCTGTTGCGGTGAATTTCTAGAAAACGATGAGGATTGCGGCAGCGGTAATATTTTTTTCCCTTTTTCTTGTCCTTGAAGCTAAAGATTATCGCGGTGCGGAATATCGAACAAAAAATTATTTTACGTACGGACGCTTTGAAGTACGAATGAAATCTGCACACCGCGAAGGAATGCTCTCGTCATTTTTCACCTACAATGATAGCTTCCCTGCGACTCCTTGGAATGAAATTGACATCGAAATTCTCGGCAGATATACCGATGATGTTCAATTCAATCCTATCACGCCGGGGCAAGTAAATCATGAAGTGCATTATCAGACACCGTTCAATCCGGCTCAAGATTTTCACACTTACGGTTTTGAATGGGCGCCGACGTACGTTGCATGGTTTGTTGACGGAAAAGAAGTGCACCGGCAAGTTGGCGCCCACATTCAAGCATTGAATCTGCCGCAAAAAATTATGATGAATATATGGAATCCCTCATATGCAAATTGGGTAGGCCTTTCAACGGCAAGTGTCCTCCCTGCGTTTGCGTATTATGACTGGGTCAGTTATTCGACGTATGCGCCCGATTCGGGGGATACCGGAACCAATAATAATTTTAAATTTCAATGGAAAGACGACTTCAATTCTTTTGATACGACTCGTTGGGAGCATCCGGATCCAAGCCACACGTGGGGGGGCAACTTGAGCACAATGTATCCCGAGAACATTGTTTTCAAAAACGGTGTAATGATTTTATGTCTGACAACAAGTACAACATTCGGTTACTATGATAAAACGGAACCAACGATAAGTTATGCCCGTGCAGAGAATGGAAAAATCAAAGTGCATTATACCGAAGAAGTAGAACAAGAATCAGCGGAGATGCCAAGCAATTATTTTGTTACCAATAACTCTGTTGCCTCGGCAAAACTGCAGCCAGATTCGCAAACCGTGTATCTAACCGTGGCAAAGTACGATACCTCGACATTGAGTAATATTATTGTTATTAACACGAATGATCGCTTTTATCCTGCGAATGCACTTACCGTCCGAAATGTCTCTATTGTAAAACAGAAACCGATTGTATTCCCGTTGAAAATAAATTGCGGCGGCGCCGCCTACGCAGATTATTTGGGAGATCAAGAATGGGGGCCGGGTGTTGAATACGGTCACGTGGACGGGAAATATAATTCCAATGCAGCCGTTGTCTCCGGTGCGGCTGATGCAACAATTTATCACTCAGAATTGAATATGCCGGTAAAATATTTTATTCGTGTGCCGAACGGGATATATGATGTCGAACTGCAAATGGCAGAAACCTCTTTTTCCGGCGATAGCAGCAGAATCTTTTCCATTGCCGTGCAGGATTCGGTTGTCGTGCAGAACCTTGATCTTGCCGCTCTGGTAGGAAAAAATGTTGCTTATACCAAAGTTATAAAAAATGTTATTGTCGATAATGAAATGATCGATATTCACTTTATGGCCTCAAAAAATTATGCGATCATCAACGGTATTATTGTCGCACAAACTCCATCCAAAGTTCATGAGAGAGAAGATCTATTGCCGACCCGTTGGAATGTAGGACAAAATTATCCAAACCCGTTTAACGGAGGCACGGTGATACCGGTCGAAATTGCTTACCAGGAAACCATTGCGATTCGATTTTATGATATATTGGGGCGGCAAATATCTGAACTTGCCGTTGGAAATATCTCGGCTGGTAAACATTATTTTCGGTGGGATGCAAAAGATTTTCACGGTAGCCCAGTTGCAAGCGGAATCTATTTTTACAGTGTAAGCGGAACGACATTTTCTACAACAAAAAAATTAATGCTTCTTCAGTAGAAGAAAGCACGTTGATTTTCAAAACCACATTGAACATTATTTTATAAGGAACATTGTATGAAGCGGATACTTATTGCACTCATTTGTCTTGGTGTACTTTCAATAGCACAGCCAAAACAACAATCGATCGACGCGAAAATTGACAAACTTCTCAAAAAAATGACGCTGGATGAAAAGCTCGGTCAAATGACCCAGATCGATTATGAAGCGGTGAAAAGTCACCCCGAGGATCTTATCAAATACTCTCTTGGTTCGGTACTATGGGGTGGAAATTCTGAAATCGTTGATATTACACCGAAAGGATGGGCGGATTGCTACGACTCGTTGCAGGGACTTTCGGAAAAAACACGTCTAAAGATTCCAATCATTTTCGGAATCGATGCGGTGCATGGCCACAACAATGTGGACGGCGCTGTTATTTTTCCCCACAATATCGGTCTTGGTGCTACACACGATCCGGCGATTGTTGGAAAAGTTGCAATGGTCACGGCGCAGGAAATGAAAGGGACGGGAATCCAATGGACGTTCGCACCGTGTGTTGCCGTTGTTCGGAATGAACGATGGGGAAGAACGTATGAAAGTTTTGGCGAAGACCCATCATTGGTTACACCTCTCGGTACTGCATTTGTCAAAGGACTCCAGGGAGCAAATCTTTCGGATAAAAATTCTGTGCTTGCATGTTTGAAGCATTACATGGGTGATGGCGGTACAATGAATGGAATAGATCAAGGAAATACGGTGGCGGACGAAGAAACAATGCGGAACCTTTTTCTTCCAGCCTATCGTAATGCGATTAATGCCGGTGCTCTTTCTGTGATGGCATCGTACAGCAGTTGGAATGGCAACAAGATGCATGGCAATAAATATTTGTTGACCGATGTCTTAAAGGGTGAATTGAAATTTCAAGGATTCGTTGTCGGTGATTGGAATGGTATCGACCAGCTTTCAGCGAAGTACAAGTACGCCGTGGAACAGGCGATTAATGCCGGAGTCGATATGGCAATGCTTACTACACCACGCGGCTCGTTCAACAGTTATGACAAATTTATCAGTACGATGAAAGAGTTGGTGAATGAAAAAGCTGTGAGCATGAAACGAATTGATGACGCAGTATCGAGGATATTGAAAGTCAAGTTTGCCCTCGGATTGTTCGAACAAAAATATTCGGACCGGGCTTTGCTGGCGGAAGTTGGCTCGCCGGCGCACCGAGAAATTGGCCGTGAAGCGGTTCGTCAATCACTTGTCTTATTGAAGAATGAAAAAAATCTTCTCCCTCTTTCAAAGACAGCAAAAAAGATTGTCGTTGCGGGTAAAGGTGCCGATGATATTGGTATCCAGTGCGGCGGTTGGACGATCGATTGGCAGGGAAAAACCGGCAAAGTTATCTCAGGCGGAACAACGATTCTTACGGCAATTAAAAATACCGTTTCCAAGGAAACAAAAGTGTCATACTCGGTCGATGGCAGCAGTGCAGACAGCGGTGATGTTGCGGTGGTTGTTCTCGGCGAACTTCCGTACGCAGAAATGTTTGGTGATCGCGAAGATCTTTCCCTCTCTGCAGAGGATCAAGCCTTGGTGCAGAACCTTTCCGGCAAAGGTGTACGCGTTGTTGTTGTGCTCTTTTCCGGCCGTCCCGTGATCATCAATTCTGCGATTGAAAAGAGCAATGCATTTGTTGCAGCATGGCTCCCGGGCACCGAAGGTCAAGGTGTTGCCGATGTATTGTTCGGCGATTACGCACCGACCGGAAAACTCCCGCACTCGTGGCCTCGTTCGATGCAGCAAATTCCGATCAATGTCGGCGATAAAGAATATAATCCGTTGTTTCCATTCGGATTTGGTTTGACGTACGGCAGCGATGCCATTGGCAAAAAATAGAGTATTGATATGGCGGCTGCTGTTTAAAATAATCTTTCGCTTGTATTGGCATCAATCGATATGCAAAAATTCTTGAAAATATTTTGTTCTCTGTTTTTTCTTTCCTCAATAGTGACGAGCATGATGCCTGCCGGGGGTTTCCTTAAAGTCTCCGGTAAATATATCGTGGATGGCCAGGGGAATGAAATCATCCTTCGGGGAATGGGGCTTGGCGGATGGATGCTGCCCGAAGGATACATGCTGCTCACTTCGGATTTCGCAAATCCGTTTTGGCAAATGAAGAACAAAATAATCGACGTTGTTGGCCCGGAAAAAGCCGATACGTTTTGGACGGCATACAGAGAAAATTTTGTTCAGCGAAAAGATATTGAACGGCTCGCACAGCAGGGATTTAATTCTGTCCGTCTCGCAATGCACTGGGAACATTACATGAACAGCGACGGTTCATTGCGCGAGTATGGTTTTACACTGACCGACAGCTTGCTGCACCGATGTGCCGACAATAAAATCTATCTTATTCTCGATCTCCACGCCGCACCCGGCGGACAAAGTGCACAAGGAATCAGCGATTATAATCCTGCGTATCTGTCATTGTGGGATAGTGAAACCAATAGACTTCTTACGGTAAAACTCTGGAAGAAACTTGCTGAGCGGTATAAAAATGAACCGTGGGTTGGCGGGTACGATCTTATTAACGAAACGGCATGGGGGCTCGGAACAAATAACAAACCGCTTCGCGATCTTTATGTAATGATTACTGACTCAATCCGTTCCGTGGATACAACGCATATCATTTTTATTGAAGGTAATTCGTATGCTAATGATTTTACCGGCCTTCCTCCGGCGTGGGACAGCAACTTGGTGTGGAGTTTTCACAAATACTGGAACAAGAACGACCTTGCTTCAATTGATTTTGCTCTGAAACTGCGTGATACGACCAATCGTCCGTTGTGGCTCGGAGAGTCCGGAGAAAATTCAAATACGTGGTTTACCGATGCGATCTCCATGGTGGAGGCGAACAACATCGGCTGGTCATGGTGGACACTGAAAAAATTTGAAACCGTTGTGGGTCCGTATTCCGTTGCGGTCACACCTGGATATAATGCATTGTTGAACTATTGGAAAGGCAAAGCATCAAAACCGCCGGTCGATACGGCAATGAAAGCATTGATGGGAATGGCAGAAGGATTGAAATTGGAAAATTGCATCTACCATCCCGATGTCATTGACGCAATGATGCGTCAGCCGCACGATAATACGACAACGCCATTTGCGGCGAATACCATTCCCGGGAAAGTTTTCCTGACAAATTATGATTTTGGAAAATATGGTATTGCCTATAAAGATGTCGAGTACCAAAACACTGGCAGAGGGAACTGGAACCTTGGATGGACGTATCGCAACGACGGTGTTGATATTGAAAAATGCTCAGACAGTATTACGAATGGATATTGCGTAACCCATACGGCGACAGGTGAATTTTTGCTCTATACGGTGGATGTTCTGCAGAGTGGGAAATATTCAATTTCATTGAATGTTGCTGCCGCCGATGTTGGCGGGGTCGGAATGAGCTGGGACGGAAATAGTCAAGTTGGTGCAACGTTTGCCGGCACCGGAAGTCTCCAAACATGGCAGTCGCAATCATTGGGCGATGTTGATTTGACGGCAGGAAAACACACATTAAAATTACAATTGTATATCGGCGGGTTTAATTTAAACTATATCGACTTTGCCTATACCGGTCCATTATCAGTCGAGAGAGAAAAGAATATTCCGTCCGAATATTTGCTGTCACAAAATTACCCTAATCCGTTTAATCCGATGACCGCCATTCCATACGCAATTCCTGAAGCATCAAAAATTTCCTTGTGTGTGTATGACGTGCTTGGACGAAAGGTGTCAACACTTGTGGATGAATTTAAATCTCCGGGAATGTACACGGCACTTTTCGATGCGAGCGCGCTTTCAAGCGGCGTGTATCTGTATACATTGACAGCAAATAATTTTGTTGCGGCAAAGAAATTGACAGTGGTGAAGTAGCGGCACATCGCAGAGAGAAAATTATCGTCATCACGAATTCATTTTTTAGTGCATCATCATTCTCAACCAATCATTTTATTTAATCAAAGGATTTTATGGCGTCACCAATTTCAACCCCAACCGAAACACACATCGATCCTTCTCAAGGAGGAGATTACAGAGTTCCGCTCGCCGTTGTAACAATGCTCTTTTTTATGTGGGGATTCCTTACCTGTTTGAATGATATTCTTGTCCCGCATTTAAAAGGTGTCTTTGATCTTAATTACACACAGGTGATGCTGATTCAGTTCACGTTCTTCACGGCATATTTTGTGATGTCAATTCCTTCCGGAAAGATTATTAATATGTTTGGATATCAAAAAGGAATTGTCGTCGGCCTTGTCACAGCCGGCGTGGGAACATTTCTTTTTTATCCTGCCGCAAGTTTTCCGTCGTACCCGTTGTTCTTGATGGCATTATTTGTGCTTGCGTCGGGAATTACCTTGCTTCAAGTTGCGGCGAATCCGTACGTTGCCGTGCTTGGCCGATCGGACACTGCGTCGAGCAGATTAAATTTAACACAGGCATTTAACTCGCTTGGTACAACGGTTGCTCCGTTTTTTGGCGGATTATTAATTCTCAACGGGACACAAATATTAACTCCGCAGCAAGAAGCTGCTTCTGTGCAGATGCCCTATGTCGGTTTAGGTGTCGCATTGCTTTTGTTGTCGTTTGCTATGGCAAAATTCAAGCTTCCGGTTATTGCAACAGTGGAAGATCATCATGCCAAAGCAGGGAAATTAACTGATGCGTTAAAACATCGTCACCTTGTGTTGGGAGCGGTCGGAATCTTTGTGTATGTCGGTGCCGAAGTTTCCATTGGAAGTTTTCTCGTCAACTTTATGGGACAGCCTGATATTGCGGGATTAAAAGAGGCAGCCGCGGCAGGATTTGTTTCATACTACTGGGGCGGAGCCATGGTGGGACGGTTTATTGGTTCGGGATTGCTGCAGAAAATTAATCCGGGTAAATTGTTAGGTACATTTGCGCTGGTGACATGCACACTTGTCCTTACGACAGTTTTCACAACCGGGCATGTGGCGATGTGGACAATTCTCTCGGTAGGTCTATTTAATTCAATTATGTTCCCGACTATTTTCACCCTTGGAATCGACGGACTGGGAAAACTGACAAGCCAGGGCTCGAGTGTCTTAATTATGGCGATTGTCGGCGGAGCGATCATTCCTTTAGCACAAGGTGCATTAGCAGATTCGTACGGCATTCAACATGCATTTATTCTTCCTGCTATTTGTTATCTTTATATTGTGTATTACGGTTTTGTCGGTTCACGCCACGCCTGAGCCGCTGATTTCGTGAGGGACGGTAAAAAAACCGCCCCTCATACTTTTCACGTTCCGATTTTATGCTTACCTCTATGCTGTTTCGGACATCTCACATATTTTTCATTTTGCTTCTTCATTGTATTGTCGGGTGTACTACAACAAACGATGATTCATATGTCAGCCCTACGGTTATTTCCGGCCAGGTAAAAGATATTTCCGGCGTGCCAATCGCAAATGTCAAAGTCTCTTTACCGACGACACCGGATTTTTCTTCTGCCTTGACGGACAATCAAGGATTATTCTACCTCACAAATTTCCCGGCAGGAAAACACCGATTGAAAGCGGAGAAGATCGGTTTTGAAAATTACGAAGCCAATGTTCCCAATTCTATCAATGGTGTCTCAACAGTAAATGTGGTGATGACGCGGAAGACGTATAACGTTCCCGGCACGAAACCGCTCAGCTCCGGCAGCGTTCGGATGAACGGCAAAAAATTGGAAACAGATTTTGACCATGACGGAGTGTATCAAGAATTTGTCGTGAAAGGAGCCGCTTTCGCGCCGACTCCCATCGGAGGAAAGCCCCTGACCAATGCTGTTTATGATCGCAGCGTGGTGTGGCTGAAAAATCTCAACGCCAACACCGTGCGTACATATTCCGGAGTCAATAAATATTTTCTGCAGCAGGCGGCCGCAAATAATATCCGCGTTATCGTCAGCTACTGGGTAAATACTGATCTCGATCTTTCTCTTGCCAATGTTCGTGAAACATTGATTGATGGTTTTGCAACAATGGTGCTTGATTTGAAAGATTATCCGGGCGTGCTGATGTGGAATATCGGCAATGAACAAAATTATCAAAATGGGAACAGTGCCTATTGGTATTCACTCGTGCAAGAAATGGCTGTTGCGGCGTATAAAGTGGAGGGAGAAAAATATCATCCCGTCTGCGTCAATAACGGCAGTCTGTATAATATCGGCAGTACATCCATGAACGCCAATGATGCGTCCCTGAGTTATGTTGATCTGTGGGCAAGCAATGCCTATGAAATAAATTTTACATCGTTCTTTACGTCATACCGCACAAAATCTGCAAAACCGATCGTGATCACGGAATTCGGCATCGATGCGCTTGATAATACCACAAAAACCGAGTACGAAAATGTGCAGTCGTATTTTGACAGCACCAATTGGATTCAACTGCGAGGCGCGAGCGATGTTTGTGTCGGCGCAACGGTATTTGAATTTACCGACGAATGGTGGAAAGCAGGAAATTTCAATACCCACGACTACGGCGGATATTCAACCGGTGCGCATCCGGACGGATATTCCAACGAAGAATGGTGGGGAATTATTGCCATTACGCCGGATACCGATAATGACGGTTTGGATGAATGGAAAGCGCGAAAAGCCTATACTATGTTTCAACAATTATGGAAATAACACTATGAAAAAAATGATTCTTCTGTATTTATTCTTGATCCCATTTTTTACCGGACTCGGATGCGACGAAAATGATACAACCTCTCAATCGATAGCACAATCAAAATTTCCCATCGAAGGCTGGACGCTTGTATGGAACGATGAATTCGACGGAGCAACGATTGATCCAAAAAAATGGGGATATGATATTGGCGGAAGTGGTTGGGGGAATAATGAGCTGCAATACTACACCGATCGAAAAGAAAATTCTTTTATTGAAAACGGACGCCTCGTCATCCGAACGCAGAAGGAAGAATACGGCGGGAGACATTATACCTCCGCCCGCATGGTCACAAAGTACCGCGGCGATTGGCTGTACGGTCATTTTGAAATTCGCGCAAAGCTGCCGTACGGAGTCGGTACGTGGCCTGCAATTTGGATGCTGCCGACTGATTGGATATACGGCGGTTGGCCTGCCAGCGGAGAGATTGATATTATGGAACATGTCGGGTATGATCCCAACGTCATTCATGGCTCGACACATTGCCAGAAATATTATTTCAAAATCGGGACGCAAAAAACGGCAACCGTGACAATTCCAAATGTTTCGAATGAATTTCATACCTACGCCATAGAATGGTTTCCCGAGAAGATCGATTTCTTTATCGATGGAGCAAAATATTTTTCTTCTTCCAACGACAGCACAGGATGGCAGGGCTGGCCGTTTGATAAACGATTTCATCTCATACTAAATATTGCTTTCGGGGGCGATTGGGGCGGAGCAAAAGGAATCGATGAATCCATTCTTCCCCAGCGGATGGACGTTGACTATGTGAGGGTGTACAAAAAAGCGAATTAATCCGGAAATCATTATGAAAAAATATTTTGTTCTCTTGATTTCGACATTGCTTTTTGCCCAGCAGCCAAAATTCGTGAGCACACACGGAGAGAATATCGTCACGCCTGACGGAAAACCGATGCTTCTTCGCGGAATCAATCTCGGCAATTGGCTGGTGCCGGAAGGATACATGTTCAAGTTTAAGCGTGCAAACTCGCCGCGGTTGATCAACGAAACATTCGTTCAGCTTCTCGGTCCGGAAGAAGCAAAAAAATTCTGGAAGCAATACCGCGACACCTATATAACCAAAGACGATATTGCCTTTATCAAAAAATCAGGCTTGAATTCGATTCGTGTGCCGTTCAATTACCGATTGTTTGTTTCGGAAGATCACGACACGCGCTTTGCCGGTCCCGGATTTGAAATGCTTGACCGTGTGATTGCATGGTGCAAAGATGAAAATGTCTACGTTGTTCTCGATATGCACTGTGCGCCCGGCGGACAAACCGGCGATAATATTGACGACAGCTACGGGTATCCGTATTTGTTTGAGAGCGCCGAAGCGCAGCAGCTTACGGTCGATCTGTGGAAAGAAATTGCCAAACGGTATGCGAACGAACCGATTGTCATCGGGTATGATTTTCTCAATGAACCGATCGCCACGTATTTTGATGCGGCGAAATTTAACGATACCCTTGAGCCGCTTTACAAACGAATAACAGCGGCAGTGCGCACCGTTGATACCAACCACATTATTTTTCTCGGCGGCGCTCAATGGAACGGCAATTTCAAAATATTTGGCCCTCCGTTCGACAAAAAAACGGTGTATACCTACCATAAATACTGGTGTGACACCACGCAGAAACATCTCCAAGAATATGCGGACTTCATGAAGCAATATCATGTGCCGGTTTGGATGGGAGAATCCGGCGAAAATACCGATCAATGGATAGACGCATGGCGGCGGCTGAATGAGAAAAATAATTTCAGCTGGTGCTTCTGGCCGTTTAAAAAAATGGATGCACCGAGCGCGATGCTCTCAGTAAAAATGACCGCGGATTGGGATTCGATCAGAACATTTGCCGATGCGCCGAGAGGATCGTTCGACGAAATCCGGAAAGCAAAACCGTCGGCACAGGTAATTCAAAAAGCGTTTGCCGATTATTTGGAAAACTGCAAATTCAAAAATTGCACGCGCAATGACGGATATATTCGCGCCTTAGGATTGACGATCAAGTAGTATTTCAAAAATACAACGCTGCATGGAGGTTGAATGAAGATAGTGGCTGCACTCTTATTAGTATGGTCAACGGCGTTTTCTCAATACGACGACAGCGGCAAGCGCGGAATATATTTTTCTAAAAAATCGTATACCGAAGCATCCCTTCCGATCTTCAAAGAAAACCGTGCTGCACTTCCTTCTCCCATCATTGAAAATAATCCCGAGTACATAGAGTTATACTGGAAAGCATGGTCGCTCGCCTTCGATCATTTCAAAAAACCGCCGCAAGGTTCGCCGTTCGTGTCGAATTATATTGATGAAGCATTTTCACCGAGCGTCTTCCAGTGGGATACGATTTTCATGCTGATGTTTGCGCGGTATGCCCACGACATTTTCCCTGCAATTCAATCGCTTGATAATTTTTATTGCCGGCAGTACGAGAATGGATATATCTGCCGAGAAATTCAGGAGGCGGACGGAAAAGATTATGTTTTTGTAGGACGGGAACACACAATCAATCCGCCGCTCTTTGCCTGGGCAGAGGTTGAATCGTACAAAGTTACCGGAGATAAATCGAGATTCGAGTCCGTCCTTTCCGCGATAAAAAAATATGCGGAGTGGCTGGAAAAATACCGCAGGAAAGAAAACACCAAACACCAATTATTCTGGAATACCGGATTGGGTTCGGGGATGGACAATATTCCGCTGCAGGGTTCCGGCTGGGTCGATATGTCATCGCAGATGGTGCTCTTGTATAGAAATATTTCATTCATGTGCACTGAAGTCGGGCACAATGATGATGCAGCCGCATATGAGCAAAAAGCAAACGATGCAGCGCAGCGCATCAACCAATTCATGTGGAATGAAGAAGACGGTTTCTATTATACTGTCGATGACAACGGCGTCCAGCAAAAAATAAAAACAGTCGGCGGATTTTGGACAATGCTCGCGGGAGTTGCCGACCAAGCGAAAGCACAACGGCTGCTTGCCCATTTAAAGAATCCGAATGAATTTTGGCGGCCGATTCCGTTTCCGTCGCTTGCTGCCAATGAGAAAGAGTATAAGCCCGACGGACAATATTGGCTTGGCGGAGTGTGGGCATCCACGAATGTGATGATTATTAAAGGGATCGAAAAATATGGGAAAGAAGAGGGGGGCGGGACAAATTATTCATTCAACGAATTTGCGACGGCGGCATCGGAAAAATATCTCGACGGTTTATATGCTGTGTATAAAAAAACCGGAACGTTGTGGGAAAATTATTCTCCCGATCTGATGATGCGGGGAAATCCTTCGCAAAAAGATTTTGTCGGCTGGACCGGCTGCGGACCGATTGAACTGTTACTGGAAAATGTCATCGGTGTGCATCCCGACGGCGCCAATAAAAAGCTCACATGGAATATCAACCGCATTGACCGGCACGGAATCGAACAATTGCGATTCGGCAATGTTACCGCAACGGTCATCTGCCAGAAAAGGGCAAGCGTCGTTTCTTCGGCTGAAATTCATGTCATAGCCAATGCCCCGTTCGAACTGATTGTTTCCGTGAATGAACGCGGACCGAAAGTGCTGCACGTTCAAACGGGGAGGCAAAAATTTGTAGTAGAATGAAAGAGGAAATCTGTTGCAGCGAAAAAAACGGATGCCGGTTTTGTAATGTCGTATGAACGTTATGACGTATGAAAAAGCTTCTTCTTTTTATTGCCGTTATCCATGCACTCGTTGGTGCACAAACGTTTACTTCTTCGAATCTTCCGATCGTTGTTCTTAAGACAAACGGACAAGTGATCGTTGATGAACCGAAAATTACCGCCGATATGGGAATTATCTATAACGGCGAAGGAATCCGCAACAATCTCACCGATCCATGGAATCACTACAACGGGAAAATAGGGATTGAAATCCGCGGTTCAACGTCGCAATGGTTTCCCAAAAAACAATACGGTTTTGAAACGCGCGATTCTCTTGGCGGCGATAGTAAAGTATCGCTCCTCGGCCATCCTGCTGAAAGCGATTGGATACTCTTTGCGGCGTATAATGATAAATCGCTTATGCGCGATGCGTTGACATATTATCTTTCCAACAGCCTTGGCCGGTATGCAAGCCGTTCACGGTATTGTGAACTCGTTATTAACGATGAGTATCGAGGCGTCTATATCCTTTTCGAAAAGATAAAACGGGATAAAAACAGGGTCAACATTTCAAAACTTGATTCAAGCGGAACAACAGGCGATGCACTCTCCGGCGGGTATATCATTAAAATTGATAAGCTGGAAGGAAGCGGAAACGGAGGGTGGTACTCGAACTATGCAACGTCCGGGTTGAACGAGCAAAAAATTTTGTTTCAGTACCATTATCCGAAGCCGGAAGATATCACGCTTGAGCAGAAGGAATATATCGGCTCTTTTATTTACGCCTTCGAAACCGTCATGGCGGGAAAAAATTATGCCGATACCGCCGATGGATATACAAAGTATGTGGATGTTCCTTCCGCTGTCGATTTTTTTCTGATCAACGAGGTAACGCGCAATGTTGATGCGTACCGGCTGAGTTCCTTCATGTATAAAGACAAAGATTCAAAAAACGGGAAAATATTTTTTGGGCCGGTGTGGGATTTTAATGCCGGATTTGGAAACTGCAATTATTACCAGGCATCATACATTGAAGGATGGCAGCTTGCCTATCTCGCCGCAAACGACAGTTTTCGGACGGTGGATCAGTTTTTGCCACCGTTTTGGTGGAAAAAGCTGTACGACGACAGTCTCTTCATGAAAAAAGTTTCAGAGCGATGGAAAGAGATCCGCGCCCGACAATTCCTTCTCGGCACCATTAATACTTTTATCGACTCAATCGCATCGCACATCAATGAAGCCAAGCAGCGGAATTTTGTGAAGTGGCCTATCCTGACGCAATATGTGTGGCCGAATGCGTATATCGGCGGGACGTATGCAAACGAAATAACGTATCTCAAAAATTGGATCAAAAAAAGAATAGACTGGATGGATATTCAGCTTGCCGGAATGTCGCTTGAGGTTATTGACGATGACCGGCGGCAAACACCGCTGGGATTCAATCTTTTCCAGAATTATCCAAATCCGTTTAATCCGGTAACAACAATTCAATTTTCGCTTCCTGTTGCCCAACAAGTGAAGGTAGCGGTCTACGATCTCCTTGGAAAAGAAATTATGGAATTGGTCGACGGGCAAATTTCTGCCGGGGTACACTCTGTCCAACTCAATGCGGCGCCGCTCCCTTCAGGAATATATTTTTATCGGCTGCAGACGGAGAAATTTCTTTCGGCAAAAAAACTGGTGCTGATCAAATAACGAAGCCGTGTGACGTCATGACAATAAAGAAATATCCTGTAATGCCTTTTGTCATTGCAACAGCGTTTGTGGTTACACTGCTGCATGCCGACGGATTCCTGAAAGTATCGGGAACATCCATCGTCGATGACAAAGGACAAGAAGTTATCCTTCGCGGAATGGGGATTGGCGGATGGCTTCTTCCCGAAGGATACATGCTGCATACGGAAAAATTTGCCGCCGCTTTTTGGCAAATGAAAAACAAGGTCATCGACGTTGTCGGCGAACAAAATGCCGATTCATTCTGGACGACGTATCGCAAAAATTTTTTTACAAGAAAAGATGCCGAGCAATTATCGAAATGGGGATTCAATTCCATTCGGCTGGTCTTGCATTATGAGTTTTTCATGTCGTCGACGCCGGCCGGCTACGAATGGAAGGACGATGGCTTTGTAATCGTCGACAGCGTTCTGCAGTGGTGCGGGGAGAATAAAATCTATGTTATTCTCGACCTTCATGCGGCACCTGGCGGACAAAGTGCAAACAATATCTCCGATTATAATCCGGCAAATCCGCTGCTCTGGGAAAGCGAAAAAAATAAAGGGATGACTGCGGCGTTATGGAAAAAGCTTGCCGGCCGTTACAAGAATGCGCCGTGGATGGGCGGCTACGATCTGCTCAACGAACCTGCGTGGAATCTTCCTCCGGAGAATAAACCGCTTCGCGATCTGTATGTCATGATTACGGATTCGATTCGCTCTGTCGATACGACGCATATTATTTTCATCGAGGGGAATTGGTACGCCACGGATTTTACGGGATTAACACCCGCGTGGGATAAAAATTTGGTGTACAGTTTTCATAAGTATGGAAATGCCAATGATGCCGGATCGATGAGCTCGTACATCAATCTTCGGAACTCAACGCAGCATCCGCTCTGGCTGGGAGAATCGGGCGAAAATTCAAATGCTTGGTTCACGGATTGTATTTCCTTGATGGAAGAAAACGGCATCGGCTGGTCGTGGTGGACGCTGAAAAAATTTGAAACTGTCGCTGGCCCTCTGACGGTCCCAATAACCCCCGAATACGATGCCCTTCTAAAATACTGGCAGGGCGAAGCAAGCAAGCCGTCGGTTGAGAATGCACTGAAGGGATTGATGGCAATGGCCGAGGGATTGAAATTAGAGAATTGCGTATTTCATCCCGATTATATCGATGCCATGATGCGTCAGCCCTACGATAATTCCTCTAAACCATTTGGTGCGAACGTGATTCCGGGAAGAATATTTTTCTCGAACTACGATCTCGGCAAAATTCTGGTCGCGTATAATGACGCCGATTATCAAAACATTGGAAATACCAGCTGGAACAACGGATGGACCTATCGAAACGACGGAGTCGATATCGAGAAGTGCGCCGATGGAATAACCAATGGGTATGATGTCGGCTGGACAGAATCGGGAGAATTTCTTTTGTATACCGTGAATGTCCAGCAAAGCGGAACGTATGCGATAACACTCCGTTTTGCCGCCGCTGTTGAGGGAGGATATATCGGCCTGAAATGGGATACTCAAGACCAGATGCTGGTTTCAATTCCTTTCACCGGAGGGTGGCAGACCTGGCAATCACAACATGCCGGAGATGTTGAACTTACTGCCGGAATTCACAAAGTGCGCGTGAATATGTTTTTCGGCGGATTCAACTTGAATTTTCTTGATGTGATGTACACCGGACCGTTATCGGTTGCCGCACAACCCAAAGTACCGATGGAATACGCTCTTGAGCAAAATTTTCCTAATCCGTTTAATCCGGCGACGGTGATCAGGTATCAATTGCCGGCGGCAGTTCATGTTTCAATAAAAGTGTACGATATGGCCGGAAGAGAAGCGGCGACATTGGTGAACGGCCAAAAATCCGCCGGAAGGTATTCGGTCAATTTCGATGCTGCCGGGCTTTCATCCGGTGTTTATTTTTATACGTTACGCGCCGGAAGCTTTGTACAGACGCGCAAGCTTGTCGTGCTGAAGTAGCGTTCGAAAGAAAAAAATAAAAATACTTGTCACTGCAGGCGAACGCCGTGAGCGAAGCAATCTTCCTTTGACGGTGTTTGTTCCGACAGACACTCTGTGAATCCGTAATCATATTGAGAAGAAGAGAATAATAATCGTGAAAAATCATTTTGGTATTTTAATTTCAGCAGTGATGTTTGTCCAGGCGGCGTCTGCGCAAATTCAAACCGTTGAAGACCGCATTACCTCCATTCTCAATCAAATGACAATGGAAGAAAAAATTCTGCAGCTCCATCAACAAGGGTCGATGAATACAACCGATAATACGCGGTTGAAAATTCCCGGTTTTCGTATGGCGGACGGCCCTCATGGAGTTCGTGACGGCCAAGCGACAAGTTTTCCCGTGGGCATTGGCATGGCGGCGATGTGGGATGTTGATGCGGCGTATCGTATTGGCGCTGCGATGGGAAAAGAATTTCGCAGCAAAGGAAAACATCAAGCGCTCGGACCGTGTCTCGATCTTGATCGTGATCCGCGCAACGGCCGCAGTGCTGAGACCGGCGGTGAAGATCCCTATCTTGATGCCCAGACGACCACGGCAGTAACAAAAGGAATCCAATCCACGCCCGCGATTGCCACAATCAAACATTTTAATGTCAATCATCGCGAGAATGGGCGGACAGAAAATAATATCATCGCCTCACGGCGGATGCTGACAGAAACAAACGGATTGACATTTCGGACAGCGGTTCAGGAGGGGGGCGCACTGTGCGTGATGAACGCGTACAATCTCATCAACGGGGAAAAATGCGCGGAGAATCCGACATTGCTGACGACAATCTTGCGGGACGAGTGGGGATTTCCGTTTTATGTCGTTTCGGATTGGGGATCGATTTGGGAGACCGAAAGAGCCATTGAAGCGGGTTGCGATGTGGAAATGGGTTCGACGCTGTATGAACAACACTTGCCGGCGCTCGTTTCGACCGGACTGGTTAGCGAGGCGACGATCAATCAGGCAGTGCGGCGCGTGCTCAGAACAAAACTGCTTGCCGGAATGCTGGATTACCAGCTGGAGGGGAATCCGAATGATGTGAACTGCCTTGCGCATCAACAACTTTGTTTAGAAGCGGCAAGAAAATCAATTGTGCTGTTGAAAAATGAAGGGAACATTCTCCCTCTTTCAAAAGATTCAATTTCAAAAATTGCGCTCATTGGGCCAAGTGCTGCCGTTGCCCAAATTGACGGCAGTGGAAGCGCGTACGTCACTCCGTTTTATGCGGTAAGTCCGAAGCAAGGAATCGAATCAAAGGTCGGGGCGGGTAAAATTTCGTACGTGAAAGGATGCGACATCAATAGTAATGACACGAGCGGTTTTTCAGCGGCGCGCGCTGCTGCATCATCGGCCGACGTTGTCATCTTTGTCGGCGGACTCGATCCAAGTCAGGAGGGTGAAGGGTATGATCGTATCGGGAGTTCGATCAATCTTCCCGAAAAACAGCAAATGCTCATCAACGCATTGGCACAAGCAAACAAGAAACTGATTGTTGTCATCTACAGCGGCGGAATTTGCGGATTGTATAGTTCTCTACACTCAATGAAAGGATTGCTCTATGCATTCTATCCCGGTCAAGAGGCAGGAAATGCCTTAGCCGATATTGTCTTTGGCGATGTTACTCCGAGCGGAAAACTTCCCGTGACTATGCCGATGACGAGCGGGCTTTTGCCGACCTGGGACGATAATATCAACGCCGGGTTTGGCGGCGGATATCGCTGGTTTGATGAAATGAAATATCCGGTTCAATTTGCGTTCGGAAAAGGATTAAGCTATACGACATTCGAGTACAGTAATCTTGTCATTACTCCGCAATCGGCGGCGTATGGATCGCCGATTTCAATCAGCGTCGATGTAAAAAATACGGGAAGCCGCTCCGGCGAAGAAATCGTTCAACTGTATCTGTCGCACGCCAACGCAGCAGTCGCAATGCCGGTGAAAGAGCTTAAAGGATTTACACGCCTTGCCTTGATGCCGGGTGAAACAAAAACTGCTACATTCACCATGACAAATGACGAGCTGTATTATTTCAATGAAACATCGCACATGTATAACGTTGAGCCGGGAGAAAAAATTATTTCTGTCGGGACTTCATCGGACAGTTTGCCCTTGACGGGAACATTCACGGTCAACAGCGGCGTAAAAAAACCGGATCTTCGCATTACGAACGTCAAAACGATTCCGCCGTACCCGGTCAAAGGACAGAAAGTGACATTTGCGGCGCTTGTGAAAAATCAAGGAACGGGACCGACGGCGGCAGGAACACCGATTACACTATCATTCAGCGTGAATGGGAAAGAAGCTGCGCTCGCGCTGCATTACGCAACATCAATCCCTTCCGGCGGCATGGCGCTGATTGAAGCCGATGACGGGCCGGGCGGAACAAATCTTTGGAATGCCGATTCGATTGCGACATATTCCATCAGTGCGGCAGTCGATCCTGACAATGCCGTTGACGAGTGTGTTGAAACGAACAATACAAAAACGTCAGTGCTGACCGTGTATGCTGCGCCGGCGGTCAATTGTGCGTTGAATAAAACAGTCGCCGTTTCCTCGGTAGAAGGTGCAGGACTGGAAGGTGAAAAGGCGGTCGATGGAAATTTTTCTACCCGGTGGAGCTCTGCCTTCAGCGATCCGCAGTCGATTGTCGTCGATCTTGGATCGATGTACACTCTTGCAGAAATTTTGTTATACTGGGAAACAGCGTATGCCAAAGCTTACACAGTTCAGCTGTCGAATGACAATGTCGTGTTCAAAACGATCTTTGCCGAAAACGCCGGCAACGGCGGCATTGACACCATTGTGACGACGGAGCAGGGAAGGTACATAAAAATTTACGGCACACAGCGCGCAACGCAGTGGGGATATTCGCTGTTTGAGATTGTCGTTCACAGCAAAGAAACAACCGATGTCAATTCCAACGGGAATCCGAAAATTCCAAAAGAGTATGCATTGTCTCAAAATTATCCGAATCCGTTTAATCCGACGACGGTGATCACGTATCAGGTGCCAACGGCGAACCATGTCTCTTTAAAAATTTACGATGCGGCCGGCAGAGACATTGCAACACTGGTCAATGAAGTGAAAGAAGCAGGGTATTATTCGATAATGCTGAACGGATCAAAACTTTCTTCGGGCGTATATTATTACACGCTGCGGGCGGGCAATTTTCGTCAAACAAAAAAACTTGTTCTTATTAAATAACGACATAGTGAAATCGGATAACGTTTTTGTATCAAACATCTAAAACTTAAAGGAAAGACAGCTATGAAATCACTCTTTGCAATTCTTCTTTGCACACTGATGGTGCATGGACAATCCTACAAAGATCCCAAAACACCATTGGAGGATCGTGTCAATGATCTTCTCAAACAGATGACGCTGGAAGAAAAGGTCGACATGCTCAGCGGAACAGGGTTTGCCTCGAAACCAAACGAGCGTTTGGGAATTCCCGAATTAAAAATGACCGACGGCCCGGTCGGGGTTCGCTGGGAAAAATCCGTTGCCTTCCCCTCGGCGATCATGCTTGCGGCAACATTTGATACATCGCTTGCGTATCGATATGGAATGGCGATTGGGCGAGAAACGAAGGCAAAAGAGCGCAATACGATTCTCGGTCCGTGTGTGAACATCAATCGGACGCCGCAAGGGGGAAGAAATTTCGAAAGCTACGGCGAGGATCCGTTCCTTGCCTCACGCATGGCTGTTTCATACGTGAAGGGAGTGCAGAGCGAAGGTGTTGTTGCAACGACAAAACATTTTGCCGTCAACAATCAGGAAACCGACCGGATGACGATCAACGCAAAAGTTGATACGCGTGCGCTGTATGAAATTTATTTTCCCGCATTCAAAGCGGCAGTGCAGGAGGCACAAACGCAGGCGATAATGTGCGCGTACAACAAATTGAACGGTCCGTACTGCAGCGAAAATGAAATGCTCTTGAACAAAGTTTTAAAAGATGAATGGAAGTTCGACGGACTTGTGATGTCCGATTGGGGCGCGGTGCACAGCACGGAAGGTGTTGCCGCTTACGGGCTCGATCTTGAAATGCCGGGAGGAGATTTTCTGACGAAAGAAAAATTACTTCCGCTGGTCAAGGAGGGAAAAGTGAAAGAAGCAACAATCGACGATAAGATCAAACGGATGCTCCGCGTGATGTTTCGCATGGGATATTTCGAAAGGCACACGGACAAACCCGCTGCCAACGCACCGGAACAACGCGCCGTTGCCCTCGACGTTGCGCGTTCAGGAATTGTCCTGCTCAAAAATCAGAACGCTCTTCTTCCGTTGAATGTGTCGTCGTATAAATCCGTTGCGGTCATCGGGCCGAATGCCGATGTCTTGCGGGCGGGAGGCGGAGGAAGTTCGCAAGTTGTTCCCGCTTCCGGAGAATCGCCGCTGGATGGCGTGAAGAAAATGTTCGGGGCAAAGGTGAAAGTGAATTTTGCTGTCGGCGCGCGTTTGCTCGGCGATGTCCCGCCGATCACGCCGGAATTTTTCTTCCTGAACGATTCCACGAATGAACATGGGTTGAAGGCAGAATATTTTACCAACAAAGAATTAACGGGTGAACCTGCTCTCCGCCGCATCGATTCGGCGATCGATTTTCAATGGGATGACGGATCTCCCGCCAAAGAAATCGGCATCGATAATTTTTCTGCACGATGGACGGGAAAATTGAAGCCTGCCATTTCAGGAAGTTATGAACTTACGTCTGCCAGCGACGACGGTATCCGCGTTTATCTCGACGGAAAATTGATCATCGATCATTGGAGCGATCACGCCGTTGAAGCGCGTATGGCAAAAGTGAATTTGGAAGCGGGAAAATATTATGACATCACCGTTGAATACTATGAGAACGGCGGCGGTGCCGTTGTGCATCTCGGCTGGACAAAACCGAATGAAAATGAATTGACCGATGCCGTGCGCGCTGCCAAAGAGAGCGATCTCGTTTTACTGTTCATCGGCAATTCGGGGTATCAGGAATCCGAAGGATTCGACCGGCCATCGATCGAGCTTCCGGAAAGTCAAATCACGCTCATCAGCGAAATTGCTAAGGTCAATCCGAATATTATTGTTGTGCTGAATGCCGGCGCTGAAATTACACCGGAGCCGTGGATCAACAATGTGAAAGCCTTGGTCTGGGCATTCTTTCCCGGACAGGAAGGGACTCAAGCAATCACCGACGTGTTGAGCGGTGCGGTCAATCCTTCGGGCAAACTGCCGTTCACCATTGCCAAGCGGTGGGAAGATTATCCTGCGTACGGAAATTTTCCCGGCGCAAACGGCGACGTCGAATACAAAGAGGGAATCATGGTCGGTTACCGCTATTTCGATTCGAAAAAAGTCGAACCGATGTTTCCGTTCGGTTATGGATTGAGCTACACGACATTTGCCCTCTCCGGTGTGAAAGTGCAGAAAAAGAAAAACGACATGTATGACGTGACGGTGAATGTGAAGAATACCGGCACGGCGGCGGGAGCCGAAGTTGTTCAGCTGTATGTGAAAGATAACAAGCCCGCTCTGGTTCGTCCCGAAAAGGAATTGAAAGCGTTTGCAAAAGTTTCGCTCAATGCCGGAGAGCAAAAGAGCGTTACCCTGCGGCTCAACCGGTCATCGTTCGAGTATTACGACGATGTGAAAAATATGTGGATGAAATCAAAAGGCGGTTATACGATTTTGGTCGGGACGTCGTCGAACAATGTTCCGCTGAAAGCGGCGATACAGTAATACACCAGTGTCATTGCTCTAAAGGGGTGGATGTGTTGTCCATCCCTTTTTTATTTTAAAAAAGCAGAGGGGAGTGCTGTTGCAACGGAGATGAGGATTATTGGTTAATGGATTCCCGCCAACGACATGCGGGAATAACAAACGTTTTTTACTGTGCCGACGATTTCGGGCTGACACGCAAAGAAAAACATGGATCCTTTGGTACGGGAATGACAAACGTTTTTTTACCGTGCTGATGATTTCGCGACTGATGCGCGGTTCGGAATAAACAAGGGTCTCTGTCATCCCCGCGGATTGTAAGCGGGGATCCAGCAAATGCATCGACCCTTCTGCCAAAGGTCATCCCTACTTTTCTTGAGGGAGCAAGAAAAGTAGCAAAAGAACTCCTTGCGAAATCAAAGCGCACGTGACGAACGCCGTGTCGCACGTTCCGAAATACGTCATCTGCCATACGGCAGCAAGCGGACGACGTATTTAATCGCCTCGTTCGTCACTTGCCATAGCGCACAACTCCGCTGATTTCGCGGCTGAAGCGCAAAGAAAAACATGGATCCTTTGGGACGGGAATGACAAGCATTTTTTTACCGTGCTGATGATTTCGGACTGATGCGCGGTTCGGAATAAACAAGGGTCTCTGTCATCCCCGCGGATTGTAAGCGGGGATCCAGCAAATGCATCGACCCTTCTGCCAAAGGTCATCCCTACTTTTCTTGAGGGAGCAAGAAAA
>JBBINR010000024.1:0-52240 GCA_037443785.1 Ignavibacteriales bacterium | reverse complement strand
TTTCCGGTAACAACGGCGGGCGAATGCCCATGACGCTTGCTGTATTCGTCCATGATCCACGACATCGTTTGCGCGTTCGTATTCACGTCCGGCGCCGGAATATCTTCCAGCGGTCCAATCACGCAATCAATTCTGTCAGTAAATTCACGCGTCATTCGTTCCAGCTCGCCAGCGGATAATTGCGTCGGATCAATCGCGATTCCCCCTTTAGCACCGCCAAACGGAATATCGGCGATTGCGGTCTTCCATGTCATTAGTGAAGCAAGTGCGCGCACTTCATCCAAATTCACTTCTTGATGATAGCGAATTCCCCCTTTGTACGGCCCGCGCGCATTATTGTGCTGCACACGATACCCAATAATTGAATGTAACTTCCCGTCATCCATTCTAACGGGAAGTTCTACACGTAATTCTCTATCCGGAGTTTTAATAAGAAGAGCAAGCTCGTCGCTCAATTGAATTTTTTTTGCGGCATAATCAAAATTGTGGAGAACAACTTCATAAGGATTATGTGGAGAGACGGCACGCGGTGACGAAACAACATTCTGCGTTTTGCGATTCTCGTGAGAATTGACACGATGGGAAGCTGGGCGTTTCAGTTTTTTCTTCGGAGTTTTCGGTTTGTGCGCCGCTGTATTTTTTTTGCGCGCCACGACTCGTTTCTTTCCTTTACTTCCCATGCTGGTGCTCCTTTCAATTCGTTACGAAGATTGACGGGAATCGATTGTGTAATTTTTATACCAACTTAGATCGTGAAATAGCTGCATTAAGTTTTCCATCGTGCGATCATTCATCGAAAGATAGCTTATGGAAAAATGCGCTTTAACATCAGGCTCGGCATTTTCCGCAAGCGTGGTGATGAATGATTGAGATTTTTTTATGTTGGTTGAAAATTCTGCGAAGAGTTTGTCATATCCTTCTCCCTCTTTCCCGATCCGTTTCATGAGATCAAAGCTCTTCGATAAAAATTTTGAAAGGAACACAAGTTCATCGAGTTGATTATGTAACGAATGAAGCTGTGCAAGTTCGATTAATCGCGCAAGATCCATCGACCGCTGCAGCCGGTTTCCGGATGTTTCATTGATCTTTGAAAGAAGTGTTTTTGTCGATTCGCTGAGCTTCATAAATTTTGGATTAATATAGAGGAAGGGCGTAGCAGATGCAATAAAAAAAGCCCTCGACAAAAGGGCTGTAAAATATACTATAGAACCAATTACCTATTCAGAAGGAATCTGTCATTCCCAAGGATTTTTAGCGGAAATCCGCCATTGCATCTAATCACCCGAACGTTACTATTTCAAAAAATCCTTCACTGCATCATACACTTTGTCCACAGTAATATCACCCATACACTTGAAATGCTCTTTGGGACACGATTTTCTTCCGATGTGGGTGCATGGCCGGCAATCGAGATCGTTGTTTTCGATGATAACAGATTCTGTGCCGTAGGGAGCAAAACCAAATTCACGCGATGTCGATCCGAAGATTGCAACAATCTTTTTTTGTTTCGCCGCGGCAATATGCATCAACCCGCTGTCGTTTGTGAGCACAACGTCGCAAAATTCCATTGCAGCAGCAGTTTCCAACAATGTAAATTCTCCTGCAAAATTTGTTGCCGATTTTTCCGAAACTCGCCGCAAAACTTCATCGGATACAAATTGGCAGTCGGCGTATTCTTCTTTCCCGCCAAATAAAATTATTTTTGCATTGAACTCCTTCGCAGCGTGCGATGCCACGTCAGCAAACTTTTCTTTCTGCCATCGCTTGGTAAAATGTTTCGAACCGGGACAAATCCCGATTACTTTTTCAAACTCATTCAATCGAAGCTTCGCCATCTTTCCGGAAATATCGAACAATGTCGAATCAGGAATAAAAATTTCTAGCCCTTTCTCGTCATCGGTGATACGATACTTTTTTAATGTTTCAATATATCGCTCTGCGACGGAAAGATTATCATCATAGGCATTTCGTTTTAAATTGATCAGAAGCCAGCGTTCCAATTTTCGTTTATCAACCACCACAGCATCTTTAGCGCGGCACGCGGCTCTCAAAAATTTTGTGCGGATGCTGTCATGGATATCGATTGCAAGATCATAATGTTCGCTGTACAGTTCCTTGGCTAATTTCTGTAAGCCTTCAAAGCCCGTAGCAGGATCATATTCATGCACAACAGAAAGGTGATGGTTGTATTTCACTAATTCCGCATACTCTTTTCGCACGACAAAATCGATACGTGCTTCATTGCCGACGGCTTTTCGCAACACACGGAGCAGCGGCGATGAAAGAACAATATCTCCGATGGAACTTAATCTGAATACAATTGTTTTATGTGGTAATTGGCGCGGCATGGGAATATTCGTTAATAAGTAATGAGATGTAAGAAATTCTGTTTTCTCGCCGGTGCCGTAAAAAGTCGTACATCCGGTTTCTGAATCCAGCACACACTGAAAATACAGTATCATTTCTGCATTTCCAATAATTTGATTTTGGAAATAGGCGCAGGTATATTGAATAAAAAACGGAGCGAATCATCTTATGAATCGAGTGCGAACAATTGGTGAATTAAAAAACAGTGGATACAACGTCGTATCTGTGAAAGATGAAATCCGAAACAATCTTATAAAAAAAATGGAAGCCGATGAAGTGCTCTTCCCCGGAATCATCGGATACGAAACAACCGTTATTCCGGCACTAATCAACTCTATTCTTGCAAAACACGATATTATTCTACTGGGCCTTCGCGGACAGGCAAAGACTCGATTGATTAGGCAATTTCCATCGTTGCTTGATGAATACATTCCCGTGATCAAAGGAAGTGAGATTAACGATAATCCGTTTTCACCAGTTAGTAAATTCGGCGTCGATCAAACAGATAAATTTGGAGATCAAACAGAAATCGAGTGGATTCATCGAAGCCAGCGTTTCAGCGAAAAACTCGCCACCCCTGATGTTACGATTGCCGATCTCATCGGTGATATCGATCCGATCAAAGCCGCAACACAGCGGTTACATTATTCTCATGAAGGAGCAATTCATTTTGGATTGATCCCCCGGAGCAATCGTGGAATTTTTGCGATCAACGAATTGCCCGATCTTCAGCCGCGCATTCAAGTCGGCCTATTCAACATTCTCGAAGAAAAAGATGTGCAAATTCGCGGATTCAATATTCGCATCCCGCTTGATGTCTTTTTGGTCTTTACCGCCAATCCGGAAGATTATACAAATCGCGGAAGCATTATCACTCCGCTCAAAGACAGAATTGATTCGCAGATTTTGACACACTACCCCCGTTCAATCGAAGAGGCCATCAAGATTACAGAACAAGAATCCGATTTACAGCGCGGCGAGAAACAGCTGCACATGTCGTATTACTTCAAAGAAATTATTGAAAGCATAGCATTTGAAGCACGAAAGAGTGAATTCGTCGATCAAAAGTCCGGTGTGAGTGCGCGATTAACAATCGCGGCAATGGAAAATCTTGTCAGTAATGCAGAACGGCGCGCTATTCTCTTGAAAGAAACACATATCGTTCCGCGCATGTGCGATCTTCCCCATGTGCTTCCCGGCGTTACAGGGAAAGTAGAACTTGTGTTTGAAGGTGAACAAGAAGGTGC
Organism: Ignavibacteriales bacterium; assembly: GCA_037443785.1. Lineage (GTDB taxonomy): Bacteria > Bacteroidota > Ignavibacteria > UBA10030 > UBA8401 > JAQUOA01. The sequence goes on along the minus strand of JBBINR010000024.1, from coordinate 48,626 downwards.
CACCAAAGTCGGAAAAGCCTTGATCGGAAAAGCGACACGCGAAATATTCAAAAAGTATTTCCCCGACCCGCTTCAGAAACCGCGAAAGCAACAGCAAGCCCAGGAACAAAAGGAAACAAATGAGTATGCAAAAATTGTGAATTGGTTTGAAAGCGGTAATGCGATCGAAGTTGCCGACGATATGCCGTTTCTTGCCTACATGAAGGAACTGGAACGCGTACCAACGCTGAAAGAAATCACCAAAAAATATTTATCGCTGGATGAAAAAGATCAATACAACTTTGCTTCAGCGATGGAGTTCGTGCTCGACGGACTTCATCAAAACTCCAAAATTGCAAAAGACGAGGTCGATCACGTAACGCATTATAAAGATATGGTGGGAAGTATTTTCGCGGGCAAAGGAAAGTTTGAGGATTACGATTAAATGCAATCCACAATCAGTAATGAATAATTAAAAATTTGAACCATACTATTTTTCACGATAATCAATGAGACGATGCGTTTTCTGTATTCACAATGGAATGAAAATTCTGCAACCGATGAGCAGCGGTTTGAACAATTAACGAAATTGTTCAACTATCTCGTTCTGCAAGCCAGCGGAAACGTTGAAGACGCGATGGAATGGCTTCGCCAGCTCGGTGAAGAATACGGCATTTTCGATAACACATTGACGATGGATGAGCTCATCGAAAAGCTTAAAGAAATGGGGATTATTGAAGAAGTTGATGATAGGCTTGAACTTACACCAAAAGGGGTTCAGAAAATTCGTCAAGATGCGTTAAAAGAAATTTTCTCTTCATTGAAGAAAAATCAGCTCGGAAATCACGAAACACCGCATCTCGGAAGCGGCATTGAACGCCAAAGCGAAACGAAGAAATGGAATTTCGGCGATATGCCGACGAACATCGATCTCACTTCTACAATGACGAATGCGTTGAAGCGCGACGGCATCGATAATTTTCATTTGCAGGAAGACGATCTTGAAGTGTATGAAACAGAAAATCTTGCTTCGTGCGCCACGGTGGTCATGATCGATATTTCGCACAGCATGATTCTGTACGGTGAAGATAGAATTACACCCGCAAAACAAGTCGCCCTCGCTCTCTCGGAATTGATTCAAACGAAATTCCCAAAAGATTATCTTGCGTGCGTCACATTTGGCGACGATGCACGCCTGATTAGCCTTGCGGAAATTCCTTTTTTGGAAGTCGGCCCGTTCCATACGAATACACGGGCAGGATTGCAAATGGCGCGCACGCTGCTGCGACGATGCGGCAATGCGAACAAACAAATCTTTATGATTACGGATGGAAAACCTTCAGCAATGTTTGATGAGTCGGGACGATTATATAAAAACTCTTTCGGACTCGATCCGAAGATCGTCAATAAAACAATTGATGAAGCGGTTGCCTGTCGACGAGAAAAGATTACCATCAGTACATTTATGATCGCACGCGATCCTTATCTTGTTAATTTTGTCGAAGAATTGACCAAGGCCAATAAAGGAAGAGCGTATTATTCTTCACTCGGAAACCTTGGCGAATTTATTTTTGTTGACTACATCAAGAATCGGCGAAAAAAATTTTAACACGATTTAGTTCGAGACCTGAGTCACACCAACCATGATTTCAATTTTTATGTATTGAAATTTATATCCACAAATGATAGATTATTCGAAGTTAAAAGAGTATTTAGTCCTTTTTTTGGAGCATCTGATGAAATTACCACTGGTCTATTTCGTTTTTCTGTGTCTTGTTTTATCCAACGTGTCTGATGCGTTACCGAGATTTTCTACTCGTCAAGGAGCCAAATGTCAATCCTGCCACATTAACCCAACAGGCAAAGGAATGCGCAGCACATTTGGAGCGACATATGGGCGGGAGGAATTACCGATGCCAACATTCAAAGAGCAAACCGATATTGAAGATTTTTCTCCTTCGTTGAGTGACTTCTTCACGCTCGGATATGATTTCAGAAGTCTTTTCTTTACAGAACAATCGACCAACACAAATAATTTTTTCCAAATGCAGGGCGATTTGTATTTAGATCTGCGTCTGAACAAAAAAGTCCGCATCTATGTAGATAAAGGACTTTATACCGGCTTTGAAGTTTTTGGATTGGCAAAAGTTTTACCGCTCGACGGCTATATTAAAGTTGGAAAATTTATTCCCGCGTATGGAACAAAAATTGATGATCATAATGCCTATATACGAGGCGGGCCGTACTCCGTTGCCCCTACCACCGGTTTACGTTTTAGCCAGCGATCAGAAGATACAGGATTAGAAGTTGGATTTGCGCCGAGCATCTTTACTTTTAACATCGGTGTATTCAATGGATTGCCGGGAAAAAATTCAGGGGCGCCTGACATTAATAAAGGAAAAGTTGTTTCTTTACGCGGTGAGGCAACGATTCAAAGCGATCTTTTCAATGTCAATATTGGCGGCTCATTCTACAATGATCCAAATAATGATCTTAATGACGTACGAAAAGCTCAGTTCTATGGTCCTTTTATTGGAATTACATTTTTCAAAACGCTGACCTATAACGGCGAAATTGATTATGTAAACACATGGAATACCGGAAAACAAATTTCAGCGCTCGCAACATACAGCGAACTCAACTATGCATTGTTTGAAGGCGTTGATCTCAAAGTTGGGTATGAATTCTTCGATCCAAACACAAATCTTAAAACGGGTATCTATAAACGCTTTACTGTTGGAGCAGAGTTGTTTCCGCTCTCAGGCGTGGAAATTCGTCCGCTCTATCGGATCAACAAAGAAGAACCAAATGATTCGAAGAATGATGAATATCAATTAATGCTCCATCTATACTTATAAGGAATAGTGAAATGAATGTACGTGTTCTTCTTTTTGGTACAGTGCTTACACTTATTTTTGTTTCATGCGAAGATCAGGGTGTTGCTCCTAAAATCATAACAACACCTGTCACGTCGACTCCTGCTATAACGGGAACAAATCCAAGCGCAGCTCTTGTCAATGATACAATTACCATCAAGGGATCTCATTTTGGGACAGCGCAGGGATCAGTAAAATTTGGGACGGTGTCAGGGACGATACTTTCATGGAATGATTCGGTGATAAAGGCCGCCGTTCCAAATGCATTGCCATCCGGTTCGACCTCTATTGTCGTTTCCGTAAACAACCAATCAAGCAATTCGCAGTCGTTTAAGGTTATTACGGCTTCCGAGGTGATGCATTTTACAGCAGATATCTCCCCATTATTCACAACAACATACGGTTGCACAGGATGTCACGGCGGACAAAATAATTTATTTTTGGAATCGTATGCCCAAGTTGTATCAGGTACAAGCGACCACGGACCGGTAATTATCGCCGGGAATGCTTCGGGAAGTATTATTGTTAAAAAATTACGAACCAATACAGTTCCTTTTGGTGTCCGAATGCCGTTTGGTTCACCTCAAATTAGCGATGCCGATTTACAAAAAATTATTGATTGGATTAATCAAGGTGCATTAAATAAATAACAACGGAACCGTATGAAAAAAATAATCTTCTTCGCTTTTATCATTGCTCTCTGTGCAAATGCGCAAGAAAAGCAAAAAACTATTTCATTTAAGAAAGATGTACTTCCAATCCTCACAAAGAAATGCTTAGGGTGCCACAATACCGATGACGGCAGTCCGTGTAATTTGTATTTTGACGATTATTCCGAATTGGTGAAAGGAGACAGTAAACATGGTCCTGTGATCATTAAAGGAAAAGGGGAAGAAAGTATTCTTGTGATGAAATTACGAGGAACATCCGATTTTGGAAAGCAAATGCCGAGAGGGAGAAAACCTTTGGATGAAGAAATGATCGACATCGTATGCCAATGGATCAATCAAGGTGCGAAGAATAATTAACGCAGGAATGACTGATGAAATTACTTTTGTGGATGGGATGCTCGCTCGTTGCTTTCTCAATGTTGCCGGCACAAGAAAAAATTTCGTTTTCGAAAGATATTTTTCCAATTATCAAAAAGCGATGCATCAAGTGTCACGAAAAAGATGATGAAAATCCGAATAATTTTTCGATGGACAATGTTGCGTTGATGCGGTCGAGCGGAGTAACAAAAAATATCATCATCCCCGGCGACGGCAAAAAAAGCTATCTCATTGCTAAACTTCTCCCCGCCCCTCCCAAAGGCGCACAGATGCCCATCTTTTCTAAAAAGAAATTGGGACAGGAAGAGATCGATCTTTTTATCCGTTGGATTGATGAAGGTGCGGACGATAATTAGATCACACCCTACAAATTATAAAACTTCAGGTCGTTCCCCGTTCGTAATTTTGTAATGTATACGATTTGCCCCGTATGGTAGGAAAAATGCTCCACCACATGAAGAATCGCTTCCAATCCCGTTACGTGATACACTTGGATGTTGTACAGCTCCTTGAGCTTTTCAAGTGGAAGAGCTCTCAATACGCCATCGACATCTTTTACCGCTCGTTCAAGAGTTGAAAGAAGCTCTGCTTTCGAGATATGCTCGCGTTCGGAAAATTCTTTGTCTCTGTTTCGCAAAAAATCATTCCCGCCGATCTTGTGGAATATCCATTGACGGATATTTCCTGAAAGATGCAGAATCAAATTGCCAATGCTGTTGTTCGTTTCGTGCGCACGCCACCAAATATCGTCATCAGATAATTGCATGAGGCACTGCTGTATTTTCGGAAGATATTCCTTCGCCAGCTTCGTGCGGCAGCATTCAATGAAATAGCGTTCGGTAACGGATTGGTACGGTGTTGTTATCATTATCGTTCAAACCAGCTTGTTCTTCCAGTGGATAAATCCGGCGCTACGATCGGTACAGATTTCTTCAGTTGTATTGCATGGCGCCGCCAAGAATTAGTATAAGTATTTTTATTCCATCCAGCAACGAGTGAATCGACTGCAACCCATGTTGTATCGCTTCGTAAAGGGAAAATCATTCCATCCGATGTTACAATTTCTCCACAGATATTTGTTCCCGCAGAACCATGCTCTTCAAAATTATTTGCTTCAACAGCAATGATGTTGGTCGAATCATTTAAGAAGGGTGCAATGTCAAATATCTTTGCCCGTTCCATCTCTACCATTAAAGAGAGTGAGCCGCGCGCGTACACTTCGCCAACAGATTTTCCATTCACATATAATTTTACCCACGAATCTCCCATCAACTGCAGTTTTGCGGAACGAATTGCTCCGGGCAACTCAAACGATCTCCTGAACCAGGCGTGCTGGACTTGAACGGAATCATTCACCTCCGGGTGATAGATCCATTGGCTTTTTATCTCCGGCGAAAATACAAAATCGCCCCGCTGGACTTGGTTGCGTAATTCATTCCAATATGAAATCTGCCGGTCGTACCGCTGAAGAAGGCGATCGATATTTTGCGGTTTGTTCGACATCGCCCACACTTTCTGAAAATCCGCTTTTACATCAGTCAAACTTGAAACAATATTTTCGGCAAGGGAAGATATTTTCTTCGCAAGCTCTTCGCGTACCGTTGTGCTGTCTGCCAGCCTTACCGCCAGTTTCACTCGTTCTTGAGTTTCAATTTTCTTTGCGAACCATAGATTTAACTTAGCAACGAATTCGAGATTTCGTAAGTGATCGGCGTTCCGCGTGACATTGCTTTTTAATTTTTCAAGCAACGAAAGAACAAACGGCATTGTTGTTTTAATACTTTGCATTCGTTGAATAAGCGGAACACGCACTTCATGAACCATGTTGTCACGGTTCGGCAGCATGGGATGACGCCACAACTCGTACCAGTGATATTGATTGGCCGGGTTGTTCAATAACGCGTACACCGAACGAATCGCATCAGTTTCATCGAGGCCGTAAAAATCCATAAAGAATTTTTGTTCAAACGATACAAGATCCGCATTCGTCGGATTCCATGCGCATTCTGCCGCCCAACCATAACCATAATAATTCAATTCACGCAGCGCCTCTCCGCCGAAATCATTCCAGTTGGAACAGAGCATTCCGAGTGAACCATTTTGAAAACCGTCGAGATTCAAATTCTGAATATTCATCGTTGTGTTGAGAAAATTTGGGAACGGTCCGCCAAAACTCCACACCGCGGGACACACAATGAAGGGGAATCCGGCTTTCTTAAATATTTCAGGACTGGTATAATCAAATGCCGGTCCGTAATGCCAATCGACAAACGTTACCTCCTTCGGAATTTTTGACAGGATTTCCGGATGCAGAAGGATGATGTCGCCGTACATGAGCGGAATTTTTCCGTGCTTTTTCACCATGGCAAACACTCGTTGATAATGTTCTGCATGCACGGTTGCCAGATCGCTCTTTTTTACGCGCGATTTATTTGCGCCCAGGCCGACATCCCATGATTCATCGGCAGCGATATTAAAATACGGTGAGCTGAAACAGCCGGCAATCTCTCCGATCATCTCGTCCAGCATTGCCAGCGCTTTCTCATCCGAAATATTGATGGTGTGCGCACCGGGAAATTCTCCGAGACCGGCATATTTCGGATTCAATAAAATATTTTCCCAATGACCGAGCGTTTCAAAGATCGGAATCATTTCGACAAAATATTTTTTCGCATACGCATCCAATTCCCGGCACTCTTTCGCACTTAATGCTCCTCTTTCTTTTCCGATGTCAGGATAATTTTTGAATTGAAACATATCTTCGATATACGGCGAATAGACATTCATTTTGTAGCGCGCGATGAGCCGGATGATCTTTTTGAAATTTTCCATCGTCGAAATTTGTCCGCGGCTGATATCGTCGGTGATTCCTCTGATTTTTTCCGATGGATAATCCTGAATTGTTCCGCACGGAATGGCAACACTTCGCTTTTCGGTATTAATAATCTGCACAAGCGACATCATGCCGTACAACAGACCTTTTTCCGATTCTGCAATAATCACAACGCCGTTTGCATTCACGTCAAGAAAATATCCTTCCGCTTTCATCTCACGGGTCAATGTTCCTTTGCGTTCCTTCAGCAATTTTTTCCCGTATTCGCTGTTCGGCAATCCAATAAAAATAAAATTGGAAGAAAGCTTTCGGATAGATTCTTCATCCACAATCTTTAACGCTGTCTCTTTTCGTTCCAGCAATTCTTCATTGAACTGCTCAGCAGCAAAATTTAACGTCGGAGTATTCGTTCCAAGGACAATTTTTGTTGTAGAGGTAATTTTAAAATGGGAACTTGATTCGACAATATGCTGCGGCAACGGAATAATTGAATGCATTGTTCGCTCGTTTTCGCCGGCAACCAACAGCATACTGCTCAAAACAAAAAGAAAAATTTTCATATGCGTGTGTTTTTACGAGGATCGTGAATGGATGATTGTTTAATGACATGTGAAGAAAATTACATCGGAAGTGTACAACTAATGTGAATGAATTTCAATAAAACATTTTTCATTCATGCCAGCTCACAGTTTGAAAGCTTTCACGTAATCTTTAAAATGGAAATTCTTCCGGAACAGCATTTTTCGGTTCAACACGGTTCTCTTCTCTCTTCTTTGCGATTTGATGAACAGCATTCGGCTTCACAAAAATTGCCTTGCGCGGAATTGTGGGACAGGCATGCTCGCACGCACCGCAGCCGATGCAATATTCATTTTCAATTTTTGGCAGAAAGAGTTTCTCATACGGCACCATCTTCACTGCTTTTGTCGGACAATGTTCAGCACACGCACCGCAATCCTTTTTCTTTGTCTCAACAATACAATCTTCTTTCGCGAACGTAACTTTACCAAGCTGAACAAGTTTTTTTTCAAACAATCCTAGTTGTTCTATCGCACCGGTCGGACAGACTTGGCCGCACACAATACATTCGTAATTACAGTAGTTAACAGTGTAATCCATTTTTGGTTGAAGTATTCCGGCAAGACCATATTCCATAAACGATGGCTGTAAAACATTTGTAGGACAAGCACTAATGCAACGATGACACGCGGTGCAGTAACTTTCAAAATGTTCCTGCGTTCTTCCGCCCGGCGGAACAACGGGCTTTGCTTTTGCATCAGCGTACTCCGAAGCGGCTCCGGTTGATGTTCCTGCTATTTTTTTTAATCCTGTAGAATCGATCAATGCCGCAGAGAGAGACATCAGCACAATTCGTCTATCATTTTTTCCTTTTTGTGCGGCAACTGAACGCTGCTGGAACGTATATCCCATTCCATCCATCGGACAGGAGCCGATACAATCAAAACAGCCAACGCATGCGGCAAAATCTATTTTCCTTTTCTCGCTGTCGATGCATTGTGCGCGGCAGACGCGTTCACACAATCCGCAATCGATACACTCATGATCTTTAATTGTAATCTTATAAAATGAAATTCGCGAAAGAAGACTTAACACACCGCCAACCGGACACAGCAAATTACAAAACAATCTTCCCCGCCAAATTGTTAACGCAATGATGACTGCCAGAAAAAGCATTGGAAATGCAAAATTCCAAAACTTCAGACCATGCAATGGAATTCCTGTAATGCCAAGACTATTTGTTGACGTCAGTAAGATGGCGAGTGCATTATTGACAACAATAATCGCCGGACGGATGAGCGACGAAAGAATCCTTCCGTAATTGCTGAACGGTTCGAGAAGATTAAGAAGAAGAACACTTCCGCCGAACGCTGAAATAATAATCAGAATTGAGACAGCATAATGAACTGCATATCGAGTCGGATGAAAAATGTATTTTCGATGTTTGCTGTTCCCTTTTCTAAACCAAATAATAATATCCTGAAGTGTTCCGAGCGGACAAAGATGTGAACAGTACACTCTTCCAAAGAGCAGCGTAAGCACAACAACGAACAGCAGGCCGATAGCAGCAAATCCGATAGACGTAATTGTTTTGATCAGCGCAGGAGCAAACTGAAAAGCAACGACAGCGGAATTCCACGATGCCGGAATACGATTTGTGATATCTAAAAATAATGCAGTTATAACAATGAAGCTAATCGAGGAAATAATGATTCGTATTGTTCGTAACGTATGCACACTATAACGAAATTCTTTTAATGTTCAGTTGGTCGAGTGCCGATCGTCCGACCTTCTGTTCTTCCGCTGTGGTAATGTATCGAATATTATTCGGCTCAATGCCGAACAGTTTTGCACCCGCCGCATCTATCGTCACCATATCCGTTGAGATCAACAATGATTTCATCGACACTACATCTTCCGCTGAAACACCGCGCGGGCCATTGCTCTTCATAACATAATACGCATCTAAAATATTTATGTCGGGTTTCCGGTACGACGCAAAATCCGCAATGCATTGATGAAGATCGTTTCTGTGCCACTCGCCCCGATCCCACACAACGCCCATGAGATTTTTCATTGACATCGTCAATTTTGTGGAGCCGTGACTTTTTAAAATCGGCACATTAATAAACAGATCCGATTCCAAAATCAATTCGTGCACTTTAGCATTCTTTAAATTTTTTGCACCCGGCACTGTAATTGCATGATAATATCCTTCGGTGTTGCCCGGAACAATTTTCCCTCCCGCATTTTTTACTGCCGATTCAATGCCGCTGTTTTTATAACACCTCTGCCAATTATCGCACGGATTATCAAACACATATACTTCTTTTGCTCCTGCTTGATAACATTGTTTCACAATTTCTTCAATCAATTTCGGATTTGTATTTCCTCCCCGCTCAGGTTCTACATCCCAGCCGATATTCGGTTTCACGACAACCTTCTGACCTTTTTTTACAAATGCACCAAGTCCGCCAAGCGCCTGAATTCCCTTTGTAAACATTACATCCGGTTCGCCGCCTTTTACTGCAACCAAATGATAAGGCACAGCTCCCGTTTGTTGTGCCACCATTGCATTGGAAAACAATGGATGTAATCCCGCAATACCTGAACCGGCTAATGCTGAAAAGCCGACACCTTTTTTGAGAAATGTTCTTCGATCCATATCATGCTCCTCATTCATTGAAAAGCAAAATCAGTAAACGATGAATATACTCACAACAATATTATGGCGAATTTTTCCTGCCATAGGTATTCACTAACCATTGTGAAAGGAATGGAAGTGATACAATCTGAATTATTGCCGGAATAATTCCGGGCAGAAGCGCACTTTTGAAATATTCAACTTCGGTGATCGATGCTCTGTTCGTCAGGAGGACAAAGAGAACGAATATGATTCTTCCTATAAAAAGGGCAACACCGATTGATAGAAACGGATTGGCATTAAATTTCTGACGAAGCATTCCTGCAACAAATCCGTACGCAAACAGCTCCATCGTCATTGAAGGAAGAATATTCGGCAACGGATAACCGGAAACTAAATAACTCATCAACGGTGCTAATGCGCCTGTGATTGCACCAGCGCGCCAGCCATAGACGATACCGGCAAGCAACACAGGCCAATGCATTGGTAAAAGTAATCGAACAGGTGCATGAAGAGCATGGGCAATGATTGGCAAAACAACTGCAGATGCTAACAACACTATTTGAACAAAGAGAGCGTTAATGCCTTTGTACGCTAATAGAGTTGGTTGAATTGTTGTTAATGAACCTTGGCTCGTTGACATGATAACCTCGCTTGAAATTGGATTAGCGATGTGTCACTGTATTTTTGTCGATGCACTATGGAGGGAGTTGTTTTAAATATCGACAATCAAAAAGTAGGGAAAGATGAAATCAACATCAATACAAAATGCAAACTTACCAGACGATCTTTAAGACTCAGCAGACAAATTAATCCGTGACTGAATGTAATTTCTTCTTAAGACTTACACTTCAATATAAAGTCCAATCGTGTGACGCGAAATGTGCTGCGGAAAAAACTGCCCTCGCTCGTCTAATCCGTGGCGGTATTGATATGCAATGCGCAGTAAGTGATTCGTGCGCATCGGCATTTTTATTCCGAGCTGATAGGCATTGGAGGATGTAAAGTTTGCTTCTTCTCTCAATTTCAAATCGAACCCTGCATACGCACGTATTGTTTCGGAAAAATGCCAAAACTCTTTTTCTCCGGCAAAGAGAAACATCCAGCGCTTGTTCTCTTTTCCTTCGAGATGAAATTTGTATCCATAATTTATTCTCGCCGTCAAAGAGATATCATTTGGCACGGAATAAATCAACGAACATTCCACATAATCCCGCGAATAGTGAACCGCTTTGGTAAGCTGCAATCGCTCAAACCAATTATCGCTCAAATGGTGGCTGGTGTGTCCCGTAACAAATTGCAGATAATAATTGTTGCGCAAATCGAAATCCAGAATTAAATAATCGACATAAAAATCGGTGCTTACAACGTGTGCCTGTCCGTTGGGACGAACTTCAAAATGAACTGATGAGCCGAGGCTTCCCTGCGCCGTTGTACCAAACACATCGAGATTAAACAGAGGGAATACGCCTCCAAGCGATGAAACAAAATCTTTGCTGAACAATATATTTTCAAACTTCATTTGATGTGCATACTCATCGGTGCTGAACACGCCGGTCATTTTTGTTTCGGGAAAGAAATGAATTCGATCCATGATTTGTGCGTGCGATGATGAGGAAAAAGAGAATAGAATAAAAATAAAAATAGTGAAGCGTAAAAATGGAATGTTCATTGTTTCATATTATGGTTTCATCCATCGTTGGTGAAATTCTACATGCGCCTGTTGATCGTGCAGTATTTCTTTTGATGGATCAAGTTTTGCGATGACTTCAGCAGGATAGCCGCTGAGAATTGTTGAGATCAGCACCTCGGTTCCCTTCACTTCATAGATCAGCCGCCACGATTTCATTGCGATAACAAAATGCGTTTCGTCATGCTTCATAATGCGTCGATACGAATGTGGAAACGGGTCGAACGACAAAATATTGATTGCACGTTCTATTAAATGAATATCGTGATTCTTTTGAAGCCAGTCGCTTTGTTCTTTTGCTGTTTCGGAAAGTGTAACGGCATATGGCGTTGAAGGTGAGTTCTCAATTTCATCAAGCCATCCGATTTCTGCCTCAGGAAATGCTTCGGCGTACGAAAGATACGGCTTAATGTCAAAGATCGGCGTTCCGTCAAGGAGATCAGGATTTTCGACACGGAGAAATCTTCCTTTCACATCAATCAGTTTGCAGAGTGACAGACCGATGGGATTTGGACGATGAGGCGAGCGTGTGGCAAATACTCCGCGCTTGGTTCGTCCTCCGCGCGGCGGTAAAACTTTGGGACGCCAATCGACATTTTTATGGAACCAGAAAAGGATCCAGACATAATCGAATCCTTCGATATCTTCCAGCGCCTGTTCAAAATTTTTGTGTGCGAATAATTCAATCGTGCCGATGATTGTTTCTTTATCAACTCCCGGCTGACGCGGCGCGTGGTATTTTTCGTTATACGGCGTGTGAATGACGCCGATTGGAGTTAATTCAAGACGCTGCATAGTTAAAATTTATACTTGTAACCGACCGCAAGCGAATAAATCTTTACAAATTGACCAGGACGAAAGCTCAATTCCTGATTCGTATAATCGAACGTTGCCGTCAATGTTGAAGAAATGCCGATCGGTTTTTGCCAGCCAATTCCAGCGGACTGCGCTTTCAAAAAATAAATGTTACTGCTCAATGAGTCGTTGTAACTTTTTTCGTCCGGAGAAAAACCGCCGCCGGCTTTGACCGAAAAATATTCATCGGCAACGCCCGCGTAATAATACCGTGTTGTAAAACTCAATGACAGCGACGAACTTGCGGAGGTCGGCGTAACATACGGACGGAGCGAGAACCAATAATCTTTGTAATAGTATCCCACGGTACCGGTGTAAATGGATGCATGGCTTCCAGAGCCAAAGTTGAAATAGCGAAAACCGAGCGAGCCTTCAAAACTTGACGGCAGCTTACAGAATGCTTCGAATCCGGCACGGTGCTTCGGGAAAAACGAAGCGACTGAATATCCGTAATTGACGTACGCATACATGCCGTTCATTATTCTTGGATATGCTTCAAGTTCATATTGCACTCCATTTTTATTGAACCGCCGCCCGTAATTCAGCCTTCCCATAAAAGAGCCTATCGAAGTTGAACGACCATACTGCAAATAGACGACATGAGCCGGATCATACGCCGTTGAATAATGATCATATGTTTCATTGATCGTCAGATTTTGCATCGAGAATGTCGATTTTATCGACTCACGCATTTTTGGAACTTCAGGATTTGAAGGATTAAGTTCTTCCAAAATTGAAAGAGTGTTTAACGCTTCATCATCCCTATTTAAAGCGTTTAATGCTTTGGCTTTCTTCACCAGAAATTCTTCTTCATTCGGAAAACTTCGCAAACCTTTCACGCTCAACTCAAGCGCCTTGTCAGGTTTACCATCCCACAGTTCGATGTCAATCGCCACAGAAAGCGCCTCTTTATTGGCGGGATTTTGGAATAAAACGTATGCCACTTCCTTTCGGGCATTTACTCTCCGCCCGTCCCATGCGTACGTCCGCGCCAAAAAGAGACGGATATCAGAATAATCTGGGCTTTTCTGCAGCGCCTGAAGCAGAAGCACACGCGCTGAATCTCTCTTTCCATTGAATGCCAGTTCCCGCGCAATGGTAAAAAGCTCATCGCTCGACTTCGTTATAATCCGTTCCTGCGAGATTGCGATCCCTTGCATACCGATCAGGACAAAAAGAAAAATATTTTTTTTCATATGATTATTTTTAAATACACTTTATGGACTTTTCTTTGCCCCGCCGAAACCAACACGCTGCATTGCACCCCAGGTTTTCACGCCGCGCATATAATCCCAAAATGCTTTTACTCTCCACCACACGGTGATCTGCCGGTATCCAAAGTTTTCGATAACGCCGAGGATGATTAATTTTACCAGATCGCGAATACGGGGATAACGATGAAATGAAATTTCTTCAAGCAGCACCGCTCCCACCGAAAACATCACGCCGTAGATCACTGCAACGATAAAAAATAACGTGAAGACTTCAAAGTTGATGATGTCATAGAAGAAACCGAGAGCGACGACGATGTATCCGACCGCTTCGATGACCGGTCCGAGCATCTCGATAAAAAAGAAATACGGAACGGCAAGCATGCCGAGGACCCCGTAACGGGGATTTAACAACATGACCTTGTGGATCAACAGCGTGTCGATCAATCCGCGATGCCAGCGGTTGCGCTGTCGTCCGAGAATCTTAAACGATTCCGGAGCTTCCGTCCAGCACACGGGATCGGGAACAAATTCAACGCGATAATCGATCTTTCGCTCCTTGCAATAGCGGTGCATGCGCACAACCAATTCCATGTCTTCACCGACGGTGTCGTGTTTATATCCGCCAACCGCAAGCACGATATCCTTGCGAAATAATCCAAATGCGCCGGAGATAATGAGCAAGCCGTTGATTGCCCCCCACCCCATTCTTCCCGAAAGATAGGCGCGGAAATATTCCACCACTTGAAATGACGGAATAAATTTCTTTGAGAGTTTTATCTCTTTCACTCTTCCGCGCTCAATCGTACAGCCGTTAGCGATGCGGACAATTCCCCCGACAGCAATAATTCTGTCATCGTCCAAATACGGTTTAGCAACTTTTAACATCGCATCGTCTTCCAGCACCGAATCGGCATCGATCGCGCAAACAAGCGGAAAGCGCGATACGTTAATGCCCACATTCAACGCGTCGGCTTTGCCGCCATTCGCTTTGTCGACAACAATAAGATTTTTGTACTCTTTCCTGGTCGAAATATAAATCCCTTTGACCGGCTTCGTCGTAATGCGTTCCACATACACACGCTGGGTTTTTACCAGCCCAAATTCTTTTATCATCACATCAAGCGTAGTATCCCTGCTTCCGTCATTGATAAAGATAACTTCGAGGGTGGGATAATTTAATTTCAATAACGAATTGACACTTTCGATGCATGTCGATGATTCATTATAGGCCGGCGCAAGAATGGAAATCGGAGGGCTCAATTCGGATTGAAGAATCACATTGTAATCGGAAAACTTCGACCGCCGGATGTAGTGGACAATCGCACCAAACGAAATTGCCAGCATGGTGAAATAGAATGTGTTCACAAAAATAAAATAGCCGATAATGAAAGCGGAAAAAACAAACACGCTTAAATCGGCGATATATTTCGCAATTTCCATCATACTGTATTTTCCGACGGAATCGCGCGCCCGAGTTCGTGCAGGTATTGGTACGCGACTATTTTTATTTCAGGATCATTCATTCGTGAGGAGTATTCAAGCGTCCGGATGCCGACGTCTCCTAATTTTGACAGTGCTTCTGCGGCGGCAAGGCGCACGTCAATCGTATCCTGAAGCAGCAATTTGTTCAACGCATCGGCGGTAGACGGTGAAGAAAGGTTCCCGAGCGCTTTTGCTGCAGAAATTCTGAGTTGTTCATTCTTTGCATCAACATATTTTACGATGATCGGAATCGCGCGTGCATCGCCGAGTTTTCCCAGAGAAATTAAACTTTCATTCTGAACTTCCGGAACTTCATAGTCGATATATTCCAGAATAATCGGTACGGCATAGACTTCCCCGATATCGCCGAGCATCCGTACGCAAAAGCGCTGCACTCTCACCGATCCGGATTTCATCCCTTTGGCAAGGTGCGGAACCGCATCGGTTCCAAAATGTAAAATCGATTTTGACAGCCGCACTTCCATCCACGGAGAAATACTTTTGATGGTGAGTAAAATTGGAGATAAAGCATAGACACCGATCGTATCGACAAGACTTTGCGCCGCCTCGACGCGTACATCTTCGTTCCCATCATCCAATAATTTCACCAGCGCTTCGGAGGCATCGTCTGCCTGCATCAGGCAAAGATTACGGCATGCGTTTGCCCGAATCCACCACTTCGTATTTTTGGTATTCTTAATTTCCTGTGCAACAAATCCAAGCTGATGAAATGCAAATGTCAATCGTGCTTGAGTTTCTCCGGCAATGCTGTGACTGATATCGAGCATGACCGCAAGCAAAGCCCGTCGTCGAATGTTCCGTTCAAACATTCCCTTGGTTAGAACATTTGATTGAAGACGATGAAGATGCGGAAAGAGTTCTTTGCGGTAGCGTTCCGGCTCGGCAATAAAATCGACGTCGGCAATATCGCCGAACAAATAGATGTTCAGGCCGTTTTGTGCTTCCTGCCGGAACCGCAGGAATTTTTTCGTTTTTAATCCTGTCGTCACTTTTTGGACGACCAATCCAACAGAAATGATAACGACAAGAAACGAAACGCACAGCGTAATGACTATGACAAAAAGAAAAAGAATACGGCACCTCTTTTGTTATTGTCGAACACGTCTCCGTTCGATGGAATGTTCAAAAATATTGTTCATCAACGGGACATACAGCCGCCAGAAAAACCGTGTTTGATCCGATACCAGATACGGCATATACAGTAAGCGAAGCGGATATTGTGCGCCGGCATAATACGTAAAAAATACCTGCACTTCATTATCGGCAAAATCTCCCGCGAAGTAAATATTTTTCAGTAATGAATCCGATGCCGTGATTGCCGGAAATACCGTCGAAAGATTTGCTGCTTTCATTTTTTCCTTCCCGCTCTCAGTGCATTGGATTTCATACTGCGCCAGCACCACCGTTGACGAATCACAATCAAGATATTCAAAAAAATAGTAGTATGGAACATCGCGCCCGACGTTATCCATAAACGGATGCTCGATTTTCTCAATATGCACCGGCATGTAGGCAAGATCGCTGCGATCCAGCACGACAAGCTTCGGATGCTGTCCATTACCACGTCGTCCGTCGGTAATAATGATTCCTTCCCTTACAAAATTCCATTCTTGGTTATATTGCTTCGTATATGATTCTTTGATCCACAGCGGGACATCGCGCAATTGTTCGTAGTATCGTCCCATCACTCCGGTGAAATGAACTCCCATAAGGTGTTCAAATCTTTTTTGTATTTGTGGTGTTTCTGCTGTCGGACTTTCGAGCGTATTGAACTCCGCAACGATCATCCCTCCGAGTGAATCATACTGTTCCAGTTTTGAAATCTCTTCGGAAATCATTCCGCCGTAGATCAGTTCGGTTGGAACATATTCTTTCGCAATCAATCGTTCATACACGTCAGGTGAAACAGGATAACGATACACACCGTAGGTATCCGTGAGGTACACTAAATCTTTATTGTTCATGTGAAGCGAAGCTGGGATGCTGTAGGTGCTGTCGTCCGGAAAAAATCCGTAATAATCTTTTGTTTCGTCATAAAATGCATTGTCGGACGGGCGGACAAATTTCCAATGTTTTAAGAGCCAAAAAACCGAATGGTGATCTCTGTACGCAGTGCCGGTCGTTTTATCGATGACGATAATATCAAGAGGATGCACCGGCAGAAAGAACCAAACAATTTGAGGAGCGGCAATAACGGAAAACAAAAGAATGGCAATGGTGAGAAGAATCTTCTGGACGGTGGTTAATCGTAATGTTCGCATGAATGCCGCTAAGATTTTTTTCGTGCAAGAACAATTCGAACACGTGCCAATAGTTCATTCGGGCTGAACGGTTTTTTAATATAATCTTCCGCTCCCAGCGCAAGCCCTTCAACAATTTCTTTTTCCAGTGTCCGTGAAGTCAGCATAATGGCCGGAATATTTTTTGTTTCAGGATTTTGCTTCAATGCAATGATAAGCTCTTTCCCTGTCATCAGGGGCATCATCACGTCGGTAATGATGAGGTCGACGCTATTCGTTTTTAAAAACTCCAGCGCTTCCACTCCATTCCCGCAGGTTGAAACTTCATATCCGGAATTTTTAAGTTTAAAGATGATGACTTGCTTGATATTTACATCATCTTCAACAACGAGGATTTTTTCAGCCATAATGGGAAATATAGCAAAGCATTCAGAAGAAACCCACAATAAAAAATCCCGAAGCTTCTCGGGATTTTTTCCAATCCTAATTGTCATCTCCGCTTGTTATGAGCGAAAATCCATCGTTTGGAATCACTTCTGTATTTACCTTTTAGAGCGGGAGACGGGGATCGAACCCGCGACGTCAAGCTTGGGAAGCTTGCATTCTACCACTGAATTACTCCCGCAGTGATTTTAGTCCTAAATTACAACTATTTTGCTTATTTTCAATCAGTTTATTTTCGGGAAACTTTTCACATCGTCTGCTGGTTTACTATCGCACACATCATCAATACATAAGGAGAAACCCATGCTCAAAAAAACCTTCACCATCGTATGCACCATTGTTGTTGGAATCTCGCTGCTTGGGGCGCAGGCACCGCAGCCAAAGTTATTGCGCGTTAGCCCGTTTGCAACTGTTTCGCAGACCATCGGGGTTACCACCATTACAATTACCTATCATCGCCCGGGAGTAAAAGGACGAGAGATTTGGGGAAAACTCGTTCCCTACAATGAAGTGTGGCGGTCAGGCGCAAACAATGCTACCATCATCACATTCTCGGATAATGTGACGATTTCCGGAACAACATTGAAAGCAGGCTCATACTCGTTCTTCACCATTCCGACAGAACATCAATGGACGGTCATTTTCAATTCCGTCGCCGATCAGTGGGGCGCGTACAGTTACGATTCCACAAAAACTGTTTTGAAATTTACCGTCAACCCGGAACAAGCAATACATGAAGAATGGCTGTCATACAGTTTTTCAAATCTCGATGTTAATTCTGCAACGATCACATTGCGATGGGAAAAAATCGCTGTTCCTTTTGTTGTTACGACCAACACGGAAACGAATGTGATGAAATCGGAAAATGATTTTGCCAAGGCAGCATCGCAGCAAGCAGCAAGTCTTGCACGATATTCCCTCGACAAGAATGAGAATTGGGAACAGGGCATGGCTGCTGTCAACCGCTCTATCGCCTTTGACAAAAATTTTTCCAATACCACATTGAAGGCACAACTCTACGCACAAAAAGAAATGTGGAACGATGCAGTGAAAACCGGAGATGAAGCGTTAGAAGCCGGGAAAAAAGCAAACGCAAATACTGCTAATTTTGAGAAACAATTAAGTGAATGGAAAACAAAGCTTCCCCCCACAAAAGGCAAGAAAAAATAAATTACAAATACGCCATACTGGCGGATGTAAGCATCTAATATTAAAAAAGGCGAGCAATGCTCGCCTTTTTTAATGATCACAATTACGGTTGGATGATGTTTCTAATTATTTCCTAAAAATAACGATCCGGTTCGTGTTTGTTCCTCTGGCATTATTGGAGATTCCCCAAATGTTTGCGGTTTTTGTGAACTGTTGTGAATTAACCATAATCGCTTCACACGTAAAACCAGATGCTGCACCGAGCTGCACAACATACTCATCCAATTTTACTTTGCCATTCCGAATTTCGCCAACTTCAAATGCAACCCACCCATTTTTTTTTGTTATGCGGTATAATTCATTAAACACTCCACCCATAACACGTGACCACTCGTCAACAGTTTTTGACATGGTGATATTTTTACCGATTTTTTTTGCATCAATTCCATTGAACCAGCAACGAAGCCAATTATCCTGCGCGTATTGCACCACATCCAAGAAGGGAGGTGACGTCACAGTTAATTGAATCGAACCGGATAAAATCTTCTCTGTCTCTCTCGCATCGCCGGTAAAGAATCGTGCGTGCTTTGCAATGGCTCGTAAATTTTTTTGTTGATCGGCAGTCACATCTTTTAATAACTGTTTCGATTTTTTCACAATGATCTTCCGAACATCTCGATACTCGGGTTTCTGATTTCGGATTTTATTGATCTTCTTCTGACTTTCCTGCGATGTTGCTTGATTTGGCGGCAGCGTATAAACGGAAAAAAAACCTTTCGAATGTCCGGTAAGCCTGTTCGTCGCAATCATACGAATCCACGAAGTAACGGCATCGTTATCGGATTTTTGAAGATATGCCTTCAACGACAGAATTTCGTGAAGCGTCTCTTCATGGAAGAACATCGAAAGATCGATATCCGGTTTTTTGTGTTTACGAAATGGGATATCATCTAAGCGCCGGTCGATATCAATCTCAGCAGGAATATTCAATCGAGACAGCGATAATATTTTGCTTAACGGATTGATGTCGTTGGCAACAATATTTCGTCCGAGCAGCGCTGCTTCAAGGATGGTCGTTCCTCTTCCCGAAAACGGATCGTATACAACGTCATTCTCTTTTGTCAGCAATTCAATAAAGAATCGCGGAAGTTGCGGCTTGAAACATGCACGGTACGAGACTTCATGAAGCGAGTGTGCTTGCCGCTGTTTCGATGTCCAAAATTCGTTGATAAATTTGGGGATTGTCTGGCCGCCAATAACCGTTTTCTCACCATGGGTGCGGGATTGCCTCCCTTCCTCTTGAAAAATAAAATTGGTGAGATAATTTTGGAGAGAACTTTTCACTGTCTCACCGTCTCAAAAAAGAAATAGTTTTCTCGGGGAAAGAATTTTTTCGTCTTTCGAATTACCATTTCAAGATTTTCTTTTTGTGCACAAAGTCGTAGTTGTTCTATTTCGCATGCTTCAGAAAGTGCCATAAATGCACGGCTTCCGTCAACCTCGTGAAAGATATCGCAGAAGGACTGGTCCATAATGACGACTAAAAATTATTCTGAGGATCTTCATTTATGGGATTATTTTTTACCAGTCACGGCATTCTGATAGTGTTCAAGCAATTTCGGATCTTCAATAGAACCATGGTGATGAACTTGTTTCCAAATTCCATTCACACGCTTGAATATTCTGCTTGTACGTATCGCAAGTTGTATCTCGCCGCTTTGAGTTTTAAAATATCCTCGTTCTCTCCCGACGGCATAAAACATAACGCCCGATTCGTGAATGGTATAATCGTAGTATTCAACATAGACTTCGGCAGGTCCGTTGAAGATTCGTTCATAAACCGATTTAATCTCATCCCATCCGCGTTTTATTCCACCGAGCGGATTATCCATGGCAACGTCTGCTGATTGATCCCAATTCTGAGCCATCGATTGCAAATCTCGATTATTGAACGCAAAATAAAATTGCACTAACGCTTGGTATGGCTGCGATAAATCTTTATGATCTTCTTTTCCCGTAATTGGTCTTTGTTCTGGATTCATATAGTCTTACTTTCCAATTGAAATCATATTGGCAAACAAGCGGTATGCTCCTTCAACTCCGGCAGGCAATTCCCGAAAGAATGCCAGCCCTGTAAAGATGTAATATCCCTTTCCGTATTTTGCAACAAGCAAACTTCCCTCGGTCGGTTTCTCATTCGGGTCGGCACACGAAATGACCGATTCAAATTTTGTATCCCATTTATTTGCAAAGTACAAACCGCGCTCCTGCACCCATCCGTTAAAATCAATCTGAGAAATTTTGTTGGGATAATTGAGCAGTGGATGAGTGACATTGGTAAATGTTATTGCAGCATTTTCATCCGTAACACGATCGCGCGACAACTCAAGACGGTACGGAGCAATATTATCTGTTTCCCCTTTTATTACTGTTTGATATTGAACGATATACGTTCCGCCTTGCTCAACATATTTCAACAGATTCGCATTGGAAGTTCGTAATTGGTTGCGCGTATTATATGCACGGACTCCGGCAACAATCGCATCGTATTTTTGCAGATCGCCGTTCTTCAACTCGTCATCGCTCACCAATGAAACAGTGTAGCCCATTTGTTGAAGGGCCGCTGGTACTTGATCTCCCGCTCCCATAATATATCCAACAACTCGTCCACGTTTTTTCAAATCAAATACCAGTAATTTTCCTGTTGCGGATTCCATCACTGTTTGAGGAGGAATATGAGGAAAGGAAATTATTTTTACCGTCTGCGAAAAAGTTTTCCCGTTAATAACAGCTTCGGCAGTGAATGTTCCGCTAACTGCTGTTGAATCAGGATGAATGTAAAATTGGAACGCCTTTTCTTCATTCATTGCAAGCGATGTAAATGATTGCTCGTCACTCGCAGTCCACCCGCTCGGAACATTGATCTTTACTTTTCCTGAAATATTATTTTCCAGTGCTTTCACTGCAACGGAAAGCATTGAATGCTCGCCATTGTTTCCCACAATATTTTTTTCAACCGTGCTCACGGAAACCGGCGGAACGATCGCTACATTTTGATACTTTTCCCCTTCACGGTCATCAACCCATTTAAATTGTACAGGAACATGAATCATGATCGTTGTTTTATAAATAGAAAGAGCAGCAGCAATGGAAAAGAGAGATGAATTTTCTGCTGTCCCAATGACATCATAATCGTACGTTGAATATCGATTATGAGCAGCGGGCGTTCGCAGCCAATACGACTGTGTTTCGAACTGATCGCGGGTAACAACCGAAGAGAGTTGGAGTTGATACGGTTCATTAAATTTTAATACCTGCTGTGATGGAATATTGATGTTCAATTCCGATGAGGAAATCGACGAGAGTGATATATGCGCCGAAGAACGATTCAAGAACGTCATCGTTATTCCAATAGAATCACCTTGCGCATATGCGGCATTCTCCGCTCTTGCTTCTATCCATAATCCCGCACATGATTGAATCAGCGATTCGATTTCTTCCATTTTGCAGTTGATCAGCGGATCGTTGTTTATTTTTTGCAACGCCGTGTGTGTGCGGAGCAATGCAGGAATGCTGTTTTCGGGCTTCGCTGGATTGAAGGTTCGTTGCACTTCTTTGATCAATTGTTCAATCTTTTTTCCGTTCGGAAATCTGTTCCATGAAATATCAATTCCCTCCATCACATCATTGACTGCCTTTTCTCCGTTCGTCACCGAAAACTCGTTGATCGATGATCCTTTGTATTGTGATGAACCCATCGCCTGACTCTTATGCATTGTCCGGCTAATGCCCGAAATCTCCGTGAATGATTTTCCAAGAAGAGGATTGTAAGCTCCGACGTCGATTTTTAATGTTGGAAGATTTTGTGGATTTGAATTAACACCGCCGAAACGAAATTGATTGAAGAGAATCCGTTTCGCTTTCCACGGACGAACATAGTTAAGCTGTTCAGGAAATATATTCGGGTCGCCGGAAATTTTAAACGCTTCTTCTGCAAGAATTGCAGAAGAAAGATGATGTCCGTGTCCCCCCTGCGTTGGTGAAAATCTAGTGATGATAATATCAGGACGGAATTTACGGATTACCCATACCACATCTTTCAACACGCTGTCTTTGTCCCACGATCGAAGTGCTTCTTCAGATGACTTTGAAAATCCAAAATCGATGGTGCGTGTAAAAAATTGTTCCGCTCCATCAATCCTTCGTGCGGCAAGCAGTTCCTGTGTCCGGATGATTCCGAGTTCTGCCCCTTGTTCCGATCCAAGAAGATTCTGCCCTCCTTCTCCGCGCGTTAGCGAAAGATAACCCGTTCGGTACAACTTCCCTTTGGCGAAATATGCGAGAAGAGCACTATTCTCGTCATCCGGATGCGCGCCAACATACAGTACGGAACCGAGCACCGATAATTTGTCGATTGACAGTTGAAGCTCTCCCGCGTCCATCTGTTTCATTTGAGCGAACGAAAAACTTATTGCAATAAAGATAACGCCAAAAAATTTTTTCATATATTACTCTTTATATGAGATCGATAATTTTAGTAATTATCCAGTTTACTTCAATTGCCTGCATCGTAGCACTGGGAACTTTCCCTTCATCATTTCCTGCATTGATGCTGTTGTTTACAGGATTACTTCTTGGAGCTGTCTCTATTAGTATAATGAATTTTGACAACCTTCGCATTAGACCAGAGCCGAAAGAAAATGTTCGGTTCATTACAGCAGGGCCGTATCGCATCATCCGTCACCCAATGTATACTTCCGTAATGTTGCTTTCTCTTGCCTTTATGATCGAGGATCCAACCTTTATGCTGGGAATCCTCTTCCTTATTTTACTTTTCGTTCTCTGGCAGAAAATTTTGATTGAAGAAAAAATGCTTTCGGCAATTTTCCCGGAATATACAGAGTATCAGAAAAAAACATACCGGTTGATTCCATTTATATTTTAGCATTCCTCTTTAAAATATTCTCACAGCATCCGTCCACTGCGTTCCGCAAAGTATTTTATACGGGCATGAAGGACAATCCTTTTTGATATCATCGGTTGGCATAAAAGGATGCTCCCGATTTACAATTTCGTTGAGCAGCGAGAAAATGATCTTGTGCAATTCAGGATACCATGCTTTCATCTGATCTTCAGATTCAAACAGCGGAACTTCCGTCCGTTCATTCAATTCTTTTTTGCCAAGGAAGAGAAATGCCGGATTGATCATTTCGGGAGATTCACCGGTCAGTGCAGAATACAGCATCACATACATCGGCAATTGAATGGAACCGATCGCTTCTTTCCATGTCGATCGATCTTCCGCGTTGAGATGCTCAAAATCAATTGAAACATTTTTTTCGATATACCCCGTTTTGTAATCGAGAATGAACGTCTTTTTATTTCGCTTTTCTATTCTATCCGCGTTTCCGATCAATTGGAAACCGTCGATCGCTGTTTCAAAATGCTGTTCTAATCCTTCAATTGTCACTGTTGTAGAATCAATAATTGGACGCTGGATCTGATTGATGAATTCAATGAGATGTTTTTCAACCTGTCTCTTCGTGAAAAATTGTTCCCCGAATTGCGAACTTCCATAGAATGATGAAAAATTATCATGAATCACTTTTTTCAATCGAGTAAGATCAAGATCGGCAGCAGTCAATGGCTTATCTTTCGCAGGAGCAAAGTATTCATACAGAATCGTGTGAATCACTTTCCCGATATCCGTTTGTTCAACGTCCCCTGAAATTTCTTCTTTTTCTCTCAACCGAAGTATATATCGATAATAAAATTGCAGACCGCATGTTAGGTATGCATCAAGCGCAGTGGAAGAAAATTTCATTTCCTTTAAACTGCCAATCGTTTCTTCCGACTTTTGAATTGATTGGGGAAGCTTTGTTCCAAGATCGATTTTGTATTCCTGTGAGCGTGTATTGAATCGTGAAAGCGACCGCGACGCAAACTGTTCTTTCCATTGAAGCTGGGCAATATAGCGGCTTTGTTCTTTCTCGGCATTATTGATATAGAAGAGATGAACTTCATCAGCACTTCGCCGGAGCAAATCAAAAATAAACGCTTTAATTTTTTCCTGATCGCGGTATGTAGAAAGTTTTAGTTGTTCACGCAACGCCAACGGCAATAGTACATCTTGCTGCGCTTTGCCGGGAAGAACATCGTCATTGACATCGATAACAAAAACTTTTTTAAATCGAAGTCCGCGCGTTTCTAAAAAGCCAAGCACCTGCAAGCCTTGAAGCGGCGTTCCTGTGAATGGAATTTCAGCAGACTTCATATAGTGCTGCAGAAAAAGGAAATAATGTTCCAATTTCGTAAATGAATGCGTCGCGATAAGCGATCGTTGAATGACGGCGAATTGTTCCAGCATCGTTTCAACGAATGGACGAAAATACGGATGCCGGTGGGCAGTGCTGTGTTCATTGATGAATTGCAGCACATTGATGCACCCCTCCGCAAATTCCCCAACTGATGTTACATGCAATAATGCGCGAAGTGTTTTATCATGAATCATCTTTACATGAAGCCGAAGTTCGTCAGGACTAATCTCAGTTTCGTCCGCTTTCAATCGTTCCGCAACGTGATCGAAGAGCTGTGCTTCCTGTTCGATATCGTTAAATGAAACAAACACGCGCGTGCTTCGATCGAGGCATTGATTTTCAATAGCATGAACAAGAAACCGAGTTGCATTCGTTCGTGTTTTATACAAAATATTTTTTGTGTATGGATGAAGCAGAAATTGAAGATACTTTGGAACATACACCTGGCCATTGCTTGCCGTAACTATCACATCGAGCAGCGACATGAGAAATCCATACACCGGCGTGCGTGAAAGCGGATACCCCAGCGCGATGTTGTATGTCGATTGATCGAAATCGACGAGCGATTGATGATATAATGGAAAAAGATTTTCTGCAGAAGGAAGCACGACCACTGCTTCGCCGCTGTTCACGGGTTGCTCTGCAAGTCGTTCTTTAAACACGGTGTTGAGCGAAAATAATTGTCCATGTGCATCGGGCGACTCATAAAAAAATATTTTCGGCTCAATTTCTTCTCCCTCTGCTTCAGCGTGAAGATGGAGTTGATCAAGTGTCGATTGGATGCCGACACCATTCTGGAACAGCAGTGTCACATTTTGCAATGAATGAAGATGTGCAAAGATATGCTGCTCAACCGGCGTGAAGGCATAAAATCCTGCGCCGATAATTTTCGAATGCGCATGCAAGTCGATCGTTGATAAATGCTCCGCAACAAATCGATAATTCATTCCGCGCGTAGAGAATTTTCTCCACTCCAATTCTTGATAAAACGGCTCATACAAACTTGCCAGCGTATGTGCCGACGCAAGCGTAACGGAAGAAATTGCCTGTTTCAGCGTAGCCGGTGCAACCTCTGCCATCATCAATTCTTCCAGCTCTGAATAGATTTTTACACCGACCGGATAGAATGTTTCAAACGATGAAAAGCTTTCGTTGCCGATCTGTTCGTGCTGTTGAAGCTGCCGATGCAGATCAAATAAAATAGAAACCGCGTCAAGCTCGTCAATTGGATTGACAATGCGCCCGCAATGATGCGTCGATAAATATTCGATGAAGAGATCGATGGAAAAGATATTCGGCGGCAAAAATGCCGATACAATTTCTTCCGCGAGTCTTTTTCGCAATACATGCGCCGGGCGTTTACCGGGAAAAATGATAATGGTATCGGAAAAATCTTTAATCTTTCGGCCATCTGCATTAATAAGATTCACAACTTCATCAACAAGATCGATTCGCGGGGAAAGAAGGCGGACAATACTCATACGACCGGAACCGCCTTTCTCATATCGACATATAATAATGCACCGCAAATAGTTTTCGCTGGATACAATTCACCCAGCATCGTCATGTAATTTTTGACCTGCTCCTGGTATTCATCGTTCATTTCATCCGAACCGGTTTTAAAATCAACAACTGTAACCACTGAATCATCAATGATGACTCTATCCATCCTAAACAGACGTCCGGATGAGGCAGTGATATCTTTTTCACGATAAATAATTCGATTCGAAATCGATTGAAAATGTTGTGCAATTTCGGGCAATGAAAGAAATTGAACAAGATTGGCTTTCTCTTTTTCAATATCAAAATCGCTCGGGATTGAAAGTTTCAACGCCGCCTGCTCAACATCGCTTACAACATTTGCCATCGTGAATTCGATGTTGGAAAGAAGCGCGTGCACGAGATCGCCACGATGCGTTTCTTGAATTCCGATTTTTTCGTACTGCGCCGTTTTCAGCATTGCATGGGTGTTCTTATACACCGGCAAAATACAATCGGTACTTTCAACAGGAGTGCTTGCATGCATATGATGATACTTCGTTCCCAGAGTCTGTTCAGGAAGAAGAACCGTCGGTAAATTCTCTTTTTCCCTGAACGTCGTCATCACATACATTTCCTGCTGTGCCCGCGTCAGAGCAACGTACAGCTTGTTCAATTCATCGATGATTTGCTCTTTCTCACGCTCTTTGAACAGCATTGCAAGGTGTTTGCTTCGCGCAGATGTTTCTTTCGTTACGCGGAACAACGACAATCCTTTTTCACTTTCGATCATTACTCTGCTGTCGACCATCGATCGTTTTTCTTTGAGGAACACGATCACCACCGGGAAGCCTAATCCTTTTGCTTTGTGCACGGTCATGATTCGAACGGCATTAATGCCAGCCGGGATAGCGATACTCCACTGGTCGCCGCCTTCTTCACCGGAAAACGACAGGAAATCTTTCAAGCTGTTGTTTCCCGAATTCTCAAATGTTTTGACGCACTCTAAAAGTTTTATCAATGAGCTTTCTTCAAGCGGACAGCATTCGAACACAGAGAACGTTTTATATACTTCAGAAACAATATCGTACAACGGCATGTAACCAACCAGCGCAAATAGCCGGTCAAAATATTTATTCCAAATCGACGGAAATTGTTTTTCAAATGTCCGATAGAAGAATTCTTTTTGGTTCGGACTGAATATTTTTCGAAACACTTCTCTATTCGCAAACTCTTGTGTGTTGTCATCCCAGCGTATGCTGGGATCTGCGTTTCTGGATTCCGCCATTCGCCCGAATGACAAAGACTCCGAATTATTTTTTTTATTCGACAGTACTTCTTGAAACAAATCCCCAAGGACAAACGTCGCAAACGCAAGGTTGACAATCGGCGAATCAAGGAAACGAAGCAGTGCAATAATCTCGCCGATAATTTTTCGTTTTCGAATATCCAACGTACTGAGCGATAAAAACGGAACTGTTGCTGTATTCAACCACGAGCTGATTTCTACAACATCGGCATTGTTTGGCGTCAGCACGGCAATATCGCCGTACGAATATCCGCGCAACAAACAATCATTGATCGTCGCAAGAATATAATCATGCTGCTGTTGCGTCGTTTCGCGGTCGTCGTCGGATTTTTCAAGCAACCGTACTTCAACATATCCTTTTCCCTGCTGTTCTGTCGGAACTTCCTGCGCAAAATTATAGAGACCGCTTGCTTCCGCATGTTCCTGTAAATTCGCCGTTTGAATCTTTGACGTGAATGTCTCTTTCACAAAACTGACAATGACCTCAGCACTGCGAAAATTCATCAGTAAGGGAATGACTTCCGCTGGTGCTGATGGAAAATATTTTTGATCGGCAAGATTTTTAAAGATATGCCAATCCGCACCGCGGAAACCATAAATGGATTGCTTCGTATCGCCGACGGCAAACAGGCTTCCGTTTTTCGATAATGCCTCTTCAATCAATGGCAGAAAATTTCTCCACTGAACCGGGCTGGTATCCTGAAACTCGTCAATCATGAAATGAGCAATCCGCTCGCCTAATTTAAAATAGACTTCAGGCACAACATCGTTGGAAAGATATTTCGCCAGCGAACGATTGATATCATCCATTGCCACCGTTCCTTCAAGCTGCTTCACTTCCTTCATTGTCTCATCCACCAGTGATACTGCGCGAACAAACGGCTGATAATAATTTTGCGAGTAAAGAAAAATATATTTTTCGAGATTGCGTTCAAGCGTGTTGACGAGAGAGAAAATTTCTTTTTTCCTTCTTTCGTACAGAGCCGCTTCCTTATCGTTGAATTTATTGAAATACTTCGACCATTTTTCTTTTTTAGCAATGGCAAACACATCCCCACTAGCAAGACGATCGACATCTTTTTTGAAATAACTGTTTGTTGGAAGTTGTAATTCCTGCAGCAAAGCCGAAAGCCCCGATGCCCTTTCGATAATCCTTTTCTTTAATTCCTGCAGCTCAGAAGATACATCAAATGCGAGTGGATCGTGAGAATGTTTGGCAAACTGGCTTTGCAACTGCCGGACTTCACGAACAATTTTTGTGAACGGATTCCATAAATATCCTTTTGCCGACGATTCGTTCGCTTCAATCAATGCAACCAGCTCGTCAATAAAATTAGCATCAGAACTTCCTTCTCGCATCCGTTGTGAAAATTGCCTGAACGCTTGATCGATAACCGCATCATTGTCGAATTCAATCTCAACGTCGGGTTGCACCCCAAGTTCAAGCGACGATGCTTTGAAAACGGTTGTTAAAAAACTGTCAATGGTGCGGACGCTGAAATCGGAATAGTTATGAAGAATTTCTTCAATCAATTGCTGTGAGCGAAACGTTATTTCTTCATGTGAAAGCGAGACAATACCTTCCAAGCGCTCGATCGTTTTCGGATCGTTCAAAGCGGCTTCTTTCAACAGCAGCACAATACGTTCTTTCATCTCCTTTGCTGCAAGTTTTGTAAACGTAACAGCAAGAATATTGCGAAGATGATTTTCTTGAATTGAGGACGACAAAAGAAACTGCACATACCGATGCGCCAGCGTATATGTTTTCCCCGACCCTGCCGACGCGGGAATAACAAACACCTGTGGAAAGTGTAGCGTAGTATCTTTTGGAAGTAATGACATAAAAAAATGTTTCACCGCAACGGCAAAAAATTACTTAATGAAGATAAGAAGAACTGATGAAACTTACTGCGTGAAAATCCGTACTTTTCATCCGTTAGCGCAGGAACTACAATAGTCTTATCCGATGTTTACAATTTAGTTTTTCTTCTTTCATTAACGAAAAATAGAATTAAACGGACTGCGAATATTATCAAATTGTTATTATAAGCACATACCTAAAAATACAATAGACATGAAAAGATCTCATCTCAACAATCGTATTGTTTTCATACGAACCATATGTAGATTGTTTTGTTTTATCCTTTTTTTCTCACCACATCAGATTCTTTTTAGCCAGGATACAATATCAAGAAATTATGAATTCATTCTTGGCAGTTTACCCGACAATGAAAATGGCGGCATCTCTTGCTATCATCTTTCCAACCTCATGTTTGACGAGGTAAACGGGTGGATAGAGCACAGCGGGAATAATACGTTTTTAATGAGAACATCTAACGTGATATTTGCGCAACTCTTTGTCGGCAAAGAATTCTATGGCGTTTTCCCTCACGAATTTTTTGGACACTTTATGCGAGGCAAAGAATTTGGGATGGATGTTAGACGGATTCATTTACGCTTCCCCGGTGTTGGTGGGTATACAACCGCAAATATTACACATCAAGTTCCTGTCGTTAATAGATTGATCTATGCTGCATCCGGTAGTGAAGTCCAATCGGTGATCGCATTTCAAGCAGAAAAAGATCTTTATACTGGAGGTGAAGTCCCCACCTATACGGCAGATGTAATTTTTATTAACAAATTATTTCAATATTTGTACTATCGGGAAGATTTATCGACATTTGCACGAGATCCAGAAGAATTTATTCGGATGAAACTTCAAGGGGGGGATTATTCAATGTTCACTCTTACACTCGCGGAACGTTATGGTTTTTACAATGGTATTGTTCACCAAGATTCTTCTTGGTTCAATTTTCCAGTCGATTCAAAAATATTAAATATTTCATTTGTCAAAGATCAGAACCAAAAAATACGAAATGCATTCCTGCTTTCTTTCCTTGATTTCGGCATGCTCGAATTTCTCATTGGTAATTATCAATATATTGCTAATGGAAGATCATCATATACACCATTTATGTTTAGCATCGAAAATGTAAAATTTATTCCTTCGATTCGTGCCAATCTCGGAGAAGTGGGCGTTGAGAATTATTTTGACATGATTGTTGCTTATCCGAAATTGCCTCAGTTGAATGTCTACTATAGACGAGGAGGAAATTCCATAGACAAAGTAAATGGTGCGGGTTTTGCATTACGAGACATTAATATTTCAAACCAGCTTCGAATATCACCGCAGTTCGATTTATGGCATGTCGATAGAAATAATAGAACCGAATTTAATATTAATTCCGACCTATCTGAATATATGTTTGATTCTTTCTATTTGCGTCAAAGTATCGGTTATAAATCTTACGGGAGTTTAATTGGAAAACCATTCCATGAAGGGATGTATGCCTATCTTGGTTTTGGATTTAAGGTAAATAGAATATTTTCCGAAAAAGATTAAAGACGGAATGAAGCATATAGGATACAGCAATTTTATTTCTTCGGCTGATATTTCCAAAACTGCTGCAGCCAAAGTATAAGAGCAAATATTCCAACAAGACCAATGCTGCCGCCGATTGACATAGCAACATTTTCTCCGGTGGAAGCGGCAAGAAATCCAATCAGTGTCCCACCAACTAATGGACCGCTCATGTAACTCAACATTTCAATGCCAACCATCCGCCCGCGAATGGAATCGGGAATCGTCTGGTTCCATATAATCGAACGGAAAATTCCGCTCAGCATATCGGCAAATCCGGCAAAGCCCAAAAAGAAAATCATCAGCCAAAGATTTCCTGAAAGCCCTGCCGCAAGAATTCCGAAACACCATCCTGTTGCGGCAAGGGTAATCGCTTTGCCGTGCCGAAAAATATTTTTCGTCCATCCGCTGGACAATGTTGCAAGAAAAGCACCCACTGCAATGGAGGCATGAAGCGTTCCCAGTACTTTTACTCCGCCATACGCAGCGGCAAGCGCCGGAAAAAGTGGATATGGATAGGTTGTTGTCATGGACATCATATCGATGAAATATGTTCCCAATAATTCTTTCCTGCTCCATGCGTACCGAAGACCTTCTGCAATATGTCCGAGTGAAAATTCATTCTCCTCGCTTCGCTCCAATTGAAATTTTCTTTTGATAAAAAGAACGGTGCCGATTGAAATAACGAATGTAACGGCGTCAATCAGATACGTGTAAAATAATCCCAGCGACGCAAGAATAATTCCTGCTAACGACGGTCCGAGAATCATCGCTGTTGTTCCGCGAAATCCTGAAAGCGCGCTTGCAGCGGGAATCTCATCATGTTCAATCACACGCGGGGTTAATGCATCCAGTGCAGGACGGTGAAACCCGTTAACGAATGAAGCAACCGCCGCGATGGTGAATAATATCCAAACAGAAATATTTGGAAGAAGCGCCGTAACAAAGAGCGAAAGCGATGTCATCGTCAGCACTATTTCGGAAATGATGATGATCTTTTTCCGATCGAACGTATCGGCAACCGAGCCGCCGATAAATCCGCTGATGGAAAGCGGGATAAGCTGGAATAATCCAAGCAAGCCTACATATGCCGTCGATTGTGTAACGGTATAAATCTGATACGACAGCGCCACAGCCGTGATCGACGATCCTAAAAATGAAATGAACTGCCCGATAAACAACAGCCGGTAATCTCTGTTTCTTTTTAAAGGAGTAATATCAAGTGTGAGGTCTTGGAAGAAATTCATGCGGCGGCGGAAAGTTGTTGTTTCGCAAGTGCGACCACAGCCTGCACCATCGACATTAATCCAAGACCTTTTCCCATGGAGATGTTTTGACGAAAGATTGTATAAATAATTTCTGCATCTATCTGTGCGATCGTTTCAGGTTTTTCACCGGAGAGCGTTTCATCAAGAATTTGTGCGAGTGCTTTTGCCGAAACGCCCGACGGATTTTCGACCGCAAAATGGTATTTCAATGTTCCATCGCTGTGTTGAATCGCCCACACATATGCTTCCGATTCGCATTGCGGAACCTGATGCGATTTTTCGAACGGACGAACAGCAATTTCTTTGGGGACTTCTTTGAACTTGTTCGCGTAGTCCAATAAAACATTCACTCGATCGTTTTGATCTTCAAGTGTTTCAAAGAATTCGAGGGTTTCTCGTAGTTTAGGAGGATACATAATTTATGGACTCGATAAAAATATTTGTTATGCCCGATTTTTTCCCCGGGCATCCGTAGAATGGATTCCCGCCGGAAGCTTGCGGGAATGACATATGGTAGAGTATACCACTCTCAATTTATTATTATTTCTCAACAGGAACGCCGACGGAATTTCCCCATTCCGTCCAACTGCCGTCGTAATTACGAACCGTGTTATATCCCAGTAAATATTTCAACACGAACCATGTGTGACTGCTTCGTTCGCCGATGCGGCAATACGCAATAACGTCATCACTTGGTTTCAGTCCTTTTTCTTTTTCATAGATTGCACGAAGCTCTTCCGTCGTTTTAAATGTTCCATCTTCTGCATTGATAGCCCTTGCCCACGGAACACTTTTTGCGCCGGGAATATGTCCTCCGCGAAGCGCCCCTTCATTCGGATAGGCCGGCATGTGCAAACGCTCTCCGGAAAATTCTTCGGGACTTCGAACATCGACAAGCGGAAGTTTTGCCGTAACATGTTTTAACACTTCATCTCGGAATGCACGAATCTTTTTGTCATCGCGTTCCTGCGCATAATATTGCGTCGGTTCATATTTCGGAACCTGACGGGTGAGTGGCCGTTTTTCTTTTTCCCATTTCAATCGGCCGCCATCCATCACTTTTGCATTCGTGTGTCCGAATAATTGGAATACCCAAAATGCATAACATGCCCACCAATTATTTTTGTCGCCGTAAAAAACAACAGTCATATCATTCGTTATACCGTTGCGTGACATCAATAATTCAAATCTTTCTTTTGTAATATAGTCTCGCCGCAACTGGTCGTTCAAATCTAATGTCCAATCCACCTGCACAGCTCCTTCGATGTGACCGGATGGATATAACAGCATGTCTTCATTCGATTCGATAATTCTGATCGACCGATCATTTACGTGTTGTGCAACCCAATCTGTCGACACAAGAATTTCTGGATATCTATAACCTCTCTTCTCAATCTCAGTCATGCCATTCTCCTTTTGTGATTTATTCTTCCACCAATTTATAAATGTTCCATCCCATCAGATGACCCGCACGATGATGATAAGAAAAAATAGAGTTTTTTGTCTTATTCGCGCGCACATAAAATTTAAAAAAATATCGGGGGTATTTAACGCATTAGATATTGAACAAAACTGCTTCCTTGTTTTCCCGCAGAGCTTTGTTTACATTATCTCAAATATAAAAAGAATATCATGAAAAAAATCATTTCCCATTCTTTATTCTTCCTTTCCTTCCTTCATGTTTCAATCGCCGGGCCAACGATTCACCTCTTAACGGTTAATGGAAGCATTAACCCGACGACATTTGATTATCTGAAACACGGAATAGAAAATGCTGAAAAACAAAATGCGCTCGCCGTTATTGTTGAATTGAACACACCCGGAGGGCTGCTGCAAGCAACCCGTGATATCGTAACGACATTTTTAAATGCAAAAGTTCCCGTTGTCGTCTACGTTTCACCGGCAGGATCACGTGCAGCGTCAGCAGGAGTTTTTATTACGATGGCAGGCCACATTGCTGTGATGGCGCCGGGAACAAATATCGGCGCGGCACATCCGGTGAGCACGCAGGGTGAAATGGATTCCGTGATGTCTGGGAAAGTAACGAACGATGCGGCGGCATTCATCAGAACGATTTCAGAAAAACGAAACCGCAATATCAAATGGGCAGAAGAAGCAGTGAGAAAAAGCGTTTCGATCACCGAAACCGAAGCATTGAAGGAACGTGTTATCGATTTCATTGCGGCGAGCCAAAAAGCATTGCTCGATTCATTGAATGGACGAACCGTCATTGTAGAAAGCGACACCGTGAAACTTTCAACAAAAGATGCCGTCGTAGAGCATCATCCAATGAATTGGCAGTATAAGATTCTCGATCTGCTCAGCGATCCGAATATTTCGTACATCTTATTCCTCATCGGCATCTATGGAATATTTTTTGAACTCTACAATCCCGGATCGATTTTTCCCGGAATTGCCGGAGCAATTGCCATCATTCTTGCACTCTATTCCATGCAAACACTCCCGATCAATTATGCAGGATTGGCGCTCATTATTGTCGGTATTATTTTATTTTTATTGGAAATAAAAATCACAAGTTACGGACTGCTTTCTATCGGCGGTATTATTTCGTTGTTCTTCGGATCGATCATGTTATATCAAACTGAAGGCGCGTTGGAATTTGTAGAAGTGTCGATGAGTGTCATCATCCCGCTTGTATTGACAACAGCAGCATTTTTTATTTTTGTCGTCGGCGCAGGAATAAAAGCACAGCGACGAAAGCCGACAACCGGTATTGAAGGAATTGTCGGTGAAGAAGGTCTTGCCGTTGAAGAGTTAAATCCTACCGGACGTGTTCGCATTCTCGGCGAGCTATGGACTGCAGAAAGTCTCGATGGAAAAATCAAAAGGGATGATCGTATTGTTGTTGTGGAAATAATTAATTTGTTATTAAAGGTTCGAAAAAAATAATCACTCAAAGGAGAGCGTATGGAAACCGGACTATTCGGATTATTTCTTGTTATATTTTTTGCCGCATTCATCTTATTCAATGCAATTAAGATTTTATCGGAGTACGAGCGCGGCGTCATTTTTCGTCTCGGCAGATTGATCGACACAAAAGGACCGGGGCTCATTCTGCTGATTCCGATTGTCGACCGCATGGTGAAAGTTAGCCTTCGTACCGTCGTACTTGATGTTCCTCCGCAGGATGTCATTACCAAAGATAACGTTTCAATAAAAGTGAATGCCGTTGTTTATTTCCGAGTCGTCCAACCGGATAAGGCTATCGTCAGTGTTGAAAATTATATTTACGCAACATCCCAACTGGCACAAACAACGTTGCGCAGTATTCTCGGGCAATCTGAATTGGACGATCTTCTTGCTCAGCGAGACAAAATCAATCGTGAACTCCAGGAAATTATCGATCAACATACTGAGCCGTGGGGAATTAAAGTAACCAACGTTGAAGTAAAACAGATCGACCTTCCGCCCGAAATGCAGCGGGCAATGGCACGGCAAGCAGAAGCAGAACGCGAACGCCGCGCAAAGGTTGTTCACGCAGAAGGCGAATTACAGGCAAGCGTGAAACTTGGCGAAGCAGCACAGGTTATTGAGAGAAATCCGATTGCATTGCAGTTGCGGTATTTACAAACATTAACAGAAATTGCATCGGAAAACAATTCGACAACAATCTTCCCGCTTCCGATTGAATTGCTAAAGCCGTTTTTGAATATGGCAAACAACAACGAAAAAAAATATTTAAAAAAATAATTTTTAAAAAACACTAAAGCCCGTTCAACAACGGGCTTTTTCTTTTTTCACGTGTTTTAATTCACTCCGTAAATACCTCCCTGATAGAAAATTCGAAAAACTTCTTTGGGAAAGATAATTTCTTACCGTCACATCACTCAAACCATGACAGGATTTCAAACGAACTTGTAGCGGGAAAAGGGAAGCTCGACGGAGGATTAGATTCTATCCTTGTGTCATATTTCATATAAAAATTTGCTCCTTTTGAAGCTCCGGTTCCAAAATCGGTTGAGTTCATATTTCGGGCCATAAATGTGCCGATGGTTTTTATTTGCTTCATCGGGTCCTGGTTTTTGTACGTGCTATTCATGGTTGCATTTTGATTTGTAAAAAGACAACCATCGATTCTCATTGGAATTTTCTGAAATGTCAGATCTCCAGCACTCACAATACCCATCATATCGGTGGACGATGAGGTCACTAAAGGATCCGTATGATATCGTAAATTATCTTCTATATATGTTGCGCCAATCGAAGAAGTCGGTGAAGTCCCCGTGCTGACAGTCGATCCTAACGTTACCCTTCCGCTCAGTGTTCCTTGAACGTGCAAGGCTCCATTGTTGATGCAAATATATCCGTTAGGTGCGAAGGCGGTTATAGTAACTGGGGCGCTCCAACTGGCAGCAGCACTGGTTTTATATTCCACCATACCGGACGAAATAAAATTAAGCCATAATTCTCCCCCTTCTTGATATTTTCCACCGCTCGAGGCATCTGCTTTAATTGTATTCGCATTTGCCGTATAATCCGGAAAAGGAATATTAACCCCTGTTTGATATCCCCCAAGAAACGTTGGCGTGCCAGATGAAGTTTGCAAAGATCCCATTGTCGCCTTCGCCATAAAGACAGGATTGCCTTGCGTTACCAATTTATTGTTAAAATGAATTGCTCCATTTATTGTATCCCCGTCTCTTAGTTTTGCTGCAGCAGATACATTTCCGCAGTACACTGCAAATTTTGAAAATGTGCTCGGGCTGAGAAGAACTTTTACCGTTTGGACAACCCCTTGATATGTTCCATTCGAAACAACCATTACTTTCCCCGAAACAGAATCATGGAGGGAAACATTAATTGTTCCTCCGTTAAATGGCAAATCAGCATAGCCGGTTCTCCAGGTGTTGTCTAAGAATATTTGCCCGCATGCTAAATTTGCTCCCGCCACGGCAATGCTGTACCGTTCGGTGCTTTCAAAGTATGAGACCGAATTGTTCAATGCTTCAACAGAGACACTGCTATTTTGAATTCCAAAATAAAGCATGATAAACGAAGTTCCCATAATCAAATATAATGACGAACGTCCCATATCGATCTCCTGCTCAAATAATTCACATTCATCTATTGTTAAGATTTTTTGCCACTAATCTAACTTGACGCCAAAACGCCGATTGATATACCGTATCATAGGTTGCCGTGTTATAATATTTCGTCCATTTAATCGGATGTTCCACTTGGACATTAATCTGCAGAAATTGTATTTGTCTTGGATCCGCTACCGGTGTTGTTAACTTGTTATGAAAAGCATCAAAATACTGTAGATGGAAAATCGTTACTCCTAAATTTACTCCAATAGGAGTATTATCGTTTTCTACTCGATAGATTAATCTGTCGTTCGGATTTGGTGTGGAGGTCAACTCACTCGAACTTCCGACATAATATGTTAACGAATCAAGATTCCCATCTCCCGAAAGATTCGAAGATGAAATAGCTAAATCGGTCCAAAATATTATTTTGCTTGTATCGGCATAGCGGATGGCTAACGTAGGGAGTGGAATTTTATTGTAATCTTTGCAATAGCCTATTTTACGAAAATCATATTCAATAAGCTGAGATACCGCGACGAGGTTTTCCTGAACAATGAGATCCCCCCGGTAATCCTGAACGGTTTCCGAAGTCCCATAATTTAAACGTATCGTGATTAACAAAAGACTCGAGAACACTATCGTCGATGCGATTAGATCCAAAATTGTTTGCGAACCCATAGCAAAACCTCATTACCGAAAATACCAATAACAAAAAATTGAATTAAATTGTAATGTATCTCGCTTTGGCGGGTCAGATGAATAATCTAATAAATAATCACTCGTCACTTTAACTGAAATCATTTTATTAAATGTTTTAGATGTAGTGACAGTAATGGCGCTTGAACTTACATTGACGTAATTGACAAAAATCATCGTTCTAAAAATAGCTGAATTTGTCACGGTATCTATTTTAACGTAATTGTTGTAATCATCGATGTCGTTATAAGAGAAAGTGCTCGTTTCACCGGCTTCCGGCCCGAGCAAGTTTGAGGCCGTTAATTCATTAATTCGAGAGTACGTTAAAAATGTGTCGACTGACGCTTGGTCAAATGCCAAAGCGCTTGCCGTCTCCATTGCAGATGTGCCCAAGGACGTTGCTGTAATTCTGTACTCTGCAATATCTTTTGAAAAACCAGAATTAAGTGTAGAAGTGTTCGTTGATAGAATTATTCTTCCCATCAACATCAGCGCCATTATTGTTAAAAGTGTTTGACCTAAGCCCATAACAGCCCCCTTTTTGCACGAAATAATCTGTACCTGAAAAAGACGTGGCCGGAAACACTACTTATATAAGTGCAATAATCATACCCGATGGTTTGTGCAATATTGTGGAAATTGCCGACATACATAAAGGAGAAATATGCAAAATCTACAAAAACTATTTTTAATTGTAGAGAAAATGAACGCCTCAAGAACATTCAAACCATTTTTTAGTTTATTTTTCAAGTAAAATTTTCTCAAGATGTATAAATGTTGATCATGAAAATCAGAGATGCTATGCGTGGTTATCGCATACATCCATAAAAAAAATGCCTTGGTAAATACAACGTTTAAGTATTGAGAAAGAATAATTTTTTCTATATTGAATTTTACAACACGTGGGAACTGATGATAACTCCCCGCTGTTGGAGAATAGCGATCAACTATTTTGACACTGAAATCTTTATCAACAATTTTTCGACGAATGAATAGATTAATACCTATTACATCAGTGGAAGAAATACTTCCGGAATACAAACAAACTCCCATCGGATTACTTCTGGAATATCACAATCTCGGCCGATCCGATGGTGCGTATGACAGCGCCAAACTTTTGATCGGGATGTGCATGGATAACAGAAAACATCTGCATATCCCCGATAATTTTGCTTTCATTATTCGTTCAGGAGGGGCAAATTTGCGGTACAGTGAGTTTAAAGTATCGTATGCCATCTCCGTCGGGCACGTGCAACATATTGCCCTCATCGGACACAACAATTGCGGTATGGTAAATTTAGTAGCCAGAAAAGAAGTATTCATCCAAGGGCTTGTCAATACCGCAGGATGGGAGAGAGAATGGGCAGAAGAACATTTTATGCATTTTGCGCCGATGTTTGAAATTGGAAACGAAGTTGACTTCATCTTGAGTGAAACAAAACGATTACGGCTTCGGTATCCAAAAATTCAGATAGCGCCGCTCATGTACTTAGTTGAAGATAACAAACTGTATTTCATCAAAGAAAAATAAATATGACTGTAAAAAAAAATATTATTGCAATTTCCGGCAGCACGAGAGAACGTTCATCTCATCTCAATTTGATCAAAGCAATTGAAGGACTAACGAATGAAATTTTTACGATAAAAATATTTGAGAGACTGGCTGATATTCCTCATTTTAATCCTGATCTGGATAATGATAATCCTCCGCAACAGGTCGTTGAATTCCGGCAACAACTAAAGGAAGCGGATGGAATTTTAATTTGCACTCCTGAGTATGCAATGGGCGTTCCCGGGACTTTAAAAAATGCAATCGATTGGACGGTCTCCTCCTGCGAGTTCTCTCACAAGCCTACAGCGCTCATCACTGCATCTTCGCTCGGGCAAAAAGCACACGCATCCCTTTTGGAAACTTTAAAAATAATTGAGGCCAGAATAACAGATGAAACACAACTCGTCATCTCGTTTATAAAAACAAAAATCAACCACGAATATAAAATAACGGATGAAAAAACGCTCGATGAAGTAAAAAAATTACTGCAGGCATTTGACACATTGGTAAACGCTGATTAATCGATTCGCATCCGACAACTCTGTTTATTGAATACTATGAAAAGGCGCTCATGAAAATCGTTACGACAATCGTATATTTTATTGTGCTATTAGGAACTGCGATTGTCTGCTATCTGAAGCCGGAATATAACTGGGATGCTATACCGTACACCGCATTAGTGGTAAAAACAAATAATTCCAATAGTGATTCCGTGCACGCCAAAACATACCGCTTGGTTAAGACGGCGTTATCCCCGGCGAAATATAATTCTTTAATTGACAGTAATAATTCTTATCGATATACACTGTATAAAGATTCTAAAGCATTTGAGAAGGAATTAACATATTACTCCATAAAGCCTCTGTATATTTTGTCAATTGCCGCGGCTAATAAACTTGGCGTTCCGCTTCCAAGAGCAACAGTGGTTCCGTCGGTCATTGCATTTCTATTGATTGGCATACTCTTATACATTTGGATAGACAAAGTTTTTATATCTGAATATGCCCCAAGTGTGAGCCTCGTAATACTGCTTTCACCCTTTATCCTTTTTGTCGCACGGTCATCTGTTCCCGATTTAATTAATGCATTTTTTCTTCTCACCGGTGTATTCCTAATTACCGAAAAGAAATATATGTTTTTAGGAATCACGGTACTGTGCCTTGCCGTGGCTGTGAGATTTGATTCTCTCCTTTTTGTCATAGTAATAACCCTTTATTTATTGAGTGTTCATAAACTCAATACAACCCATGTAATTCTTCTCGGTGTTTTATGTGGATTATTTTTTGTTTACGCATTGCTATATCAGACATTCCCTGTCGAAAGGGTATTTTTTGCCCAGGCGGCGACGGAGAGAATACACCAAGAGAATCACCATTCATTCTTCTTCTTATACTTCAGCGGATTAATAAACGGACTTCTGGCTTCGCTATTATATTCTACCATAGTGATTATGACGTTTATTTTTGCCGTGACGGTGTATTTAAAACGGATTGTTCTTAAAGCTCGTTGGTCAGATCCAGCATTGTTTCTTTTGTTGTTGGTTCAAGCACATATCATGTTGAGGTATGTCCTTCATCCCGTAGTAGAAGATAGGTTCATTATTGCAAACTACATAATCATTCTTATATCATTCATCAAAAGTGTAATCGATGTAACCCAACACGTTCCTAGTGAAATTGATTATGTTTGACTCTGTTAAAAAACATCATAAGTTTTATTTCATCGAGTTTGCCATCAGTTCGTATACTACTGCACAAGTCTATGCCGTAAGGATGAACGAGGTCAATCGCTTCTCGAACATTTTCTGCATTTAATCCACCCGCAAGGAAAACAGGAGCATCGACCGCATCAACAATCTTCTTACTGATCGACCAATCGTGTTTCCTTCCCGTCCCACCGAGCTCTTTAATTTTCAAATTCGGGTTTCCTGAATCGAGCAAAATAAAATCAACGAATGGCGAGACGTCAATCGCTTCGCGAACTGACGACTCTCCGACAACATGAATCACTTGTACGATAGAAATTTCAGGAAGTTCGTCCCGTATTTTTCTGTACACATCAAACGGAACTGCATCGACCAATTGCAATGTGTTCACTTTTGTTTTCCGCTGTTGCGCAATGATTGACTCCGCATCCTGTTTGCTTGTCAATAAAAAAGAAGCTATTCCCTCAGGAATGTGCGGAACAATTTCTGCGATCAATTCTTCCGAAATGGGACCAGGACCGCTTGGCATCGCCGAAACAAGTCCGAGCGCCGAAGCGCCGTATCGAATTGCGAGTTGTGCTTCTTCAATTGATGAAATGCAGCAGATTTTTACTTTAGGAATTCTCATGCAATAAAAAACCACAGTTCACAACAAGAGCTGTGAATCTGTGGTTGGAATGTTTATTAAAAATTACGCTGTAACGTTGTTGCCGCAGAACTCATCAAATGCGGCAATCAGATCGGCCGCGATCTCATCCGCAACGCGTCCTTCAATTTTATAACGCGGAATGAAATGCACAAGTTCGTTGTCTTTATAAAGAGCAATTGACGGCGACGACGGTGGAATTCCGTGCAGCCATTGTTCGCGTAATCGTGCCGTTGCTTCTACTTCCTGTCCGGCAAAAACGCTGACTTTGTTATCCGGCGTATTGACATGCTGCAATGCTTTTTTGATGGCAGGACGTGCTTTGCCTGCAGCACAGCCGCACACAGAGTTGATAACAAAAAGGAGTGTCCCTTTATTGTTGGTAATCGTGTCGTCCACTTCTTGGGGTGTATACAGTTCTTTAATTCCCAATTCAGTCAATTCATCGCGAAACGGCTGAATCATCACTGGGTCAAATGGCATATCTTCTCCTTACTTCATTGTTTACGTTAAAAATTTGTGTCACTGATTATAACAGCGTACTATTTAAAAGAGTTTCCAACTAAATTTTTCTCAACGCATTAAGAGCCGAACCTGCTTTGAACCATGCAATTTGTCCCTCATTGAATGTATGATTCAATTCGATTGTATCAATTGAACCGTTGCTGTGTTTCAATTCCAGTTTCAACGGAACACCCGGCGCGAAGGTTGCTAATCCTCGAATTGCGCAGATATCATCCTCTTTGATCTTTTCATAATCGGCAGAATCTTTAAAGGTGAGCGCAAGCATTCCTTGTTTCTTTAAATTCGTTTCATGAATGCGTGCAAAGCTCTTTACGATGATCGCGCGTCCGCCGAGGAAACGCGGTTCCATTGCGGCGTGTTCGCGCGATGAACCTTCACCGTAATTCTCGTCGCCAACGGCAATCCAGCCGATACCTTGCGCCTTGTAATCGCGCGCCACTGCCGAATAATCTTTCACTTCGCCGGAGAGAAGATTTTTTCCTGTTCCCGCTTCACCGCTGAATGCATTGACCGCACCGACGAACATGTTGTTGGAAATATTATCGAGATGGCCGCGGTATTTCAACCATTTGCCTGCAGGAGAAATATGATCGGTCGTGCATTTTCCTTTCACTTTTAACAGAAGACGAAGATTTTCTAAATCTTTCCCTTCCCACGGTTTAAATGCTTCAAGCTTTTGCAATCGATCGCTCTTCTGATCGATTGTAACGTTGACAGATGATCCATCTTTTGCGGGTGCAGCGTAACCGACTTCATCCGGTTTAAATCCTTGACGCGGAAGTTCATCTCCCGTCGGCGGCTCTAATTTTACTTTTTCTCCTTTTGCATTCTCAATCGTGTCCGTTAACGGATTAAACGTCAAGCGTCCGGCGATAGCAAACGCTGTCACGATTTCGGGACTTGCAACAAATGCGTGCGTTGCAGGATTGGCATCATTACGCGCAGTAAAATTTCTGTTGAAGGATGTAATGATGGAATTCTTTTCTCCCATCGGAACATCATGTCGCTTCCACTGACCAATGCACGGTCCGCAGGCATTTGCCATCACAACTCCGCCGGCTTCCGTCAATGTCTTCAATTGGCCGTCGCGTTCAATTGTAGCGCGAATTTGTTCGCTTCCGGGAGTAATAATCAATTCTGATTTCGCTTTCAATCCTTTTGCCATCGCTTGCTTTGCAACCGACGTTGCACGTTCGATATCTTCATACGAAGAATTCGTACAGCTTCCGATCAAACCAACTTTTAATTCTTCGGGATATCCTTTTTCTTTCACTGCTTTCGCAAATTGAGAAAGAGGCCATGCAAGATCTGGGGTGAACGGCCCGTTAATGTGCGGTTCAAGCTCACTCAGATTGATTTCAATAACTTTATCATAATACTTTTCTGGATTTGCCAACACTTCTGCATCAGGACGAAGGTGTTCAGCAATTCCTTCCGCTAATGACGCAATCTCATCACGCTTCGTTGCACGCAGATAATCTGCCATGCGCGAGTCGAATGGGAACAGCGATGTCGTTGCACCGATTTCCGCGCCCATGTTACAAATTGTCCCTTTACCTGTTGCAGAAATTGATTTTGTTCCTTCACCAAAATATTCGACGATCGCTCCGGTTCCCCCTTTCACGGTAAGAATTCCGGCAACTTTCAAGATAACATCTTTTGCCGACGTCCAGCCGTTTAATTTTCCTTTTAAATGAACACCGATCACTTTTGGGAATTTCAATTCCCACGGCATTCCTGCCATCACATCAACCGCGTCGGCACCGCCGACACCGATCGCAATCATTCCGAGTCCGCCCGCATTTGGTGTATGCGAATCTGTTCCGATCATCATCCCGCCGGGGAACGCATAATTTTCGAGCACAACTTGGTGAATAATTCCGGCGCCGGGTTTCCAAAAACCAATTCCAT
The DNA here is from genome assembly GCA_037443785.1 of Ignavibacteriales bacterium. Lineage (GTDB taxonomy): Bacteria > Bacteroidota > Ignavibacteria > UBA10030 > UBA8401 > JAQUOA01. The sequence continues at coordinate 3,751 of JBBINR010000024.1, read as the reverse complement.
ATTTATTCGAAACGCTTGCCAGAAAGTCGTACACTTCTTTGTTTTCTGAATTTGCGCGAGCAAGGTCTTTTGACGAACCTATTTCGGCTTGAATAAGGTGATCGCAATGCACGGTGGATGGAACGGCAACTTTTGGTCTTCCTGCGGACATAAATTGGAGTAACGCCATTTGTGCCGTTGCATCCTGCATCGCCACACGATCCGGTGCAAAGTCGATATAGCTTTTCCCTCGTTCGGCAGCAGATTTTGGAGTTTCCCAAAAGTGAGCGTAAAGAATTTTTTCCGTAAGTGTTAATGGTTTGCCGACAATTGCTCGTGCTTGTGTAATTTTTGTCGCGTATCCGCCATAAACTTTCTTAATAACATCCAAATCGAAAATCATATCAGAACTTCCTTCTTCAAAAATGTTGTTCGGTAAAAAAGATTTTATGAAATATACGCAGACTTCTCGAGCCCTGCAAGGAATCGGCTCCTCTTTCATTCAACATTTTCAGGTAGAAATTAAGTCTCAGTTTGAATAATGCATCCGCCGAACTTCTCGTTGCTCTTCTTGTAACTCTTTACAGTTTTGCGTATTTTTATCAGGAAAACAAAAAATTATGAGTACGCACAATCCACAAACCGAAGAAGAAGTCATTGACGAAGTAAAGGAACAGCAGCCTGCTAAAGCAATTCTCTTCAATGATGAAGTGCATACATTTGATGAAGTCATCCATCAAATTATGAAAGCGACGGGTTGTGATCTTCCGACTGCTGAACGAATGACTCTGGAAGTCCACAACACTGGAAAATCATGCGTTTATACCGGAGAATTGGTAAAATGTCTTCACGTAACAAGCATATTGGAAGAAATCGAACTGATGACTCAAGTAGAAGTATAAAACTCATAACTTAAACTTAATAAGCCTATCACTATTTAATTTGGCGTTATAATGACATCACGAGAAGTACGGCAATCATTTTTAGATTTTTTCAAATCGAAGCAACATACCATCGTTCCCAGTGCACCGGTTATTCCGCACGGCGATCCGACGCTGCTCTTCACCAATGCAGGAATGAATCAATTCAAAGAAATTTTTCTTGGCGTCGGAAAACGCGACTATACACGCGCTGCCGATACACAAAAATGTATCCGCGTCAGCGGAAAGCATAACGATCTCGAAGAAGTTGGACGCGATACCTATCACCACACATTGTTTGAGATGCTCGGCAATTGGTCGTTCGGTGATTATTACAAAAAAGAAGCTATCGCTTGGGCGTGGGAATTATTGACTGAGGTTTGGAAACTCCCCAAAGAACGTTTGTGGGTAACGGTGTATAAAACTGATGACGAAGCAGCAACAATCTGGGCAAAGTACATTGATCCTTCCCGCATTTTGAAATTTGGAGAAAAAGAAAATTTCTGGGAGATGGGCGAAACCGGTCCATGCGGTCCCTGTTCTGAAATTCACGTCGATCTTACACAGCGCGGCGATGCCCCGGCGGCATTGGTTAACGCTGGCTCGCCGGAATTGATTGAAATATGGAATCTCGTTTTCATTCAATACAATAGAAACGAAAAAGGTGAACTGGAAGAACTTCCAGCAAAGCATGTCGACACCGGAATGGGATTCGAACGCGTATGCGCCGTAATGGAATCAATGAAATCAAATTTCAAAAAATTCCCTTCCAATTACGATTCGGATGTTTTCACGCCATTAATTTCAAAAATATCTTCAATCGCAAAAAAAGAATACAAAGCAAGTCATTCGGATATTGATGTTGCCATGCGCGTCATTGCCGATCATATTCGTGCGCTGACATTTGCCATTGCCGATGGGTCAATTCCTTCCAATGAAGGACGCGGTTACGTTCTGCGAAGAATTCTCCGCCGCGCATCGCGCTGGGGACGAAAACTTGATCTGCGCGAGCCGTTTATGTTCCGTCTCGTTCAAACGCTTGTTGACACAATGGGAGATATTTTTCCGGAGATTGTGGAGAATCAACAGCATATTGAACGTGTGATAAAAAGTGAAGAAGAAAGTTTCAATCAAACACTTGACCGTGGACTTGAAGTATTTGAACGCGCAGTTGAAGATGTAAAAAGCTCAAAAATATTTCCGGGTGAAATTGCATTTAAGCTGTACGATACGTTCGGTTTTCCGCTTGATCTTACCCAGTTGATTTGTTCAGAACGCGGGCTTTCCGTTGATGTTGCGACATTCACTCAGTTGATGGAAGGACAGCGTGAACGCTCGCGTGAATCAAAATTACATGGCGGCAGCGATATTTCGGAAGTCGAACAAATTGCTCTGAAGAGTAAAGAAACAGCCCGCCAGCTGAACACCGAGCCGTTTGAAAAAGAATTTCAATTCCTCGGTTACGATCTGACGGAAACACGCGCTGCTATTTTGAATTCAGAGGGAAACCTTCTTGTGTTGAATGCAACTCCTTTCTATGCTGAATCCGGCGGACAGATCGGGGATACCGGAGAAATTGTTATTGATGGAAAATCATTTCCAGTCGTTGACACACAAAAGAATGGAAAAGTTCACATTCACATTTTAGGAAGAGATATTCCCTCCTACTCATCCCGGCATGAAGTGCAGGCAAAAGTCGATTCTATACGCCGATATTCAATCATGAGAAATCACACGGCAACTCATCTCATGCACGCCGCGCTGCGAAAGATTTTGGGAACGCATGTTCATCAGGCAGGTTCGCTGGTGTCGCCGGAACACTTGCGATTCGATTTTGCACACTTTGCAAAAATGAATGATCAGGAAGTTGCCGATGTTGAATCGATTGTGAATGAAAAAATTGCACAAAACATTCCGCTCCAGCATCACCGCAATATTCCTTTTGATGAAGCAAAAAAAATGGGCGCGCTGATGTTCTTTGGTGATAAATACGGCGAACGAGTCAATGTCGTGCAGTTCGGCGATTACAGCAAGGAATTCTGCGGCGGTATTCACGTGAAATCGACGAAGGAAATTGGCTTCTTCAAAATTAAAATGGAAGGAAGCAGTGCAAGCGGTGTCCGCCGCATTGAAGCACTCACCAATACATATGCTCTTGAATATCTTGCACTACAAAATAAAACGTATAGAGAACGCATTGAACATGCGTATGACATCGTTGACGATATTCAAAGCATTCACAATGACCTCGGGGCAACATCGCCTTTTACAAATGAAGATGTGCTTGGATTAGATACAACACTGCGAAAGTTTGAAGATATTCCAGAATTACCACAGAATATCGTTACTGAAGATTTGAAAAAAGAATTTTCTGAACAGTTCCTGAGGTTCCAAAAACTTGAACAGTACATTCTCGAATTATCTGAAAAGAAAAAATTGATCGAGAAAGAGAAAATGAAGTTTGCGATGAAATCCGCCAGCAGCAATCTCGACGCATTTATTCATCAAGCCGTCATGATCGATGGAATTAAGGTTGTCAGTTCAAAAATTTCGGCAAGTGATATGGATGGCTTAAAATCACTGGGAGATGCACTTCGTTCAAAGCTCGGAAGCGGTGTTGGACTTCTGGCATCTGTCATAGATGAGAAAGTCGCTCTCGTGTGCGTCGTTACGGACGATCTCATCAAATCCAAAAATATTCAAGCTGGAAAATTAGTCGGAGCCGTTGCGAAAATGTTGAACGGCGGCGGCGGCGGAAAACCGCATCTTGCCACTGCCGGCGGAAAAGATGTTTCGAAACTTGATGAAACATTGAAAAATTTCCCATCACTTGTGAAAGGAAATTAAGATCA
>JBBINR010000023.1:0-57630 GCA_037443785.1 Ignavibacteriales bacterium | reverse complement strand
TGGGATTTAATAGCATTTCAACGACCGTAACAGTTCCAAGCTTTTTTGGATTTGGCGGTGGTGAAGTTACTGGATCCGCTTCACGCATAGGTATCAATTTATTAGCTGGAATTAATTATAACTTGAACGACAAACTTGCAATCGTATTTGAGCCACGGTATGTGCTTGCAAGCGATTTTAATCACTTATTAATTAAAGCTGGCGTAACAGTTGCGATGCAATAAGAAGTGAAAAATTTCAGCATTAAAAAAGGCTTTCAACAATGAAAGCCTTTTTTATTTTAAAGGATGATTTCGTATTATACGTCTATGAAAATACAATCCGACTTTTTAGTGATCGGCAGCGGAATTGCTGGCCTTTCATATGCATTAAAAGTAGCAGAGTTTGGAACGGTTTCAATCGTTACCAAAAAAGAAAAAGCAGAATCGAACACAAATCTTGCCCAGGGTGGAATCGCTGCCGTTATCTCGCGTGATGATAAGTTTGAATTTCATATTGAAGACACGATGAAAGCCGGAGCGTATTTATGTCATCGTGATATTGTTGAACTTGTTGTAAACGAAGCGCCCGCCCGAATCGATGAGCTTATTGATATTGGAGTTCAATTTACCAAAAAAGCAAATGTCCTTGATCTTGGAAGAGAAGGAGGGCATTCCAAACATCGTATTGTCCATGCCGCTGATCTAACAGGGAAAGAAATTGAGCGTGCATTGCTTGCAAGAATATCCGAACATCCCAATATTAAAGTTTTTGAAAATCATATCAGTATCGATCTCATCACCGAACATCACCTTGTTGGAATCAAGGAACAATCGAAAGACTCTACGCATTGTTGGGGAGCCTATGTATTGGATGTAAAGGAAAATAGTGTTAAAACATTTATTGCTTCAACAACAATGCTGGCAACCGGTGGAGCGGGACAAGTATATCTTCACACCACAAATCCACTTATTGCAACAGGTGACGGAATTGCCATGGCGCACCGAGCAGGAGCTCACGTTGGAAATTTAGAATTTATCCAGTTTCACCCGACAACGTTGTATAATTCAGGATCACCGTCGTTTCTCATTTCAGAAGCCGTTCGTGGTTTTGGTGCAATCTTGCGGAATAGAGCTGGTGAAGATTTTATGGTTAAATATGATCCGCAAGGATCGTTAGCTCCAAGAGATATTGTTGCGAGAGCCATCGATTCTGAATTAAAACGAAGCGGTGATGAGTGCGTGTATTTGGATATTACGCATCGCGAGCCAAATGCTGTGAAAGAACATTTTCCAAATATTTATGAGCGGTGTTTAAAACATAGAATTGATATTACAAAGGATCTCATTCCTGTAGTCCCTGCGGCTCACTACTCGTGCGGTGGAGTTGTTACAGATAGAAACGGTGCAACGTCAATTTCAGGCCTCTACGCCGTTGGTGAAGTAAGCATGACCGGACTTCATGGCGCAAATAGACTTGCGAGCAATTCGTTGTTGGAGGCCGTTGTTTTTTCTCATCGCGCTGCACAAGTTATCAAAGAAGAAAAATTTTATGCCAACCCAATTCATAATAATATTCCAAATTGGGACGACAGCGGGACAATTAACAGCGAGGAATGGGTGCTGGTAGCACATAATAAGAAGGAAATTCAACAGCTCATGTGGGATTATGTCGGAATTGTTCGATCTAACCATCGATTAGAAAGAGCACAACGGAGAGTTAAGCTCATTCTCGAAGAAGTAAAAGATTTTTATAAACGAACAAAAGTAACGGAAGAACTAATTGAATTGCGAAATCTTTCTACACTGGCAGATTTGATTATCAGATCCGCTTTGGGAAGAAAAGAAAGCAGGGGACTTCATTTTACAACTGATTATCCAAATAAGGATGATCAAAATTGGTTAAAGGATACAATCATAACTTAAATGAAATCAAAACAGAAGAGCGAAAGAATAAAAGATAAACCACGATGTGCTTGTGGTATTTTTGGGGTTTACGACCTGCCAAAAGCTTCAATGCTGACGTATTATGGACTCCATGCGTTACAGCATCGCGGACAAGAAGCCAGCGGAATAGTTACCAGCGAATATGATGAATCGAAGAAGCGACAGCGATTTAACATCGTAAAAGGAATGGGGTTAGTGACTGATGTTTTTAGAGATTATAAAATTTTGGCTGAACAGTTAAAAGGAAATTCCGCCATAGGTCATAATCGATATTCGACAACAGGTTCGGCAAATAACGAAAAAAATATCCAGCCGCTGATTGTTAATTACCGAAATGGAAATCTTGCTATTGCTCATAATGGCAATCTTACAAATTTTAGAACGATTCGTAAAGAATTACAGAATGATGGAACAATCTTCCAAACGACTTCCGATACTGAGCTTTTGCTTCATTTAATTGCTCGAAGTAAGAAAAAAAGTCAAATCGATCAGATCCGAGAAGCATTAGATAGAGTTGAAGGCGCATTCTCACTCCTTCTTTTATCTGATTCAATGTTGGTTGCCGCGCGGGATGTCTATGGCTTTAGGCCGCTCTGCCTTGGAAAAAAAGACGGTAGTTATATTGTTGCCTCAGAAACATGCGCACTCGATATTATCGATGCAAAATATATTCGCGATATCGAACCTGGGGAAATTTTGGTCATCGATCGTCGAGTCGATGCAAAAGAACCTTTAGCTTCATACAGAATTAATAAAAAAGTTGACAGCTCTCATCATTGCATTTTTGAGTATATCTATTTCTCTCGGCCTGATAGTTTCATTTTTGAAGATAGTGTTGATAAAGTGCGTCGCAAACTTGGCAAATCGCTCGCTCAGGAAGCACCCGTTTTACCCGAACATGACGAAAAAACAATTGTTATCAGCGTTCCTGATTCCAGCAATACTGCTGCACTGGGCTATGTTACGGAATCACTGAAACAAGGAATTAAGACAAAGCTTGAATTGGGTTTGATCAGAAATCACTATGTCGGCAGAACCTTCATTCAACCGGAACAAGGAATGAGGGAAATGAAAGTGAAAACAAAATTCAACACCGTAAAAGGCGTGTTGAAAGGAAAAAAATTAGTCGTTGTCGATGATTCTATCGTTCGTGGAACAACTTCAAAGCTTCTTGTCAAGCTGTTGAAAGAAGCGCAGCCTAAAGAAATTCACTTTAGAATTACATCACCGCCGATTGTCAATTCCTGTTATTACGGAATGGATTTTCCAAATAGGGAAGAATTGATTGCCGTAAAATGTGATGAAGATGTTGAAAAAATTCGGCAAGAGTTAGGAGTCGACAGTATTCATTATTTGTCTCTGAAAAAGATGTTGGAATCTGTTCCGAGAAATGACCGGAAAAATTATTGCACTGCATGTTTTGGCGGTAATTACCCGGCTCCGATAGAAAACGTTGCCGATAAAAATGAATTAGAGCTCTAATGCGGCGGTGTGGAAGAATTTTATTTTTGCTTGCAATTCTTAACGGATTCTTACCCGCACAAGCAGGTGTATCTCAGCGATATGTTGTAAAGTTGAAAACTGCCGCCGAAAATATTTCCGTGGCAACTCAGCGGTTAGAGCGAAATTATTTTAAAAAAAACCGTTCGACGAAAATTTCAAAATTTAAAACTGCTTTTCAGCGTCAATCGAAGAATAGATTCCCATTCGAAAAATATTTTGTTGTTGATATCGACTCTTCGATACTTCAAAAGGAAATTCTTGACTCAGTTCGATCCGATCCAGAGGTAGAGTATATCCAGCCAAGTGTCAATTATCAGGTTTACTCAATTCCAAATGATTCTGCCTATTCCTTTCAATGGAATCTACGCCGTATTGGGCTCGATGCTCTCTTCAGACAGGGACTGGATTTGAATACCTTACCTCCAACAAAGGTTGGAGTTATTGACACAGGAATTGATGAAAATCATCCCGACATTCAAGATGCGATCGCAGTTAATGAAGGTGAAATTGGTGCAGATCAAAATGGAAATGATAAAAGATCCAATGGAGTTGATGATGACGGTAATGGGTTTATTGATGACTGGCGAGGTTTTGATTTTGTCGATTTACAATCGAAGGATGGGGATGACTGGGCAACGCGTGATAATTTACCTCACGATGAGAACGGACATGGAACTGGTGTCGCAGGTATCATCGGAGCACGCAGCAATAATACAATAGGCATTTCAGGTTTTGGGCCTGTCAAAATAATTCCATTAAGAGCTTTTTCTGCTAACGGGACCGGTAGCGATATTGATATTGCATCAGCAGTTATTTATGCCGCCGACAATGGTGCGGAAGTTATCAATATGAGTTTTGGGGATGTCACGAATTCATTATTACTAAAAGATGCAATTCAATATGCATATTCCAAAAATGTTGTTTTAGTCGCTTCAAGTGGAAATGATGGAAGCAGTAAACAACATTATCCATCTGACCTAAATGAAGTAATTTCAGTTGGTTCTATCAATTCATTTGATTCTCGTTCTATCTTTTCTTCTCACAGTCCATCGTTGGATATTATGGCGCCTGGAGAATTTATTCCAACGACAAAACTTAACGGAGGATACACCGATAATTTTTCAGGAACATCAGCTGCAGCGCCAAATGTTTCCGGATCGATAGCGTTATTAAAAAGTTTAGAAAAGTCTTTCCACAAAACTCCTATCGCAGTTCTTTCAAATGAAGACTATCGTGGACTTCTTACTACAAGTGCAGATGATGTGGGGGACAAGGGATGGGACGAATTTTATGCTTCCGGCGTTGTGAATATTGAGCATGCGTTGACATCGTTAAAAGGGAGTAATGTTGCAATTCAAAGTCCAAAGGTTGATGAACTGGTGTTCGATAATTTTCCAATAAGAATCACTTCAATATCACCATATTTCAAATCAGTTGAGTTATATATCGGTGAAGGAGAAACGCCAACAATCTGGACGAAAATATTTTCATCTGAAAAACAATATTACAATGATTCAATTACGATATTAGACATAAGTTCTTTTATTAACAATATTTATGTTCTAAGATTAATAGAAAAAAATAGCCAAGGAAATGATATTGAATCCCGAAATAGAATTTTAATTCAACGTCAAACTCCAGAAATTGTAAAATTTTTCCTTAAAGATTCTGTCATTGCAAATGATGAGATGATTTCTCTGATCGACGCTGAAACGGATATTCCAACAGAAGGACAACTTCTTTATCGGAAGAAAAATTCGAACAGTGAATTTAGCGTGCTCCGTTCGTTAACTTTGGGAAGAAATCATTATTTCGCTTTAGGTTCGCATGAACTCACTCCTGGTGTACGGTTTGAATTTTACACAAAATTCATCGAGAATTCTGCTCGTAAAGGCGTGAAAATTTTCCCAACGGCAGCTCAAACAGGTTTTCAATTCTTTGAAGCGCAGAATCCTTCTGAAAAATTTTCCACAACCTCGTTCTTTAAAATTGGAACCAGCCTTCCGTCCGGATTTCTGCTCAATGATCTTTTGACTATTCAAAACAAACCGACTTTGACAATAAATCAGTATTCTAAATCTGGAGAGTTTGATGTTTTAAAATTGTTTCAATTGGAGAATGGATATTTTGTTCAAAAAGATTCGATTAATAGTGCGTGGATTCCTCGAAGTTTTGTTAGAGATGATCATGGAAATCCGTTACTTCTGGTTCAAAATTTTGGCAGGTCAGCAATTTTTTCTATTGATACAACAACCATGAAATTTTCACGAACGCCAATTTGGATGGATACCAGTGATGTGTGGGGAAGTAAACTTGTTGACCTTAATGGCGATTTAAAACCTGAAATTATTGCCAGAAATAGTTCTGAGATAATGATTTATGAGAACCTTGGAAATAATTTGTTTGCACTAAAGACACGATTACAGAATCCATCGCCGCCATTACTTGGTGAATCAAAAAATCAATTTGGTCCGCCAAAAACTTTAGTTGGCGACTTTACAAATTCAGGTTTACAAGAAATTGCCTTTGCTGATTATGACGGTGATTTAGTCGTATATCGACAAGATGCAATTCACTCACTTTCGTTTTCGCTGGCATCGATCGATACCTCAGATTTGTACGAGATGAGTGATTTTATTGCTCAAGGAGATTACAACGGCGACGGAATTACCGATATTGCTGTGGCGGCTCACTCCAATCTTGATCTTAATGAAAATCGTGAATATGATACGCCAATATGGACAGTGAAAATCTTTTCTCATGCGCAATCTGATATTGCTGGATCATTGAAGAAAAAGTGGGAACAATTGTTTTTCGGGGTAAAAGCAGGTCCAAAAAACGATAATGGAATTTCATCAAGTCATACGTTGCTAATTTCGCAAGCCCGAGATGCCTTAATTTTGAACCTGAATCCAAACATATATGTCTTTTCATTTGATAATAATTTTGTTCCAAGTGTACTGTGGAATTCAAGATCGTATTCAAATAATGCGATTTCACTTGATGATAAAATTGGATTTAATAACGGTGAAGAAACTGCATTCTATCAATTCGGTAATTTTATATCTGGAAAACCAATTGCTCCGTGGAATTTTACCGTAACACCAATTAATGGATCGTCGATTCAATTATCCTGGAATGGATCCGGAGAAAAATATAAAATATTTCGAGGAACATCCGCATTAACACGCTCACTACTCGACTCAACCGTCAATAAAAAATACATCGATTCATCCGTCACCAGTAATCAAAAATATTTTTACTCTATTCGAAGTATTTCAAACGGAGGAACACTGATCAGCGGTGAATCATCGATTGATTCAACTATTCCTCACACTTCGGCAACAATTCAAAAAGTGACCCAAACTTCATTGTATCAAATTGCGGTCGAATTCTCTTTTGAAATGAGTTCATCTTCCATTCAAACTGCAACATTACTGCTTGATGGAACAACACAATCGAATTCGGCAATTCTTGGAGCGCCAAAACAATTGATTTTCTCGTTTGATAGCCCAATTGCACAGGGATCGCATTCGTTAAAAATAAATTCACTAATTGATGCTTCAGGTATGCAATCGGATACGAATCAGATTTTTTCTTTTGTGGCTGATAAACAAGAGATCAATCCATTCTTTGCCCAAAAGACTGAACTACTTTTTCCGACAAAAATTAAAATCGAGTTCAATGAAAAAATAAATGCTGCAACTGCAAACCTTCTTTCCAATTTTGCTGTTTTGAATAATGTGCGTCATTTTAGTGTGAAGCGGGTGGATATCGATTCTCTTTCGCCAAATATTATTTTTATTACGACCTCAGCCACTGAAAAATTAAACGAGCTTGCCTTACGAATTGAAATAAATCTCAGTGAAAACATCGAATCGATATCGGGTAAAAAATTAAATGAAGGAAAAGGGCAAACGGTATCAATTGCCCAGGAAACAAACACACTTGATAACATTGTAACCTTCCCAAATCCTGTTTATTATAAACAAGGGGGAAGTGAAAAAATCACATTTGTTAATCTTCCTGTTGAGTGTAAAATTACCGTGTATACACCATCTGGAATTAAGGTAAAAGAGATTCAAAATAAAACAACTCGCGATGGATTATTCTGGGATCTTCGAGATGAAAAAGGAAACATTGTCTCAAGCGGCGTATATATTTATCGTACCGAACGTATCGATGAATCAGGGAATGTTACACAAACTAAACTTGGGAAATTTGCTGTCGTAAAACAATGAAGAATAAAATCTGGACATTCTCAAATATGCTTTCAGTATGCAGAATTGTTTTAATGATTCCTGCGTGTTACTTGCTCTATGTGCCATTTAAATTTCACCGGGAATATGCTGTACTGATTATTTTGATTGCTGTTATTACTGATGCTCTTGATGGATATTTCGCACGAAAATTTGACGAGATATCCGAACTGGGAAAAATTATCGATCCGCTTGCAGATAAAATCGGCATCGGGATTGTGGTTGTAATGCTAACCATTTTTGGCGATATTCCATTATGGTTTACAGGTGTAGTGCTTGGTCGTGATGTGCTTATTTTCATCGCTGGAGTATACATAAAGAAACGAACAGGAATTATTCTTCCTTCAATGATGGCAGGAAAAATTGCTGTATCTTTTTTAGCATTGACTCTCGTCTTGGCATTGCTCCGCTATCCAATATTTGAAACACTCCACCCGACAATGATTTGGGTAACAATTGGAACACTTTTTTATTCTATGATTGTATATGCAAAAAGATTTTTTAAAACATTGCAAGAATTTAATGCTCACTAAATGAGGTTTTGTATTGGGATTTTTAGACGTTTTTAAGTTTTCAAGATTAAAAGAGGGATTATCCAAAACACGCGAAACTCTAGTTGCCAAAGTTACTCGGTTAATTTTTGCAAAAGGGAAAATCGATGATGAATTCCTTGAACAGCTTGAAGAAATTTTAATTACCAGCGATGTTGGCGTTGAGACATCACACAAGATTATTGAGGGAATTAAAAAACGATCTAATGAACAAAAATACGAGTCGCAAGAAGAACTTGATTCACTTGTTCGTGATGAAATCACAAATGCACTAAAGAAAAACAGTGTAGCATCGGAAAATCCATTCGAGTTCCCATCACATACAAAACCATATGTCATCATGGTGGTTGGTGTTAATGGCGTTGGAAAAACAACAACGATCGGAAAGCTGGCTTATAACTACAAGATTGCTGGAAAAAATGTTATTATTGGCGCGGCTGATACATTTAGAGCCGCTGCGAATGAACAATTAGAAGTGTGGGCAAAACGTGCTGATGTTCAAATCGTTCAACAACTTCAAGGTTCCGATCCGGCTGCGGTAGCATTTGATACTGTGAAAGCTGCGCAAGCCCGCGGTGCTGATGTTGTAATCATTGATACAGCGGGACGTTTGCACACAAAAACGAATTTGATGGAAGAGTTAAAAAAAATAAAACGTGTCATCAGCAAATGTAGCAGCGAAGCGCCGCATGAAGTCATTTTGGTTCTGGATGCAACTACTGGACAAAATGCAATTCAGCAAGCGAAACTTTTTAACGAAGCCGTTGGACTTACAGGACTTGTTATCACAAAATTGGATGGAACTGCAAAAGGCGGAGTGATTTTTGCAATCAGTCAAGCCTTAAAAGTCCCTGTACGTTTTATCGGTGTTGGAGAAAAGATTGACGATTTACAGCCTTTTGACTCCGATAAATTTGTTCAAGCATTATTTGAGAAAGAAACTGTATGAAATTGATCTGGAAACAATATGATCTACAGTTGAAACACACGTTTCGTATTTCCCGAAGTGCACGTGATACTGTTTCTGTGATGATTGTTTCGTTAGAGCATGAAGGGATTATTGGTTACGGGGAAGCATCTCCATCATCACGGTATGGAGAAGATGTTAACACTCTGAATACATTTTTTTCAAAAATAAATTTGTCAACGTTCGATTCACCATTTCTCATCGATGACATTCTTCGCTATGTCGATTCAATTGCGGCTGGGAATACTTCCGCTAAGTGCGCCATTGATATTGCACTTCATGATTGGGTGGGAAAAAAATTACACACACCGCTGTATAAAATGTGGGGACTAAATCCAGCCAAAGTTCCATTGTGTTCCTTCACAATTGCAATTGATACGAAGGAAATTGTAGAGCAAAAGGTTCGGGAGGCTGAAGAATTTCCAATTCTTAAAGTGAAAGTCGGATTGGATAACGACAAAGAAATGATCGAGACGATCAGAAAAATTACGGATAAACCGTTGTATGTGGATGCAAACGAAGGGTGGAAGACTCGAGAAAAAGCATTGGAATCGGTGAAGTGGTTAAAGAATCAAAACATTGTCTTTGTTGAACAACCGATGCCTGCCGCACAATTCGAGGACATTAAATGGCTGCGGGATCATTCCGAACTTCCGCTTATTGCTGATGAAAGCGTCATTCGTCTTTCCGATATTCCAACACTTGCTCAAGCGTATGATGGAATCAATATTAAACTGATGAAATGCACCGGCGTTCGAGAAGCGATGAAAATGATTCATACTGCCCGCGCGACCGGAATGAAAGTAATGATGGGCTGTATGATTGAAACTGCCGTGGCAATTTCTGCAGGCGCTCAACTTGGTCCGTTACTCGATTACTGCGATCTTGACGGTAATGTACTGATCTCAAACGACCCATTTGACGGCGTTCGAAACACAAGAGGAAAAATGATTTTGACGGAGAAACCGGGAATAGGGGCAGTTTCAAAGAACTAATGTCATCAATCATCAACATATTACCGGAACATCTTGCAAATAAAATTGCAGCCGGCGAAGTTGTCCAACGTCCTGAATCGGTCGTCAAGGAATTATTGGAAAATTCGATTGATGCGGAATCGACGTCAATTTCTATAACGATTAAAAACGCTGGAAAGACACTCATACAAATCATCGACAATGGAAGGGGAATGAGTGAAGAGGATGCCGAAAAATCTTTTTATCGGCATGCAACGAGTAAGATAACAACATATGAAGATTTAGAGAACATCAGAACACTTGGTTTCCGCGGTGAAGCTCTGGCGTCGATTGCAGCGGTTGCTCAAGTGGAATTAAAAACACGCAGAGAAGAAGATCAAGTTGGAACATTGATCAGGATCGAAGGAACAGAACTTCTTGTAAAAGAAAAAACTGCCCATCAATGCGGGACAACGATTTCTGTAAAAAATCTTTTTTTTAATACGCCTGCCCGACGACAATTTCTGAAATCGAACAATACTGAATTCAAACATATTTACGATACAATTCAACGACTTGCGCTATCAAAACCGGAAATTGCTCTTGAATTTGTTAGTGACGACGATACTATTCTTGCACTGCCGTCACAAAATATTGATGAACGGTTGAAAAGTCTGTTTGGTGACAGACATTATTCAACACTGATTCCTGTTAAGGAAGAAACAGATCTAATTTCAATTCACGGATATGTTGGTAAACCAGACTTTGCACGAAAATCGAAAGTTGATCAATTCATTTTTTTGAATAATCGTTTCATCATCAACAGATCGATCAACCATGCAGTGTTTTCCGGGTATGAGCATCTTGTTGAAAAAGGAAATTTTCCTTTTTTCCTATTATTTCTCGAACTGGATCCAAATAAAGTCGATGTCAATGTTCATCCTTCAAAAATGGAAGTGAAATTTGCAGATGAACAGAGCATTTATAGAATTATTTTATCGGTTGTTCGAAAATCGCTCGGTCAAAACGACCTTGTTCCCACTGTAGAATTTCAGCGATCGACAGACCTAGATCAATTTTCATCCCTTCGTCATGCTGCACAACCTCGCTGGTTGGATGCAAACCCAAGAAATGATTTTCCTTCAGTTGGTTTTCCCTCTGAAATTCAACAACCAAGCACGTTTGTTCCGAACGAGAATGAAGAAATTCCATTTGATCTTTCAACTAAACTTGATCAAATCTTTTCTGAAAAGATTCAACCGGAAACTTCACATCAGGTTCAACATGGTACAAGGGAAAGTGAAGCACAGGAAGGCAAGGCAATTTGGCAGCTTCACAATAAATATATTCTGACTCAAATTCGTTCCGGTTTGATGATTATCGATCAACATGTCGCACACGAACGAATTTTGTACGAACGTGCATTATTACGATTCAACAATGCAGTGCCGTCATCTCAGCAACTGTTGTTTCCGCAGACGATTCAACTCCAACCGGGCGATTTCATGTTGACGAAAGAGATTCTACCTTTCTTACAGAGTATAGGTTTTGAGACAAAAATTTTTGGAAGAAACACAATTGTTCTGGAGGGTGTTCCGCCAGAAGTAAAGGCTGGTACGGAAGCCAACATTCTCCAAGAAATTCTTGATGAGTTTAAAAATAATCAATTGCGAGTGAAGCTTGAAGCGCGTGATAATGTTGCAAAATCGTTTTCATGCAAAGCTGCAATTAAAGCAGGTGAAAAACTTACAGAAACTGAAATGAGATCATTGATCGATCAACTTTTTGCGACATCAATGCCGTATGTTTGTCCGCACGGAAGGCCGGTACTGATCAAAATAAGTTTACCGGAGTTAGACCGAAGATTTATGAGAACGTAAAGGATGAACACAATCTTTTTGATGAATATCACCAAGCATTACGATCACAATTCGTAATGCAAACAATTCCACGATCAAACATATCGGAGTAATTGCATGGCATCATTTAACGACATGGATTCAATTTCGCAGGAGAAGAAGAGATATTTTGCTCAAGTGAAAAATGGAAAAATCCGTCAGACGAAATTTACAACCGTCAGTGGAGAGGATGTCGATATTCTTTCAACCCCTGAGGCTATAAAAGATATCAATTATCTTGCCGACATTGGTTTCCCAGGAGAATTTCCATACACAAGGGGAATTCATAACACAGGATATCGTGGCAAGTTGTGGACAATGCGCCAGTTTGCAGGCTTTGGAACCCCAGAAGATACGAACCAACGATTTAAATATCTTCTAGAGCATGGTCAAACAGGACTTTCGACAGCTTTTGATTTGCCAACACTGATGGGACGCGATGCTGACGATTCATTTTCAGAAGGTGAAGTTGGAATTTGCGGTGTCTCAGTAAGTTCGCTTGCTGATATGGAAACGTTGTTCAAAGGAATTCCGTTGGACAAAGTTTCGACCTCTATGACAATAAATGCTCCCGCTGCCATGATCTTGGCATTTTATATTGCTGTCGGAGAAAAACAGGGAGTGAAATCAAACTTTCTTCGTGGAACAATTCAAAACGATATTTTAAAAGAATATATCGCACAGAAGGAATGGATTTATCCCCCAACTCCTTCGATGAGAATCATAACTGATATGTTTCAATATTGCGCGAAAGAACTTCCGCAATTCAATCCTATCTCTGTGTCTGGCTATCATATACGTGAAGCTGGTTCAACTGCTGTGCAGGAGTTGGCTTTTACTCTAGCAGATGGGTTTGCATATATTGAAGCGGGAATAAAAGCTGGGATGGATGTCGATGAGTTTGTTCCAAGGATTTCTTTTTTCTTTAATTCACATTTAGATTTTTTTGAAGAGATCGCAAAGTTACGTGCTGCTCGCCGGATCTATGCAAAGAGGATG
This sequence comes from Ignavibacteriales bacterium, assembly GCA_037443785.1. Taxonomy (GTDB): domain Bacteria; phylum Bacteroidota; class Ignavibacteria; order UBA10030; family UBA8401; genus JAQUOA01. The sequence goes on along the minus strand of JBBINR010000023.1, from coordinate 44,575 downwards.
AAATATAAATACGGGGCAAAGAATCCTAAGTCGTGGATGCTCCGGTTTCATACGCAAACAGCAGGATGTACTTTGACGGCTCAACAACCGGAGAATAACATCGTTCGGACTGCAATTCAAGCCTTAGCAGGAGTTTTGGGGGGAACTCAGTCGCTTCACACAAACTCAATGGATGAAACGCTTGCGTTACCTTCCGATAAAGCAGTAAAGATTGCACTAAGAACACAACAGATTATTGCAGACGAAACGGGTGTTGCAAATATGATTGATCCGCTTGGTGGAAGTTATTATGTTGAATCCTTAACGTCAAAAATGGAAGAAGAAGTTGAGCAATATTTTGAGAAAATTGACATGATTGGCGGGGTTGTTCCGGCAATCGAACAAGGATTTTTTCAAAGGGAAATTGCCGAAGCTGCGTATCGATACCAACGCGAGCTGGATACGAAAGAAAAAATCATTGTCGGCGTGAATCAGTATGTTGAAGATGATGAACAAATTGAAATTCCAATTCTGGCAATATCACCGGAAGTTGAAAAATTACAAAAGAAACGTCTTGCCGAAGTGAAGCAAAGCAGAGATAACAATGCCGTCTCTAAATGTCTTGAGGAGTTAAAACAAGCAGCGATTGACGAAAAAAATTTAATGCCGTATTTACTGAATGCGACACGCAAATACACAACCCTTGGCGAAATGTGTAATGCGTTAGTAGAACATTTTGGAATTTACGAAGAACAATCAGTCTTCTAATTACTATGGTTCCTCCATTGCTGCGACTTTTACGACCGAGTCAATGGCTTAAAAATACTTTCGTATTTATTCCGTTGGTATTTTCACAAAACCTTTTTCATGTCGTTGATATTGTAAAAGTATTTTTTGCATTTGTTGCTTTTTGTTTAGCGTCGAGTGCGGTTTATGTTATCAATGATATTATTGATCAGGATGCTGATAAACTCCATCCGGAAAAGAAGAACCGTCCAATCGCTTCAGGTAAAATCAGTGTTTCTTTTGCAACAATAGTTGCGAGTATTCTTATTGTTCTCTCTCTGTATCTTGCTTTCATCATTTCGAAGACTTTTGCTGGCATCATCGGATTTTATATTTTTTTGCAATTTCTTTATTCGATAAAACTAAAACAGATTGTCATTGTCGACGTCTTTGTCATCGCGATCGGATTCATGCTCCGTGTTTTTAGCGGCGCGGTTGCCATTGATGTTGTAATCTCTCACTGGCTGATTATCACGACATTATTCATGTCAATTTTTCTGGCGGTTTCGAAGCGGCGCAGTGAATTAGTGCTTATTCAATCATTAAAAATCGAAACCAAACGGAAAGTGCTTGCGGATTACGATTTAAATTTTCTGAATCTCTCGTTGGTCATTGCCGCAACGGGTATGGCGCTTTCGTATTCGTTGTACACCATGGCAGATCGAACGCTTATGATGTTCGGAACTGATTACTTAATCTATACAACAATATTTGTCCTATTTGGTATTCTGCGTTATTTGTTTCTCGTAGTGAATAAGGGGGAAGGTGAAAATCCAGTGAGGATTCTTGTGAGGGATCCATTAACTTCTATAAATTTTATTTTATGGATTTGCTCATGCATCTTCATTATTTATTTTCACAAATAATGTTTTATGCAGTTCACTCAATGTGACCCGTAAATTTTCTTCATAACAACCATTTCTTTTTGTACATTTCATTCATGAAAATAAAAAATTGGGGAAACTATCCGATTGTTGATGCTGAAATGGTTTCACCATCTTCAGTGATGGAAGTAAAGAAAGCAGTTTGTGAATCAAATGAATTGATTGCGCGTGGTCTAGGCCGATCGTACGGCGATTCTTCTTTAAATCAAAAAATTGTTTCGACTCTAAAGCTGAATCATTTTCTTGCATTTGATGAACAAAGCGGATTGTTAACATGCGAAGCTGGAATTTCACTCGCAGAAATTCTTGACGCATTTGTGCCGAGAGGGTGGTTTTTGCCGGTGACACCGGGAACGAAATTCGTCACCATTGGCGGTGCAATTGCTGCAGATGTTCATGGGAAAAATCACCATGTTGCGGGATCATTTTCAACGTATGTAGATACATTGAAGATAATTGTGAGCAGCGGTGACATCATTAACTGTTCGAGGACCGTTCATCCAGAACTATTTTGGGCAACATGTGGTGGAATGGGCTTAACTGGAGTTATCATCGAAGCATCGTTTTATTTGAAGCCAATTGAAACTGCCTATATTCGTCAGCGAGTCATAAAAACAAAAAATCTGGCAGAGACATTTGAGGCTTTTGAGAATAATAAAGGTTGGACATATTCTGTCGCCTGGATTGATTGTTTATCGAAAGAGGATGCGCTCGGACGTTCTGCCTTGATTTTAGGAGAACACGCATTAAAAGATGAAATCAGATATCGGTACCGAAATCCTCTGCTTATTGAAAAGAAATTTTTTATCAGGGCGCCGTTTTATTTTCCTGATTTTATATTGAATACACATACCGTTAAATTGTTCAATGAACTCCGATATCGAACGTATCGCGATCACGATACAATTGTCGATTATGAACCGTTTTTTTATCCATTGGATTCTATTCGTGAATGGAACAAAATTTATGGTAAAAGAGGATTTACTCAATATCAATTTGTTCTTCCTCGCGAAACTTCAGAAGAAGGCTTACGAAAAATATTGCAGCGTATAAGCGAAAGTGGAGAAGGATCATTTCTGGCAGTATTAAAACTATTTGGAAAACAGGAAGGACTATTATCGTTCCCCAAAGAAGGGTATACACTTGCATTGGATTTTCCTATAACAGAACGCACGATGAAATTATTTAATGAACTTGATGCTCTTGTACAAAATTTTGGAGGACGATTGTACTTGGCAAAAGACGTTCGCATGAACAAAGATGTGTTTTCACAGGGGTATGAAAATTTAAAGCAGTTTGTTGATATAAAGCAGCATTACGATCCAGCAAATAAATTCCATTCTTTGCAATCAAAACGGATCATGGGATGAAATATATTTTGATTATTGGCGCAGGTTCGGATATTGCGCGACCGCTGTCGTATCTCTATGCAAAAGCAGGATATGGAATTTATCTAGCAAGCAGGAACTATGAAAAGCTAACTCGTGATGCTAATGATCTTAAAATTCGATATGGAATTGACGCTGCTGCATTTTTGTTTGATGTAACTGAAGCTACAACTCATCAAAGCTTTTACCAATCACTTCCGGAAAAACCGTTTGGTGTAATTTGCCTTGCTGGGATTCTTGGTGATCAGAAAAAAGCTGAGGCAGAGTTTGCAGAAACAAAAAATATTTTTGATGCAAATTTTTCAGGATGCGTATCAATTATCAATATCATCGCAAATGATCTCGAACAGCGCCGAGAAGGATTTATTGTTGGAGTAAGCTCCGTAGCCGGAGAACGCGGCCGGAAAAGTAATTACATCTACGCAGCAGCAAAAGCCGGATTTACAACTTATCTTTCGGGTTTGCGAAATAGATTATTCTCATCGCACGTACAGGTATTGACCGTTCACCCGGGCTTTATTCGCACCAAAATGATAGAAGGAAGAAATACACCGGAGATGATTACCGCAACACCCGAAACCGTTGCTAAAGATCTTTTTCATGCACAGCAAAATGGAAAAGATTTTATTTACTCACAATGGTTTTGGCGCTACATTATGTTTGCCTTCACGATGATTCCTGAATCAATGGTAAAGAAATTGGATTTGAAATGACGACGAGAACAAAAGCTGAAGTTATGCTTTTTGCAACCACTTTTATATGGGGAAGTACTTTTGTCGTCGCAAAATCCGTATCGGATTCTATTTCGCCTTCACTTTATATATTTTTGCGCTTCGGGATTGGAACCGTGTTGTTTCCATTATTATTTTTTAAGCATCTAAAAAATATTTCTTCAACGACATGGAAAAAGGGGATTATTCTTGGAATAATGCTAGGCGTGGGAATAGTTATTCAAAATATAGGTATCTATCAAACGTCAGCATCGAAATCTGCTTTTATAACGGGACTGATGGTAATTTTTACTCCAATCGCACAACTAGTTTTAGAAAAGCGTTCGCCAAATCTTTGGAACGTTATTGGAATCATCGTCGTTACTTTGGGATTATATTTACTGACGTCTCCGGAAGGTTCGTCTATAAATCAAGGAGATATCATTGTGCTGGTTTCTGCGGTGCTGTTCGGAGTATTTATAGTCTATATGGATATTTTTTCGAGGAATGAAAATCCATTTCAATTATCATTTATTCAAATTGTCAGCACAACGGTTGTTGCGTTAGCATGGCTTCCATTCGAAGAATTAAAATTCCGTACATCACCGCAAATTTGGTTGATGACTTTTTATATGGGAATTTTTGCAACGGTGGTTACAACATTTTCACAAACACGCTTCCAAAAAGACACTACTCCTACCCGCGCAGTGATTATTTTTACTGTTGAACCTGTTATAGCATCTGTTTTGGCGTATTTCTTTTTACATGAAGTTCTTGGAATAACAGGAGTTGTTGGAGGTGCTATGATTATCGTTGGAATTTTATTTTCAGAATTTTCTGATGCAATCTCAAAAAAAATTGCGAATATAACAGAAGCAGCGTGAAATTTTATGGACATGAATGCAAAAATAACCGTTAAAGGGATGGTCCAAGGAGTAGGATATCGATGGTTTGCGGATCGTACCGCTAGAAAATATGATTTAAAAGGATTTGTTGAAAATCGCGCCAATGGCGATGTGTATTCAGAGGTTGAAGGGGAAGAAGGAATGATTAAAGAATACATTAAAGATCTTAATATTGGTTCTCGGGGAGCGATAGTTGACAATGTTATTGTTGAATGGGGAAAACCACATTACTTATTTATCAATTTTAAAATCAAAGCATGAATACTCGAATTGGTTTTGGTTACGATGTCCATTCTCTCACAACTGGAAGAAAGCTAATCCTTGGAGGAGTAGAAATTCCTTCTGAAAAAGGTTTACTAGGTCACTCTGATGCCGATGTCCTTTTGCATGCAATTTGCGATGCCCTTTTGGGAGCAGCAGCTCTTGGTGACATTGGGAAACATTTTCCAGACACGGATGAACGATACAGAGGGATTAATAGTTTAAAACTCTTGAACCATGTGTTGGAGTTACTTTTGAAAAATGGTTTCTCCGTTGGTAATGTTGATTCAACCCTTGTTTTAGAAAAACCCAAAATAGCTCCCTATGTCGATACGATGCGAAAGAATATTGCAACGACATTAAGAATAAGTGTAGATGCAGTTTCTGTTAAAGCAACAACAAATGAAAAATTAGGTTCCATTGGCGCTGGCGAAGGTGCTGCAGCTTATGCAGTTACAATAATTAATTCAATAAATAAATAGCAATGTTAGAATCTCTTTTTGTTTTTTTGCAATCATTAAATGCCTTTTGGATTTATGCGATCATTTTTTTTATAGCGTACATTGAAAACATATTTCCCCCGTCACCCAGCGATCTTATTATTGTTGCAGGTGGATATTTAGTTGGAGTTGGTCAGATTGATTTTTTTCCCGCTTTATTAATTGCTACACTTGGAAGCACGACCGGTTTCATGACGATGTATCAAATTGGGGATTGGTTTGGATTGAAAATAATCGAAACAGGGAAGCTAAAATTTCTTCCTCTTGATAACATACACAAAGTGGAACGATGGTTCAGGCATTATGGTTATTGGTTACTCGTTGTGAATAGATTTCTTTCGGGAACACGAGCAGTGGTAGGTTTTTTTGCAGGAATGTCTGAAGTTACCTTTGTCCCAACGGCAATATTATGTTTTATTAGTGCTCTAATCTGGAATGCAATATTGATTTACTCTGGGACCTTGTTAGGAAAGAATTGGGAACGGATAGGAATTTATTTATCTACTTATAGTCAAATTGTTACAGTTCTGATCATTACCGGCATTATCGTAGGTATTTTATTCTGGTATAAAAAAAGAAATAAAAAAAATGATTGATTTTTTGTATTCGATCGACATAGCAGTTTTCTTTTTTATCAATCATACTATTGCGAATCCTGTGCTGGATTGGATAATGCCATTTGTAACAGATTTAAACAAACATAAATGGGTAATCGTCGCACTTATCCTTTGGATTGCATGGGTTCTATGGAAGGGGGGACCGAAAGGTCGCACAGCAATAGCTGTTTTAATAATTACAATAATTGCTAGTGATCAGATAAATAGTTCAGTATTAAAAGAAATTTTTGCTCGCGTTCGTCCTTGTCGAGCCCTTACCGGGGTGAGAATGCTTGTTGATTGCGGTGGTGGATTATCCTTTCCATCATCACATGCAGTCAATAATTTTGCGGGAGCATTTGTTTTATCATATTTTTATAAATCAAAAAAATTGTATTGGTATGCATTTGCTTCTTTGGTGGCGCTGTCGAGACCATATGTAGGTGTTCACTATCCTTCTGATATTGTTGGAGGGGCTTTGGTCGGAGTGGTAATTGGATTTGTAATGGTCTCACTGTGGGAAATTATATTTCAAAAGTTCAATAAACAAAATTCATAAATTAAGATTAAGTTCTTGTGAATTCATACTTTACCTTTGGTCAATCAAAAAAAAAATTACTCGCTTTTTCGCTTTCAACAGCTTTGTTGCTAGGTCTATCTTTTCCACCCATACCTTTAGGTATCTTAGCCTGTATCGGATTTGTTCCATTTTTAATTCTCGTTGATAACATAGACAGCTACGGACGATTTTTCCGATATTCGTATTTTACATTTTTTTTGTTTTGCGTTATAACTTTATACTGGGTTGGCGGTTTTACACATCTCAAAGATCCATATCTTATGCTTGCTGGTGGAGCATTGTTGTTATGGCAGCCACTTTTCTTCACTATTCCTGCAAGTATCTATTTCTTTGTTAAAAAAAATATAATCTCAAAATATGCGATCATTGCCTTCCCATTTATTTGGATTACCTTTGAATGGCTCTATGCTCTTGGAGAGTTTGCATTCCCTTGGCTGACAATTGGAAACACTCAAACATACTTCCTTGAAAAGATACAATTCATTGAAATTACAGGTGTCTACGGAATTTCATTCTGGGTTCTGATGATTAATATTCTTGTTTACCTTCTTGTAAAATTTGTTGTTAAAGGATATTCAGTAGCAAAAAGATGGATACTTGTAATATTAATTGTCTTCGTATATGTGAGCCCAAATTTTTACAATCTCAGTGTAGATAAAGATCATTTTTATAATCAGACCGAAAAAAGTTTCACGGTTGGTATCGTGCAACCCAATGTTGATCCTTGGGACAAATGGGAAGGTGCGAGTACATTTGATGGAAGATGGAAGCAAGTTCAATCTTTTCTTGAGCTTATCAAGAAAAATATAAACCAAAAAACTGATATTGTGGTTTTACCAGAGTCTGCAATCTTACTAAACCTTCCTGCATTTCACGAGCAATTTGTAGAATATAAAAGCATAGTGGATAGCTTAAATATCGCGCTTATCTCCGGGTACGCCAAAGTAAAATATTATGATTCAGGTAATGCGCCAGTTTCAAGCAGCATCATTAAAGGAACAAACATTCATTATGATTCGTACAATTCAATTTTTTTAACCGAACGTGAGATGACTGAAGTGCAGTCATATAGCAAAATGCGGTTAGTTCCATTTGCAGAGCGAATTCCTTATGCCGACGATGTTCCTTTTCTTATTGAACCACTGCGTTGGGGAGTGGGAATAAGCAATTGGGGACTTGGAAGAGACAGTACGGTGTTTGTCAGTAAGAAATTTGGAGCAAAATTTTTGGCAATGGTTTGTTATGAATCTATTTTTCCGGAATTTGTATCAAAATTTGTTGATAATGGTGCAGAATTTTTGGTATTTACAACAAATGATAGCTGGTGGGGAAATACATCTGGAGCACGACAGCATCAGCAATATGCTGTTCTACGCGCAATTGAAAATCGCCGATGGGTTGTTCGATGTGCTAACGGTGGAATTTCATCATTCATTGATCCGCTTGGCAATGCATACGATAAAACAGAAATGTATACACAAACATACATTCAACGGACAATAACCCCATTCCAGGAAAAAACTTTTTATTCAAAACATGGAGATTGGTTTGCAAGAATTTGTGCAAGTCTAACAGTATTTATTATATTGTTCTCAATAAGTTACAACTTCTTTCGAAAGAAAAAATGAGTACACAATTTATTGATTTTCGTAGTGACACTGTCACTAAACCTTCAAAAGCAATGCGAGAAGCAATGGCTTCTGCTGAAGTTGGCGACGATGTTTTCGGAGAAGATCCAACAGTTATTGCATTGCAGGAAAAGGTTGCCGCGATGCTCGGCAAAGAAAAAGCGTTATATGTTTCAAGCGGGTGTCTCAGTAATCAATTAGCCGTAAAAGCACACACCGATCCTGGAGACGAAATTCTTCTCGAACGAGACGCACATATATTTAACTATGAAACAGCTGCTCCCGCTGTTCTTTCAAACGTACAGGTCCAAACTGTCCAAGGTGTTCGTGGAGCGTTTACCGTCGATCAACTTCCGCCGCTTATTCGTCCAAGCGTATATTATATGCCGAAGACAAAAGTAATTGCAGCTGAAAATACGCACAATCGTGCAGGGGGGACGATTTTTCCTTTAGGAGAAATTAAAAGGATTTCTGGGTACGCAAAAGAACAGGGAATTATTTTTCACTTAGATGGTGCACGATTATGGAATGCCAGCGTTGCGACTGGAGTTCCTGTAAAAGAATGGGCAAAATATTTTGATTCTGTTTCCGTTTGTTTTTCTAAAGGACTTGGCGCACCGGTTGGCTCTGCAATTTGTGGAAGCAAAGAATTTATTACCAAAGTTCACAAATGGAGAAAAATTTTCGGCGGTGGTATGCGCCAGGCAGGAATTATTGCTGCCGGTGCACTCTATGCACTCGAACATAACATCGAACGATTACAGGAAGATCATGCAAAAGCGAAATATTTTGCCAATGAACTTTCTGCAATTAAAAATTTTTCCATTGACCTGGAATCAGTTCAAACAAATATTATTCTCGTCGATGTACAGAAGACAGGAAAAAACCCAAATGAAATCATTGCTGTGTTAAAAGCGAATGGAATTCTCGTCTCAGCAGGAACGTTTACGAGTATTCGAGCTGTCATGCATCTCGATGTTTCAATGGAGCAAGTACGCCTTGCAGTTGAAAGAATAAAACAAATATTTAATTAAACAAGATGGATTTACAAAAATTTAAACATATCCACAAGATACATGTTCGAAACTATGAGATCGATTGGCAGGGCATCGTTCATAATGGAAATTATTTACTGTACTTTGAAGTTGCCCGGGTTAATTATTTCAAAGAAATCGGGATGACTATTGATGAACGGTTGATTACTGGCTCGATTAAAATTGTTGTAGTTCGGAATGAGATTGATTATTACAATCCGGCAACCTTCGGAGATGAATTAACGATTTATACCCGCACGACAAAAATAGGGAAATCCAGTTTTGCCTGCGAAGGAATTATGCTTAACGAAAGAACGAAAGTTCAAATTGCAAAAAATGTCAGCATAATGGTATGGCTAGATCCACGTACAAATAAATCGACATTCGTTCCAGATGATTTTCGGCAGCATGTTCGTACCTTCGAAGGAAGTAATTGCACTATTCAAGAACTTTCAATTTGAAATTTAAAATGCAGATGAGCCAATTCTGCATATCGTATTATGATAACATTTGAAGAATTTAAAAAATTAACTGCGCAGGGGAATGTCATTCCGCTTTTTGACGAAATACTTGCCGATACAGAAACTCCGGTTTCAGTGTATCTCAAAGTAAAAGACGAAAGCACATATTCTTTTTTGCTTGAAAGTATTGAAGGCGGAGAGAAGATCAGCCGGTATTCATTTATCGGATTCAATCCATTCATGAATTTCATTATTCGAGGGAAAAGTTATGAGATTCAGACAAGACATCCTGATGTAAAAACTTTGCCGCAGCTTGCAAAAGGAATTTCTCATCCGCTTGACGCATTGAAAAAGATTTTCACGCATTGCAAAACTGCACATGTTGAAGGTTTGCCTCGTTTAGCGAGTGGTGCGGTTGGATACTTTGGATATGAAACAATTCAATTGATTGAAAATATTCCATCAGCAAAAACTGACGACTTAAAATTAGATGATTCGATTCTCATGTTCCTCGATACGATGATTGTGTTCGATAACATGAAGAGAAAACTTCAACTTGTCTCGAACGCTTACATCCCTCAAAATGCAGACGAATCGATTTTAAAACAGGAATATGAGAAGGCTGCTTTAGAAATTGAAAAGATGAAGCGCTTACTGGGCAAGACTGTTTCGCACGAAATGAAAATTTCTTCGATCGGTACTATGGAACAGATGGTGTCAAAATCGGAATATGAGCAAATGGTGATAAAATCGAAAGAGTATATTTCCGCCGGAGATATCTTTCAAGTGTTACCATCGCACCGAATGAAAAGAAAATTTGATGGCGATCCGTTTTCTATTTACCGAATGCTTCGCATCATCAATCCATCTCCGTACATGTATTATTTTTCGATGAATGGAATGTCCATTGTTGGTTGTTCACCGGAATTATTAGTAAGAGTGGAAAACGGAATCGTTGAAACGCGACCTCTCGCCGGCACACGCAAACGTGGAAAAACAGAAGAGGAGGACGCTGCACTTGAAAAAGATCTTCTCGCTGATCCGAAAGAGCTTGCAGAGCACTTGATGTTGATCGATTTAGGAAGAAACGATATTGGCAGAATCAGTGAATACGGCAAAGTCGATGTTACCGAATATATGGTGATCGAAAAATATTCTCATGTCATGCATATTGTTTCTAACGTGCGCGGAACGTTGAAGAAAGAATTAACGGCGATCGATGCATTCTTTTCTTGTTTTCCAGCAGGTACACTTTCTGGCGCACCAAAAATTCGTGCAATGGAAATTATTGCCGAGTTAGAACCTGTCAAACGCGGAATTTATGGCGGTGCCATTGGCTATTTGGATTTTTCAGGCAATCTTGATTCGTGCATCGCAATTCGCACAACAATCGTGAAAGATGGATATGCGTATTTTCAAGCAGGTGCTGGAATTGTGTATGATTCTGTTCCGGAAAAAGAATATTACGAAACACTTATGAAAATGGACGCGGTCATTCGTGCCGTTGACGCAACAACTCATTTATAAATAATTCAGAGTATGATCTTAGTAATCGACAATTATGATTCGTTCACGTACAACCTCGTGCAATATTTTGGCGAGATGAATGTGGAACTGAACGTCGTCCGCAACGATAAAATTACAATTGATGAGATTCGAAAACTCAAACCGGCGGCAATTGTCATTTCTCCCGGACCATGCACTCCCAAAGAAGCGGGAGTTTCTGTCCCAATTGTGAAAGATCTGCATAAGGAATTTCCAATTCTCGGTGTCTGTCTTGGCCATCAATCCATTGGCGAAGCATTTGGCGGCGATGTTATAAAAGCTCCAACGATAGTTCATGGAAAAGTTTCTGAGATTTTGCATGAAGGGAAGGGAATATTCAAAGGTATTCCAAATAAATTTCATGCGACACGGTATCATTCGCTAATTATCTCTTCAAAGACATTGCCGAATGAACTTGAAGTAACGGCAAAAACTGAAGACGGAATTATTATGGGAGTCCAGCATAAAAAATATCCAACCTTCGGTGTGCAGTTTCATCCCGAATCAATTGCAACGGAACATGGAAAAGTGTTGTTGAGAAATTTTGTGGAGAGAAAATATTAATGGACAAAACCCAAATTGCTGACATACTCGATGAAGTTGGAACTCTTCTTGAATTAAAAGGAGAGAATCCTTTTAAGAGCAGAGCGTTTCATAACGCTGCACGCGTTCTTGGCGGTGTTACTGAAGATTTGAAAACGCTCGTTGAGAATGGTGAAATCAAAAAAATCAAAGGAATCGGAGAAAGCATTTCAAAAATTATTTCCGATCTCGTCTTGACCGGAAAATCTCCTGACCATGAGGATCTAAAAAAAGGATTTCCTCCCGGCGTGTTTGAGATGATGAAGATTCAGGGAATGGGTCCAAAGAAAGTCGCGTTTCTTTTCAAGAAAATGAAAATTACTTCTATCGCTGAACTGGAAAAAGCATGCAAAGACGGAAAACTTGAAAAGCTCGAAGGATTTGGGAAGAAAACGGAAGAGAACATTCTTCTTGGAATCGAGGCGTTGCGCAAGCATTCATCCAAATTTCTTTTCAACATCGCTGAAAATGCAGCTAATGACGTTTTTCAGGCTATTAGATCATACAAGTCGGTCATCCGTGCGGAAATTGCTGGAAGTCTTCGCCGCAAAAAAGAAACCATTGGCGATATTGATATAGTCGCAAGCGCAAAGAAAAAAGATGTGAAGGATATTATGAAAGCATTCACATCTCACAAAAGTGTTGAACGAATTACCGGTGAAGGTGAAACAAAATCAAGTGTCGTTCTCAATGCAGGAATAAATTGCGATCTCCGGATTGTTGACGATTCAGAATTTCCGTTTGCTTTGAATTATTTTACCGGAAGCAAGGAACACAATGTTCGAATTCGTTCATTAGCTCGCGATAATGGGTGGAGTTTGAATGAATATGGGTTTTCCGTCATTGATTCAGGAGAGAAGCGAGGCAAAGCAAAAAAGATTGTTCCCTGCAAGGGTGAGAAAGATATTTACAAAGCCGTGGGACTCGAATACGTTGAACCTGAACTTCGTGAAGATCTAGGCGAAATAGAATATGCGCAGTCTGGAAAACTTCCCAAACTTGTAACGTTTGATGATATTCGCGGAACGTTTCATTGTCATACAAATTACAGCGACGGACAAAACACTTTATCTGAAATGGCTGCCGGAGCACAGAAACTTGGCTGGGAATATCTTGGAATTGCTGACCATAGCAAAGTTGCCGCGTATGCGAATGGCTTATCTGAAGCCCGAGTGAAGCAACAACTTAAAGAAATTGATTCTTTAAATTCAAAGTTTAAAAATTTTACAATCTTCAAAGGTACCGAGGTAGATATTTTACCAAATGGTGATTTGGACTTTAGTGACAAGACGTTAGCATTATTTGATTACGTTGTAGCTTCGGTCCATAGCAGCTTTAAAATGACTGAAGCTGAAATGACAAAGAGAATTATCAAAGCATTGAAGAATAAGTATGTCTCAATTCTTGGGCATCTGACAGGGAGATTATTACTACAGAGAGATGGCTATCCATTGAATCAAATTGAGATTATTAATGCCGCAGCAGACTATAGCAAGATTATTGAGATCAACGCGCATCCATCACGGTTAGATTTGGATTGGAGATTGTGTAAGTATGCAAAAGATAAAGGTGTAAAGATTGCAATCAATCCGGATGCACATGTCGTTACAGGCTTGAATGATGTCCGATATGGAGTTGGTATCGCGAGAAAGGGATGGTTGGAGAAGGAGGATATTGTTAACACAATGAAACGTGTCGACGTAGAAAAATTATTTACAAAGATTAGGCGATGATTTTTTAGATTATATAACTTAACATAATATCTATTATATCCAATAAACCGTGATTAATTCTCTCTAAATTGCAGTGTTTTTTGTATTCATAATTGCTGATAAACATGATCTAAAAATCAAAATCGCCCTCGAATGTTACCTTCGCACTTCCCTTAAGTCTTACATTAGAAAAATTTTCGGCTTCTTTTTGAAATGAAACTTCCAACGACTCACCGCTTTGAACTTTAACGCCTACAGATTTCTCCCATCCAAATTTAATCGAACTGATTATCGCACTGGCTATTGATCCTGTTCCACAGGCTAAAGTTTCATCTTCAACTCCACGCTCATAAGTTCTTATTTGAATCGAATTAGAATTAGTCTTTGAAACAAAATTTACGTTCGTTCCTTTGGGCTGATATAAATCATGATACCGAACAGAGCGACCGATTCTTTGGACCTCAACTGAATCCAATGACGGCAAATTTGGATTTTCATTTAAAAAAATTACGCAATGCGGAGCCCCTGTATCAATGAAGCTGGCTTTTACAGTCAGGCCATTGACATCAATTGTTTGATTAAGTTTAAGGTCGACCGGATTTTTCATCTTTAATTCAAACAAGTCAGATTCAATCCGGCGTGCTCCGTAAATATATCCCAACGCATTAAACGAAAATTCATTCATTGGCACAACGCCGATATCGTGAGCAAACTTTGCAATACAACGGCCGCCATTACCGCACATACCGCCATCAGAGCCATCCGCATTGTAATAACGCATCAGGAAGCCCGCTGTATCGCTTTTTTCGACTAATAAAACGCCGTCTGCACCAATTCCATATCGCCGATGACAGGCTGCAAGTGAAAATTGTTTTCGATCGGTTATTATTCCTGTACGGTTATCGACAACAACAAAATCGTTGCCGGCACCGCTCATCTTGGTAAAATGTATTTTCATAAGTCATCAAATAAATTTGCCAAGTCCGTAGACTTGGCAAGAGTGAAAATTGGAAATTGTGGAGGTGCGGGGATTCGAACCCCGGTCCGAAGTGAAAACCAATAGATCTTCTCCATACTCAGTTCAGCCATTATACTTAATTCCGGATTCTTGGCTGAACTCAAATCATCCGAAACGCAGTCAAGGATTTTAGTCTCGCTGATATTACCTTAACCGAATATCAGCCATCCTAACTTTGTCGACGCCTTTACAAACTCGTTAGGAGAAGTTTGTATCGGCGCTCGTGGCTAATTAAGCGGCGAGTGCGTAACCGTAGTTATCTGCATTTATTGTTTTGCCTCGAGATTTACGTGCAATATGGCGAGCACGGTATGCTAATCTATCCATTTCCGACCCCGTCGAAGCCAAGTCACCCCCATGGATCTACTACAATTTACACATCTGAATTGAGAGTATCAATGAATCTTCGAATCGTTTCAATCCTCTCCTTTTCGTTCTTTTTTTCCAACGAAAGAATGATATTTCGAAGCATCCTTTCTAGAATTTGTTTGTTGGTAACCGGTTGGAGATACTCTTCGGTAAATGTGAACCCTAAATTTTTCACCATATCTTCACAGTCTGTCAGTGAAAGAATTTTTCCATTATTGAACGGATCAAAATAGACATTGGATGAACCGAACGAAAACCGCAACGTAAAATGACCCGGCAGTCCAATTCCTGTTATCGGAAGATTTATTCTTTTTCCAACCAACAGGTACACAGCACTTAATGTTATCGGAATTCCGGTTTTTGTTTCGAGCACACGATTGATATAATGGTTGTCTTCATTATAGTAATCGTCATTGTTCCCGATAAATTTTTTTTCCGTAACAAAATATGATATTGTCCGGTGTAAAATTTCAGAATTATCAGCAATAGAACTTAGTTTTTCTTTCAACTCGTACGCATACTGATTGAGTTGTTCAACATACGGCTTGATAACAAGATCAGGATAGCGTTGACGTGCAATTAAAAAAATTCCATCTTCCAAATCGAGATCGTTGTTTTCCGTACGTTTAATCGATTTGAATTCATTTTTAAATACTGCACGAACAATAATATCTCGGATTTCAGCGATCCTTTTGCCTGCAGTACTTTCAGGTGCGACATTCTTAGGAAAATATACCAGCGCAGCATCGCTATATGTCAGCAACCGTTCGCGAACCGTAGCGAATACTTGTTCATCTTCATCATCAATTAGTGCGATGAGAGATTTAATTTCTGCTATTTCTTTTTCAGAAACAGACATTATCTAAATTCGGGATAGTTTTGTTTTAATGATGTTGTCAGAATATCAAACGCTTGTTCTGGAGTATCAGCAAATTTGAACAATGATAAATCTTCTGGCGATACCATTCCATATTTTGTGAGCGCTTTAAAATCAATAATTTTATTCCAAAAATTCTGTCCGTAAAGAATCACAGTCATTTTCTTCCCAACTTTTTTCGTCTGCAGTAAAGTTAATAACTCAAAAAATTCATCCATAGTTCCAAATCCGCCTGGAAATGCAACAAGTCCTTTTGCCAAATACATGAACCACAGTTTCCGCATAAAGAAATAGTGGAATTCAAAATTAAACTTTGGGGTAATGTATTGATTAGGATATTGTTCAAACGGCAAACTGATATTCAAACCTAATGATTCACCTTTGGCCAGCATGGCTCCCCTGTTTGCTGCTTCCATAATTCCTGGACCGCCGCCGGAACACACAAGCAATCGATCTTTTTGTTTTAACTTTTTTGACCACAGAGTGATCATTCGTGAAAGTTCGGCTGCGTCTTCGTAATACCGAGACATCTCGACGGCAATTTCCGCATCAAGGAGTTGTTGTTGATATTTTTTTGTGTGAGAACGTTTTCGTGTTCCATTCTTCGCTAACTCACGAAGATCTTTTATGGTTTCATGACGTGGTTTAATTCGGGCAGATCCAAAAAAAACAATTGTATCTTTGACTCCGAAATAATTAAACCGACTTAATGGCTCAAGAAATTCAGAAAGAATTCGAATCGGACGAGCATCTTTACCGCTAAGGAAGCCCAAATTTTTATATGCTTTGGGAGCTTTATAGATTTTTTTCTTTTTCATTATTTATTGGATTTTATTTTTGACCATTGAAATTAAATATTCAAGATATTTCTTGTCTGTTTCATCAAAACTGTTGTAGGTATGGCTGTCCACATCAAGGACCCCGGCACATTCATTGTTAATTAAAATTGGAATTACTATTTCTGATTTTGAATCGCCGTCGCAAAAAATATGTCCTGGAAATTGATTGACATCCGGAACAATGAGTGTTTCTTTTCTTTGAAATGATGTCCCACACACTCCCTTTCCAATTGCAATGCGAGTGCACGCTATTTTCCCTTGAAATGGACCTAACACTAATTCATTCATTTTTCGGTCCAATAAGTAGAATCCAACCCACGAGTAATATTCAAACGTTTGCTTTAATGCTGCAACAATATTTGCCATGTTGGCAACGACGCTGGTCTCATCGTTAACAACTGAAACAATTTGAGGAATTAATTCAGTGTATTGCAAATCTTTTGTCGAAGATACAACTTTAATTTCTTCCATCTGTTTCCTTCGTAAAAAGCTTTTCGATCTTGATCTCGGTATTCGCAGTTTTTGTCTTCAAAACGGATTGCGCATCGAATAATTTTGTTTTGATGATAGCCAATCCAATTGATTCGTTATTTTTAATCGTTTGCACACTGGTAATCTTTCCAACCTCTTCGTTCACTGCATTAATCAAAATTTCGCCCTCTTGAATTGGTTGGGTTGATGAAATAAAGCAAAGTGTTCGCTGAATCTTTTGATATGTTTCAAGTCGAGCAATAACTTCTTGGCCAATGTAACAGCCTTTAGTAAAACTAATCCAATTCCACAGATTTAATTCTAAGGGGTTATAATCGATTGTTAATTCTTTTTTGGATTTCGGAATGCCGTTGAATATTCTAAATTTCTCAAACTCGTTTTCGTGAAATATTGTAACCCCTGTTGGAACCTTTTGCTCAAAAAGAAACGAACATAGAATTCCAAAATAATCTGCATCTCCCTCATTGTGAAAATAAAGATTAATTTTATTTTCAGACGAACAATCCGAAAGAACGATGTCTTCCATGATGATAAATTTATTTAGCCACGAAATATTTTCTTCAGCCATTCCTTGACTGCATAACAAAAGCATTGAGTCTTCTTCATGTAAAACCCAGACCGCATCAATAACCCTTCCCTTTTCCGAAATCAAAAGTGTTTTTTGAATCTTTCCTTTTTTGAAAGAAGAAAAATCATTGCTAGTTATTCGTTGAAGGAAATCGACGCTTTCCTTGCCGGTCATCCGAAATGAATCAAATGGGAAGTTCAGAAAGATCGATGGAAATGATAATTTTCCATCAAAACTTTTTTGTGGTGAGTTGTAGTTTTCGACCAACAGGCTTATTGAGCTACCTTTCGATGAATCGTATTGAAATAAATATCTTGAATCTTGTTCATATCAATGGCAATCGATTGATTAATCGTTGCCACGGATTGAGAACTAACTTTTCCCAATTCATTATATGGAACACCATATTGCTTGCATATAGTTTCCAATTTAGATTTGTTTGTTTCAGAAATCGAAATAACGATTCTTGATTGATCTTCTCCGAATAACAGTTTATGTAATTCTATTCTGTCGATTTTCAAAGTAACATCAAATCCAAATTTATTTTTTCCTGTAATAGCACTTTCAAGTAACGTGGTAATTAGACCACCTTCAGAAATATCATGGGCGGAATTTAATACACCTTCTTCAATAAGTTTGAGTGTGCAAGTTTGAATCTTTAATTCTTCGTCGATGTTAAAATATGGTGCATCGCCGGCTGTTATCCCATATTCACGTGTTAAGAATTCACTTCCGGAAATATCTCCTCGGTTTTTTCCAAGAATTACAATCGTATCTCCTGCGTGTTTAAAGTTCGCTGTAGTAACATGTTTTTCATTTTGGATAACACCGAGCATTCCAATAGTTGGAGTCGGAAATACAGCGGCAAACTGACTTTCGTTGTAGAAGCTAACGTTTCCTCCAGTAACCGGTGTTTCAAATTTTAAGCAAGCTTCACCCATTCCAGCAACTGCTTCTTTAAATTGCCAGTACACTTCCGGCTTGTATGGATTTCCAAAATTAAGACAATTGGTTATGGCAATCGGTTTTCCTCCTGAGCAAACGACATTTCTAGCAGCTTCGGCAACGGCAATTGCTCCGCCCTTTCGTGGATTTAAATACACATAGCGTGCATTGCAATCAGTCTTGACCGCAAGAAGTTTTTCTGATTTTTTTATTTTGATTACAGCGGCATCGGAACCAGGCAGGACAACGGTATTCGTCCGCACCATTGTATCATATTGTTCATACACCCATCGTTTGCTGACAATGTTTGGTGATGAAAAAACTTTATAAATTGAATCGAGAATATTTTTCGGCTCAGATAATTTTTTGAAATCATAATCCTTTGTATGTTTTAAATATTCCGGTTCTTTCGATTCTCGATAATACACCGGCGCACCGCCTCCAAGAACACAGGTTTCTGCCGGAACTTCCGCTTTCAATTTTCCATAATGAAATACTCGAACCATTCCATCGGTAGTTACTTTTCCGATCGATACACAATGAAGATCCCATTTCTCAAAAATATCTTTCACTGCTTGTTCGTGTTTAGGCTCTGCAACAAGCAACATCCGCTCTTGAGATTCAGACAACATAATTTCGTATGCAGTCATATGCGTTTCACGAGTCGGAACAAGATCAAGATTGATTTCCATTCCTGCTTTTCCTTTTGCACTCATCTCAGTTGTTGAGCACGTTATTCCGGCAGCACCCATGTCTTGAATTCCAACAACGAGTCCAGCATTGATTGCTTCAAGAGTGGCTTCAAGCAATAATTTTTCTGTAAACGGATCGCCGACTTGAACGGATGGTCTTTTGCTTTCTGATTTCTCTGAAATTTCTTCCGAGGCGAATGTTGCACCATGAATTCCATCTCTTCCGGTTGAAGAGCCAACAATCATTACAATATTGCCCTCACCTTTCGCAATAGCGGATGCAGATTTTCCATGTTCAACAATTCCAACAGACATTGCATTGACCAGAGGATTTGTTTGATAGCTTTTATCAAAAAAAACTTCGCCGGCAACTGTCGGAACTCCAAAACTATTTCCGTAGTCACCAATTCCTTTTACCACACCTTTAAGCAAATGTTTTGTTTGAGCATCATCAATCTCTCCAAAGCGCAATGAATTTAATCCTGCAATCGGACGTGCTCCCATCGTAAAGATATCACGCATAATTCCGCCAACTCCGGTTGCTGCGCCTTGATACGGCTCTACCGCTGACGGATGATTATGGCTTTCAATTTTGAAAGCTACAGCAAGATTATCACCAATATCGACCAAACCAGCATTTTCTTCACCAGCCTCTACCAAAAGATTTTTTCCTTTTCTTGGAAGAGTCTTTAATACAGCAATAGAGTTTTTATAACTACAGTGTTCACTCCACATTACACTATAGATTCCAAGTTCGGTGTAACTTGGTGTTCTACCGAGAATTGTAAGAATCTTTTGATATTCTTCATCGGTTAGGCCGTGTTTCAATGCAAGTTCTTTTGTTACGATTGGTTCTTCAGATTGAATCATGGTAATAATATTTAATTGTAAATTTTTTGTTTTATTTAATTCAATTCAACAACAGTTACGCCTGCCCCGCCTTCATTTAGATCTCCCATTCTTTGTGATTTTACTCGCTGGTCATGCTGTAAAAAATTATTTATGCTTTTTCTTAAAGCTCCAGTTCCTTTTCCATGGATGATATCAACACGATGAAAACCTGACAACATTGCATTATCTAAAAATTTGTCTACCGTGGATACAGCTTCATCAGAATATAAGCCTCTAACATCTACTTCATTGGAAATCTCATTATTAGAAATAAATGCAGAAGTTACAGGAATAGCTTGAATTTGATTCTTTTTAATTCCATCAATATTATCGACATTTATTTTGGCCTTGATGGAATTGAAAGCTACAGTAAGGTTCCCCTTTTTATCAGGCAATGTCATTACGATACCGGCTTGTCCACCAGATTTGAGAATAACGATATCATTTATTTCAATATCAATCGGAGCATTATCTCTAGCATCATGCTTTTCAAACAGTTCTTCTTCAAACTTTTTTAAGTCAGAGTCCAATTGATTTAAAAATATTTTACTTTCTTTGATTGAAACTTTATCAGCATTTTTTGTTTTTATTTCCTTTACCGTCCGCTCTATCTGCGCCGATGCATCACTTAGTAACTGTCGGGCTTCTTCAAGAGAACGTTTTTTTATGTCTTTTACTTCTATTCGAAAGGATTTTAATTTAGATTCGTATTCAAGATTTAATTTTTTGTATTTCAATAAATTAGCATCAGTTTCCTTCAATTTATTCTTAAACTCCTGAGACTGCTTTTCTAAATCGATGATCAATTGCTCAAGTTTTGTTTTTTGATCTCCTAAGAGTTCTCTCGATTTAAGAACAATCTTAGTATCAAGCCCTAACCGCTCCGCAATTTCAAGTGCATAGCTACTTCCAGGTATTCCAACCTTAAGTTTGTAGGTCGGTAAAAGCGAAACTTGGTCAAACTCCATCGCAGCATTTTCCATCCCCACAGTATTATGTGCAAACGCCTTTAGTGATGCCTGATGAGAAGTTGCTATGGTTAATGCTCCGGAAGAATTCAAATAATCAAGAATTGATGCCGCAATCGCTCCCCCTTCTGAAGGATCGGTATTGGAACCAATCTCGTCAACCAAAACCAAACTTAATTCATCCGATCCTTCAACAATTTCTTTCAGCTGTAACACCTGGGAGCTAAATGTGCTTAAATCATTTTCAATGGATTGGTTATCGCCGACTAACACAAATATTTTTTTGAAAACGGGGAATTCTGAATCTGGAGAAGCCGGAATATGAATTCCACATTGAACAAATAAAGCCAATAAACCTACAGATTTTAACGCAACTGTCTTTCCTCCCGCATTTGGTCCGGTAATTAATAATGTGTTAAATCTATTTCCAATCTCGACATTAAGAGAAACAATCATTTCTCTTTTGTGTTTCAATAAAAGAATAGGATGAATTCCATTTTGTATTACTATCGATCCTTTTTCTTTTAAAAAAGGTTTATTTCCTTTAATTTCAATAGAATAATGGGCTTTTGCATAAATTAAATCTACTGTCGTCAAAACATTAATTACTTTTTTTAATGTCTCTAGGTTAATCCGAACTTGGCATGTTAATTCCCTTAAGATTCTTTCAATTTCTCTTTTCTCTCGAAAATATAATTCACAAATATCATTGTTGAGAGTCAATGTCTCTGAAGGTTCGATAAAAACAGTTTGACCGGATGAAGAAGTACTATGGATAAATCCCGGAAATTTATTTTTATGTTCAGATTTAATCGGGATAACCATCCTTCCATCCCGTGTTGTAACAATCTCGTCTTGAGTCATTCCTAGTTCGGAAGTCGCTCGTAATATTTTTTCTAAAGCCTTTCGAATAACGACGTGCTTTTGTAAAATCTCCGTTCGAACATTTTTAAGTTCTTTGCTTGCAGAATCCTTGACTTCAGCGTTCTCATTAATTGCTTGAAAAATATTGAATTCAATTTCGTTAGGTATTGAAATATTTGAAGTTAACGCGGCAATTTCAACTAAAGAATCTTTCCTTTTTTCAATAAAACGCTTTATTGTTTGGGAGGAATTGATTGTCGTTGCAACATCAAATAATTCTTTAGCCGTAAGGATGCTATTCTCAAGAGAAGCATGATGAAGTGAAAGACGAATATCTTTTATTCCGTCAATTGGAAAAGTATTCTCTCCTTCAAGAACGCTTTTCATTTCGGAAACTTGGTTATGCTCAATGGAAATTATCTCTAAGTCGGAGCACGGTTCCAATCGTTCACACGCTTCGCGTCCTAAGTCAGATGAGGCAAAACCGGCAATATGATGTAAAATTTTTGGAAGGTCTAACGATTGTGCCGCCGAGCGTAATGTGCTCTTGTCCATCCTACTTTTCCTTCCCTCCGCTGTTCCCTGTTCCTGATGTCGATTTTAACATCTGTTGATAGAAATCTTCCGACTCAGGGAGAAAAGTATTGATCTGGTCAAAAACCATTGGTGCAAAATTTTTAATTGGCTTATAGAACATCGAATTAACTCTTGTTTCTTCTGATGGAACGTGTAAGTAGATGCTTAAAACAATTAGTGCTATACTCAACGTTAATCCACCTTCTATCAAACCTATAAATACCCCTCCGAGATGATTCCAAGTGCTTTCGATATGCTTTTTAAATAACAATCTGTAGAGCAATGATTGTGATAACATAATCACAATTAGGATGGTCGCAAAAGCAAGAATGAACCCGAGTCTTCCTGTAGCACCTATCGGTTCAAAAATCAATTCTGCAACATCAGTAGAAAATTTTATTGCAAGAATTAATGCTATTCCGAGACAAATAATTGAGATGATTTTCTTGACGAATCCGCTCTTAAACCCCAGATACATGAAAAATGTCAAAATCACCCCCATTATGACGTCGGCTGCTTCCATAGATTATGATAATTTTTGTTTGACAATTTCGTTGATTATTTTTCCCTCAATTTTTCCTTTTAGCTCTTTCATAACGACCGGCATAACTTTTCCAATATCTTTTGCTGAAGTTGCGCTTACTTCGCTGATAATCTTTGCGATGATAAGTTCCGCTTCTTCCTTGCTCATCTGTTTTGGTAAATAATCCTGGATAATTGCAATTTCCTTAGATTCCTTTTCCGCTAGTTCCAGTCGCCCGGCTTTTTCATAAACCTCAATCGCTTCTTTTCGTTTCTTAACAGCCGAGAGCAGAATTTTCATTGCGTCGTCTTCATTTAATGCTCTATTCACTCCGCTCTTTTCAAATTCAAGTATCTGTGCTCGAACCATTCGCAGAGTTTCAAGACGTAATTTATCGCCAGATTTCATTGCCGATTTAAGATCTTCACTAATTTTTTCAGATAATCCCATTATGATACCTTACCATCCATTTGAATAATTTGTCCGTTAATTGCGTTTGCACTTTCTGAACAAAGAAAACTGATTGTTTCCGATATTTTCTCTGGAGTAACCCACGTTGCAAAATCTTCGGGCTTTCCCCATTGTTTGTTTTCTTCCGTTAGAATGATTGTTGGTGCAATTGCGTTAATTGTGATATTACATTCTTGTCCGTCAATTTCCTCGGAAGCTGCTTTTGTTAATGCTATAAGAGCGGCTTTCGAAACAGAATATGGAACCTTTTTTCCTTCTGGACGAATTCCCGTTTGCGCTGCAATGTTTATAATTCTCCCAAATTTTCTCTTTTTCATTATCGGCAGTGAGCTTCTCATCGAATAGAATGACGTTTCGAGATTCAGAGATATCATTCTATTCCACTCTTCGTCCGTTACTTCCTCAATATTTTTCGTTCCGACAATACCTCCCACGAGATTGCAAAGAATATCAATTCCATGAAATTCTTTTTTGATACCATCAAAAAAATCATTTACATCAGCAGATCTTGTTGTGTTGACTTGACGAAATATCAGCCGTGAATGTCTACGGGAATATTTTTCAATCCATTCTAAAGATTTATTGCTTCCAGAATGAGTTGCGATAACTGTGGCGCCATCTTCCCATAGCCTATTCACTACGCTTTTGCCTAATCCACCGGTTCCTCCATGAACCAAGGCTATTTTTCCATCAAGTTTTACCATTCTCTTATAGTAATATATTACATCATTCTGCTAAAATCAATTCATTGATTATATTATGATTTGAATGTATATTAAAGAAAATTTCACCACCACATTAGGATCTATGGATTTTATCAATTTCCAACAACTTCTTGATAAAGATGTTATTTCAAATCTTTATTATACTTATAACAACAATTTTGACAGGCTTTCTCAATTTTATTCCGGGAATTATAAAGAAAAAACAGCTTGGGATGAAAAAATCCATTCATTGCATTCAAAAGAATACGATCGTTCTCTCCTTTTGCGTGTATTAAATGAACAAAACCGCTCATTCAATAGTGGAATCAAAACTCTCGCTAATATTGATTTGTTGGGAAATGAAAATACTTTTGCCGTTGTTACTGGTCAACAATTAGGATTGTTTGTAGGTCCACTCTACACGATCTACAAAGCCATTACTGCGGTAAAACTTGCTGATAAATTATCAAAAGAATATCCGGAATATAATTTTGTTCCAGTTTTTTGGTTAGAGGGCGAAGATCATGATTTTGATGAAATCAACAAGGTAAAATTAATTAATGCCTCCAATGAATTCACAACGCTTGAATATCTGTTGAATGGAAAACCATTGGAGCGAAATATCGGCGCTACCGGGTCCATTATTATTGACGACCATATTGATCAATTATTATCAGGGATTGAAGCGTCGCTTCAACGAACCGATTATACCGAACCATTGCTACAAATGCTTCGCGGATATTACAAAAAAGGTTCGACATTGCTTCAAGCATTTGCAATGTTTTTCAATCACCTTTATGAAGATTCAGGATTAATATTTTTCGATTCCAGCAATAAGGAATTCAAAAAAAACCTTGCACCGCTTTTTGAGAAAGAGATTAACTCAGATGCCGAAACATCAAAACTTGTTATTCAAAAGAGCGCAGAATTAGAAGAGCATTTCCATGCGCAGATTAAAGCAAAATCCGTCAACCTATTTATGTTCCACAAAGAAGGAAGGTTTTTAATTGAGCGGTCGGAAAGCGGCGACTATTATTTAAAAAATACTCGACAGAGATTCACCAAAGAAGAATTATTGCACTTATGCAGAACCTCTCCTGAAATTTTTTCTCCAAATGTTGTTTTACGCCCTTTATGTCAAGATACGATGTTACCGACTATCGCTTACGTGGGCGGACCTGCCGAGGTCGCTTATTTTGCTCAACTAAAACCAGTTTATGAATTCTTTTCTGTAACAATGCCGATTATTTATCCAAGAATCAGTGCGTCCATTGTGGAAGAGAAAGTAAAAAAAGTCCTGGAGAAATATTCTTTGGAAATCCAAGAATTATTCGGTGACGTTGATATGATTCTTTCAAAAGTTTCCGAACAGGTGTCCGAAGTAAAAGTCGATACTCTCTTTCATAATCTTGAAACGACAATAAAAGAAAATATTAATGAGGCACGGTTTGCGATTCAACAAATTGATCCGACATTGAATGGAACGGTTGACGGGACATTGCAAAAATTTCTACAGCAGTTAGAAGTGTTAAAACAAAAAACACAAAAAGCCCAGCAGCAAAAAGAAGAAATATCATTAAAGCAAATCAGGAAAGCTTCGCTTCACATCTTCCCTAACGGGAACTTTCAAGAACGAGAAATTTCCCTGATTCATTATCTCAATAAGTATGGAGTGGATTTTGTGAAATGGATATCACACGAAATTGCACTCGACAAATTCCAGCATCAACTAATTTCTATTGAATAATATTTTCGGTTGTCTTGTCAAAGAAGTGCGTTTTGGCCATATCGAAAGAGAATTCTTTTTGTTCTCCCGCTGAAACACCGACCGGCGACATGCGCGCGACATTTTGTGATGCCCCTGTTGTAAAATACACAAAGATCTCGTTCCCCATCGGCTCAACAACTTCTACCGAAGCAGGCACTTTTGATTTTGATGAGCCGTCTAACGAAATATGTTCAGGCCGAATTCCAAGCCAAACTTCTTTCCCAATGTAAGCATCAAGAAGTTTTTGTTTTTCTTTTGGAATATCAACAATAATCTGAGATCCTTTTTCGCTGAATTGCATCTTTCCGGATTTTGTAATTGTTCCTTCGATAAAGTTCATCGCAGGACTGCCAATAAAGCCGGCAACAAATTTATTCACAGGACGGTCATACAAATTCAACGGCGTATCAATTTGCATCACGTTACCGTCTTTCATTACTACAATACGATCTCCCATTGTCATTGCTTCGGTTTGATCATGGGTTACATAAATCATTGTCGCATCGAGACGTTGATGCAATTTTGAGATTTCAGTTCTCATTTGTACTCTCATTTTCGCATCGAGATTCGAAAGTGGTTCATCAAACAAAAACACCTTTGGCTTACGAACGATAGCTCTTCCGACAGCAACTCGCTGTCTCTGCCCGCCCGAAAGTGCTTTCGGTTTTCGATCTAAATATTCTTCGATACTTAAGATTTTTGCAGCTTCTCGAACCCGATTTTCAATTTCGTCTTTCGGAAATTTTCTAAGCTTTAAGCCAAAAGCCATATTTTCATAAACACTCATGTGTGGATAGAGAGCGTAATTCTGAAATACCATTGCAATGTCGCGATCTTTTGGTGCTACATCATTCATTACCTTCCCGTCAATCATCAATGTCCCGCCGGAGATATCTTCAAGTCCGGCGATCATTCGAAGAGTTGTTGATTTTCCGCATCCGGAAGGACCCACAAGGACAACAAATTCTTTGTCCTTAATTTCAACATTGACGTCTTTTACAGCAACAACGCCTCCATCATATTCCTTTTTGATATTCTCAAGTTTTACGTTCGCCATGGTTTTCTCCGAATTACTGTTGAAGCTGCTCTAAAGTTTTCCAAAATGTCGGGTAGGAAATCGAAACACATTCAGCATTTTGAATGGAAGATTCTCCATTAAGATTTAACGATGCAATACCGAATGCCATTGCAATTCTATGATCATCAAAACTGTCAAAATCTGCAGTATATAAATTATTTTTTGATTCAAAAGCAAACCCGTCAGCATATTCTTCAACCTCAATTCCCATAAGCTTGATGTTGTGACACAGTGCTTTAATTCGATCAGTTTCTTTGTTTCGAAGGTCTTTTGCACCACGAACTTCGAATCGCCCAGAAGCATTGAGTGCAGCGATAGACAAAATGGGAATTTCATCGATAATATTTGGAATAATTTCCCCTTGCAGAACTAAATTTGTTTTTAGCTCTGAGCTTTTCACTGCAATATCTCCTATTGGTTCTCCTCCGGTCAACTTTTCATTGAGAATAGATATCTTTGCCCCCATTTCGCGCAGGATATCAAGAAAACCGCTCCGTGTAGGGTTCAATCCGACATTCTTAATAAGAATTTCCGACGACTTGGAAATTAAACACGCAACGACAAAAAAGGCTGCAGAAGATGGATCACCTGGTACAGTAAATTCTTTTGCCGGTAAATTCATTCCGCCAGAAATTGAAATAATTTTTTTGCCCTCTTTTTTTTCTGAAACAAGATTGAGCATTCTTTCTGTATGATCGCGGGATTCTTCATTTTCGATAACACGAGTAACTCCATCAGCGTATAATCCAGCGAATAGCACAGCTGATTTTACTTGTGCACTTGCTATCGGAAGTTCATACTCAATAGCATGTAATCGATCGACCGGCAAAATAGTAAGCGGTGCCGTGAATTTTTCTGTTGCAGAAATTTTCGCTCCCATTCTCATCAACGGATCAATGATACGTTTCATCGGTCGTTTAACAAGATACTGGTCGCCGGTTATCGTTGAAGAAAATTTTTGCCCCGCCAAAATTCCGGACATTAAGCGTATCGTCGTTCCGGAATTTCCTGCATCAAGAACTGCTTCAGGTTTTTGTAATCCGTGAATCCCTTTCCCATGAATAAAAATTTCAGCTCCACGCACTTCTACGTCAATGCCCATTGCCTTATAACATGATAACGTGCTTAAGGGATCTGCAGCCTCCAAAAAACCGCTAATCCTTGTTGTGCCATTGGAAATACCCCCGATCATCACTGAACGATGCGAAATAGATTTGTCTCCGGGGACGGTAATTTCTCCGTGTAACCCTTTTGTTTTTAAAATTGTCTTAACCATAAAAAAAAATCCCAGCTCTATCACCGGGAAAATTTACAAGATGCAGACGAAATTATTTCTGTCTGCACCTTGTTCATGCTATTCATAGTATTTAATTTGCTTCGACTATTGGAGCCGGTTCTTGTTTCGTTTCAGCGACAAGTAATGCTTTGCGACTGAGATTCAGCCTTCCCTTATCGTCGATTTCCATCAACTTGACTTCGATGACATCACCAACTTTAACAACGTCTGCAACTTTTGCAACTCGCTTTACGTCAAGTTGTGAAATGTGAACGAGACCTTCTTTGCCGGGAAGGATTTCAACAAAGGCACCGAAGTCCATTATTTTTTTCACAGTTGCTTTGTATGTTTTTCCAACTTCAGGAGACGCTGTAATTCTGCTAATCAACTCAGAAGCTTTGTCGCTCGCTTGCTGCGTTGTTGCTGCAATAACAATTGTCCCATCATCTTCAATGTTGATTTCGGCGCCTGATTCAGCAACGATACCACGAATATTTTTTCCGCCCGGTCCAATGACAGCACCAATCATGTCGGTCGGAATTTTCATTGTTGTGAATCTGGGAGCATACTGACTTAAAGAAGATTTTGGTTTATCGATTACGGCATTCATTTTTTGAAGTTTATGCAGACGACCAATCTTCGCCTGTTCTAAAGCTGTTGCCATAATTTCAAGTGTAATACCCTGGATTTTTATATCCATCTGAAATGCAGTAATGCCATCTGTTGTTCCGGCAACTTTAAAATCCATATCTCCAAGGTGATCTTCATCTCCAAGGATATCACTTAAGATAGCAACCCTATCTTCTTCTTTAATAAGGCCCATAGCGATGCCCGCGCATGCTTTTTTTAGCGGTACGCCTGCATCAAACAATGCTAATGAACCGGCACATACTGTCGCCATCGAAGAAGAACCGTTTGATTCCAAAATATCTGAAACGACTCGAACGGTGTACGGGAATTCCTTTTCTGAGGCGATAAGATTTTTCAATGCTCGTTCTGCAAGATTTCCATGCCCAATCTCTCTTCGCCCTGTACCAAGTCTTCCAATTTCCCCAACACTGAATGGAGGGAAATTATAATGGAGCATGAATCGTCGCGGCTGTTCTACCATCAATCCATCAGTAACCTGTTCATCATCTTTCGTTCCCAATGTTACAGTGGTTAAGGATTGTGTCTCACCTCGAGTGAACAACGAAGAACCATGCGCTCTCGGCAACAAACCCATCTCGATTGATATTGGTCTGATGTCCGTCAATCCTCTTCCGTCTAATCGTTTGCCTTTTGAAAGAATCATCTCTCTCATTTCGGTCTTCTCAATAGAATGAAGGACTTCTTTAATCACAGTTTCTTGTTCAGGGAATTTTTCGGCAAGAGCAGTTAACACTTCGGTTTCGATTGAAGATCGAACAGCATTCCGTTCTTCTTTGTTAAGAACCGAATTGGCCGTCTTGCGGATTTTTTCTGTTGCAAATTTTTTCACGTCAGAAAGAAGTTCTGCATTGATCTGTGGCGGAATAACTGACCGTTTTGTCTTCCCTACTTCACGAGCCAATTCTTTTTGTACTGCACAGATTTTTTTAATCGCATCATGTCCAAAGGCAAGGGCACTCAACATATCTTGTTCAGAAATTTCGTGCGATTCACCTTCGACCATATTAATTGAGGTTTCTGTGCCGGCAACAGTGAGATCAATATCGCTGGATTCAAGTTCTGAAAACGTAGGATTGAGTTTCAATTCTCCGTTAACCCTTGCAACACGAACTTCCGCAATTGGTCCTTGAAAGGGAGAATCTGAAATCATGAGAGCCGCTGAGGCTGCACAAGCTCCTAAAACATCAGCATCATTTTGTTGATCGGATGAAAATACCGTTACAACAACCTGAGTTTCGCAGTGATAATCATCCGGAAACATCGGCCGAATCGGTCTGTCGATAAGTCGAGCAGAAAGAATTTCCTTATCTGAAGGTCTTCCCTCTCGTTTTAAAAATCCGCCAGGAATTTTTCCTGCGGCGGATAATTTTTCACGAAACTCGACTTGTAAAGGGAAATAATCAGCTCCCTCTTTTGCTTCTTTCGCAGAGACGACTGTTGCAAGAACCATTGTGTCTGCATATCGAACCATAACCGCGCCATCAGCTTGTTTTGCAAAACGGCCGGTTTCAAATTCTAACGTATAATTTCCAATCTGAACTTCTTTTTTTACTATCATAGTTTTCTTTGTTTTAATGAGCTTGTACAACTATTATTTACGAATTTCCAATTCTTGAATAATCTTGCGATATCGCTCGATATTCTGTTTCATGAGATAATCAAGAAGACGTCGTCGTTTCCCAACCATTCTCAACAAACCGGCACGCGAATGATGATCATGCTTGTGTGCATCGAAATGTTCCGACAGTCCATTGATATTTGCGGTTAAGATTGCAATCTGCACTTCAGGAATACCGGAATCGTTTGAATTTTTTCCGTATTTCTTAATGATCTCTTGTTTTTGTTCTTTTGTAATCGCCATTGTAGCTCCTTCTTTAGGATAATAATTTATAGTGTTTTAAAATTTTCTGAATAGTAATTTTATCGTGACCCATCTCTTGAATAAGTTCTTCAATCGCATTGAATTTTTTTTCGTCCCGCGTTCGTTCGATGCATTTGACTGTTACATTTTCGCCGTAAATATCCTCATCAAAATCAAAGATGTTGACTTCAGTTGTCCGCTCATGGCTCTCATGAAATGTTGGATTATGACCGATACTCATCATCCCATCATACCATGCGTTTCGGACAAAAAACTTTACTGCATAGACACCAATTTTAGGAATCAGTTTCTTTTTGTCATCGAGATCGATATTTGCAGTCGGATAACCTAATTTTTTCCCTCGTCCATGTCCCCGAACCACAATTCCGGAAAACGAATACTCTCGTCCCAGCATTTTATTGACAAACTGCACATTCCCATCATGGAGCATGTGTCGAATTTCTGAACTGCTGATATTCGTATTTTCTTCTGCAATAATGGAAACCGATTCAACCGAAAAATTCATCTTCTTTCCAAGTTCCGCAACTTGTTGAACATTGCCTTTTCGATCATGGCCAAGGTGATGATTATTTCCTTCGATTACCTTTGCAATGCCAACACCGTCGATGATATATTTCTTGTAAAATTGCACAAGAGATAATTGCGAAAATTCATGTGTAAATGGAATGACAAAGACTTCCCTAATTCCATATTTTTCAAATAGTTTGATCTTTTCATCAAACGTAGATAATATCTCTATTTTAGATCCAGGGTTTCCTACAATTTCCTTAGGATGCGGATCAAACGTCACCAACATGTTTCTTCCATCAATTGCCTTGGCAGCATCAACAACCATTGCAATGATCTTTTGATGAGCTCGATGGACTCCATCAAACATTCCAATAGATAATAC
The DNA here is from genome assembly GCA_037443785.1 of Ignavibacteriales bacterium. Lineage (GTDB taxonomy): Bacteria > Bacteroidota > Ignavibacteria > UBA10030 > UBA8401 > JAQUOA01. Next base: position 12,680 of record JBBINR010000023.1, on the reverse strand, counting down.
CGTTTTCTTGTTATGTGCAATTTCTTCGAGCGAACGATAAATAATCATAATTTAAACAGCAACCGAATGAATTTTTTCACTTAACAAGTTCAGATCTTCCATCGAGTATGCTTCAGCCACACAAAATGACCCAATCCGAGTCCGAATCAACGACTTCAAATATGCTCCGCATCCTAATTTTTCTCCCACATCATTTGCCAAAGACCGAACATAAGTTCCTTTTGAACAAACAACTTTAAATTCTGCAAAAGGCGGATTGAAGGACGTTATTTCAAACTCCCCGACAAAAATTTCTCTCGGTTCCCTTGCAATGGTTCTGCCTTTCCTTGCATCTTTATACAACCGCCTCCCATTAATCTTAACCGCAGAATACATAGGCGGAATTTGTTTTTGCACTCCGATAAAACTTTGTGCTGCTGTCAATAATTTCGACAAGGTAACACCGCTAATATCATTTCTTTCAATTACTTCCGTCTCTGAATCAAAACTTTTTGTAGTAGCACCAAGTTCGATCGTTCCAACATATTCTTTTTCTAATTCGGAAAATTGATCGATCGATTTTGTCATTTTCCCGGTGCAAATTATTAGGAGTCCTGATGCCTTAGGATCTAATGTTCCGGCATGCCCGATCTTTGGGATATGATACATAGACCGAATTCGGGCTACCACATCAAAAGACGTCCAACCGATCGGTTTATTCATCAAAATCAACTCACCCGATTCGAAATTGATATTTTTTTTCAATCCCACATGATCAATCATTGGATTTGTTCTTATCATTTTTGTGAATCTGCTTGATCAATTCTTCAATGTGTATAGCGTTGTCCAAAGAACGGTCATGGAAGAATTCTAGCTCTGGAGTAAAGCGAAGACTGATTCGTGAACCTAGCATTGATCGATAATGCGATTTTTGATTTTCAATATATTGCATCGTCTTTACTTGCTTCTCTTCAGACCCCATAATGCTGACATGAATGCGCGCAACGCGTAAATCAGGAGTCATTCTCGTTTCAGTAACGGTGGCAAATCCAAATTCCTGGCTTCCGCTGAACTCTCTGCTCAACATTGTTCCCAACTCTTTCATAATGAGAGAAGCAACTCTTTCCGTCCGAATTGACATTAGCTTAACTTCCGTTTCGTTTCTACCAGTTTATACGCTTCAATGATATCCCCAATCTTAACGTCATTAAAATTTTCCAGCCCGATACCGCATTCGAATCCTTTTTCGACTTCTCGTACGTCATCTTTGAATCTTTTGAGTGAAGCCAGACCTCCTTCAAACATCGATACACCGTCACGAAGCAGACGAACCCGATTATTTCGGACAATTTTTCCGTCAATAACAAAACATCCGGCAATGGTTCCAACTTTCGGAACCTTAAATGTATCTCGAACTTCCACTGTTGCCGTTACTTCTTCAGAAACTGTCGGCGCAAGCAAACCTTCAAGCGCGTTCTTTATCTCATTGATCGCATCATAAATAATATTATAAAGGCGGATCTCAACATTCTCATTTTCTGCGAGGCGACGCGCATTTAAATTCGGTCGAACATGAAAACCGACAATAATTGCCCGTGATGCCGCAGCCAGCAAAACATCCGATTCCGAAATTGCACCAACACCTTTGTGAATAACATTAATTTTTACTTCACTGGTTGACAACTTCATCAATGAATCAGCAAGTGCTTCCACCGAACCGTCAACATCACCTTTTACGACAATTGATAATTCTTGCAGTTTTTGTCCTGCTTGAATTTGTTCAGAAATTTCATCCAAAGTAACAAAACGAACCTGGCGAAAATCCTGTTCGCGCTTCAATTGCTGCCGTTTAAGACTAATTTCGCGTGCGACTCTGTCAGATTCGACAACGATAAACTGATCACCAGCTGTAGGAATTCCATCGAAACCCAATAATTGAACGGGCGTTGAGGGACCGGCAGCTTCGACACGATTACCGCGTTCATCAAACATCGCTTTTACGCGCCCGCTGAAAATTCCGGCAATAAAAGGATCACCGATACGCAGTGTCCCTTTTTGCACCAAAATTGTCGATATAGTTCCTTTTCCTTTATCCAATTGTGCTTCTACGATCACTCCACGTGCCATCCTGTTTGGATTTGCTTTAAGATCCAACACTTCAGCTTCGAGCAAAATCTTTTCCATCAAAAGATCCATATTTTTTCCGCTCTTCGCTGAAACTTCGACAGATTGATATTTTCCACCCCACTCTTCAACAAGAACTCCACGTTCAGAAAGTTGTTGCCGAATTCGATCAGGATTAGCTTCAGGCTTGTCAATTTTATTGATCGCAATAATAATTGGAACATTCGCCGCTTTTGCGTGATTGATAGCTTCGATAGTTTGAGGCATGACATTGTCTTCTGCTGCAACTACGAGAACAACTATGTCGGTCAATTGAGCTCCGCGAGCACGCATCGCCGTAAACGCTTCATGGCCCGGAGTATCCAAAAACGTAATCGTCTTTGTACTCGGAAGCATAACTTCGTACGCACCAATGTGCTGGGTGATGCCACCCGATTCGCCAGCAACAACATTTGCGCGTCTGATGTAATCCAGGAGAGATGTTTTACCGTGGTCGACGTGCCCCATGACGGTGACAACAGGAGATCGTTGACGAAGACTGTCCACCGAGTCTTCTGTATCATCCAAAATATCTACCGTGAACTCTTGTTCGAATTCAACCTGTTTATCAAATTCATCAGCCAAAAGAACAATCGTATCTTTATCAAGCCGCTGATTGATGGAGACCATCATTCCAAGACTGATACACTTTGCAATAACTTCGGCAGCCGACACTTTCATCAAATTGGCAATTTCACCGACTGTAACAAATTCAGTCACATGGAGTTTTGTTGCTTCAAGAGCCTTGGCTTCATCCTGCAATGCTTGCTGTTCTTCCCGCTCTTTTTTCTTTTTCTTCCGGTTGGCAGCACGGCTGCTGATTACCGTTTCCGCATCATCAATCTCTGCAAGTGTGCGTTTGATTGTTTCTTCAACTTCACCGGCATCAATTTCGTAAGGGCGAAGCTTTCCTTTTTTCTTTTTCCGCTTTGCAATTTCTTCTTCAGTTTCTACTTCAGGCCCCTTTGCCTTTTCTGAGGCAACTTTCTTTTTCTTCTTTTTCTTCTTTTTCCCTTCTTCAGAATCACCATCAGTAATTACAGGAACCGGTTTTGTCTCAATTTTTTTCGTTTCTTTTTTTGGCTTTGCGAGCTCAATTTTCCCTTTAACAGTCAATCCTTTCATCTGCGAAGCACGATTCGCGCGCAATGCTTCCAACGGAGATTGCGTTACAATTTCTTCCGCCGGTTGTGGTTCAGGCTCGACTGATTCTGGCGTAACCACTGCGGTTTCAAATCCCTCAGTTGTTTTTTCTTCTACGACACCTTCTCCGCTTTTATTCTCACTGCCTTCAACAATTTCCTCTTTAACCGATTGCGATGCTTCAATATCTTCTTCATTCTGAAGCTTTTCGGATTCTTCTTGGTGCTCTCTCTTCGCATCGGATGTCCGCTTGCGTGTTTCTTTTATCTCGGCAAGTTTTCGCTGATGCCTGTCGGCGCTGTCTTTTTCTTTTTTGAAGTGAGACAAAAGATCGCGCATCATGGCATCGTCAACCGATGACATTAATGTCTTTACCGACGAATGCCCTTTCTTGGTCAAAAAGGCAATCACATCGTTATGACTGATATTCAGTTCTTTTGCAACATCTTTTACTTTTATTTTTTTAGCTACGGATTCGGACATTACATTCCTTCGTTAGACAATACGAGCGTTAAGCAGATGTTTTCGGCTGTTCGCTTTCTTCTTCTTCTTCATCTACCTCTGCTTCTTCGTATTCTTTTTTAATCAGTTCTACAAGTTCTGTGAGTTTACCCTCTTCAATTCCAATTTCTTCTACAAGATCAGCGAGATCGGCATCAATAACTTCTTTTGCAGTCTCATATCCTGCTTCAATAAATTTATTGAACAATTCTTCGCCAAGTTCTTCTTTGAATTCTGCAAGATCGATATCGTATTCGTTTCCTTCTTTCACCAATTGAATCTCATATCCCGTTAACTTGCTTGCAAGACGAATATTTTGTCCTCCTTTTCCGATAGCCATCGAAACCTGATCTTCCGCCACCGTGACGACCGCTTTCTTATTCTCTTTATCAAGCGAGATATCTTTTAATTTTGCAGGAGCCAACGCTCTTGTGAGAAATACAACTGGATCGGTACTGTAATTGATTACGTCGATATTTTCATTGTTCAACTCGCGAACAATTGCATGAATACGCACACCCTTCATTCCAACACATGCACCGACTGCGTCAATGCGGTCATCGGACGATTCGACGGCAACTTTAGCACGTTCGCCGGGCTCCCGCGCAATACTTTTAATATCAATAATACCGTCATACACTTCGGGGATTTCTAATTCGAATAGCCGTTCAAGAAATCGTCCATCCGTACGAGAAATGACTACGACGGGATTGCTGGTGTTCTTCCGCACTTCTTTCACGATGCCACGAACGGTGTCGCCCTTTTTGAAACGTTCTTTAGGAATTTGTTCGCCACGTGGCAGCAACAATTCATTTTTATTGTGCATAATCAACAGATCGTTATTTCGGATCTGATAAACTTCGCCGACAATAATTTCGCCAACTGAATTTGAATATTCACTGTAAATTAATTCTTTTTCGATCTCTTTAATTCGTTGGGTGAAATTTTGTTTTGCAGTTGTTACAAGGCGGCGGCCAAATTGCACCAGAGGAATAATCTCTACATACTCTTCACCAACTTCCAGTTCTTCTCCCGATAACTTTCGAGCATTTTCCACGTCGATCTGCGTATTTGGGTTTTCGACGACAGCCACCACTTCTCTTTCAAGGTAAATTTCGATATCGCCTTTATCCATGTTGACGACAACATCGAATTTTGCATCTTGTCCGTATTTTTTTCGCACCATCATGCCGAAAATATCTTCTACAATTCCGGCAAGAATATCTTTATCGATGCTTTTATCCCGCACAAGTCCTGAAAAGGATTCGACTATCTCATGATTCATTTTATATCTCCAAAAAAATTATAGCTAACATTATTTGATCTGTGGAACGATGGTTGCTTCAACAATATTTCTTGTCGGTATTTCTGAATTCCTCGCTGCCGTTGAAACAACAATACTGTCATCTTTCGCTTCCATTAATTTGCCTTCAATGATTGCAGTTCCAGATTCAGTTGTAATTTTTATTTTGATCGAGCGGCCAACATTTCTTATATATTGTCTCGGTAATTTCAACGGACGGCCAACACCAGGTGAAGAAACATCTAAACGGTATCGTCCTGCAATAACATCTTCTTCGTCTAATTGCATTGAAAATTCTCTGCTGATACTCGTGCAAAGATCAATTGAAATTCCGGAATCGGTGTCCACATATAACTCAACAACTTTACTGGAACGTTCACCCCGTACAATCAACTCAACAATATACGCACCGTGTCTTTCAACGATTGGAAGTGCGATTTTTCGCAAATTTTCAATTAAATTCAGCGCCATAGTTGTCCATCAAAAAAAAGTCCCGCAATTGAGGCGGGACTTTAACGCCAATAATATACGGAAGTCTCACAGGATTAGCAAGACATAATTCCGCCTAGAAAAATGCACGTACTTCCATTCTTCCCGTGTGAATGATATTTGCTTTCGATGTTGTTCTGCCGTTGTATTGCAGTGAAAATTGCAGATTTCCAGCGAGTCGATATTCCGATGCGGCGCTCCAAAGAAAATTTTTCCCAATTTCTCTTCCCGAAGTCAATTCATACGGAGGAATATAGCCTATCGGATTTTGCGCAATCAATACCTCTTCGCGTGAAAAATCGAGACGGATTTGACCATTCCCCTGAAAGGCAATTACTGATCGTAAAGTTTGTCCGTTAAAGTTTGCTGAAATCGGAATAGGTCCAATAATATCATCTGCTTGAGTCGTTTCAAGTTTGAGTCCTATTTCAAGAAATTGTTCCGGCCGATAAGAAAGATCAGTAATAAATGACGAGCTTTGAATTTGCCGTGATTGATTTATTTGCGATGCGGAAAGGGCGTTATCATCGCGCATCACGAGATCCGTTTGATTCGATATATCATTAGAGATTTGAAGTCTTGTTCGAATTGAACGCTCTCTTGAATAATTTTTTTCATTGCCGGTTGCAAAGCTGTTTAGTCCCTTTCGTTGATTGAAACGAAATCTGATTGAATATCCGGGGTTGCTTTCAAAAAGGAACAAGTCTTGTTGGATAAATTGAAACCCTGACAACGTTGTTGTCGGTTGAAGAAAACGATTTAGATGCAAGAAATAAATAGCATCAGTATTTTTTTCGGTTGATCGCTCTTCGACACGCGCAAACGTTTCTGTTGAAATGTTCGATATAATTTTTTGAAAAAATGAGCGTTGTTCTGTTAAAAAGCGACTGGGGGTAAGCTTTAATCTGGATGATATTTTCAGATTTACAACGGGAATTAATTCATCGCTGTTTAGTGTCAGTGCAACATATTCTCCGTCATAACGATCCGGTTTAAATTCGTTTTCGTTGTCGAGATCAACGATCCCGTTTCCATTAGCATCTACCCAAACATATTGCCCTTCCCCTTTCCTAACTTTATAAAAGACTCTTTCCAATTTCGCCGTTCGTTGCGCGGCTGCTTCATAAAATGCATCAAGATCAATTCCTTGTGAAAATGGGCGGTATCGAGACTGTATTTTCACCAACGTGGTTTGTTGATTTGTGTTGGTTGATTGAAACTTTTTTTCAAAAACTTTTTTTCGTACTATCACTGCCGATGAAAGAGAGAAATTTTGCATTTCTTTTACAGCAGCACCATAGGTTTGGGTAAACGAATTAGATTGAGGAACCACCTCTCCTGAATAAAACGATTTATCATTTCTCCATTCTACTTCAGAACTAAGATCAATCCCATAGAAATTTTTTACATCCAATTTTGGCGAATACAGGAGAAAAGAGAAACTTGGACTTGTTAACGAGTCGTTAGTTTTGAGAAGAACCTCTCTGTTTTCTTCTTCGAATCTCATTGAAGGCGTAAAGAAACCGAAAGTATAATTCGATTGCCCTTTTTGTCGAAACCACAAATTTGAAAGTCCTGAAAAATTTTCGTTTCCAGAAATTTGTTCGAAAGCATATGCTAGATTTGGATAATTTTCAATTTTCACATTCAAAGCACCATCGTAGCGAGTAGACGAAAATTGACTTCCCTGATTCAGCGTTCCAAAACCGGAATTCAGTATTACCCCACTTATGGGGGTATATGTCAACCGTTCTTCTCTAATTTCTTCAGATACGCTTGAAACAATTGAAATACTATCGGTGCTCCATTTTCGTCCGAATTCAACAACATCAATTCTGTCAAACGTGGTAAATCGAGAATCTTTGTATCGTTCATACATAAAAAATTCCAACGAACCAATATTGGAATTTCCAAGGTGAATATTTTTTGCAGAATATTTCAAGGACATCTTCAATGCCGCTCCTGAGTTCGAATTATCATCAACTCCAGAAAACCTGTTTTGATCAAAGCTGCTCGCAGCATATTCTCCATTAAATTCAAGGTCATTTATTGGCGTGATAATCGTTTGCACAGAATACAATTGGTGTAATTGTGGAGATGGAAGAAACACGATTGGAAGAAATTGTCCGGCCTTTACCCCGACAAAACGATATTTCCCGATTCCTTCCCGGATGTAATCGCCACTCCCAGCACCCACGTTTGAAAATGAAATAGTATAAACCGAATTGGGATCATTTGGCTGGTATCGATAAAATCTGAGTGTGTCACTCACAATAATCGTATCAACGACAACATAATATCCTTTCCCTAATCCTGACGAGTCTCTGCCAACGTACACTATACCCGTTTTGCTCGCAAGTTTGTTTCCTGCTTGTGAAAGAATATTTTTATCTTCGGAAGTCAGTGAAACATCAATGGGTGAATCCTGGTCATCCCCTTCACGAAGATAATTTGCCATAACAGAAATGTTCCGGTGGAATTCACTTTTCACACTTCCACCCAAAAAGTTTCTCGTGAACTGTCTGTCGGAATATTCAAAATCGACAACGATTCGCGAGGCGCTGGTCATTAATCGTGTAGTTGAAAAAGTAATTTCAGCACTTCCATATTCAATTGAATAATCATTATTTTCTCCGCGTGTCATCAATTCCCCGTCAACATATACTTTCTCCGTGCCCGCAATAACAATAATGTTCCGTTCATTGTTTTTTCCTGTCACGCGATAAGGCCCCTGAACGCCGTCAATTCCCTGAAACTGATTTGTATGAAATTTGCCCTTCGTTGACGCCGCAGTAAACATCACTTGAGTTTTAGGGTCAAGCTCTTCATAATGTGCATCAATTTTTGCTCCCTGTAATTTTCTGTTCACATTCACAAACTCGCTCTGCAGAGAATTAAATTGAAAATCACCAAGTGTTGCGGTGTAAACGGGACTTTTAACTTCAACAAAAATATTGTCAATCTCTTGAAGGGTCTGCGTGTTGCCTTGAGGTTGAAGAGGAGTATTTTCATCGGTAAGAGCGGCGAGAATATCGATATCATCTGATAATTTTCCGGACATCTGCAAACGGAAACCGGAGCTCAATGTTAAATCACGATTTGAACCAACAATGAAACCTCGTGAAATGGACCCGCTTTTCGAAATCTCAGATCCAAAAATATTTGTGAAAACTCCTTCCGTTTGTAAAATAGAAATTCTCTTTTTCTTTGAATCGCTGCTATCCGATTTAATACTAAGTGTCCGCAAACTATATGACGGTTTTAATGCTAACGGCAAATAAGAATAAGAAATAAAAAGATTCCCCTGTCGGCAGTGCATTAAACTTGCAGAATCAATGAGAACGCTGTTTGTAGATTTATTAAAAGTGAATGAAGAAATAGGCGATGAGTCGCATCGAACAGTAATGGATGATTCAAAGATGAAATTTTTTGTTAAATGAAAAATTCGAGAAGAGTCGGGTTCTATCAGTGAAAATGAATCGGTGTGAACTGAAAAAGTGGATTGCGAAAATGCAATCACGGCAAGCACAGTCGACAGAGAGATTATTTTTACTATTGATCGAATCATGAAGTTATGTGAGTGAATCAACAGTAAAAAGTTACATCAAACCTCCATTAAAATAAAATGAAAAAGTCACCGCGCATTTGCTTGGTGACTCTTTTCGTGCCGAAAGTCGGACTCGAACCGACACTCCTTTAAGGGGAACTGGATTTTGAGTCCAGCGCGTCTACCAATTCCGCCATTTCGGCTAAGTGTGATATCAATATATAAAATCTGGCACAAGTTTCCAAAAAAATTATTCTGATTTTCGCTTAAACAAATATGCTGATTCCAATTTTCTATTTACGATGCCATCATGCAGTGTAAATTTTGCGCCGCTCCAAATCGCGGCACTACCGTATTCTCCACGCTTATTAAGTGCGTAAAAGGAGACGTTAAAATTCGGTCTGCCATCATCATCGAATAATCTTTTTTCTTTCGTATGTTCAGCTATTCGTTTACATGCAAGTAAGCATGCCTCTTCGGGAGATTTCCCTTGACGCATGTATTCAACAATCATTACGGAACTGCAATTCGCTAGATTAGCTTCTCCTCTTCCCGTAGAGCCTGCTCCACCGACTTCATTATCCACATAAAGTCCGGCACCAATGATTGGCGAATCACCAACTCTTCCTGGAATTTTATATGATAATCCACTCGTCGTCGTTACTCCAGAAATATTTCCCTGTAAGTCTTTTGCCACACAATTGATCGTGCCGTACGTTGATAAAACATCTTTTAAGGAGTGCCCGATATTTTTATCGTTGATCGAATGAGGTGGAAGGTAATCATCTTCTGCGCTTAAACTTTCTTTCCATTGAAGCCACGCTTCGCGAGCTTTCTCTGTTAAAAGATTTTCTTCTTTAAAACCATGCATTCGTGCGAACTTCAACGCACCTTCTCCGACTAACAGAACATGATCGGTCCTTTCCATAACAACTTTTGCAACCTTCGAAGGATTTTTAATATTTTGAAGTGATGCGACTGCACCACACCGATGCGATGGACCATGCATTACGCTCGCATCAAGTTCAACGATTCCATCTTCATTCGGAAGACCCCCGTATCCGACAGTCATATCTTCAGGATCATCTTCAATAATATTAACGCCAGCGATTACGGCATCTAAGGCATCCGCTCCAGTGTTTATCAATTCCATTGCTTTCTCAGTGGCGCGGATTCCATTGCCACTTGAGATAACAACTGTTTTTCGAACTTCGTTTTGATTTTTTACTTGAGCAGATGACCAAGCAGGAATTGAAAAAGCGGCTGAAGCAACAAGCGATTGTGAAAGAAAATTTCGTCGATTAATTTTTGACATACTAGATCCTTTCAAGTTACACTTACGAGTAAAATCTTTTAAAACATTTACTTACACGTCATAGACTTCACGAAGAAAACTTGATAAATGAATTGGAGTGATATTTGATCCATTCTGTTTGAGACCGGATGCAATTTGTAACAGGCATCCCGGATTGCTGGCAATGACATATTCGGGTTTTACACAATTGATATTTTTCAATTTTCGGTCCAATATTTTCATCGAATCATCGTAATTCACAATATTATAAATCCCTGCACTCCCGCAGCACCATGAAGCCTCTGGAAGTTCTATATATTCTACACCCGGAATCTGTTTTATTAATTCTCGAGGTTCTTTGAAAATTTTTTGCGCGTGCACTAAGTGGCATGCATCGTGGTAGGTAATTTTTTTGTTAATGGAGCGTTCAGGTTGTTTCAACCCAATCTTAAAAAGGAACTCTGAAATATCTTTTATTTTGGCAGATATTATTTTTGCCTTTTCACGATATATTAAATCGCTCTTTAAATAATACTCATATTCTTTCATGAACGCTCCGCATCCGGCAGAGTTCATGATAATTGCATCAAATTCATACTGAAGAAACACGTCGATATTTTTTCGAGCTAAGTCTCTTGCTATATCAAAATCGCCGCTATGAGCTTGCAAGGAGCCGCAACAAACTTGGTTTTGAGGAATGATCACTTCACAATCATGATGGAGCAACACTTTAATCGTATCTTCATTGATTTTTGAGAAGGAAACATTCATTAAGCATCCTGAAAGAAATCCAACGCGGTATTTTATTTCTCCCCTTGGCTTTATGATTTCAGGAAATGATTCATCAAAAAAATCATTATCAACACGCGGTGATAATTCTTGAAGCTTTGCTAATTTGGGTGTTATCAATTTTGCACTTCCAGTTTTTTTTATAAACCATTCGATTCCGATAGTTTGATATGCCCACAACATTTTTGCAACTAATTTTAAGAGAGTGTTCTTTGAAAGCACATTCCGAAGAAAAATTCTTTTAAGAATTTTTTCCAACCACCCTTGTTTATTTTGAAGTCGAATTTGGTTTCTCGCTGATTCAACTAATGCACCATATTTCACCCCCGCCGGACATGCGGTTTCACACGCTTGACAGTCCAAACAGAAATTCATTTCATCAATGAATCCCTGCGTAAATTCTAATTTACCTTCAGCAACTGATTTTATTAACCGGATTCTTCCGCGCGGTGAAGATTTTTCATTCCCGGTAAGTTGGAATGTCGGGCAGGTCGGCAGGCATAGACCGCAATGCATACATTGAGTTAAAAAATCATCACTTGGAATATCCACTCCGAAAAAATATTTTGTGTGTGCTAGTGCGTTCATACTTCAAATATTTTCCCTGGATTTAAAATCATATTCGGATCTACTGCTTTTTTAATTGAACGCATCGTTTCAATTGCCGTATAGCCTGTATACAAATGGAGGAATTTTTTCTTTGCAAGGCCGGTCCCGTGTTCACCGGTTATTGTTCCTCCGAGCTTCACCGCTTCTTCAAAAATTTCTTTGTACGCTTTTTCTGCTCGCTCAATTTCTTCCTTGTTTCGTTCATCTGTCAAACATGTGGGATGTAAATTCCCGTCACCGGCATGCCCAAATGTGCCGATGAGAATATTATATTTTTTAGAAATTTCTTCTATCCTTTTCAACATTGTTGCAATTTCGCTTCGCGGCACGGTAATATCTTCGAGAATCGTTGTCGGTTTAGTTCGCGCCAATGCTGAAAAAGCCGATCGTCGTGCTGTTTTCAGTTGAAGTGCTTCGTCAGTAGTTTTGGCAATCTTTACTTCAATGGCATTGTTTTGACGGCAGCATTCGACAACTTTTTCAGCTTCTTCTTCCACAACTTTTGGATGCCCATCAACTTCTAAAAGAAGCAACGATTCGATGTTAGTGGGTAAACCAATCTTTGCAAAATCTTCAACACAGCGAATCGTCGTTTTATCAAGAAATTCAACCGTCGCCGGAATAATCTTCTTCGCAATAATTGACGAAACGGTTTTTCCTGCATCAACCTGCGAATTGAAATACGCAAGCATTGTTTTGCTTGTCTGAGGTTTGGGAATGAGCTTCAATAAAATTTTTGTGAAGATACCAAGTGTTCCCTCGGAGCCGATAAAAAAATCTTTCAGATTATATCCGGCGACATCCTTAACGGTTTTTCCGCCACACATAATAATTTCTCCGCTCGGCAAAACGACTTCCATTCC
>JBBINR010000022.1:0-59009 GCA_037443785.1 Ignavibacteriales bacterium | reverse complement strand
CATGCGGGCGATGTTTTGCGCTTTTTCATTTTTCAATTCAATCAACTTTGAAATCAGCCGCTGCTCGGAATATTGATTCCCTGACGGATCCATTGCTTCAGAAACTCCGTCCGTGTATAGAAGAAGGATATCACCTTTCGCCAGCATAATGCCTTCACTGCGGTACGTTTGATTCGGGAAAGGACCTACAATATTTCCCGTTGCAGCTAACAATTCAGTTTTATTTGTCGACGCACGGTACAAAATCGGGCTGCTGTGGCCGGCATTAACGTAAACACACAAGCCGTGTTTATCGTTGATCAATTCCGCATAGAACAATGTCAGAAAGCGGTCATCGGAAAATGTATGATGCACAAGCGCATTAATATTCCTGATCAGATTGCTTATCTGCGTTTGATACGATGCCCCCATCCGAAGCGCGCCGGACACATACAATGCCTGAACTGCCGCAGAAATTCCTTTGCTTGCCGCATCGCCGATCGCAATACCCACACGATTTTTATCGTCGCTCACAATGTAGTCAAAGAAATCGCCTCCCACGATTCTATCGGCAAGTGAAATACCGAACACTTCATAATTGTGAAATTGAAGTTCGTGCGCCGGAAGAATGCTTCGCTGAATCTCGCGCGCCTTGTCGAGATCTTTTTGCAGCTGCTTGGACGTTTTTTCAATCCGTCGATTCTTCAACATCGACGTGACGGCATAGCTGATAATATTCAGTGTCGGCGCTACTTCTTCATGATCGAGATCGGTATTGAATGACAGGATGTGCTTAAACAGTTCTGTCCCCTTCACCGTCACAATTTCACCGACTCCGGTGGCAGAGTATTTTTCGATTCCCTTGCTCTTCAAATACGCATTGGTTTCTTTCGCAACAATGGTCCGATGGCGGACAAGCTGCTTGAACATCCGGTATTCATCAACCTTCACCAGATAATGCGGCTTGATGGTATTGACATTCCCCGCTTGGGCAATAAGTTCATACGCATATTTGGCTTGATCAAGTTTCCAAACACGCCCTCCCTTAATTTCAATCCTGTCGTTGGCGACAATTTGATGAAGAACGTGCGAAAGTAAATCTTCCGTCGAAGAAAATTCTTTTGTATTGAAGCTTTCAATTGTTTTATGAAGTAACCGCTGATTCATCCTAAACCCTTCGTTCAAATGATAGTGTTAAAAATTTTCAATGCCGCTCTTGTTGTAAAGGTCATTGCGGGTAAATGTTTCCTTTGAGTGAAGCAATCTTTCAAATTTGATAAGAAGATTACTCTGCAAAAAACGCTTCGCAATGACAATCTAAAGAATCGTATGTAAGAAAAATTCAATCTAAGTCGTGAAGTTGCAAGGCAAGCGTATCAATAGAGACTTGAACTTCGCGAAGTGAAAGTGCTAATGAAATTAACATCAATACCAAACTTCCGCCAAAAGTCCACTTTGCCAGTTCGTTCAATCCCATGAACAGCCAAACCATGCACAGCACTCCGCCGAAAAAACTTGCTACGCCAAAGGTCTGCGTATTTTTAATGATATTGATTCGGTACCGAAGATTAACCAATTGGGCTTTGATATGCGATTCCGGCTTTAATGAATATTGCGCGTGCAATTCGCGAGTTAGAGCTGCAAGAGCAAGAAACCGGTTTGTATATGCCAACAATAGCAGCGATAGAGCCGGAAAAAGCAATGCCGGGGTGTATAATGTGATTTCCATGAGATAATATACCAGTATTGTGATTTAGATTCGTTGACAATCTACAAAGAAAAAGTTTATATTGCTCTCCACCAATCACAATACACCCTATCAATTATTTATCGGGGACTCCTATGAAAAACACTACGATCCGCCTTGCTTTACTATTTGCACTCATTCTCGGTTTTACGGTTGCCGGATGCAAAAAAGATAGCACTACTACCGGTCCATCGACACAAAAGCCGACAGCTCCGGTGATCACCGTTACCGGACCAAAAACTCAATCAAGTGATACACATGCCCTACAAGCGCAATCGTATGCCGGTATGGTTAATGGATTCGCAGGCTTTGCACAGCCGTATGCACAAATGCCTGGAACACAAAATGGCAATGTCTGGACATACACGTACACAGTCGGAACATTTACCGTTACCATGACAGCAACCGTCGCAACAAACGGCGATGCCGCATGGAAATTAGTTTACAATGGAACCGAACCAGGCGACACCACTGTGTTTCACAATTGGGTTGCAATGGAAGGAACAACAACTGCAGACGGAAAATCGGGGAACTGGAAAATTTATTACCTGAATTCTACTGTTTTAGAAGCCCTCTTCACTTTCTCAACAAACGCAGCAGGAGCAGTCACATCCGAATTGGCAGTATATGATGAGCATAGCGTTTTGCAAGCGAAATATAAATTCATCAACAACAAAGATGGTTCAGGCGAACTTGATCTTTATACCGGCACAACGCTGATCCAAAAAATTACATGGACTTCAACCGGCTCAGGTTCTTGGTGGACATATGATAATAACGGCAACCAAACAGGCCATGATGTTTGGACATAATTTAAAATCTCAATCGCTTCAGAATAAAGAGCCGCATAAAATATGCGGCTCTTTTGTTACAGTCAATCTATGCTTCCCGTTGCACGAACAGCAAACTTTTATTATATTTACGTATTCGCTGGCGTAGCTCAGTTGGTAGAGCAGCTGATTCGTAATCAGCAGGTCAGGGGTTCAAATCCCCTTGCCAGCTCACAAAAAAAGGGACTCATTGAGTCCCTTTTTTTATTTTGTCATTGCGCAACGTTTTCTGTCGACTGAAGGCCTCTTTAAGTAGCACTCTCGCTTCACCAATCCCATCTTATTTTTTCGCCCTTAGTCATGTTGAGCGCCAGCGAAGTATCTATGTTTTTCACCTTAATCATCGCTACACTCAGAATCGCTCAGGGTGACGAGTAAATTATTTAGTCACGGTGATATAGAGTTTCTCTGTAAGGTTCCATCGATTGAGGCTTATTTGGATTCCATCTCCACGTGAATGGGTTTGGGATTGCGGTCACCTGTTTGCTCTTTTGAATCTTTGAGTATCCAATAAATGACAACACTTAACACTGCCGCAAAAAAACACCACACCGATGTGACATACTGAACAAAAAATATTGCCGTCACGGTAGACGATACAAGCATCAATGTGCCGAAGAGAGGCAATCGTGGAATGCTCGAAATAAAAAATGGCGGAACAGTGGCGGCAACGTAGATGAGAAACACCACCACCGCCAGCGATTCAGGATAATCGGTGACATACTGAATATGATGCTCTGCAATGCGCGGAACGACATTGAGAAATGAGAGACAATAGGTATAATACAATGAGACCGATACGCCCATACCAAGCATTGGCAAAATCAGTTTTTTCTTTTTCATCTGCGGTTCCATCAGCAGAATTGAGAGCGGGACCATTGTCGGCCAGATGATTCTGGCAATGATCAAAAATATATACGTACCGGCATTGTGAAAATGTGCGTATTCCGGATTTGATAATGCCAGCCACAAACATCCTTCGGAGATTTGCTGAACTCCGAAGACCAACGGTATGCTGCCAAAAAGAGTGTTATACGGTTTATGCACTTCTTTAAGAGAAGCAACACCGATTGACGTAATGGCAATACCTCCTGCAAAACTTGCTGTCGCTGAAAAGCACATAGGTTTACTTTCTTATAAAATGAGGAATCTCATTCGGAAGTTCGATCGATACTTCAATCATCCCTCCGATTGTTTTCTTATCAAACCACGGAGACTGATAAATAATTTTTCTCTTACCTTTTTTCTCAATCGTATAGATGTTCGTCGTCCCGTTCGCCAACAATTCTTTCACTTTGGACAATGCAGGCTCCGGATGGCAGTCGAATAAGCTTTTGCCAACGAGCTCTTTCCCTCCGTCGCTTTCGAAGACGTGCGCGGATTGTTCATTCATATACAGAATGGTTCCTTGGGTGTCGCACACTGTCACTGCCGCGTTGATCGTATCAAAATAATTCATAATGATTTTTTTATTGAATAAAAAATATGGCGCGTG
Source organism: Ignavibacteriales bacterium (assembly GCA_037443785.1). Taxonomy (GTDB): domain Bacteria; phylum Bacteroidota; class Ignavibacteria; order UBA10030; family UBA8401; genus JAQUOA01. The sequence goes on along the minus strand of JBBINR010000022.1, from coordinate 54,958 downwards.
CCGGGTTCCGTAATTATTTTAAGAGGAGCATTTTCTTCAGCTGTGTAAAATGGTCATTCGGATTTGAATTGCTTACCGCATCAACGCGGTAGAAATATAATCCCGAAGCAACTTTTGCATTCCACACAATTTCATGCCATCCAGCTGTCTGTTCTGTATTCACAAGGTCGGCAACTTGCTGACCGAGGGCGTTATAGATTTTTAGTGAAACTCTGCTTGATGATGGCAGGCCGTATTGGATTGTTGTTGTTGGATTGAATGGATTCGGATAATTTTGCAAAAGTGTACATTGAACTGGAGTGACCTCTCTATGTGCAACGGACGTCACAGTCCACGCCGATGTATATTCATCCCATATAAATGCATTCGCTATTTGATTGTATTCCCACAAACTCACACCGGGATAACTGTATGTTGTTTGAGACAAGCTGCAAAAATTTGTAATATCGCCTGAACAACTTTTGCAGTATATCCATCACCAATCGGCATGATCGGTTTTGCTGCAGCGCTGTCACCTTGCGCAATCCAGGTAGCAGTGTTGGAGGCAAATTGTGTGTTCATAAGATTCATTTCATTTTGCACCGTCGTTGGCCGTGCACCCCAATATGCTTGAGGCATATTTACCTGAACATGCGTAAGAAATGTTACCCACGGGAATGTGGGATGACTGTTGGGTCGTGACCATGCTGTCAGTCCGACAAAACTATTCGGATGATGAGCCCGAATACTGTCGCAATAACTTCGGGCTGCTTCAACTCTGTTGACTAAATTATCGTACTCTATTTCCGCGTCGATAAGAAGCCCATCAATCCCCTTCACATCAAGGATGAGATTGGCAACATCAGTTTCATTCGTGGTCGTAATTGATGGATAATAATATGGAGCTCCACGAACATATTGATAGCCGAAGAGTTTTATTCCGTTGTTGTGAAAAATGCTGACAACGCTGTCCACACCGCCGTAGGCTGCTGCCCACGTATACAGCGATTTTCCACTGACAACATACGGGCTGTTGCTGTCTCCCATTTTGCAAACAGCCCACGTAATTCCGGCACTCTTTAATTTATTGATTGTCGTCGTTAAGTTACTGCTGTTGGCATTCCAAAATTGCCATATCCACACTCCCTTACCGGTAATGGAAAGCGAATCTTTTGCATGACTTAATCCGGGCAGGAACATCAAGATCATCGCCATCATACCGGAGAAGATAAAAGAGAATCGTAATTTTCTCATCTCAATAATTCCTTCATTCTTATTTATAAATCTGAACAGAAGTAAGTAATGTTGTAAACCTGCTGACATTCACATTGGTTGTATCTTGAAGAACCTTGAAAATTTTTTCTTTCAATTCATCAGCGGTCAGCGGCTTGCCATCGCTCTCTTCCCCGGGTTTACCGGCCGGCAGTTCTTGCACCAAAGATACAACGTAATACCCGCTCCCTTTTTGCGTGTAACAATTGATAACTCCTTCCCACATTCCCATGCCGGCATACACGACCCAATATTCGCGGCGGAAGGTCAACTGTCCGGTATTCACTGAATCAACAAGAATTCTGTTTTGAAAAAATTTCTCTGCTGACGGCTCATCGAAAAAAAATCTGCCGCCGTAACTTCCCGGCAAATCAACGAACAATCGATCTGCGGTAGAAACCTGGGCAAATGCCGTGTGAGCTTGAGAATTATTCGATGGCTGCAGCATTATACGATAGGTAGAGCCCTCGATTTTTTCTACTGTCCCGATTTTCGCAAATGAGATACCGAGAGCATCATCCCGAAAACTTGCCATTCCATCCTGTGCTGCGCTGCTTTTGTTTTGGCAGTTGACAACGGCAATCACTAATGGAATGAACACCATGACACAAATTAGTCGATTTATCATTTTCATTTCTCCTTCTTTAAAGAAAACTCAGCATTTAAAACGTGAAGCGCAAGTCGGTGCAGTATCGGCTTGGGTGGCTGACGAGGGCGCCGCAAGTTAGTGACTGTTAATTTTCATTATACGTGATGTTTTTTTATTGATAGTATAAGCAATACAGTAGCCAATGCAAACACTGAGCACCGTTGCGCACACGTCATACCAATCGAAAGTGTATTTCACATTCGCTAAAATACCGGATCTGGGAAGAAGTTGAGCAAATTCGAGTGCAAAAGAAATTACAGCGACAAGTGCAGTAATTTGATTCAATGACAGTTTTGAAAATTTACCGGTGCCCGATTGTAAGAGGAAGAGTAGACCTGCCGGGCCCAAAATACTTGGTGCGATGCCAATAATAAATTCAACGAACTCACTAAGATTTGTCACGCGCACTACTTTGATAGGAATTATTAAGAGTAATAAGATTGATCCGAGCCAGCCGAACAACTTTTGGTTTCTATTCATTTTTTTAGCATTAAGGAAAAAAGGTCAATACCATCGCACGCACCTTAATCCGATGTCAACCATTTGAATATACTTGCCGACTCGGTCAGCCATCGTGCAGAAATATCGACTGATTGCCGGAGCCAATTTTTGTCTCGTAAAATGTATTATTTTTTACTCTTACCGGCAAGCAATGTTCTCCTAAATCAGACCATTTTACCTTTCATCAAATTTCATTACCTTGAAAAAAGATTCCATAACATTTGTGGAGACATTTTGTGAAAAAGATTTTGTGCGGCGCAGTTTTTTTTCTCTTTTCATTTGGGTTTGCGCAGTCGGATATTTCTTCCGGCGCAGTCATATGCTCTCAAAAACAAATTCACCGCCCACATATCTTTCAAAAGATCTCTTCTCTTTCAACGCTTCCACATTCGTTTGATGTCGTGCACTATGCGTTAGATTTGAATCTCTATAATAATTTTTTTCCGCCGTTTCCGAAATCATTCAGCGGAACAAATACCATTACCTTTCGCGTCGATTCGGCTTTGAATTCAATCAGTCTGGATGCCGTTAATTCGTCGCTGACGATTGATGCCGTTTCAGCACCTGCCCTCTCGTTCACCCACTCCGGCGATGTTGTGAAAATAAATTTTGGTTCAACATACACTGCCGGAGAAACGGTAAGCGTAAAAATCTCTTATCACCACAACAATGTTACCGATGATGCGTTCTATGTAGGAAACGACGGAATGGTCTTTACCGATGCCGAACCTGAAGGAGCACGAAAATGGTTCCCATGCTGGGACAAACCATCGGACAAGGCAACAGTAGAAATGACGGCGCTCGTTCCCAGTCCGGTAAAATTAGGATCGAACGGAAAATTAGTCCTCGATTCGTTAACCGCCGATCCTGCAAAACGGTTGTTTCATTGGATCAGCCGCGATCCGGTAGCAACGTATCTTGTCGTCCTCTCCGCAAAAGTAAATTATAATCTTGATATCGTCTATTGGCATAAATTATCGAACCCGATTGACAGCATACCCATTATGTTTTACTGGAATACTGGAGAAAGCGTAACTCGATTGAACAACATCAAGACAAAAATTATTCCGATGACAACATACTATTCACAATTGTTCGGCGAACATCCGTTTGAAAAGAACGGATTTGCAACGATGGACAGCATGTTTGCCTGGGGCGGGATGGAAAATCAGACACTGACAAGTTTATTGGAAAACGGCTGGAATGAAAATCTTATTTCGCATGAGTTTGCCCATCAATGGTTCGGAGATATGATCACGTGCGATACGTGGGCAGATATCTGGCTCAATGAAGGGTTTGCGACATATTGCGAAGCATTGTGGTATGAAAAATCGTTCAGCTATGTTGAATACAAACTTGATATTGATGCAGACGCAGCCGGATATTTCAAATTCAATCCCGGCCTGCCGATCTATAATGCATCATGGTCAAGTCATACTCCCTCAAGCGGAGATCTTTTTAATGTCGCAACGACATATTACAAAGGAGCGTGCGTCCTTCACATGCTTCGGTATGTGCTGGGCGATTCGCTGTTTTTCTCCGCGCTGCATTCGTATGCAACGGATGCTCAATTTAAATTTGGGACAATCCGTACGGATGATTTTGTTGCGCACATGACCAAGGCAACAGGACAAAACTTGAGCGGGTTCTTCGATCAATGGGTGAAGAGAGCAAACCACCCCCTTTATCAAGTGTACTACTCATTCAATTCTGATTCTTCAGCTGATGTCGTGATCGGTCAATCCAATGCGCAAAACGGTTATTGGGAAATGCCGGTTGAATTGAAATTTTCAATCTTCGGAGGGACAGACACAACCGTACGCGTGAACAACGCTGTCAACAATGAATCATTCAAAATTAAATTGCACGGCATACCACTGGCAATGTCATTCGATCCGAACAACAATATTGTCTTGAAGAATGCCGCTGCCACGCACGTTGCAGGAATAAAAAATTCGGAAATCATTCCGTTCGAGTATTCGCTGCATCAAAATTACCCCAACCCCTTTAATCCCGCAACAACAATAGAATTCAGCATTCCGGCAAAGGAATTCGTATTGCTAAAAATGTATGACCTTTTGGGAAGAGAAATTTCTACGCTGTTCAATGATGTCACTGACGGCGGCATTCATGCGGTTCACCTGGATGCTTCCGGATTCCCTTCAGGGATATATTTTTATACACTTCATGCCGGAAATTTCCATCAAACAAAAAAGATGGCGGTCGTAAAATAAGGATGGGAAAATTGCTGAAGGGTGCTATCGTTAAAACATGATACCGATATACGGACCGTGATAGAAGCGCTCGTAATTAATTGAAGAGTTGCTCATGTTCCACTCTTGAAACTGGTACCGGTATCCGAGCAACACCCCGTCCAAAAATATGTTCGGAAAAATCAATTGTGCTTCCCCGCTGTACGAGACCGATGAGCCGTATTCGATACTGAATCCTTCCGAAGAATAATGAAGCGCCGCAGTCCCATAGATCTGAAAACCTATCGTCTTGGAAAAATATCGATATTTCACTCCGGTGCCAATCCCCAAACTTCCCACCTCAAATGATTTTGTTCCTCCCGCCGCTTCGGCATTGACATAATTTGCCGAAACAACCACCGGTAAAAAGAAGCCGTTTCTTTCCGCTTTTCCGCTTACGGCAATATCATTTCCCGATTCAGCGTAGACGGAAAATGACGATCTCGTTTTTCCCGAAAAAACATATTGCTGATACCCAACGCCGACTCGAAGGCCGAGTTCACGGTATTCGACAAATGGGAGATGCGTTTTAAATGAAATCTTAAATGAATCGGGAAGCGAATTGGAATTCCGCGGAGAAAATTCCTGCATCGAATAATTGACACCGAGAGAACGATAATCGAGAATGTTGTAGTATTCGTACCCGAAGTCCTGTGACTTTGCAGTGGCCATGCACCAGACAAGCGAAAAAAAGAGAAATGATTTCTTCATGGTTCAATGATACAATTTTTTTCAGAAACTTTCATTATATTTGAAAAGTTCATTGCCCATAACATAAAACGACTATGAAAAAACTTTCCCTTGTTGTTCTTTTCGCTTCCCTGGCATTTTCGCAGGAACATCTCACCATTCTGCATTGGAATGATTTCCATTCTCAAAATCTTCCGTTCCAAGTAAAAGCGAAAAGCAAAACAACGAACAATGATACGACGTATTTTGTCGGCGGAAGCGCAACGTTGGCTTCCTATCTGAAAAAATACGGAAAAGGAACTTCTGGAACCTTGGCACTCAACGCGGGTGACGATTTCCAGGGAAGTCCTGTTTCAACAGTGACCAAAGGAAAATCCCAAATTGATTTAATGAATTTATTAAACCCCGATGTAATGACGCTGGGAAACCATGAATTCGATTACACTAATATTTCGCTTCATGAAAAGATTTCCAAAGCCGTATTTCCAATCGTCTCGGCAAATTTACTGTATGAAGAGTCCAACAAACCATTTGCCGGAACGTATGTGATGAAGCAAATCGGAAAAGTGAAAATTGCCGTTGTCGGCTTAATGACTTCTGATCTTCCGACACTTTCTCTTCCTGAAAACACCAAAGGACTGAAGGTTGAATCTCCGGCTGAGACGATCAATCGACTCGTTCCGCAGTTGAAAAAAGAAGGAGCGGATCTTATTGTGGCACTTACTCATCTCGGCGTTGATGACGATAGTCTTCTTGCTCTTCATGCTCCCGATATTGATATCATTGTCGGTGGACATAGCCATACCGCACTTTTCAAGCCAAAAATTATTAATGGAGTCATCATCGTCCAGGCAGGAACACGAGGCCGTTGGCTGGGCAAACTCGATTTAAGCATCGATATACAAAAAGATACGATCGTTGCTTCTACGGAAGAATTGATTGAGTGTCGTTCTGCCGACGTAAAAGAAGATTCAACCGTAAAGAGCAAAGTGCTTGAATTAGAACAACTTGCCGATAAAAGTTTAAATGAGGTTATTGGTGAATTGAACGGCGATTGGTACAGGACGTACGGTGGCGAAAGCCCCGTAGGGAATTGGATTGCGGATGCAATGAGAGCCTATGCAAAATCGGATATTGCATTTCAAAACAGCGGCGGGATAAGAAAAGATATCCTGAGAGGGAAAATTACCACCAGAGATATTTGGGAAATTAGCCCGTTTGGAAATACGTTAATCGTATTTACTGTTGATGGTATCACGCTCCGTTCTATGCTCCAGCATCAATTGTCCATTGTAGATGATTTCTGCCAGGTGTCGGGATTGACTTATGATTTTTCTGTCAAAGATGGAAAGCGAATATTAAAAAGCGCACTGATAAGCGGCAAACAGATCGAAGAAACAAAAAAATATTCGATCGTGACAAATAACTATATCGTAGCTCAATCAAAAAAATATTTCGGAATCACTCTCTCTGAAAAAGCACTTACACAGCTTAATGTCATTGACCGTGATGTTTTGATTGATGCGGTAAAACAGCAAAAAGTAATTACACCGGCACGTGATGAGAGGATTAAACAGGTCGCTGAATGAACAAAAAGACGAAAGCAAGAATAATTACATTGTTTGGATGCTGTGCTGCGGCGGTTGGGATGTATTCGTGCAAAGATTCCGTAACAAATTCCATTAATGACATCGTCTTCCCGAAAAATAAGATAAGTTATCATCGAACAATTCAACCATTGTTTAATATCGCGTGTGCTACTTCTGGATGTCATGACGTTCAAACAAAGGCGAGCAATCTCGATCTTTCGAGTTATTCCGGAATCCGTCAGCGTTTTTATGACGTTGTCATCCCAAAAGATACGGCTCTTAGCAGGTTGATTTGGAGTATTGAAGGACGTCCAGGTTCTACACCCATGCCTTATCCTCCCTATCCGCCATTAACCGCGAATCAGATACAAGGGTTTAAGACATGGATTATGGAAGGAGCTACGGATACAATCCCGTAGTTATTGTATTTTTAAAATTTGAATGAGATCTTTTTCGAGCGTTTCGTGCGGCTCTTCGACAATTCTTCCGATTTCTTTCCCTTCTTTCAACACAATAATCGTCGGAACTTTTTCAACAGAATATTTTTTTGATATTCCCTCTTCACTCTGCTTCAATCGGTCGACACCGTGAAGTTCAATACTTGATGAGTCAATATTCGCGGCATCAAAAATCTTCAACAGACGAGGAATTTGCTTTTTGGAATCACTGCACCACGTTCCCAGAATAATCATATATCGTACATTCTGTGCTCGAGTTTTGATCTCAGGAATCTGAGCATGATCGACTTCGTATCCTGCGTAATTAAATTCAAACCAGCTTTTCAGATCAGCATCGGAATGAAATAACGCCCGTTCGAATTTTCCGGTGACAATTTTCGTTCCTGAATCTTCTTTCGTGATTTCGTACAATTTGGAATTCGAACACGAATAAAGAGTGGCCGCAAGAAAAAAACAGCACAGTATGAATCTCATCCTTTTCTTCCCTTAATTAATCGGACATCACTTCCCCAGAGTAATTTTGCGCGAAGCACGTCGTAGTAACTTCTCTCTTTTCGTTTTACCAGCCGCACTTTGTAATCAGCCTTTTGAACATAGATGTTCATTGGCGGAGCAAAAATTTTCTCCTGCTGGCCGTCTGCCGTTGCTCTCGCTTCCTCAGAGTGATGCTCGACAACAATTTTGATGACACTGGAATCGGGAACGATCACCGTCCGCGCACTTAACGAATGCGCGGAAATCGGTTGAATGACAAAAACATTCGTTGTCGGAACCATAATCGGAGCTCCCGCAGCCAGAGCATAGCCCGTCGATCCTGTTGGAGTCGAAACAATGATGCCGTCGCCGGAAAAGCTCACTAAATAATCGTCGTCAACATAAACGGAAATTCTTATCACACGCGACGATGTGCTCTTATCGACCACAAGCTCGTTCAACGCATACATTTCTCCGCTATGATCTTCGAAATGGACTTTGAGCACCGTGCGGTCCTCAATAAGATGAGCGTTGCGGCTGATATCCCTGAGATAAATTTCTAATTCTTCAAGGGATGATTCTGCCAAAAATCCCAGCTTTCCTAGATTAATTCCAAGGATAGGGATTTCAGACATTCCGACAATTCTTGCTGCATTGAGAATCGTCCCATCGCCTCCGAAGGCAATAACGAAATCACTCTCATGCACCAACGTCGGAGAATTGACAAAGCGAGCACTGGCAATCTTTTCTTCGTGAGATTTTTTTAAAGCGTTTCGGACATCTTCATGAAAAAGAAAAACTAAATCGTGCTTGGCTCCAATTCGTAAAAGAAGATCAAGTGCATCTGCCAGCGATTCCTTCGTCGTATTTCCGATAACGCCAATTTTCATTGTTTTGGAGCATCCTTGGATTTTTCGTCAACGTAATTGAGTTTTAACTGCGCAACAAGATCGGTGATTGCTTTTTCTTCATCGGCAGAAATATTCCCTCTGGTCTTTTCTTTCAGCATATCCAGCATGTCGATTGAAAGCTCTGCCTGTTCCATGTCTCGTTCAATCTTGTCGGTCACAGGGTTTTTAATTTTTCCCATTTGCTGAAGTGCCGCTGCATGAAACATTGAAATCAATTGCACGAACAGCATCTCATGTTTTTGTTTGTCTTCCATAATCTCAAATTATTGTTCAGAGTGAATTTCTTTCTCCCGCAATTTACAATATTTTGTAAAAACATACCCCGAAGAAAATAATGCAAGCAGTAAACCTTGAATTCCGTCCAAAAACCCCGCTCTCAGCACGTACATTCGTGTGAACTGCCATATCGGACGAATGATCACATCTGAAAGCGATGCCTTCTTTCCTTTTTGCACCAATTCATCAGCCGCCAACGTCGTATAACGATTCAGTTTTGCAAAATAGTGGTAGATATTTGGATCAGTGTAATGAAGAAGGTCGTTTTGCAATTGTTTTACTTCTCCATGAATCTCCAGCCCTTCATGGACCTGCGCGGAATTGAACAACGCTTTCTCTTTATTAAACAACCGCGAAACGTATCCTGGGTACCATCCCGAATGTTTGATCCATCGGCCTAAAAAATATGCTCGCCGCCCAACGAGAAATGCCGCTTCGGCAGGAGTTGAAAGAATTAATTTCTGAATCTCTTCAGCAAGCGCAGGAGTCACTCTCTCGTCAGCATCCAACCAAAGTATCCATTTATGCTTTGTTTGTTCCAATCCAAATTGTTTTGCTGCCGCAAAGCCTAACCATGGCTTGCGATAGACCTTTTCGGTAAATATTTTTGCTTTTGTAACGGTGTCGTCCTTACTTTCTGCATCAACCACAATAATATCATCTGCCCACTGCACACTCTGCAGACATTCTTCGATGTTATGTCCTTCATTTTTCGTAATAACAATCACCGATAGCGGCGTCATGACCGAAATCTCCACGTACGGCGTTTCAGAATTTCAGATTCTTCGCCGGTAAATGAATAAAAGGCCAAAACAAATTTCAACACCAAGCCGTTAAGGATAGAAAGCATAATGCTTCCAAACATAATGGAAGGGATGATGATTAAAATGGTAAACAGGATAAAATAAAATTCAAATTGCCCATTATTGTTTTCCAACGATTCAGGACGTTTCAATTTGAAAAGGAGGAAAAAAGAAAATCCGTAAATGGTGAGCAGCAGCAGCGGCGCAATAATTCCGCTTTCAATGGTAACATGGAGAATTTCGTTGTGCCATGAGTTAATGTACGGGTCAAAAAATCGGGATCGATCTCCAATAATCGCGCGTAATGTTTCCGGACCAAAACCCAAAACCATATGACGGGAAACGAGTTCTAATCCGGCATTCCACAATTCCAGCCGTCCGCTGCTGCTATGCATCGGATCCAGAAGTGAAAGAAACCGCTCATGCACGGATGAGAAAAAACTGAAGGCTGCAATCCCTACGAGAGCAAAAGCAATCAAAGTTTTCCTGTATCCAATAATTCCGAGTGCAAGTACGCACAGGACAACGGCAATCCACATTGCACGGGTATAAGTGCTTACAACTCCTGCGGCGTAGATCAATAAACCCGCCGTCACCATCAATTTAATTTTTGGTTTTTTCTGTGTCACAAATAGCGCCAGGCCAAACGCAAACATAAATGACGTGTGGACCGCAAAGACGGAATAACCGCCGCTGAATGATGCACCTCGTCCAACTGCTCCCTGCGCAACTGACCAAATTGCATAAAGAGACGGAATGATCGCGGCAAAAAGAGAAACCCAAAGTGCTGTTTTTATACCGTCGATTCCTTTTGAACGAAAATAATATACTGCAATAAAATAGTATGGATAAAAAATAATTTCACGATAGATTGCAATAACACTTAATGAAGGATACTCTGAGGCAATAATGGTAACGATTCGCAGAAGAATAAACACTAAGAAAAGGATGTCGTATGAATTGAATGAAATTTCTTTATTCTTGAAAATCACAGCAACCCAAACACACAAAAGGAGAAAGTAAAATATTTGAGCAAGCGCAATCGAATAAATAATGACGGCAAGGTGAACAAAAAAAACAATCGGAAAAATTTTATCGGACGATTTCATAAGACATGAGCAAATTGCATGTCATACAGCTTTTTATACAGTCCATTTTTTTGTTTAAGTAATTCCACGTGTCTTCCCTCTTGAACGATTTTTCCTGCCTCCAAAACAATAATTCTGTCTGCATTCCGAATTGTTGAAAGCCGGTGCGCAATCACCAGCGAAGTCCTGTTCTGCATTAAACGCTCCATCGCCTCCTGAACGAGGATTTCACTTTCACTGTCAAGCGCCGACGTGGCTTCATCAAAAATCATAATCGGGGGGTTTTTCAAAAGGGCCCGTGCAATCGAAATGCGTTGACGCTGTCCGCCCGAAAGTTTCACCCCTCGATCTCCAATCATCGACTCAAACCCAAACGGCATTGCTTCGATGAACGAAAGGGCATTCGCCGCTTTCGCTGCATCGCGAATTTTTTCATCCGGACAATTGGTGAGACCGTAAGCAATATTATTGCGCACAGTATCATTAAATAAAATCGTTTCCTGGGTAACGATTCCGATTTTTTCTCGAAGCGATTGCACGTCAATCATTTTGATATCCACATCATCGACGAGAATTTTCCCTTCAACAGGATCATAAAATCGAGGTAACAAATCGACAAATGTCGTCTTCCCGCTTCCGCTTGGCCCCACTAATGCGATCAATTCTCCTTTTTTGATTTTCACATTGACCTTCGACAGCACAATTCGCTGTTCTCCGCCCTCCGCTTCGTACCCAAACGTCACGTTGTCATATGAAATCGATTTCGTGATCTCTTCAAGCTTTACGGCACCGGGACTGTTTTGAATCGCAGGCTTCATGTCCATAATCTCAAAAATTCTTTTCCCTGCGGCTGAAAATTCTTGCAACCGGTTATTGACACTTGCCAATTCTTTTACCGGCGGCATGATTTGAAAAATGGCGAAAAGGAACCCAAGAAATTCGGCCGCCTTCATCTCGCCCGTGATCAACACTTGCTGTCCTCCGTAAAAAATAATCACTGCACCGGCAAGAATAGAGAGCAATTCCGTCGTCGGGGAAGAAAAATTCCTGATACGGGTCATTCGCAGAATTGTTTTGAAGTAACTCTGCGTTTCTTTTTGGAATTTCTTGTTTTCAAAATTCTCCATGGCAAATGCTTTGACAACTTTTACATTTGAAATAGTTTCTTGCAAAACGGACGTAATATCAGCCATTTTTTCCTGCATCACGCCGCTCTGTTTATGCAGGCGTAATCCTATTCCGGAAATGATGAGGAGCGAAAATGGAAAAACAACGAACGCCAGCAGGGTCAACTTCCAGCTCAACGTAAATGCCATGGTGAGAAATACAATGATCAAAAGCGGTTCTTTCACCATCGTGACAAAGCTTGCTGAAACGCCTCCGTTCACGACGTTGACATCGTTTGTTACACGCGAAATAAGATTCCCGGTTCGCTCATTAGTAAAATAGGACAACGACAGATTGTGAAGATGACGATAGAGTTCGTTTCGCAAATCGCGCATCAAACTTTGTTCAACAAACGCCATAAGGTACGATTGACTGTAGTCGAAAATATTTTTAAAAAGGAATACGACAAAGATGAGCGTGCAGATTTTGAATAGTGCTTCTGCTTTTGTTCCGGCAAAAATAAAATCTCTGACGCTATTTTCAACTTGCTGTTTTACACCAACAATTTCATTCGGAACGAGCTGGTTCTTCGGCGGGGTCTGAATAAAGTGAACTTCGGCAGGAGTTTGATCGAATAATGTTTCTAGCAACGGGATCGTTAAGTAGATAGACGCACCGCTGAAAATCGAAAAAAGTATCGTGCATGTCACCGACAGCGTTAATGTGCGCCAGTACGGTTTGACATACGAGAGAATGCGTAAAAATATTTTCATAATGATCTACGAATTACGAAGAAAGTTTTTTTAATTCCCCAATTGCCGTGCTTGATACCGGCGGCAACGGTTCTTTGAATTTCGATGCGTACTGATATTCCCAGCATTTTGCATAAAGCACTAAAGCACTGAATGACGAATAATACGCCAGCAAAAATCCCCGTATTCCGTCTTTGTATCCTTGCAGTGAAAAAAACATGCGCAGAAACACCGACAATGGATTCAAAATGAAATTCAGCCATGAAATTTTTTTGCCATTGGATATTTTATTCATGACATCCAGCGACGTATAATCGTTCATTTTTTCGATGTATTGATGAATCGAATGATAGGTATAATGGTTCAATGGCGATTGCAGTTTCCCAGTTTTCCCTTCAATCAAAAATCCTTCATGAACAGGACGATGATTCATCCGAGTTTTGGATTTTTGAAACAGTCGCAATTGATAACCGGGGTACCACCCGCTGTGTTCGATCCATTTACCGAGGAAAAAACTTTTTCGCGGAATTTCATATCCTTCACAGGTATCTGCACCATCAACGAGTGCACGAATTTCAGATTTCAACGATTCGGTTGCTTCTTCATCAGCATCCAACGAGAATACCCATTCATGGCTAGCCTGTTGCAGGGCAAATTCTTTTTGTTTTGCAAACCCCATCCATTCTTTTTGAATAATTTTTGCATTTAACCGATGTGCGATTTCAACGGTCTTGTCGGAGCTGAAATCATCAACAACAATAATTTCATCTGCCCAGTGGACACTTTGTAAGCAGCGTTCAATGTTCCGCTCTTCATTCTTGGTGATGATGATGACAGAAAGTTTGTTGCTCATTTCACCACAATATTAACAAGCTTGTTTTTGATGATAATTTCTTTCACAATATGTTTCCCGCTTAAATGGGATTGCACGTTCGGCTCTGCCTTCGCCAATTTTTTCAATTCATCTTCAGAAAGATCGATTGCGGCATTAAACTTCGCTCGAATTTTTCCATTCACCTGCGCAACAATTTCAACGGTATCATTTACCAGCATGGCAGGATCGTATCCGGGCCATTCCGCAGATTCATGAATTGATTTCGTATTGCCGAGCTTTTGCCATAATTCTTCAGCAAGATGCGGGGCAAATGGAGAAAGAACAACGGTAAATTTTTTAAGAAGCGATTTCGACAGTTTTTCCTGTTTCGTCGCTTCGTTTACAAAGATCATCATCTGCGAAATTGCGGTATTGAATCGCAATGCAGGAATATCTTCCGTTACCTTCTTTACCGTTTGATGAAATACGCGTTCCAATTCGGTTGAAGAATGTTCATCAACAATTGCGGGATTCAAAGCATCCTCTTCCGTCACATACAGTCGCCACACACGATTTAAGAAACGAAACACCCCTTCAACACCTTTTGTACTCCACGGTTTCATCTCTTCGAGCGGTCCCATAAACATTTCAAACAATCGCAATGCATCGGCACCATACTCTTTCACAACATCATCCGGATTAACGACATTACCCAGTGATTTCGACATCTTTTTAGAATTTTCACCGAGAATAATTCCTTGATGGCGCAATTTCATAAACGGTTCGGGTGTCGTTACATATCCAAGATCGAACAACACTTTGTGCCAGAAGCGCGCATACATCAAATGAAGTACGGCATGTTCGGCACCGCCGATATACAAATCAACCGGCATCCAATATTTTTGTTTTTCAAGATCGCAAAAAATTGAATCATTGTTTGGATCGATGTAGCGGAGGTAATACCAACAGCTTCCGCCCCATTGAGGCATTGTGTTTGTTTCGCGTCGTCCTTTTTTACCGGATTTCGGATCAACAACATTTACCCAGTTGGCTGCAAGAGCAAGCGGCGATTCAGTCGTACCGCTTGGTTGAAACTTTTCAAGACTTGGAAGTTCGAGCGGCAATTCACTTTCCGAAAGCACACTCATGGTCCCATCTTCCCAGTGAATAATCGGAATCGGTTCTCCCCAATATCGCTGCCGCGAAAAAAGCCAGTCACGAAGCTTAAAATTTATTTTTTTCTTCCCAATGCCTTTTTTTTCGCACCATGCGACCATCGCGCCAAAGGCACTTTCGTATTTTAAACCATTGATTGAAATTTCGTTGTTTGAAGAATTGACGCAGACGGAATCCTTATCGTAAAATGCTTTTTCCTGTACATTGTACGAACTTTGTATGACCTCAACAATTTCGAGATTGAATTTTTTTGCAAACTCCCAGTCGCGTTCATCGTGCGCCGGTACCGCCATAATCGCACCGAAACCATATCCCATCAAGACATAATCCGCAATCCACACCGGGATCTTTTTCCCATTTGCCGGATTGACTGCATATCCGCCGGTGAATATTCCGGTTTTTTCCTTATCAATTCCACGGTCAAGTTCGGATTTCAGCGATGCTTGCTTCCGATATTCATTCACTTCAATTTTCTTTTCTGCGGCAGTAATCTTGTCGACCATCGGATGTTCCGGCGCAAGAACCATATACGTTGCACCAAACAAAGTATCAGGACGAGTCGTAAAGATGCGGATATTTTCATCCATTCCGTCGACAGCAAATTCGATTTCAGCGCCCTCCGAGCGTCCGATCCAATTTTTTTGCATCTCAACGGTTGACGCAGGCCAATCAAGCTTCATCAAGTCTTCAAGCAATCGTTCGCAGTACGCCGTTATCCGCATCATCCACTGTCTCATCGGTTTGCGTTCAACGGTATATCCTTTTTCAACCCACTCGTCAACTTCTTCGTTGGCAAGAACGGTTCCTAATTTCTCACACCAGTTCACCGGAATTTCCGTGATGAACGCAAGGCGAAAATCTTTTAAGACATTTTGCTTTTCCAACTCGCTCATTGACTTCCAGCTGGTAGCGTTGAAACAGCAATCGGTATTTCCGCAGTACAGCGTGCAGTCAATTTTAGAACATCCCTGTCGTTCGAACTCAGCAATTAATTCTTCTATCGGACGCGCTTTGTTCACCCGGTAGTCATACCACGAATTGTAAATTTTTAAAAAGATCCACTGCGTCCATTTATAGTATTTTGGATCGGTTGTGTTCACTTCGCGGTCCCAATCATAACTCAATCCAAGCAGTTTAATTTGCCGGCGAAAATTATTGATATTTTGTTCGGTCGTGATCGATGGATGAATATTTGTCTGCATGGCATACCGTTCTGCTGGCAAACCAAAGGCATCCCAACCCATCGGATGAAGTATGTTTACTCCGTTTAAGCGTTGATACCTGCAAAAAATATCGGTTGCTGTATATCCTTCCGGGTGACCGACGTGCAAACCCGCACCGCTTGGATAAGGAAACATATCCAGCACAAAGAGTTTTTTCTTTGAGGAATCTTCTGTCGACCGAAACGTTTTATTCGTCTCCCAGTATTTCTGCCATTTATTTTCTAATTGTGTAAAATTGTAGCTCATATATTTTTAGTGTAATTCTCGAAGATATAATTCAACTGTTGAAGTTTTTTTAATTCTGAAAGTATTTTGAATATCTAAAACTGACGCACCTTGTTCAGCCATCATTTTAATTGCCGTAAGTCGCAGCGAGAGCGCGGTGATTTTTCGCGATTCGCCGTTTTTAATTCCTGCCTTCGTAAAATAAAAATTAATACGTTCCCTGATGCCGCGCGAGGTCATTCGGTCTCCCCGTGTTCTGTTCCCCGCACTCATAAAAAGCGGATCGGAATATTTCGCCTTTGATCGGAATATCAGATACGCCTTCATCGCTTCATACACGTCACCCGATAAAATCACTGATGAATCTTTCTCGATTTTCCCTTTCCCTTGAAACCGAAGGGTCATTTTTTTCTTCTGCGTCGTCAAGTCTTCTATGTCTGCGCGAACTAATTCAATTTCGGAAAGTCCATGTCCGATCATCAATTTTGCCATTGCGAAATCACGGTAACCGATTTCATTGGTCCGTTCAATGCTTTGAAGAAATTTTTGAATATCCTCGACAGAAATTCTTTTCCGTGTGTGCTTGATCGGTGGAGTTCCGCCATGAACACCCCGCGCCGGATTTTCTTTTAAGACACCGCTATGGATGAGGTAATCACAAAATTTTCTCACCGAAGTCAAATACATCACAACGGATGTGTGAGTCAATTTTTTTGTTCTGAAAAGATATTTCTTATACCGTTCAATATTCCTCGAGTTGAATTGAAACGATTTTTCGCTGTGAAGCCAGCGCATAAACTCCCGAAGCGTCCGTTCATAAGTTCCTCGTGTTTCGGGGGTTTTCTTCCGAAGTTCATTCACATATTCCGTATGCAGTACCAGAAGATTGCGAAGTGTAAAAACTGGGGTTTCTGTGTTATTTTTCATATCCGTTATGAAAAATAGAAAAAATGAGCTTGATTAGCAATGAATGAATACGGCAGCCCGTTAATTGCATTTCGTGAATACTTTTAATAGAATAAATCCGAATGTATCAGCGGCAACACGTATGGGGTAAAAATGAAAAATCTTTTTGTTGTTCTTCTGCTCCTCCAAACTCTGAATGCTCAGAGTGACCGATTACTTCAGGAAAAATTCGTGCGCACAATAAAGAATATTGTCGATACTTCAAATGCGATTGTCGGGGTTGCTATTAAGGATTTCACATCGGGAGAAGAAGTTCTATTCAACGAGAATGAGATTTTCCCTCAAGCCAGCACAATCAAAATTCATATTCTTGCAGAGGTATACAAACAAGCATCAGACGAAAAATTCAACTTGACTGATATTAAATCCCTTCCCTCATCAGCTCGAGTTGGGGGCAGTGGCATTCTCAATATGCTCGGAGAAAAATCGGTGTCGATGTCGATCAGGGATTATTGTGTTTTAATGATGAATCTCAGCGATAATTCCGCAACAAATTTCTTAATTGATCTCGTCGGAATGAAAAACGTGAATGAATCGCTTCGACGAAACGGTGCGATGAACACTAAGGTGCAGCGAATGATGATGGATTTTCGGGCGGCAAAGGAAGGACGGGAAAATATCAGCACGACAAAAGATGTTTTACTGATTCTTGAAAAATTATACAAAGGTACGCTTGTCAACAAACAATCCAGCGATGATATGCTGGCGATCATGAAATTGGAAAAAGATGGATGGCTCAAGGAAGGAATTGCGCCAAACACACCAATCGCGAACAAAGCTGGCGATCTCGAAGGAATAAGAAATGACGCAGGAATAATTTTTCTTGAAAATAATCCATATATTATTTGCGTGATGACAAAGATGGTATTAAATGACGCTGAAGGAGAAAGAATTATTACTGCTGTTTCCCGCGAAGCATTTAATTATTTCGAACGTAAAGCAAACTCAAATCAGTACGGAAGAAGAATCCCCAAATGAAATTAATGACCGACGCATTTACGTTTACATTTTCAGATAATGATTGGTTTAACAAAGTGTTGATTGGTGGATGTTACATCGTCCTTTCGCCTCTCTTTATCGGTATTGTCATGATTATGGGTTTTCAGGTCGAGCTTTCAAAAAAAATTCGCTTGTCGGAAGAAGGAATGCCGATGTGGCGTAACGGGAAAAGTATTTTTGCCAGCGGGATCCGTTCGTTTTCTGTTTCTGTATGTTATGGGCTAATCATTTTAGGAATTCTTGCTTTATGTCATGTGCCTTTCATGTCGCTCACGACAGTTATCGTGTTAGGTGCTGCCCATTTTCTGCTCAATCCGATGATCGTAAATGCCTATTCACGGTCGAATTCTATAATAATGACGCTGAATCCTTTGTATCTTTTTTCGATAACCGGAAAAGAATTTGTGAAATGGCTTGCGGTAATGGGTCTTTCAACAGCATTACTGGTCTTTGCAGGATTATTCGGATGGATGTGGATCGTTGTTGGCTGGCCGCTGCTAATTTTTTTGGCAATGATTATTCAAACAGGAATGATTGCTCGTTTGGATTAATTATTTTTTCAACCATTCCTTCTGCAATTCTTCCAAAATATTTTTGGTAAAGCGTTCCTTCTTGTACATTCCTGCTTCCATGCGTTGACGCAGTGCTTCGTAAATAGTCACTGCGCACGCAACCGAGACGTTGAGACTTTGTATCATTCCCATCATTGGAATGTACACAGTCGAATCTGCCAAATCTGCTGCATCATTACTTACGCCGGCGTGCTCATTCCCAAAAACAAAAGCTGTTGGCTTTGTAAGATCGAATTCATACAATTTTTTTGAATTCTCATCCAACCGCGTTGCAAGAATTTGAAAACCTTCACTTCGCAAACGGTCGTAGCATTCACCCACCGATGGAAATTTTCTTTTTGATATCCATTTATTCGCGCTGGATGAACTTTTACTGCCAATCTTCGGAAATTTTTGCGTCGTATACAGAAGCTGCACTTCATGAATGCCAACGGCATCGGCAGAGCGGAACATTGCACTGACATTATGAGGATCGTGGATGTTTTCCATGACAATGGTAAGATCAGGCTGGCGCTGCGCCAGTACTTGAAAGATTTTGTTTCGTCGGCGGTCAGATTTCATTCTTGAATGACAATTGGTTCTTGTTCGCTTGATGCACGTTGCAACAGGATAATTGCGCCAATAACACACAACGCTCCGACAATTTGAATGACACCCATGGTTCCCCCTAAGAAAAGCCATTCGGAAATAATTGCGACAACCGGTTCAAGTGTACTGGTGATGATCGCTTTACTTGATTGAATATGATGCAGTCCAAAATAGTACAATGAGTAAGGAAGTAATATTGAAATAATTGAAATCGTTGCAAACACCCCCCAATCGTTAATTGAATAATGTGCATTGACGATCTGCATCGGCGTATTGACAAAACTCCAAAACAATGTTGCTGATCCAAAAAGATAAATCAAACCGGTCCACACGGAATATTTCTGCGTCAACGCCTTCCCGCTGATATTAAAAATTGAAAAGGATACTGCGGCAAGCAATGCAAGAATAATTCCATATCCGCTGCCTTGGATGATATTCGGATTGTACGCTCCGACGGCGAAAAATATCCCGGCAACGGAAAGCACCATTGCAGAAAACTTTACAAGAGTTAATTTTTCTTTTTGAATAATCGTGGCATAGAGCATCACCATAATCGGTGCCGTATATTGGACGAGAATCGAAGTCGACACATTCGTTTCTTTAATCGCAGAATAATAAAAATAATTTGACCCGGCAACCCCGAGAATTCCCACGATAAAAAAATGCGGGACATCTTTTAAGCGAAAAAGGAGAATCGATCGATTGGTAAAAAGGAAATAGAAAAACAGAATTGCAAACGCGATGGTTACTCGCATCTGCACTAAAATAAGCGGTTCGTAATGTTTGTTGAAAAAGAATTTTGCAACTGTCGCTGCCACGCCCCATAAAAAAGCCGCCGCCGAAATCGAAGCATACCCTTTAAGATCTTTCATGGAGAAAGAGGTTCTCCCCCTGCTTCTTCAGCTTTCACTCGATAATATTCTGCAAGGTCAATGTCGCCTTTCAATTTATAGAGGATGGACAGCCGCTCATATAAAAGTTTTTTATTGCTGACAAAGTCAACACCGACTTTCAAGAATTCAATCAGCGATTTAATCGGAGGAATATTAAGATCAGGGTTGTAAATATCCGAAACATCTAAATACGGGTCTACTTCGGACGGCTTGATTGCCGCAGCCTTCTGATAATAGGTCAATGCCATTTCGTAATTGTCATTCTTTCCGTAAATGACTTCAAAAATACTGGCAAGCCACATATAGACGTCGTAGGCAACATGATGAAACTCTTTGGCAAGTTTTTCTCCAAACAAAATCAATTCGTCTGAACCGAGCGAATCATTCCAAAAAAGGATACGGTATAATTCTACATCATCGATCTTTTGGTGCAACGCTGAATCGAAGGCATCAAAAAGTTCGTTAAAATTTTTTGAGGTATTAAAGATGTGACGTATTTCTGCGCGTGATAGCATAGGTACCGTGGTTGTCCGCAGGAAAAATAGCGATGCAGTAGTTGAAAAGCAACGGAAGATTTACGCCACGGAGAGAATAAAATTCTGGAGAAACCTCGTCATCTTTACAAGGTTTCTCCAGTCCTAAAAAATTACTTTTGCAATATCAGTTTTTTGGTTCCGACAAAATTTTCCGACCGCAATTGATAGAAATATACTCCGCTCGATAATGACGCCGCATGAAATTGAACAGAATAATATCCCGCGTCGAGTTTCGTGTTTATCAATGAGGCAATTTCTCGTCCGAGAATATCAAACACTGAAAGATTCACAAATCCGCTCCGTGCGACCGTAAATTGAATATTTGTTGTCGGATTAAAAGGATTGGGATAATTCTGCGAAAGGGAAAATGAGCTTGGTGCTTCCGCTGAAGCGTGCAATACTTTTGTAATGCTTCCTAAACCTCCACTCTCCTTATACCGATCAGCAAATTCTTGTGCATATTGGCGTGCAATTTCGCCGGAATGAATAATGAGCGTATTTTCATCATTGTCATTTTCGGCGGCACTCGACCAATTATGGCTGCCGGTGATCACAATCGGGTCACTCTCATCGTTGAACGGATCGACGACGGCATATTTGTGATGGAACAAACCTGTTACAACACTATGCGACGGTTGAAAGGCATCAATTCCGGCTGCCTGAAGAGTGCCCAATACGCTTGGTTGTTGGTCAATCATTCCGCGCACAATTACACCCGCATTTTTCCTTGCAATCATTGTTTGAGCTATATCGTCCCGTGTATACGCTAAAAGCCCAAAAAAAATGTTTTTGTCTGCTGTTGAAAGAGTTTGAATAATATTTGCCGTTGTATGGTCAGACGGGCTAAAATAAACTTCAACCTTTTTTCCGTTAATCATCGTAAAGTGCGGTGTGTTGTTCTGTTTTGTCGGACCGAAATGAGCTTGCCCTAAATCCGGAGAATCGGTAAAACTGCCAAACATTTCTTCAAACTCCGCTGTATAAATCCGCGCGAGTGATTGATCCTGAATAAACAGTACGTTCTGTGCATCTTTTACCGTTCCATCATTGGTGATATTCCAAGAGCCGCTAACAATCCAATCATCCGTGGCATCGATGGTGTCCCTTCCATCAAAGACAAAAAATTTGTTGTGCATGATGCCATTATCAACTCCCGGCACTGAACGCTTTACAACAGGAATTCCTGCTGCAATAAGTTTACTCAGCGGGGTTGATGTAGTTTTATTGTCGAACACCATACGCACTTTCACTCCACGAGTGTGCGCTGCAACAAGAGAATCTGCAACACGGCCCGCAACAACACCAGACGATCCTGAAAAATCATCAAAAGAGTACAACGCCAGATCAATAGACGATGTAGCCGCATGGATTCGTTCTAACAATTTTGAAAGAAGATTTGTCTTTCCGCTTGCACGAGGTAGAATTCCATATGTTGTATCTGTGGAATAATTAAAATAGATATTCATTTGTCCGGAGCTTATCGATGAAGTTGTAACCATGGGAGCGACAAACGAAGAACTGACGCCTGAACCATTCGCAGAAAATGCTTGGAAATAATAGATACGCCCAGATTGAAGCCCGCCAACTGTCACGGAATGGTTTGTGGTTGCCGCGTCGACAATGACCGAATCCCCAAGGCTTTTTGTCGAGCCAAAATAAACGACCGATGATCCTTCAAAGAAAGTGGTCCAGTTGAGAGTAAAACTTGTATCAGTCAATGTTGCAATGATCGGGCTGTTGATTATTTGCGGTCCCGGCATGATATACAAATCTTCTGCTGTGCGCGGAATAAGTTGATACGCAGCATTGAATTGTCCTAACACACCAACAATATCCAACAAGCCGACAGGTATTGGAGTGCCGGCAAGTGCCGAGTTGAACGGAATGCGAACATCTAATTGATTCGCGCCGTCCGTAACATGGTAGGTTGTGCCGCTTGTTCCGCCGGAAAATATCCCTGCTTCGACAAACCGCACTTTAAATAGCTTCACCAATTGTGCTTCAAACACTTCAGACGCTTGTGGTATCGAAATATTTTTTTCTTTGGGCAAAGCAAGTCCGCGTGCAAAAAGATTGAGAGAATCAATCGGCTGCAATTCAAGCAAATTGCTGTACGTTTTTAACACACCTTTTACTTCAACAGAATCGCCGATTTGCAGCGTATCAGTTTTTGGATCATACAACGAAATACCGCCGGAAAAATCTTGGATGAAAATTGTTTTTGCGGCTGTCTTCGATGGCTGAGCGTATGTTACAACACCTCGAACTTTCACTGTGTCCCCTTCAGACTTTGAACGTGCGATATTTATATCGAGCCAAGTTTGTGATGGCGGTGGATCAATAACATTGATATCGGCCAGCATCCGCGGCTGTAAACGATATACTCCTGTCCGCTCGTTGACGACACCAACAAGATTCACCGAATCAGCAGGGATTGGTATTCCCGGAATATTAGAATCTTTGTCGATGTAAATTGTCAACGGGCCAAAGGCATCGTTCGCCGCATAATTGCTGTCAACACCGGTTGCAAAATTCCCCGTTGAAACAAACAGGACTTTGTTGATTCGAACTAACTGAGATTCCACCGATTCATTTAATTGTGTTGACTTCAATCGTTTCACATCGGGTAATGCATTATTCGTACTAATTTTCAACGTATCTGTCACAGGATCGATTTCTAATAAGCCGTTGAAACTTTTCAATGAACCGGCTACCTCCCATTCATCGCCAATTTTAGAACTTGTACTGAAATTATTATTAAACACTGCCACTCCTGCTGTACCATCTTGCAAGTACGATGGAGATTTGAATTCATTGGCAACAGTAAGAATTCCTTTAACACGAATTGACGCTCCTTCACCTAAAGCTCTGGCTTGAGCAATGGTAACAGTACCAAATGTAAATTTTGATATCTGCGGTGTATTCATTGCGTTGCCTGCAGTGTCTCTCACATTTTGCACAGTAAGTGTATACACACCGCTGACCATTGAGGAAACAGTTAATGTAACTTTTGACAGCGAAACAGGATTGCGAACGGCCTGACTCACCGTAATTCCGTTATCTATCGTATAATTCGCGGCAGTTGAAACGGTCGACGAATCCACCGCCTCATTAAATGCAAGATCAATCTGAGTCGGTGATACGGGCTTTACAGAAAAAATTGTCGGCGGAATGAGATCTGGACCAGTTGATGGGCTTTCTGTTGAACTCGTTGAATTTTGCGGTTGAGGAATGTCTCGCAAAACAAAATCTACACTGTTGTCATTTGTATCATATCCATTTCCGAATGACGCATCGTCGGTAGACATTGACATTTGCGTTGAAGAAGATTGAGCTTTGCGTTCAAGCGATTTTGGATTTGAAGAAGTCATTCCAGCCGATAAATTGGCCGTCCCTTCCAGTCCGACATTTGCTGTTGCATCCCAAGCAAATCCATCGATAACAATTGCCCCCACAGTGTTGAACAAACGAACACCGGCACGGATACCACTATTTTTTAGATCTTTACCGCCTGGGAAAGCGATATCGGATGTTGGCATTACCGAACTGCCGCCAATTAAAAGAAAACCATGAGCCTTTATTGTTTTGCCTGTTAAATCAACCGACCATTCCCCGCTATTGGTTCCAGGAGCAGCCGCAGTGCCAGACTGAAATATTATTCCATCCAATACAATGTCGGCATTGGTTGGATTATACAATTCAACAAACTCATTAGCACCTGTTGCACCGAGGTAAAACACTTCACTGATAACGACGTGATTCGCCGGCTGGGCAAAACCAAACGATATTAGTAAGAATCCAATAAATGTGTAAATAAATTTATTCATCGGTACATTCCTTTCATTAAATTAATTTATGTAAAATGCCTGCTGAAAAGAAATAAAATTTGTCACAAAATTGGCGATAAACGGACAAAAAAGTTCTATTGTTTCATGAATGAAAAAAAGGTATTTTTATTTTGGAATTTTTTGATAAACTCTGACTAACATTCTCGTGCTTATTTCTCCTCCAAATCAATTGACGCTTCTTCGAATTCTTTTAACTCCTTTTTTTGTCATTTTACTTTTTTCAGAAAACCCGACAAACAAACAAATCGCTCTCGGTATTTTTATAGTGGCGGCAATTACAGATTGGTACGACGGCTACGTTGCACGCCGTTGGGGATTTGTTACCCGATGGGGAAAATTTCTCGATCCCCTCGCAGATAAAATCTTAACCTCTGCAGCATTTCTTTCTTTTGTTACCATCGGCTACGCAGAAATGTGGATGGTTTGGATCATCATCGTGCGAGACTTTTTAGTAACTGGTTTGCGATCATACGCAGAATATAAAAACACACCAATCAATACGAGCAAATTTGCAAAGACGAAAACA
Source organism: Ignavibacteriales bacterium (assembly GCA_037443785.1). GTDB lineage: Bacteria > Bacteroidota > Ignavibacteria > UBA10030 > UBA8401 > JAQUOA01. The sequence continues at coordinate 29,791 of JBBINR010000022.1, read as the reverse complement.
TTCATCCAATTGGTCGTTATTTATCTTTTCTTGACACGATATATTGTTTATTCTTCAATTGAACTCACCGATACATTTGGAGCAATGTTTGATATGTGCGCTACGCCGTTTATTATGTCTGTACTGATGTTTGTCGCAACATTTCTTACGGCACTCACCGGAATTTATTACGGGATAACAAACTGGAATATTTTACAACAACTTTTTTCGAAGACAAGCCATGGAACAGAATCAAACTAGTAGTGATAAGGTTGTGCAAAAAATTTCATTTGTTACAAAACTTGTCGGCTCAGGGTTTTTTACCGGATATTTTCCATATGCGTCGGGCACTGTTGGCTCTGCATTTGCCCTGCTCTTCTTGTTGCTTCCAAACTCTTCCAACCCCTTTGTTATTCTTCCGACTTCTGTTGCGTTATTCTTTATCGGCGGAATAGCAGCAGGAAAAATGGAAACTGTTTACGGTCAAGATCCAAGCGTTGTCACGATCGATGAAATTGTTGGCATGCTGATCAGTTTGTGGTTCGTGCCTATTACGTATTTAAATGTCGGGCTTGCGTTTTTGATCTTCCGAATTCTTGACATATTAAAACCCTATCCCGCGGGCGAATTTGATAAAAAACCGGGGGGCTGGAACATTATGCTCGATGATGTTGTCGCGGGAATGTATACAAATTTAATTCTCCAAATCTCCCTCCGGTATATTTAAACTGACCTTATGAGAGCTGAAATTATTTCGATTGGCGATGAATTGTTGATCGGACAAGTCATCAACACGAATCAGGCATTTATCGCTGAACAACTTAATCGTGCTGGTATCTATACCGAAAAAATGACAACTGTCGGCGACAACGAGCAGGATATACTTAAAGCATTTAACGCAGCAATTGTAACGTACGATGTCATCTGCGTAACCGGCGGGCTCGGTCCTACGCATGACGACATTACGAAAGATGTTGTCGCAAAATTTTTCAATACTCATTTAGTAATGGATGAAGCAGCTCTCGCAAAAATTATCAATCTCATGCAGCGCCGGGGAATGAAACTTGCCGAATCTTCCAAGAACCAGGCACTTATTCCCTCCGGATCAACAGTAATTCCTAACACGGCCGGTTCAGCTCCAGGATTTATGATTGAAAAAAATGGAAAATATTTTTTCGTTATGCCCGGCGTCCCGTTTGAAATGAAGGGTATGGTTGAAGATTGGATTATTCCGTTCTTTGAAAAGAAAAATGTCGGGACAATTGTCCGTCATCGCACATTAAAGACGACCGGAATCGGAGAATCGCTTCTTGCAGAAGAAGTCGGGGATGTTCAAGACATTATCGGCACCGATGAAACGATCACCCTCGCGTTCCTCCCCAATTCGATGGGAACAAAAATGCGAATCACTGTGCGGGAGAAAAATATCTTGAAAGCAGAAGAAAAGTTATCAAAAGCTGAATCTGTCATTCGCTCGCGAGTGGAAAAATATGTTTATTCTTCTGATGAGAAGGAATTGGAAGATGTCGTTGGTGAATTGCTGAACAATCAAAAATTGACTTTGTGCACTGCCGAATCATGCACAGGCGGGATGATCGCAAATAGAATCACCAATGTACCGGGCTCTTCAAACTACTTCAAACGTGGATTTATAGTGTACAGCAATAGTTCAAAAACAGAAGAGCTCGATGTTCCGGAAGAATTGATCTCTCGACATGGCGCTGTGAGTAAAGAAGTTGCAGCAGCGATGGCAGAACGGGCACGAAAAATTTCGGGAACGGATATTGCAATTGCAATCACAGGAATTGCCGGACCATCCGGCGGTACAGAAGAAAAACCGGTCGGCACAGCCTGGATTGGATATTCGGATGTTCAAAGCACCATTGCGATGAAATTCAATTTTGGCGAACATCGATTACGATTTAAAGAAAGAGCAAGTCAAGCGGCATTGGAATTATTACGAAGGAAATTGATGAAAAAATAGAAATTTTTTTGTATCCAGTGATTTAGTGTCTATGAAAACTCATCGTTCGTTCATTGCTCTCTTCCCTCCCAGGGAAATCATCGACAAGCTTCTTGTCATCCAATCGAGAATGAAACTTGAATCAAAAAATGTTCGTTGGGAAAAGGAATATAAGTTTCATTTTACTCTTCAATTTTGGGAAAATCAAACAGATGAATGGTTGAATACGATACACAAAGAATTGAACGCAACGTGTTCACAAATTCCGAAATTCAAAATTGTTATCACAAAAATTGGCTGCTTCCCAAACCGATATTCACCTAAAATTTTTTGGATTGGTTCAGAGCCAAACGAAAATGATAAATTACTACAATTGGCAGGATCGATCCAAAGTATTGCAGAACAATTCGGATTTAAGCCGGAAAACAAACCTTTTCATCCACATATTACCGTGGGACGCGGAAAAGGAAAAATTTCTTCCGGCTTGATTCAGAATCTTGAAACAGTTACTTTTCATCCGATTGAATTTTTGTGCAGCGACGTTCGAATAATGGAAAGCCACCTCGCGAGCACAGGATCGACCTACACTACACTTTTCACCATTCCATTGAAATAACAGGAGACGTATGGCAGAAGATAAAGATGCAAAAGTTCAGGCGTTAAAAGTTGCAATTGAACAAATTGAAAAACAACATGGCAAAGGTTCCATCATGAAATTGACCGATGGACCGATTGCAAAAATTGATGCGATCTCGACCGGATCAATTTCACTCGATGCCGCACTCGGCATCGGCGGTGTTCCCCGCGGCCGTGTTATCGAAATTTATGGACCCGAATCTTCCGGAAAAACAACTATCTGTTTGCATGTTATTGCAGAAGCACAAAAAAGCGGCGGCATTTGTGCATTCATTGATACTGAACATGCACTCGACACAGCCTATGCGCGAAAACTTGGCGTTGACACGGCAAGCCTTCTTCTTTCTCAGCCTGAATATGGCGAACAAGCTCTCGAAATTGTTGAAACACTTGTCAGAAGCGGCGCTCTTGATGTCATCGTTATCGATTCTGTTGCGGCGCTAACCCCACGTGCAGAAATCGAAGGTGAAATGGGCGATCCGACAATGGGCGTGCAGGCACGATTGATGTCGCAGGCATTGAGAAAACTAACCGGTGCAATTTCAAAATCAAAAACATCGGTCATCTTCACCAATCAACTTCGTATGAAGATCGGCGTCATGTTCGGGAATCCTGAAACGACTACCGGTGGAAATGCCTTGAAGTTTTATGCATCGGTACGAATGGACGTCCGTAGAATTGAAGCATTGAAAGACGGTACAAACGTCATTGGAAATAGAACAAAAGTAAAAGTTGTAAAAAACAAGGTAGCTCCTCCATTTAAAGAAGTACAATTTGACATTCTTTACAATGAGGGAATCTCGAAACTCGGCGATCTTATTGATGTCGCGGTCGAACAAAACATCATTAACAAAAGCGGATCGTGGTTCTCATACAAAGATGACCGAGTTGGTCAGGGACGCGATGCGGTCAAATCATTTCTTAATGCCAATCCAAATGTTGTAAAAGACATTGATACCGAAGTTCGGCGAAAACTTGGATTGATCGATGCAGCGCCTGTGAAACCAGAAACAAAAGAAACACCGAAAGATCCTGCAAGAAAAACTAAATAGAGAGTGCAGTACATGAATCTCTCTTTTGTCATATGATAATTACCAAAATAGAGCGGCAGAAAAAGAATTCGATTCGCCGCTCTATTTTTTTAGATGGAAGTTTTGCCTTTGGGGTTTCAGAAGATATTTTCGTTCGATTCGCGTTGTTCGATGGAAAAGAAATCGATGAAAATGAAAAGATAGAAATCGAGAATGCTGAACTCGAGCATTCCGTAAAATCGCTCGCGCTGAAATTTCGATCGTATCGGCCTCGTTCAAAAAAAGAAATTGTTGAATATCTTCATAAAAAAGGTTTTGACGAACCTTTAATTTCAAAAGCTGTCGAATATCTCGAATTCTTGAAATTATTAGACGATGAAGAATTTGCGCGAATGGTTTGCAGAGATAAGCTCCACCTCAAACCTGTCGGCAAACAGGTGATGAAACAGATATTGTTGAAAAAGGGAGTCAATAGTTCTATCATTCAGAAAACACTATCGGAATTCTATTCAGCCGAACTTGAAAATGAACTTGCAATGAAAGAGGCATCAAAAAAAATGAAGCGGATTGCTTCCCTCCCGCCGCTTACCATCAAACGAAGATTATACGAACATCTCATGCGGCGCGGCTATGAATCGTCAACGTGCCGGACAATCGTCAACCAATTGGTAAAATAATGACAGAACAAATTACTTTTTTCCGCAGCAGGTCATGGAAAGTTTTTATCGTAACAATGGCAATTGCATTTCCCTTGTACGTAATTTCAACCTTCAACGAATTATTTTTAATACTCGTCGTTTCATTTATTCTAACCATGGTTTTAAAACCGCTGGTCGACTACATCGAAAAGTTTGGAATCGCCCGCTGGCTAGCGGTCATTACGGTTTTCATTGTCCTTGGCAGCATTACGGTTGTCGGTTTGATGATGCTCTTCCCCATTGTCACGCAGCAGATCGAACAAATCAGTGCGTCGTTCGATAAAGACCGGCTGGCAATCATGATGGATGATCTCAGTAAGTCGATCTCGCGCCAAGTTCCCATTCTAAAATCAAATGTTATTCACGAGCAACTCAACAACATTCTCGTCGGCTTTGGGAATACGGCAGGAAGTGCTCTTTCAAGTATTGTGGGCACTCTGGCAACATTGGCGATTGTTCCTTTTATTACATTTTTTTTATTGAACGATTACTATACAATCCAAAAAGTATTTGTTCGAAATATGCCGAATAAGTATTTCGAAATGACGTTAAATATTCTTTATAAGATTGAAGATCAGCTCAGTAAATATATCAGAGGAACAGTGATCGAATCGATGATGGTTGCTATCCTTTATTCCATCGCATATTTTTCCCTTGGCATTAATTATGCAACCGTGTTAGGACTTGTCGGCGGAATTACCAATGTTATTCCTTTTGCAGGCCCTTTCATTGGCGCAATTCCTGTCCTGCTGATTTCAATTGTTCAGTTCGGAAATTTAAGCATGCTGCTTCCCATTATAATCACGACAGTTGTCGTTCAACAACTTGATCAAATGATTGTTCAGCCTGCCGTGTTCAGTAAAATTATGGATATTCATCCCCTCATAATGTTCATCGTTATTCTCGTCGGGAATGAAGTGCTCGGGGTAATGGGAATGGTGCTGGCTGTTCCGATTTATACTATTATTTTCGTTACCGCCAAAGAAACTAACTGGGGACTTAAAAATTATAAAATTACTCACTCATGAGCAGAATCATTTTTGATATCGAAACACTTGGTTTTCCTCTTGACTCATTCGACCAAGAGACGCAAACGTACTTGTTGAAATTTGCTGACAATGACGAAAAGATTGAAGAGGTAAAAAGGAATCTTAATCTTCACGCGCTCACTGCCCAGATTTTGTGTATTGCCTTATACAACCCTGATACGAAACAAGGGAAAGTTTTTTTTCAATCGAACAAGAAAGAAAATTACCTCTCAAATGATGCGATGTGTCAGTACATCTCATGTACCGAAAAAGAACTTCTCCAAAATTTTTGGGACATTATTTCCAAGTACGATCAATTCATTACCTTCAACGGGCGATCGTTTGACTGTCCATTTATAATGCTTCGCTCAGCGTTACTCGGAGTTCAACCAACGCGGAATTTAATTCCCTATCGCTATGATGCAAAAATTCATTGCGATCTTTTGGAGCAGTTAACGTTTTATCAAGTGACACGAAGATTTAGCCTCGATTTTTATTGTAAATCGTTTGGCATTGAAAGTCCAAAAGCAAAAGGAATTACCGGACTTGATATGCGGATGTTGGTCGACGAAAAACGCTACCGCGACATTGCAGAATATTGTTTCGGAGATGTTATTGCCACGGCGGAATTATTCAAACGATGGGATCAATTGTTAAATCTAAGTTGAGATATCAAAAATAAAAAACCCTCTTCAAAAGAGGGCTTTTTATTTTACAATTTTAATTCGGAAGTTTTTTAAAGCGTTTTGAAAATTCATTGTAGATAGCAGAGGCAGCGGAAAGTTTCAATAAATCCCACCAAGAAAAAATTAACAGGCCGCTCATAATTGTTTTACTCCAATCATGAAACACCGTTAGCTGAAGGAATAGCGACCCACTGATAAAAATTATTCCCAACCCGATAAAAAATGAAAAAACCATCCACACATATCCCTTCCTCTGATGAACTAAATATCCAATGACGGCGGCGGCTAATGGAAAGCTTAACAAATATCCCGATGACGGACCAAACAATTTCAATACTCCAGCTTCATTTCCTGCAAAAACTGGTAAACCTAAAGCGCCCAATGAAAGATAAAATAGCTGACTCAATGCACCATTTCTGCTCCCTAAAAAAGCACCGCTCAATAGAACAAAAAATGTTTGCAATGTATAGGGAACAGGATAATGAGAAATTTCTGCTTTCGCCCCGATGACGGTCAGGAATGTAAATGCGGTCACCCACAATACTTGAGACGCGGCTGCGCTTGACGATAAAGAAAGATCAGGTAAAGTTTTTTTTGCTACATCCATTAAGCCTCCGATTAAAAATGATTATTAAAGCATTCAATTTTTTTTAATTCCAACTGGTTATCACGCGTTATATGCGCCTTTTTCTAATGATTACGCTTATCACTAGAAGTTCATTTTCAATTGATTCAGTTTAAAATATTGTTAAAAAATAGCCATTGGTTTCTCGAATGTCAATATGCACAGAATAAATGTCCAGTGTACAAAAAACATTGACTATCTGGTGTTTTTTTGATATTTTTGTAAACTGAATAATACTTAATCTGGATTTTTATTAACCGCGAGCAATATGCCCCAGTTAAAAATATTTTCGGGTCGTGCAAATCGTCAATTAGCAGAGAAAATTGCACACCATCTCGGCGAACCATTAGGCCAGCTTGATGTTCAAAATTTCAGTGACGGCGAGCTCTGGGTAAAGTTTATTGATAATGTACGTGGTGCTGATTTATTCTTTATTCAGCCAACAATGCCGCCTGCGGAAAACTTGTTGGAACTGTTGATCATGGTTGATGCGGCAAGACGAGCATCTGCCAGAAAAATAACTGCGGTAATTCCCTATTTCGGATACGCTCGACAAGATCGTAAAGATCAACCTCGTGTGGCAATTACTGCAAAATTGATTGCAAATCTTTTAACGCAGTCCGGTATAGATAGAATCATCACGATGGATTTACACGCACCGCAGATTCAAGGATTCTTTGATATACCGGTGGATCATTTGTATTCATCCGTTGTCTTCGTGGATCATTTGCGACGGAAAAAAATACCGAACTTGACAGTTGTTTCACCGGATGTCGGCGGAATAAAGATGGCTCGATCATATGCGAAACGGTTGAATGCAGATCTCGTCATGATGGATAAGCGGCGACCTGCACCAAACGTTGTGGAAGAAATGAATATCATCGGCGATGTTTCCGGAAAAAATGTACTTATCGTTGACGACTTGATTGACACAGCCGGAACATTTACAAGTGCTGTTGCAGCATTAAAAAAAGCAGGAGCTAAATCGGTCATTGGTGCGTGTACCCATCCCATTCTATCCGGAAAGGCGTTGGAACGAATCAATAACAGTGAAATTGAAAAAATATTGGTATGCGACACAATACCGGTAAAACATCAATCGCCGAAAATTGAAGTAATGTCCGTCTCAACGGTATTTGCAGAAGCCATTGAGCGATGTTTTCACAATAAATCAATCAGTTCGTTGTTTGATATTGATAAAGATAAAAGTGTAGAATAATAAAATAAAAACAAGCTATAGTGAGGAGCAATTACAATGTCTGAAGTAGTGTTACAAGCAGAAGTTCGAACTGAAACCGGAAAGGCTTCGAATCGAATTCGTTACGCAGGAAAAGTTCCTGGCATCTATTATGCGCACGGCGAAGATCCAATCAACATCACCGCAACGCCACTCGGATTAAAACCATTAATTTATACGTCCGAAACGCATTTAGTTAATCTGAAATTGAATAACGGTGTGGCCAAAACGTGCATCTTGCGCGATGTTCAATTCGATCCAATCACCGACAGACCAATTCATTTTGATCTTCAAGGTATCAGAGAAAATGAAGCGTTGTCCGTTCAGGTTCCTGTTATTATCAAAGGTTCGCCGAAAGGTGTTAAGGATGGCGGAACACTTCAACATGTTATTCATAAATTGAAAGTTTCCTGCTTGCCAAAATATATTCCTGAACATGTCGAAATTGATGTAACAGAACTTGGCATGAACGATTCAATTCACGTTCGCGATATTAAAATAGAAAATGTTGAGATACTCGACAACGAATCAAGTACCATCGTTGCCGTCGTTCCCCCGACAATTGTTAAGGAAGAAGTTCCTGCTGATCAAGCCGCCGCAGCAGCAGCACCGACAACAGCGGAGCCGGAAGTTATCGCTAAGGGTAAGAAACCAGTTGAAGGTGAAGAAGCAGCTAAACCTGGAGCAGCAGCAAAACCAGCAGCAGCCCCGGCAAAGAAATAATTTTTCACATTTCGTTCTTTGATAAATAGGATTCTTCTTTGAAATGCATCGTTGGTTTGGGAAATCCTGGTAATCGATATCGCTTCACGCGACATAATGTCGGATTTCTCGTTGCCGAAACATTAATTGAAGTAAGCCAGGCAGTTTCGTCAGAAGGAAATTCACTGTACGAAGCGTATATTGCGACGATAGCAAAAACTGAAACATTGATTGTTATGCCGCAAACGTATATGAATAACAGCGGATTTGCAGTTCGAGAAATAGTTCAGAAATACAGTATTTCATTCGATGATCTTCTCATCGCGTTTGATGATTTCCAACTTCCCTTCGGCACGCTGAGAATGCGTCCCAAAGGAAGCGATGGCGGGCATAACGGACTCGCGTCAATCATCTATCAGTTGCAAAGTGAAATGATCCCCCGGTTGCGAATCGGCGTAGCAGGAAATTCTATTCCAGCGGAACATACTCATGAAACAATGGCTGATTATGTCCTCACCCGTTTCGACCGGGAAGAAGAAGAATCTCTAAAGAAAATTTTGCACCATTCATGCGATACATGTTTCAGTTGGATTGAACACGGAGTCGCACGAACAATGAACTTGTTCAATAAAAACTTTTTACATGATGCAAATGCATCATGAGTTTCTTGTAAACTGATCACATAACCTGTTCCGCACTCACAGTTGCGGGACCTAATGTCCACAGGAGTAATTATGATACACACTCGCATTTACGAGTCTGTTATCATTATCAATGCTGCCCTCGAAGATGCACAAATCGAAGCGGAAATTGAGAAGGTAAAAGACTACATTCAAAAAAATAACGGCGAAATTCGTGCTGTTGAAAAATGGGGACGACGCCGTCTTGCCTACGCTATCAAGAAAAAAAATAACGGATTCTACACGTTGTTCGAATTCAAAGCGTCCGGCGATCTTGTTGCAAAGTTAGAGCGCCAATACCAATTGAATGAGAATATTATTCGATATCTTACCATTCAATTAGATAAAAAAGCACTCAAGGCAAAAGAAGTCGGACAAAAACTTCCTTCCACTGAACCTATTGTTGAAGAACCCAAACAAGGAGCCGTGAAATGAAACAGCAATTTGAGAAAAAAGAATTCAAATCAAAACGTGAATATGCGATCAACCGCAGAGAACAGCGCGAAAAGAAAGAACAACAACAGAAGAAAAAACGCGTTTGCCGTTTTACTGAGGCCGGAACGATTTATATCGACTATAAAGATGAAAAGCTGCTCCGTAAATTCGTTACCGAACAAGGAAAAATTATTCCCAAACGCATTACTGGGACAAGCGCAAAATATCAACGGCAATTGGTTCGAGCAATTCAACGCGCGCGCCATATCGCTCTCCTTCCCTATGTATCAGATATTGTAAAGTAAGAGAAAGAGGAATTTACTATGAAAGTCATACTACGTCAAAATTATACTACCTTGGGAAGCATTGGCGATGTTGTTGATGTGAAAGACGGCTACGCCAGAAATTTCCTGATCCCGCGAAATATAGCCTTTCGTGCGACCGCCGGTAATTTGAAAGCTCTTGAAGAAGAAAAAAAATCATTGGCTCGCAAGGAAGAAAAGCTGATTAAAGATGCTGAAAAATTGTCGGCACAACTTGCCAGCGCTTCAGTCACCATCACGATGAAAGTCGGCGAAGATGATAAGTTATTCGGCGCGGTTACATCGCAAATGATTGCCGATTCGCTGACTGAAAAGGGTTATACAATCGATAAGCGCATTATCGAACTCGAAGAACCAATTAAAACACTTGGCATTTTTGAGGTACCGGTGAAATTGCACTCGAAGGTTTCTGCAAAAGTAAAAGTGTGGGTCGTGAGAGAGTAATTCAAGTTTCCGGTGCTTTTTTGTGACGGGCACGTTCAGAAACTCAAAAGCCTGACTAATCCAGTCAGGCTTTTTTTGTATATTAGTTGTAGAAAATGTTCAGGAGTAAATAATTATGACACAACCAAAACAACTCTGGGGTGGACGATTTAAACAACCTCTTTCGGAAGTTGCTCTTAAATTTTCTTCCTCCATTGATCTTGACAAGCAGCTCTACCAAGACGATATCACCGGCAGCATTGCTCACGTTGAAATGTTAGCTGCCTGCAGAATCATTCCTGCAGAAGAAGCTCGACGGATCCGAACAGGATTAAAAGCTATTGCGAAAGAGATCGAGCAAGGAAAACTTTCACTGTCATGGGAAAAGGAAGATATTCACATGGCAATTGAAAGGCGGCTTATTCAAAAAATCGGTGCAATTGGAGGAAAGCTTCATACCGCTCGAAGCAGAAATGATCAGGTTGCATTAGATGAGCGTTTATATCTTCGCAACGCAATCAAAGAAATACAAAAATTGGTCGTTCAGTTTCAACGCGTATTGCTGTATAAGTCTGAAAAATACTTTGGCGTTATCATGCCCGGCTACACACATCTTCAGCGTGCACAGCCGATTTTTCTTTCGCATCACTTGCTTGCATATATTTCAATGTTGGAACGGGATTATGAACGCTTGGCTGATTCTTATAAACGTACAAATCGATTACCGCTTGGCTCCGCAGCACTTGCAGGGACATCTTTCCCTATCGATAGAAATCTTGTTGCGCGCAAACTAAAATTCGATAGCGTTATTGAAAATAGCATTGATGGAGTGAGTGACAGAGATTATATCATCGAATTTATTTCCGTTTGCAGTACAATCATGATGCATCTCAGCAGAATGGCTGAAGAACTTGTCTTGTGGTCTTCGCAAGAATTCAATTTTGTAAAGATCGATGATTCCTATACAACCGGAAGCAGCATCATGCCGCAGAAAAAAAATCCGGATATGGCAGAACTTGTTCGCGGAAAAACAGGCCGTGTTTATGGAGATTTAATCAATATTCTTACAACGATGAAAGCTCTTCCTCTTGCCTACAACCGTGATATGCAGGAAGATAAAACACCTTTATTTGACGCGATTGAGACGACTCGTCAAAGTGTATTTGTTATGTCTCACGTATTTGTCCATACAAATTTTGATCGGGAACGGTTTGAAGAGGAATTAAAGAATGACACACTTACTGCAACTGAGGTTGCAGATTATCTAGTCCAAAAAAATGTTCCTTTTAGAGATGCTCATGAAATTACGGGAAAAATGGTCGCTTATTGTGTTGAACATAACAAACCCCTTGCAAAGTTGTCGATTAAAGAGCTCCACCATTTTTCACATAAATTTTCTGAAGACGTGATTGAGTTACTTGATCCACACAAAAGCGTTGAACACAAAAAATCATTGGGAAGCACCGCACCAAACGAAGTAAAAAAACAAATTGTGCATTGGACGAGAACTTTGAGGCAGAGAAAGTAAGATATGACTTAGGCTGAACCGTTCACTTTGAGTGAACGGTTCAGTGAATCTGCTAAAAGATTCCCTTTGCCTGACCTCCATCTACCAAAATATTTGCTCCGGTAATGAAGCTTGCTCGCTGTGAAGCAAGAAATGCAATAACATCGCCGATTTCTTCAGGTTTTCCCAACCGCCCTAACGGAATATTCTTTGCGCTTTCAACAAGATATTCTTCCTTGCTCATATTTTTTTCTGCCGATCGAGCGCGACTTAAATCTTCCTGTCGTTGAGTCAAGATAAAACCAGGACAGATTGTATTTATGGTGATATTGAATTTGGCATATTGATTCGACAATACTTTTGACAATCCCAAGATTCCCGGTCGAATAGTTGATGAAATCAGCAAATCATCAATCGGTTCTTTCGCAGTAATTGAGACTATTGTGATCACTCTTCCCCACTTCTGCTTTTCCATGATTGGAAGAACTTTTCGGGTAAGACGGATCATACTCATCAATGTCAGATTGTACCCTTTTTCCCATTCTGTGTCTGGAAGCCCTGTAATTTTTCCTGTCGGAGGTCCGCCGGCGTTATTCACAAGAATATCAATTGTTCCAAATTCTTTTAGAGTAAACTGAATAAATTTTTCAATTTCATTCTCATTGGAGACATCGGCAACAGTCGATAATACTTTTACTCCAGTTGCTTTGATAATTTCTTCCGTTGTCGCTTTAAGTTGCTTTTCATTACGAGAACAAATTGCGAGATTGACACCTTCTTTTGCCAACGAAAATGCGGCTGCCTTGCCAAGCCCCTGACTTGCAGCTGCTACAACCGCAACCTTTCCTTTAATACTTAAATCCATACTTACATTTTCTCCAATATTTAACAGTCAATTTTCACAATTTCTTTTTGATATTTATCTCCAAGTAAAATCACTTCTTTATTTTTTGATATATACACATCAATCTCTAAACGAATTCCGAATTCATTTGGCAGGTAAATTCCGGGTTCTATTGAAAAACACGTCTCCGGGATAATTTCTCGGACATCCATCGTTTCGAAATTGTCGATGTGAGCGCCGTTGCCGTGAACTTCTTCCCCAATATTGTGTCCTGTGCGATGAATAAAATATTTTCCGTACCCGCGTTCTTCAATATATTTCCTTGTTATATCATCGACATCACAGCCTCGCACCTTTCTTCCTGCAGCAAATTCGTTTTTAAGATATTCGACTGCTGCATCCCGTGACCCTTTTACGATATCAAACACTTCTTGATACTTTTTGGGAATAGTGTTTCCCGTATATCCCACCCATGTAAAATCAGCATACACCGCTCCGGATTTTTTCTTCTTTGCCCACCAATCGATTAAAATATAATCTCCTTTTTTGATCTCTTGATGAACTTCCGGCGTCGGATCATAATGCGGATTTGCTCCATTTGCATTGACAGAACAATTTGCCGGCGCATATGTTGTCAAAGTATGTTTTCCAAATTCATCCATGATTAATTTCTGAACATCATATTCTGTCACTCGTTTACCGGATCGTAAGTTCGTTCCAATAAATCCAAATGCTTGATCGATAATTTTCAAAAGGATGTTCGCTGTATCTTGTGCATCGTGATATTGCTCTTCACTCCACCTCGCTTCAAAGTATTGGACAATATTACCCGAAGAGACAACATCAACTCCAAACGTGCGAATAAATTCCAGTGTGCCGGCGTCAACTTTTGATAAATATGGGATATCGTTGTTCGGAGAATATTCCATGCAGATTTTTTTAGAGCCTGAAAGGATCTTCCGCACACCATCTTGCAATGTTTTCCACTGATTGTAAATGATTTTATCACCCGGCAAATGATCCAGATCGTATTGTTCTATGCTATGAACAAGCTTTTGCGGTGTACCTTTTGCAGGAACGAAATAAAAATATCTCCGCGAAGAAAGTTTATCGGTTGGCATTTCCAATATTTTTGTCGCGAAGATATTGGTATTACGAAAATTATACAAAAGCCAGCCATCGAGTTTGTATTCTTGTAAGATCTTTTGGATTTGTTGGATTTTTTCTTGGAATGACATTGTTTATCCTTTCAATTTCCAAAATATAGTAAATAAAAAACCCTCAGCCAAGATTATTAGCTGAGGGTTGAATAAAACGTGTAAAGATTTTACAATCTTCACAATGTAGGATGATGATTAGTACATATCACCCATTCCGCCGCCCGGAGGCATTGGAGGCATTGCTTTTTTCTCTTCCGGTTTCTCAACAATAGTTGCTTCTGTTGTTAAGAGTAACGAAGAGACACTTGCCGCATTTTCAATCGCGACGCGTGATACTTTGGTCGGATCGATAACGCCTGCTTTAACGAGATCTTCGTATTGTTCGCTGAATGCGTTGAATCCGAAATCGTCTTTTCCGTTTTTCACTTTATCAACAACAACGGAACCTTCAAGGCCTGCATTCGCAACAATCTGACGAAGCGGTTCTTCAAGAGCACGACGAATAATGTCAACACCGGTTTGCTGATCTTCATTGACCGTCTTAACTTCTTTCAATGAAGAAATTGTGCGAAGCAGTGCAACTCCACCGCCGGGAACAATGCCTTCTTCAACTGCAGCGCGGGTTGCATGAAGTGCATCTTCAACACGAGCTTTCTTTTCCTTCATTTCAACTTCAGTTGAAGCGCCGATTTTCAACACGGCAACACCACCCGAAAGTTTCGCGAGACGTTCTTGCAGTTTTTCACGATCATAATCAGATGTTGTTTTATCGATTTGAGCTTTAATTTCGTTGATACGTTTTTTGATGTCTTCTTTCTTTCCAGCGCCTTCAACAATTGTTGTATTGTCTTTATCAACAACAACTTTCTTTGCGGTACCAAGATATGCAACTGTCGCATTCTCAAGTTTGTAACCTTGTTCTTCGGAAATAACTTGTCCACCAGTCAACACAGCAATATCATCAAGCATCGCTTTACGGCGGTCGCCGAATCCGGGAGCTTTCACTGCAACGACGCGCAATGTTCCGCGGATTTTATTCACGACTAATGTTGCCAGAGCTTCGCCTTCAACTTCTTCTGCGATAATAACAATTGAGCGTCCAGACTGTGCGGACTTCTCGAGAATCGGGAGAAGATCTTTCATCGAGCTGATTTTTTTGTCGTGGATCAAGATATAGGGATTTTCAAGTTCAGTTTCCATCGTATCCGCATTGGTAACAAAATACGGTGAAAGGTATCCGCGGTCGAACTGCATACCTTCAACAACATCAACGGTTGTCTCTGTTCCTTTTGCTTCTTCAACAGTGATAACACCGTCTTTTCCAACTTTTTCCATTGCATCAGCAATTAAATTGCCGATTGTGGTGTCATTGTTTGCCGAAATTGTTCCGACTTGCGCAATTTCTTTTTTGCCTTCAACTTTGCGGCTCATTTTCTTTAATTCAGAAACGACTTTTTCCACTGCAAGATCAATACCACGTTTCAAATCCATAGGATTTGCACCGGCGGTAACGTTCTTCAATCCTTCGCGTACAATCGCTTGTGCAAGAACCGTCGCCGTTGTTGTTCCGTCACCGGCAACATCCGATGTTTTGGACGCAACTTCACGAACCATTTGCGCTCCCATGTTTTCAATCGGATCTTCCAATTCAATTTCTTTTGCAACAGTTACACCGTCTTTGGTAATTGTCGGTGCGCCGAATTTTTTATCAATAACAACGTTGCGGCCTTTCGGTCCAAGCGTCACTTTTACTGCATTCGCGAGTTGATCAACACCGCGCTTCAACGCGTTACGTGCTTCAAACTCGAACGTAATTATTTTCGCTGCCATAATTAATCTCCTTTTTTATATTCAATTTCAAATGAGTTGAAAATTTATCAGCTCTACACAGCACAAACTGTTGATTGATTTACTTCGGCATGATTGCGAAGATATCGCTCTCACGCATAATCAAAACTTCTTGTCCGTCAATGGTGATTTCGGTTCCGGAATATTTTCCGTACAGAACTTTATCGCCCACTTTTACTTCCATCGGAACTTTTTTTCCATCGTCAGTGGTTTTTCCTGGACCTGCTGCAATCACTTCACCCCACACTGGTTTTTCTTTTGCAGTATCCGGAAGATAAAGTCCACCCTTCGTTTTTTCTTCGGCTTCTGCTGGTTTTACAACAATACGATCTGCTAAAGGATGTATCTTCATAATTCCTCCTTATATAACTTATTATTTTACAATTATTTAGAGAGATGTTATAATTTGGCACTCTCTATTGTTGAGTGCTAATATAACACCAAAACATCTCTTTGTCAAGAGATCGCGCAAGACATGAGGTCAGGAGATTTGTCCGTCTTTAAGCGTAATTACTCGGTCAGATTTTTTGGCGAGATCAGCGTTATGAGTAACGATAACGAATGCCTGAAGATATTTTTTTCGTGCAGCGAATAAAAGGGCATGAAGCTGTTCCGCATTTGCAGAATCTAAGTTACCAGATGGTTCATCGGCAAAAATTATTTTCGGAGAATTCATTAATGCCCTCGCAACAGCAACACGCTGTTGTTCTCCTCCAGATAATTCAGAAGGTTTATGATCTTTGCGATGGAATACTCCCACTTCTTCTAATAAGATCGACGCCCTGTCAATATTCTTTGAAATTGATTCTCCGGCAATTAATTTTGGCATGAGTACATTTTCAAGCGCAGTAAATTCTGGCAAAAGATGGTGGAACTGAAAGACGAAACCTATGTTTCGGTTACGAATAGTCGAGATTGTTTCATCATTTTGGACAGAGATATCATTCCCTTCAAAATACACTTTCCCTTCAGATGGTTTATCTAATAATCCAAGAATATGAATTAACGTACTCTTTCCTGCTCCCGATGGACCAACCAGTGAAACAATTTCTCCTTCTTCAACTGAAATGGAAACACCTTTTAACACATCAAGAGATGCTTCCTTATTAATAGGATATCGTTTATGAATATTTTCTGCACTCAATATCATGTTTACTCCCACCGAATTGCTTCTGCTGGAACTAACTTTAAAGCACGTTTTGAAGGATAAATCGTCGCACCATAACACAAAATAATGGTAACGAGTGGAACAATAATAAAATCAGAAATTCTCATATCGACCGGCAACGCCGGAATAATATAGGCCGTCGGATCGAGTGCAAATAAATGATAATGAATCTGTAGCACGCAAACCGTATACCCAAGCATGACACCAATGGCAGATCCCAAAATTCCAACGACCATTCCTTCAAATCGAAATATTTTTTGAATGTCGATACTTCTCGCACCCATCGCCTTCAAGATTCCAATATCTCTAGTCTTTTCGATCACCGTCATTGTTAATGAACCTAAAAGATTAAACGACGCAACGGCAATAATAAGCGCAAGAATGATAAATGCAGTCCATCGTTCAATAATCATAACAGAATACAAATCTTTATGAAGATCGTACCATGTTTTGACATTGAATTTCTTTTCATAACGGCTCGCAATCTCACCGGCAAATATATTTGATCGTTCAATGTCACGCATTCTGATATCAATGCCATGGATTAAAGAGTCCATACCAAATAATTTTTGACCTGCCGTGAGTGATGTGAAACAATAAAGTCCGTCATAATCTTTGTTATTCGATTCATATATTCCGGAAACTCTAAATCGATAAATTGGTGGAGCAATAAAATTCATTACTGATCCCTGCACACCGGCCGACGAAACAATATACACCGTGTCGTCAACACCAATACCCATTCGATCGGCAAGATTATATCCAAGAACAATTTCATCATTTTGCAAAGAATGAAAATCAGCATTTCCCATCACAATTTTTTCTTTCACTCCTGAAACTTTGCCTAATGCTTCTTTTTGGATTCCTCGAAGAAAGATCACTTTTGTAATTTTTTTCGAAATAACCATCACTTTGCCGCTGACGAACGGCGCATATCCGAAAATTTCTTTCGATTGTGCAAGCTCATTTCGAATATTTTGAATATCTCCTGGAGTGGTTTCTTTGGTTACTTCAATTCTTATATGGGGATCAAAACCCACTAGAATTTCAGTCACAAGACTGTTGAAACCATTAAATACAGATAACACAATAATTAGTGCCGCAACACCGACAGAAACTCCAATAATGGAGATTAATGAGATAACTGTAATAAATCCGGCCTCTTTCTTTGCCAATAAATATCTTTTCGCTATGTAGAATTTGTAATTCATCAATTCAGCCGTATCGCTTTTATCGGATCTAATTTTGACGCAAGGTGTGCAGGTACGTATGAGGCCAAAACACAAAGTGTAAAACTAATGAGAGACACGATAACGAAATTTTCAATTTTAAAATCGATTGGTACGCTGCTCATGAAATAGATTGAAGAGGGTAAAGAAAAAAATTGGAGTTTTAATTCAAGAAAACAGACAAGAAATGCAAATAGATTTCCAAAAAAAACCCCAATTGATGCTATCGTAATGCCTTCAATAAGAAAAATTTGCTTTATCTTTTTTTGAGATGTTCCTAGAGAACGCAATATTCCGATTTGTTTTCTTTTCTCTAGCACAAGCATCAACAACGTTCCGATAATATTGACAGCCGCAACAATAATTATTAAGCCCAGAATGAGGGGAATCGGTTCTTTCTGTAATTCAATCCATGTAAATAAATTCCTATACGTTTGAAATAATGTCCGTGCGTAATAAGGATAACCAAGTTCGGAAGCAATATCCCTGGCGACATCGTTCACCTTATTGATATCCTTTACCATGATATCAAATCCGGAAATTCCATCTCGATAATTAAATAATTCTTGAACCGCACTGATATTTGCAAAAAAATACACATCATCGTACTCCGACATTCCTGACTCGTACACTCCAGAAATTACAAAAGCACCGATTGTCGGTTGACTGATATTTTGGACATTCCACGGAAGTCCAAAAACAAGTACTGTATCGTTTAATTTTGCATTGAGCTTTAGCAGCAATTTTTTCCCAATCACGCAGGAATACAAACCATCTTGAATCTTTTGTAACCGAAATTTTCCCTCAACTAAATATTTTTGTGCTCCCGCATCATTTGATTCATCAATCCCCTTTACGATTACCCCATCCGTCGCATCGCCGAATGATACCATTCCTTCTTTTGACACAAACGGTGAAACGGAAAGTACATCTGGAAATTTCTTGAGAATAGTCTCTTTTGATTCTTTCCAATTTTTCAAAATTTGATTTTGATATCCGGTAACCTGAATGTGAGTGGAAAAGCTGATGATTTTTTCTTTGAGCTCTTTTTCAAAGCCGCCCAGGATTGTCAATGCAATAATGAGCGCCATAACTCCGAGAATAACTCCGACAATTGCAATTGAGGTAATAAAGGAAATGAAATTTCGTCGTTCTTTTGACGGCTGGAATTGCAGGAAACGGCGTGCAATAAAAAGTGCAGCCATTAGAGTGCTGCTTTCTGATTGCTGAATTGCATTAAGTATGCTTTAATAAATTCATCGAGATCACCGTCCATAACACTTTGCGTGTTGCTGGTTTCATAATCTGTTCGATGATCCTTTACCATATTATAAGGATGAAAAACGTACGAGCGAATCTGGCTTCCCCACTCAATTTTTTTCTTTGTTCCTTCGATTGCGGCAAGACGTGCTTCTTCTTCTTCACGTTTCATTTGATACAGTCGCGATTTCAACATCTTCATTGCTCGTTCACGATTTTGAAATTGCGAGCGCTCTTCTTGGCATGCAACAACAATTCCCGTTGGAACGTGACGCAATCGAACTGCGGTTTCCACTTTGTTAACGTTCTGTCCGCCTTTTCCTCCGGAACGATATGTATCCATTTCAACATCAGCAGGATTGATCTCAATCTCGATATCATCATCAATTTCAGGATACACAAAAACTGAAGCAAATGATGTGTGACGGCGTTTATTCGCATCGAAAGGAGAAATTCGTACTAACCGGTGGACACCAATTTCGGCTTTCAAATATCCAAATGCATAATCGCCCGTAATCTCAAGCGTCGCACTTTTTATACCTGCACCATCCCCGTCTTGCCGTTCCGCAAGTGAAACTTTATAGCCATTCTTTTCACACCAACGAGAGTACATTCGAAGCAGCATCTCAGCCCAATCCTGGGATTCTGTCCCGCCGGCACCGGAATGAATGTTTAATAAAGCATTCCTTCTATCATCAACGCCGCTGAGCATATTTTTGTATTCGAGATCGGAAAGAGCGTGAGATATTTTTGCAACTTCAGAGGTTAATTCAGCTTGAAAAGATTGATCAGATGATTCTTCGCCAAGTTCAATCAATGCCTGAAGATCATTGATCGATTTTTGAATATTCGTCCATGCATCAACCCACATCTTGCGCTGATTAATTTCTTGTAGAACTTTTTGAGCGGAAACATTGTCGTTCCAAAAATTCGGCTGGGAAGTTTTATCCTGGAGAGTTTCTATTTCATTTTGTTTGACATCAATGTCAAAGATACCCCCGAAGTTGGGTGAGGCGTTCCTTTAAGTGCTGTAATTCTTCTTTCGTTTCGTCAAACATAAAATTTTAGAGATTGGCAATAAAATGTACGGTCGACAAACGTCGACCGTACAGTATCATTTTCAAGTAAATAACTTTATTTCAGTTTAATATGCAGTTCGTCCAACTGTTTCTTATCAACTTCTGATGGACAATCATCCATCAGCGAATAACCACTGCTGGTTTTGGGAAATGCAATCACATCCCGAATTGATTTTGAACCGGTTAGCAGCATGGCAATGCGGTCGAAACCGAATGCAATGCCACCATGCGGCGGCGCACCATACTTGAACGCATCAAGCATGAAACCAAATTTCATTTTTGCTTCTTCGGGTCCGATGCCAAGTAATCCGAACACTTTACTTTGCAGCTCAGAACTAAATATACGAATGCTTCCGCCGGCAATTTCATTTCCATTGAGCACAAGATCGTACGCTCGCGCCCGCGCTTTTCCCGGATCGCTGTCCAAGAAATGAACGTCTTCCGGTTTTGGCGAAGTGAACGGGTGATGCATTGCAACATGTCGTTTTTCTTCTTCGGAATATTCGAACATTGGAAAATCGACAACCCACAACAAGTTCCATTTATTTTCGTCAATGAGATTTAAGCGCTTTGCCATTTCAAGACGAAGCGTACCAAGCGTGGTGTATGTTTTTTGCCAGGAATCAGCAACGATGAAAACATTATCGCCAACTTTTGCTCCTGCAGTCTCGCAAATCTTTTTACACACTTCATTGCCGAGAAATTTTTCAATTGCAGAATCAATTCCTTTTTCTGTCAATTTAATGTAAGCAAGTCCACCAACGCCTTGAGCTTTTGTAAAGTCAACAAGGTTGTCCATTTGATTGCGTGTGAAACTTGCACCGCCCGGAACAGCAAACCCAGCAACAACTCCACCCTTCTTCACATTCTCTGCAAAAACTTTGAAGCCGGCATCTTTTACAATGTCGCTAAAGTCAGCAAACTTTAATCCAAAGCGAAGGTCGGGCTTATCGCTTCCGTATCCTTCCATCGCATCTTTGTATGAAAGGCGTGGGAACGGAGTTTGCACATCAATTCCTTTGAGTTCTTTGAAGAACCGTTTTGTCAAACCTTCAACAATATTTTGGATATCGATCTCATCAACGAACGACATTTCAACATCGATCTGAGTGAATTCAGGCTGACGGTCAGCACGTAAATCTTCATCACGGAAACATTTCACAACCTGAAAATACCGATCCATTCCCGAAACCATCAAAATCTGTTTATAGGTTTGGGGAGATTGTGGAAGCGCATAAAATTTTCCCGCGTTAATTCTGCTCGGCACCAAAAAATCTCGCGCACCTTCCGGTGTGCTTTTCATCAGCACCGGAGTCTCCACTTCAACAAAATTATGTTCGTCAAAATATTTTCTCGTGATCTGATACATCTTATGCCGAAACACCATTCTCTCCTGCATTTCAGGACGGCGAAGATCGAGATAACGATATTTTAAACGAGTGTCTTCATTCGTGTCGATGCCATCTTCAATGGCAAACGGAGGATTTTCTGCTTTGTTCAAAATTGAAAGTTCAAGACCGAGAACATCGATGTCGCCTGTTGAAAGATTTGCATTTTCTGTTCCTGCGGGACGTTTCTCAACTTTACCAGTAACAGAAACAACAAATTCGTTCCGAAGATCTTTTGCCAACGCATGAACTTCTTCATGATGCTTCGGATTAAAAACGATCTGTGTTTTGCCATAGCGGTCGCGAAGATCGATAAAAATAACTCCGCCAAGGTCTCGACGTGTATCAACCCAACCGGTAAGTGTTACTGTTTGACCAATATGCGAAGAACGAAGCTCGCCGCATGTGTGTGTTCGTTTTTTATACTGCATAGCGTGTGTACAACTTTCCTTATAATAAAAAATCCCTGAAGCAGGGATTACTTTGAAGAAAACTGCTTATCTGTAAGAAAGATAACGAAAAAAGCGGGTTTTTTCAATGAATGAAAAACAAAAAATCCCACGCAGAGTGGGATTGATTTCTCAAGCTTTTGCAGTGTTAATTCCTTTGAGATAATTTCTTTTTTAATTTTAGACTGGCAATCTCCCTTTTATATTTTCTGCGTTGAACGGTCCTTTCTCGGCAATCAGATTTCGTGCAGCATCAATTTGCCCCCATGTATTCCATAAGAGCACGCCTCGGACACGCCCTTGATTCAAATAATAAATG
Source organism: Ignavibacteriales bacterium (assembly GCA_037443785.1). Taxonomy (GTDB): domain Bacteria; phylum Bacteroidota; class Ignavibacteria; order UBA10030; family UBA8401; genus JAQUOA01. Next base: position 7,094 of record JBBINR010000022.1, on the reverse strand, counting down.
ACTCCTTCGCGAAATTGTTCCTTCCATTGCTCTACGATTTCAAATCGAGAATCAAGTTCTCCAATCGCTTCATATCCTAACTCAAAAAGGTCGGAATAGAAAGCCGGAAGCTGATGATACGCCAGATTACCACCAGCCATATTTTGACCCGCAATTTCACCCATCAAAGCCGCATTGTTTTCGTGTTCAACCCGGATTCTCTTTTCCAATGATGGATTGAAAAAGTTTGCAACATCACCTGCTGCATAAATATCGTGATTCGATGTTCTAAGAAATTCATCGACAAAGATTCCGTTGCCAACAAACAATCCAGCAGATTGTGCTAGCTCTACATTCGGCTGCATTCCAATTCCGGCAACAATTCCATCGACTTCTAACTTTTTTCCGCTTACGGTTGTGACAATATATTTTGAATCATGTTTCTCAATATTATTGACACCATCTTTTGAAAGAACCTCAACTCCTTTTGATTGATAAAATGCATTAAGAAAATTTGAAAGATCCGGAGGATACACGCGCGCACCAATTCCATCTTCCGGGAAAGTCATAGAGACAGATTTATTATTCATTGCGAGGGCTGCAGCAATTTCAGATCCAATAAATCCCCCACCGATCACAGCAAATTTTTTCCCGTACTCTGTTAAGGCTTTTAGATTATGATAATCATCCAATGCGCGAAGGTAAATAATTCCATCCACATTAAAGTTCAGTCGACGAACCGATCCGCCGGTCGCCAGAAGAAGTTTGCCGAAAGAATAAATCGTTCCTTTGTCATCTACTACAAGTTTTTTCACTGAATCAATACTCTTCACACGTCGCGACAAATGAAGCCCTACATTCTCAGTTGGTGTTGCCATCCAAATTTTTTCTAGCGGCTCGCCCTTCCAAAGTCCCTTCGATAACAACGGACGGCTATAGGGTAAATGATTTTCGTTGCTGATAAGTCCAATCGAATCATGCTTATTGACTTGTCGGATGCCCTTTACTGCGGCATCCGCTGTCATCCCACCACCTATAATAAGATATTTATAATGAACCATACTACCTGCTTTCAAGATTTTGTTGATTCAATTTGTCGGAGAAATTCATTTTTAATTTCTCTCTCCTCAAACTTTCCACCAAAGTGTGAAGTTCGAGTAAGACTATTCACATCTTCCACACCTCGCGAAGCAATACACAAATGCGTTGCTTCACATACAACAGCAACATCTTCCGTTTGTAATGCTCTTCGTAATTCATCACAAATTTGAACCGTCAGGCGTTCCTGCACCTGCGGTTTCTTAGCGATATACTGAACCAAACGATTAAGTTTCGATAAACCCACAACATGTTGTCTTGGAAAATATGCTACGTGGACCTTCCCATAAAACGGAACAAGATGATGTTCACAATAGGAAAAGAAGGTAATATCTTTTTCCAAAAGCATTTCTTTGTATCCGTAGGTATTTTCGAAAAGCGTGATTTTTGGTTTTACTTCAGGATTGAGTCCGCTAAAAACCTCCTCGATATACATCTTCGCAACTCTTCGAGGTGTATCACGGATACTTTCATCTTCCAGATTGAGTCCCAAAATTTCTAACACAGCAGAAATATGCGGGATAATTTTTTCAATCTTTTCGGAAGAACTTTCATGATATGGGGTGTCAATCCGAATAGGCTTTAACATTGTTTGCGTTGTCATAAGATATTATGCTGTTTGTTCTTTAAGATCAGTAAGTTTTGCTAATACAAAAGCGGTAATAGCCATCACAATATCGCGAACGGCGACATCGAACATACCGCCTGTGATTAAAACAAGTGCAATTAATACAAGCCACGCAGACACGATGTAACTCCCAAGTTTTGTATACTTCAAGAGGATAATCCCTGCCATTATCTCTATCGCCCCAACGATACTCATGAAGACGTGCGCCGAAATTGGGAGCATTGATTGTACCTGCGGATTGAGATATTTGTCCCATTGGACGAGAAGATTGGTAAATTTGTCTAAACCTGCGACGATAGGAACGATTCCAAACGTAATTCGAAGAATGTTCCAAATATTTTTTAATTCGTTGTTCATACAGCCTCCTTTGAGTAAATTGTTGTTGGTGTTCTCATTAGATTGCGTAATCAAAAAAAGGTTACAATAATTGTAACCTTTTGTGAAATTTTTTATCTAATAGGTATGGAAATGATTCGAAGGAATCCTACAGCTGAAATGCACGATGAACAAATCATTCGTTCCATTTTGGATGGAAAGAAAAACGATTATGAACTACTCATGCGACGGTACAACGAACGCTTGTACCGTATCGGAATTTCTATCGTAAAAGATGAAGAAGAAGTCGAGGATGTTATGCAAGAGACATATATTAAAGCATACCAACAATTGAAGAATTTCAAATACAAATCGAAATTTTCGACATGGTTGTGCCGGATTATGATCAACGAAAGTCTTGGACGGATAAAGAAAAAATCGAAGTTCGAATCTTATTCGGAAAATGATAAAGCAGAAGCGGTGCCATTACACGCTGCCACTGCGGCAAACTTGGTGACACCGGAAAAACAGTTATTACAGAAGGAACTGGCAGCGATACTTGAGAATGCCATTCAAAAAATTCCCTCTACCTATAAAACAGTTTTTATTCTGCGTGAAATAGAAAAAATGAGTATTCAAGAAACCGCTCAATGCTTGAATATTTCTAACGAAAATGTAAAAGTGCGATTGCATCGCGCTAAAGATTTAATTAAGTCACAACTCTCGAATTTTTCTGAAGAACTTGAACTCTTTACCTTCCCACAAACTCGTTGTGACAGAATTGTCAACGCTGTTCTACAAAAAATTTAATAGCGCATCTTTAAAATAAAACATCCCGCGATTGCGGGATGTTTTGCTGAATACTATTAGTTTAATTCATATGAGGGCTGATTTTTTCAACCAGATTTCTTTTTGGCATTGCACCAACAATTTGGTCTACTACCTTGCCGCCTTTAAAAACAAGCAATGTTGGAATGCTGCGAATACCAAACTGCATCGAAACTTGAGGATTGGCATCAACATCTAACTTTCCAAATTTCATTTTACCGTTATACTCAGCTGCAAGTTCTTCAACAATCGGTGCAATCATTTTGCATGGTCCACACCAGGTTGCCCAAAAATCAACCAAGACCGGGGTTTGAGAATCGAGCACTTCGTTTTTGAAATTTGCATCCGTGACAACAACAGGTTTCATGATATCTCCTTATTTAAAATTTTATTGAATTTGATCCTAATAATTCTTTCACACCTTCCATAAATTCAGGGGAAAGGTTTACGTTGTATTTTCGTGAAACGTACACTTGTTGCTTTTGGAATTCCTTACCAACAACATGAAAATAGCAGTTGCAGTTCCCGCGGTTATTTTCCATCAACTCGCGGAGCTTTCCGAGCGTAATATCGGTAACTTCATCGGCATTGAGCAAGAGAAATATTTTTTTACCAAATTTTTCGCGAATTGAATCGATAGGATTAATGTCGTCGGCAAGAATCTTTATAATGTCGCCGCTTACTTCCCCTTTTCCTTCAACAAGAATCATCGCTTCTTCCGTCAGCAGTTCCATTTTCTTTTTATAGAGTGAAGCAAACACGATGCATTCCGCTTTTCCGGTAAAATCCTCGATAGTGAGGAAAGCCATCGTATTTCCCTTTTTATCGATCTTTTTCTTAATCGAAGAAATGATTCCGCCGGCACGCACCGTTCCGTTCTTTACACCCTCCACATCACCAAGGTGAACATTCGCAAAAGCATTGATCTCTTTCTCATATTTCAAAAGCGGATGTCCAGAAACATAAAATCCGAGAACTGCTTTTTCATTGGCAAGTTTTTCGGTATCGCTCCACATTGGAATATTCGGAAGTGTCGGCATCGCCATGATATTCGCGCCGGATTTTGTATCACCACCGAATAAACTATCTTGTCCTCGCTCTGCATGTTCTTGAGCACTCGATGCCGCAGCAATAGTCTGTTCAATTGATTTCAACAGTTGTGCACGATTTTTATTCAGCGTATCAAAGGCGCCGGCAAGCACAAGACCTTCAATCGTTTTTTTGCTGGCTGTGTGAAGATCAACCTTTGTGCAAAAATCATACAACGAAGTAAATTTCCCTTTTTCGTTTCGTGCAGTGACAATCGCTTCAACGGCATTTACGCCGACATTTTTGATTGCGGCAAGTCCGAAACGAATACCATTTTTTGTCACATTGAAATCTTTATCGCTCTCGTTAACATCGGGAGGAAGAACTTCGATTTCCATTTTTCGGCAGTCGTCGATGAACAACACAATCTTGTCCGTGTTGTTAATTTCCGACGTCAGCGTCGCCGCCATATATTCTGCAGGATAATGCGCTTTGAGATATGCCGTTTGATAGGCAACGATCGAATAGGCCACCGAATGAGATTTATTGAAACCGTAGGATGCAAATTTTTCGATCAAATCATAAATTTCACCGGAAGTTTTTTCAGGAATTTTGTTGACGGCTTTTGCCCCCTCGACAAATTTCCCTTTTAACCGCGCCATCTCTTCTTTATTCTTTTTTCCCATCGCGCGACGCATGAGATCGGCTTCGGCAAGAGAGAATCCTGCAATATCGGATGCAATTCGCATCACCTGTTCCTGATAAACGATAATGCCGTACGTCTCACGAAGAATTGGCTCCATCTTCGGATGAAGATTACTGATTTGCGCTTGACCGTGTTTACGCTTAATAAAGTCGCCGATATTTTCCATCGGGCCCGGACGATACAATGCATTCATTGCAACAAGATCGGTAATTGCTGTTGGTTTTAATTTACGAAGCCAATCTTGCATTCCAGAACTTTCAAACTGAAAGACGGCAACTGTTTGTCCGTGTCCGAAGAGTTCGAATGTTTTTTCATCCTGTTCCGGAAGATTGTCAAGGTCAATCTCAACACCGTGGTTCTTTTTAATGAGGTCAAGCGCATTCTCAATAACCGTCAGTGTTCGAAGTCCGAGAAAATCCATTTTTAACAACCCGGCATCTTCCAGATCTTTCATCGTGAATTGAGTGACCAATTCCGAATTCGGCGATTTGTACATTGGGAGGTAATCGATCAACGGACCGGGTGCAATAACGACTCCGGCAGCATGCATTCCTGCATTTCGATTCATTCCTTCCAGCGTTTTTCCGACATCAAACAATTGTTGAATCTTTGGATCGTTGCTTTCACGGAATGATTTTAATTCAGCAAGCGTATCAAGCGCTTCCTGAATCGGCATTACCTTCCCTTGATTTGATGGAATTTGTTTTGTGATCGATTCTACTGTTTGCAACGGGATACCAAGAACACGAGCAACATCTTTTAAAACAGCTTTTGATGAAAGCGTTCCAAACGTAATGATCTGTGCAACGGAATCCGCGCCGTATTTCTCACGAACATAATCAATTACTACTCCGCGCTTTAAATCGGAAAAATCAATGTCGATATCAGGCATCGAAACACGTTCGGGGTTCAGGAATCGTTCAAAGAGAAGATCGTATTTTAATGGATCGACATTCGTAATCCCAGTTGAATACGCAACAATACTTCCTGCCGCGCTGCCGCGACCAGGACCGACCATCACTCCCCGTTCACGAGCCGCATGAATAAAATCTGCCGTAATCAAAAAATACCCCGGAAAGCCCATGTTGTTGATAACAGAAAGCTCGTGACGCATTCGTGCTTCGATTTCGGGAGTAATTTCTTTGTACCGTTTTCGTAATCCTTCCCATGAAATTTTTTCGAGATATTCTTCGAGTGTCGAAACTCCGGCATCGGCGGGAATCGGAAACTTCGGCATGTGATTGGTTTTCAAATCTAATTCCAAATTGCATTTGCCAACGACTTCCAACGTATTCGCAATTGCTTCAGGAAAATCTTTGAACAACTCCACCATCTCTGCTTCGCTTTTGAAATAAAGTTGATCGGTACCGTAGCGAAGATTAGAAATATCCGGCGCATCGTTCGCACTTGCTTCAGGAATGAGAAGCATGATGTTATGCGCAATCGCATGTTCTCGTTTGATATAGTGACAATCATTCGTCGCGATGAGTTTGATGTCCAATTCTTTTGCAATTTTTGGAATATCGCGCAGTACAATTTTTTCGGCAGGAATTCCGTGATCTTGAAGTTCTAAATAAAAATCGTCACTGAAAAGATCGCGATACATTTTTGCAACATCTTTCGCTTCCTCGTAGTCGCCACTGATCAACGGCGCAGAAACAACTCCTCCGGCACACGCCGACAGACAAACTAATCCTTCGTGATGCTGTGAAAGAAGTTCAAAATCAATCCTCGGTTTGTAATAATATCCTTCAGTATGCCCAAGCGTTACAAGTCTGCAAAGGTTTTTGTAGCCGGTAACATTCTTGCAGAGTAATATTAAATGATGATAATCCCGTTTTCGTTTTGATTTTCCTTCGGCCGCAAGAAAATCATTTCCGTCATCTTTTTCTTTCGATTTTGTGAACCGACTCCCTTTGGAGAGAATATATACTTCACAGCCGATGATAGGCTTAACATTTTTCTTTTTTGCTTTTTTATAAAATTCAATCGCTCCGAACATTACACCGTGATCGGTCAACGCCACTGCAGACATGTTATTGTCCACAGCAGCTTTCAGCAACGTTTCAACTGTGGCCGCGCCGTCGAGCAAAGAATAATGGGTGTGATTATGTAAATGAATATATTGCGACATTGGTCTTTCTTAAATGAAGGGATACAACGGTGAAAATTTCTGTAGAGTCACGGCAAAATATATTTTAAAAATCCCAAACTAACAGTTTCGGTTCTGTCATTTCTTGAATCGCATATCGAATTCCTTCCCGCCCAAATCCTGAATCTTTTACGCCGCCATACGGCATATTATCAACACGAAACGTTGGATAGTCATTAACGATAACACCGCCAACATTAAGATATTTATACGCGTATTGAATATTTTTGAAATCGTTAGAAAATATTCCCGCTTGCAATCCGTATCGAGAATTATTTATCTCTACAACCGCTTCTTGGACAGAAGAAAAATTCTGGAGTGTCACCACCGGACCGAAAATTTCTTCCGAACACACTTTC
>JBBINR010000021.1:0-60524 GCA_037443785.1 Ignavibacteriales bacterium | reverse complement strand
CAATCGACAACATCGGTCAATGACCCAACGACGATTGTCAACAATTTTTCACTGGACCAAAACTACCCTAACCCATTCAATATGTCAACGGTTATTCGCTATTCTCTTCCTGAGCAGTCAAACGTCACAATCAAAGTATTCGATCTTACCGGACGCGAAATTGCCACAGTCGTTAATGAATCAAAATCTCAGGGAGTTCACAGCATCGGATTCGGTAATAATCAGCTTTCAACCGGAACATATATTTACCGAATGATTGCGCATTCAGCCAGTGGAAAAACAAATGTTGAGACAAAAAAAATGATCGTCATGAAATAACATGAAACAATCTATTCTTTATATTTTTATTCTTGTTTCGATGGGCGTTGCACAGCAGCTTATCGTAAAAACCAACGGTGAAATGCAAAAGATACCGGTTACTTCACACGTCAGCGGAGCAATGTATCAAGGAGCAATGATTATTGCAGAAAATAGAGAGAACGCACCTACACGCTATATTGTTGAACTTACTGCCCCTTCGCGAATTGAACAAAAACGATCCAAAATGTCTTTTGCAAAAACTCAAGAAGTTCAAAGACTTGAAGTGAAGCAAAATATCCTTAAAAAAATTCCGGCTCTCTTCGTCGAACGAGAGTACTCAACCGTGATGAATGGTTTTAGTGTCCAAACCGAGCAAAAGAATTTACAAGAACTTCGTTCGTTAAGCGGAGTAAAAAATGTTTATCGGGATGTCGCCGTCACCGCTTCACCATATTCCACAAACACTTTGACACCAACAAAAATCTCATCAACAACACTCGCAACCGGCAAAGGAATTAAAGTAGGAATTATTGATACCGGAATAGATTATATGCACGAGGCATTGGGAGAAGGATTTGGTTCTGATTTTAAAGTCGCGGGAGGATATGATTTTGTGAACAACGATAATGATCCGATGGATGACAACGGACATGGAACCCATGTCGCCGGAATCATTGCCGGACAATCTGCGACCATTACAAGTTATGCAAGTAACGCAAAATTGTATGCATACAAAGTTTTAAATTCACAAGGAGGCGGAAATGCATCCGATGTTATTGCGGCCATTGAAAAAGCCGTGAATGACAGCGTTGCTATTATTAATCTTAGTTTAGGAAGTACCGACGGAGATCCAAACGATGCATTATGCACTGCCGTCAACCGCGCCGTAGAAGCGGGGGTTGTCGTTGTCGTTGCTGCCGGAAACACCGGAGATTTTGGGACGATCAATTCTCCCGGTGTGGCAAAGCTGGCCTTGACCGTCGGAGCGTTTGATACGTTCGGTATCGCATCGTTCAGTGCAAAAGGGCCCGTTCCTTCCATCTATGACATCAAGCCTGACGTTGTCGCACCCGGCGTTGGAATACTTTCTGCAAAAAATGGTGGCGGATATATTGAAATGAGCGGAACATCGATGGCAACTCCGTATGTTAGCGGAATTGCAGCAGCTTTAGAAGAAATTCACCCCGGATGGAGTTCAATCCAAATTCGTGACGCGATAATTTCAAATGCACGGGATCTCAATGTTTCAGTGTTCGCACAAGGAAACGGGAAAGTCGATGAGAATAAGACGTTTACTTCCACGGAAGTTGTCACGCCGGCGCATCTTACCTTTGGATTTAATTCCCCGTCTCAAACAACATGGATAAAAGAAGATACCCTTCTTGTTTTTAACGCATCGTCGACGGCCAAAAAATACCATTTTGAATATCCGTCAAAAAATCCGGCATTGACAATTACCTTCTCGCCGGATGAGATTGAAATTCCACCGATGGAGTATGGAAATGTTATCGCTCGCCTCACAACGAATAATTTATTCCTTAGTGATAATAAAAATTTCCCCGATGGCTACACAGGAAAAATTTTTGGATATGGAAATACTGATACGCTTTCCATTCCCTTTACGTTCTTTAAAGGCAATATCCTTCAGTTAAAATTCAGTGAAATGCCATGGCAAGTAGTCGTGCATAATCAAAAGAATTTTTCATCAACGATAACGCCGAAAACAAACAATGTTTCCTTAGTGGTCAATCAAGGAACGTATGATGTGATTACATCATTTTACAATTCATATTATGTCGTCACGGAAAATATGCCTGTTTCAGGCCAAACAGAAATTCCGGTCGATAAAGATCAAGCCATTTATAATATTTCGATTATTCCGTCTAACGAACGCGGTGATGTGATCGATCCCCAAAACTCCCAGGGTACGTATCATTTTCTTGAAGGATTGGTCTTCAAGCCAAAGGGATTTTCTTTTGTTGGGATGAGCGGCGGAGAACTGAGTGCATTGTCTCAGCAAGTAAAACATTTTTCGCCGATGAGCGATAAGTATTCTTACGGTTATTCTCTCCACATTCAACACAACAATACAACGTCATACACGTATGATGTTGCTCTCGATTCTGGAATTACATCATCAAAAACGGTTTCATTTTTGCCAACAGATTTACATAAAGTAGAAATGAAATACGAAAGCGAATCCCCGTCACAGAAATTATTTCCAATAGCCTGGACGTCATTTATCACTCCAACAATGGAAGTAAGCGTAACATATTACAATGGCAACGATCTTCCACTGTTATATCCGTTTGTACAGACCTCATATTATTCAAACTCAATCTCCACTTTTCCCATATTTCATTCCAGAGAAGCGTATAAATATTAACGTTAATTCTAAAACTCATTAGTATCGTCTTTCTGTAACCCTTTCTCTATAAAAAAGCTTCAAGAAATCTTCATTTTTTTTTATATTATGGCATACTTGGAAAGGGAATATCATGCGAGTCATCATCCAACCAAATTATGACACCGTCAGTAAATGGACTGCAGCATACGTTGCCCATCGCATTAAGGAGTTCAATCCTCGACCGAATAAGCCTTTTGTGCTTGGACTTCCGACCGGTTCATCTCCGATTGGCATGTATAAAGAATTAATTCATTTAAACAAAACCGGTGTTGTTTCTTTCAAGAATGTCATCACCTTCAATATGGACGAATATGTCGGCTTGCCAAAGGAGCATCCCGAAAGTTATCACTCGTTTATGTGGAATAATTTTTTCAAGCATATCGACATTCAAGAAAAGAACGTAAATATCCTGAACGGCAATGCAAAAGTTCTGGAAAAAGAATGCGACGATTATGAAAAGAAGATAAAGAAGATTGGCGGAATCAACCTGTTTCTCGGGGGCATTGGCCCCGATGGGCATATAGCGTTTAACGAGCCCGGGTCTTCGCTTTCCTCGCGAACACGGATTAAAACATTGACATTTGACACGATTGTCGCCAATTCACGATTTTTTAACAACGACGTAAATAAGGTTCCCAAAACTGCTTTGACAGTCGGCGTAGGAACAATTCTCGATGCGAAGGAAGTTCTGCTGATTATTTCCGGACACAGCAAAGCACGTGCCCTTTCAGAAGTTGTTGAATTTGGGGTGAACCACATGTGGACAGTGAGTGCCCTTCAATTGCATCCCAAAGGAATTATTGTGTGCGACGATGACGCAACGTACGAGCTGAAGGTCGGCACGGTAAAATACTTCAAAGATATTGAGGCGGCGAATTTAAATCCTGAGAGTTTATTAAAATAAGAAAGTATCATGCAAGTCTACGACATCGGTTTGGCGTGGAACTGGGAATTCGACCGTGCATTTATCCACGGGATCGAACATGAATGCCAGAAAATTGGTTTAACGACATACCATATCCATCCCAACATTGTTGAAGAAACCACGAAAAAAGTTCGAGCCGGAAAATTGTTTTTTAAAACATTCCTCGATCGCGCATCGGATGAAGATGAAACATTTATTCCGCTTGCAAAACTTATTGCAAAATCGCAAACATATATCTTTAATCATTACGATCGAACTGAATACGCAAAAGATAAAGCAAATATGCATCTTGCCTTGATGGGTGAAGGTGTATGGGTTCCGTACACTATCATCATTTCTCCTTACAATAAGAAAAAAGAAATTGAACTAAGCCTTACTGAACTCCAGCATCTCGGCAGACCATTTATTATTAAGCCGGCTAATACAACCGGCGGCGGAGTCGGTGTTGTTATCGGGGCTGAAACCTTAAAACAAATTCTTGAAAGCCGGAAGCATCACAAAAATGATACGTACTTATTGCAAGAGACAGTCCATCCCGCGAATCTTGACGGACGGAAAGCGTGGTTCAGAGTATTTTATGCATGCGGGATCACCATCTCGTGTTGGTGGGATCATGAAACACATATTTACCACGAGATGAGTGCGGCAGATGAAAAACGGCATAAGCTAAGAAAGCTTCATGATATCATCCTTACAATGCAAACGATCAGCAAACTCGATTTTTTTTCGACCGAAATTGCATTGACAGAGGATGGAAAATTTGTTGCCGTAGATTATATCAATGAAATTTGCGATATGAGAGACCAAGCATCGCACTTCGACGGTGTTCCGAACGCCATCGTATCAAGCATACAACATGCTATTGCGCTGTACGTTAAATCACGATCCAAAAAGGCCGCTTGACTTTAACATCGGCTATTGATACATTTTAATTGATTTTTTACACCAACAGCTGAAAAATTCAGAAAATTTCCCGGAGGAACAATGAATCGTTTTGTGACATATCGGTCGATGTTCATCGTTTTGGCGATGTTCGTAATTTCAATATTCTATGTCGGATGTGGAGGTTCAGAAGAAGCAGTGTCTGAAGATGAAATGGTGACAGACACCGGTGCCGCCCAAGAAACACAAACAGAGCAAGCCCCGTCCGAAAACCAAAAAACAGAAGAACAGGCTCCGGCAGTTGCAGAACAACAGGCAGTTGAACCAGCCCCGCAACAATCTGAAGCCCCGTCCAATGAACGGCTTCAAAGTGAACTCGATAGTTTGAAGACAGAAAACGTCCAATTGCAGAATAAACTTTCGGCGACTGAACAAAATAACCAAGAATTGATGACAAAGATTTCTGACCTTGAAGCAGCGAACATGGCGATGAAGAAAAGAACGTCAGAAAAAAGCGCATCGGCGTCTATGTCCCATCGGCCGGCGCAGGCAGGAAAATCATCACCAGAGGAAATTCGAGCCTATAAAGAAGGCGTAAGTTCTTTTAATGCAAAAAAATATTCGGATGCCGTCAGTGCATTCCAGGCATTGTTGAATAACGGCATAAAAGATGACTACGCAGACAATTGCCATTATTGGATCGGTTTAAGCAGTTATCAAATGAAAGACTATCAAGCAGCACTCAGCCATTTTCAAGCCGTGTTAAATTATCGCTTCTCGGAAAAGCGTGATGATTCTCAATTGATGATTGCTCGAACGTACGAAAAGATGGGAAATCGAGAAAATGCAATGACAGAATATAAACGATTGGTCGATATGTATCCGACGAGTGAATATGCTGCAAAAGCCAAATCGAAACTGCAGTAAACAAAAATCTTTCATAAGCATATAAAAAAGCCATCCTAGAAGGATGGCTTTTTTATTGGTATCGAAGAAGCTCTTCCATCGTTGTCACGTCAAATTTCTTCTCCAAAACATCAAGAAAGTAAATCAATACTTTCGCGGTAGCATAGGCATCTCCCGCAGCTCTATGTTTATGACGGTGCGAAATTCCCAATTCTTCCGTGACGTTTTCCAGCGATTTGCTTTTCAAGTGTGAAAGCAATTTTCTGGAAAGTTTGCACGTACAGATTTGTTGATTTTGCATCGGGGAAATTCTTCCCTTGGCAAGGGTGCTGTTCACAAAACCAAAATCAAACGAAACATTATGAGCCGTGAAAATATCCTTGCCCAGAAATGATGATATTTTTGGTGCAATCTCTTTTGCTAATGGTGCATCATACACCATTTCATCATCAATTCCTGTCACCCGGGTGATTGAATACGGTATCGGCGTGCATGGATTTACCAGCGATGAAAATTCGTCGACAAGTTTTTTATCCATCACCTTCACCATGGCAATCTCGGTGATCGCATCAATCTCGGGGGAAAATCCTGTCGTTTCAACATCGACGACAACAAACGTAACATCTTTTAGTAGCACTTTTATCCTTCACGTAAAAATTTTTCACAGATAGTAACATCTTCTTCGCTGCCGACAAAGACCGGTGTTTTTTGGTGAAGCCTTTTTGGAATAACATCCAAAATGCGCTGGCTGCCGTCAATTGCTCTGCCCCCGGCTTGTTCAACAATAAACGCAATTGGATTTCCTTCATACATTAGACGCAGTTTTCCGTTCAGATTCCGTGAATCTCCGGGATACAAAAATATTCCACCATACAACAAGGTACGGTGGACATCGGCAATCATTGATCCAATATATCTGCCAGAATAAGGCCTGCTTGTAGATTTATCTTCTTCCTGTAAATATTTTATATATTTTTTCATACCGGAATCCCACCACTTGTAATTTCCTTCATTCACACTGTAAATCTTCCCTCGTTTCGGAATTTGAATGTTTTCATGCGAAAGAAGAAACTCGCCGATACTTGGATCGAGCGTAAAACCGTGAACACCATCTCCAGTTGTGTACACTAACATCGTACTCGATCCATAGACGACATAACCCGCTGCAATTTGTTTATATCCCGGCTGGATACAATCTTCAAGGGTCCCATCGCCGTTCTGTGAAACTCTTCGATACAATGAAAATATTGTTCCGATGCTCACATTGGCATCGATGTTCGAAGAGCCGTCAAGCGGATCGTAAAGCAACACATATTTTCCTTTGGGATACTGCGAGGGAATTTTTAGAATATTTTCATTTTCTTCTGAACCCATTACACACAGATGTCCCGTATGATCCATTGCTTTGTAAATCACTTCATCAGCAAAGACATCTAATTTTTTAACCTGGTCGCCGGAAACGTTTTGCCTTCCCGCTGCACCGAGAATATTAACCAAACCCGCCTTACTTACTTCACGCCAAATAATTTTTACAGCAAGAGAAAGATCGCGAAGGACATTGGAAAAATGCCCGGTTGCGCCTGGATGTGACCGCTCCCCTTCAATAATGTGGCGCTCGAGCGTAACAATTTTACTATGGTTCATAACACTCCAATTTTTTCTTTCTTGAAAGTAGAGAAAACGAATTGCAGAGGCAAGATGCACACGGTATTAATTCATCGTAGCCGAAGAAATTCCCAGGCGTAATACCATTTGCTTGTTGGATGTCCGAACAATATCGACTCTTAGCAGGTCGAAAATATTCCCGAGGCTTACATAGGCTTCCCAATATGGTTTCCAATCTTTTTGTTGGGCATAAAAGGTTGATTTATTCCAAACATTCGCAAGGCTTCCGCCGGTAATAATCTGCAAACCAGCTTCTTCCAATTTTTTAATCCCAAGCTTTGTAAACGGAAGCGCTTGCCAGTTATGTTCGCCTTGTACTGCAAAGAATTTTTCGCCGGCAAATTCATACGGACGAAGTCCTTTTATAACTCCGGGCGGCGAATATAACGAATGGGAAGTTGACGGCATCACCAGATGTTGAACTCCATATTCGTTTCCTGTAATTCCGCCTCCTTCAAAAACAAAAAGAAAATAGGGAACAACAAACAGTGTTGAATAGAATGAACGAAATTTTATATTCCCAAATACCGTAATACGTTGGTAATCAAAATCACTTCCAAGCGAAGGGTGAGAAATTTCCCCGGTAATCTTTACAGAAAATGAATGTTGGAATCCAAACGGTATGAAACTTGGCGGCTCAAACCCCAATTGCAGCCGCACAAGATTATCTCTTCCTTCCTGAATTGCAGGATTCAATCTTTTTTCTTTATAAACCGAAGTGAATGAGTTTCCAGAAATTGAATACTGTTGATCCGAAGAAAAATAACCCTTTATGTATAAACTATCGGTAAAATATTTATGAATACCGACATTGAATCCAAACGATCGGCAGTAATTAAAATAATCTTTCCCTGTTATCGTGAATATTATTGTATTAAGAGTTTTTGAGAAAAAATACGATGATTGCCACGGCAAAATCATATTCCATACATTGGCATCAACTCTGTCGAGATGATCATCTCCAAGATTATATCCGCCGCCAATTTTCCATGCAGCTCTTTTTGCTCCGGTCGCGTATGCAATTGACCCATTGTAAAAATAATCCATCTCTATTTCGTCAACATCATAATATGCACCGGGGGTGATTCCTTCGACACGATCATTATGTAAAATTCCATAGTCCCACAATGCGCTTGTTATCCTCCCTACAAAACTTTTCGTGGTATCGGAGGATGACAGCATGACCAACGCACCTTTGGGTTTTATTACCTTGTCCAATGTTTGTGTACTGTCAAGCTCGGCGAATGCAATTTTTTCTTTTGTCGTTAACGGCAGCGGACGAACTGAATCCATCGTCGTAGAGTTGATTTCGAGCGGAGCTATTGCGGGCTCATATGTCAAATACACAGGATTCGGCTTTTGCTTTGTTTTCCTGTAACGCTTCAACGGTGAAGCCGGTTTGGTTGTATCTGTTGTATATCCGCCGTATTTCGAACGTCGTGCATTTTTTATCGAATCCGGAATCGTTCCGTTAACTTTACAAGTGCTCGCAGAAAACACTTCGGAAACTGTCATTGGATCCATACTGAGCAATCCACCTAACGCACTGACCTCACCTGAAAGAGAAACTTCAGAATACTGCGGAATCCAATAGCCGCTGTAATTTGCGTATGCCTGTTGAATCTTAATTGAAAAATTTCTTACCATCGGAAGATTCCACCCCTCACCTGTTTCGACATCCGCACCGATGACGGCGTAGGTTTTGTCGTCAATGACGATGTTCCCCTTCATCAGCGGTTCAATCGATGATTTAGGAATTAGCTGAATCGTGTGCGAAACTTCATTTCCTGCAACCTTGGAGTTTACTAATTTATAATCATAGTATTGAAACGCATTATCGTCCAAGGGAAAGATAACATCGCTTTTGCTTGATCCCACTTTAAAGTTCAGATCACCATTAACAAAGAACAACGAAAAACCAATATTCATGGTGATATTCATATTTTCTTTTTTGATGTTTTCAGTTTTATGGGTCGAGAGGATGAATTCTTTATTCATTTTTCCGCGCTCATAAATCTGTTTCAAAAATTTTTCATCGATCATTGCAATCCGTTCACCGGAATAAAAAATATTTTTCTTATACCCGGTGATTTCATAATTTTTTAATCCTTCATAATTTTTTTTTCTATTTTTTATCGCTTGACGCATTATTTCAATCGCAGGATCTTCCGCATCGCCGGTCACCGTCACTTCAGACATCTGTATAATTGCCGGATGCAAACCAATATTTAATTTTGAATTCTGCGAAGACGAAACAGAAACGGTGCTCCTATTATATCCAACATATGTTATCAAAAGAGAATAATTTCCTTCAGGCAACTCTAAAACAAATTCCCCCTCTTTGTTGGTCGACGTAACAATATCGGTTTGGTCAACCCTGATTGTTGCATAGGAAAGAACTTGATGCGATGAATCATCGGCCACAACACCGATAATTTTGTATGTTTTTGTTTGAATTTGATTTTGAGAGAAAAGAAGGAACGGAAGAAACAGAAAAATATATTTCATGAAATCGCCGGATTATGTGACCAAATTTTCTTGCAGAGAAGGTAAACAAAGCAGAATGAAAATACAAGGCGGTGCGGCAACTTTATGCCGCTTCCTGCTCTTTGTATTGCAGCTGATACAATTTAAAATAAATGCCGGCGTGAGCGAGAAGTTCCTGGTGGTTTCCTTGTTCGCGGATTTCACCTTTATGCATCACGATAATATTATCCGCACTCTGAATCGTCGAAAGACGATGGGCAATAACGATTGCGGTTCTTCCTGTCAACAATTTTTGTATCGCCGATTGAATTAAGATTTCTGTTTCAGTATCGACACTTGATGTCGCTTCATCAAGCACCAGAATTTTAGGGTCGAACGCAAGGGCCCTGGCAAAAGAAAGTAGCTGCTTTTGTCCCACGGAAAGTGTTGCTCCCCGTTCTTTCACTTCTTCATCATACTTGTTGGGAAGTGATTCAATGAACTTATCGACACCGACAACTGTAGCAGCATTTTTTATCTGTTCCAAAGAAATATTTTCGTTCCCAAGATTAATATTACCTTTTATATCGCCGGAAAATAAAAATACATCTTGCAGCACAACGGCAATATTTTTTCGCAAGTCTGAAAGAGTAACATCCTTAATATTGATGCCGTCAACAAGAATCTCTCCTTTTTGAATATCATAGAATCGGGAAAGCAGATTGATAATGGTGGTTTTTCCCGCGCCAGTGTGTCCGACAAATGCCACGGTTTCTCCCGGTTTAATTTTGAAGGAGACATTCTTGAGCACCCACTCTTCATCGGAATATGCAAACCATACATTTCTAAATTCAATTTCCCCTCTAATAGGGCCTAATGAAACGGGACGGTCTGTTTCGTTGATGAGCGTTGAGTCATCGAGCAATTTAAAAATTCTTTCGGATGACGCCATTGCTGTCTGCATGATGTTGTATTTTTCCGAAAGATCGCGAATCGGCCGCCAAAACATTTCGTTAAATTGCAGAAATGCCATCACTGTCCCGATTGTCACCGTCCCTTGCAGCGCACTTCCCCCTGCATACCAGATAATTAACCCGACGGAAATTGCACCGATAAGATCGACCGCCGGATAAAAAATGGCGTAATAAAATACCGATTTGATATTGGCATCTCGATGCCCGGCATTATGCCGATCAAATTGGTCGAACGCTTTCGCCTCACGATTAAAAATTTGGTCGACAAGCATTCCCGTAATATGTTCCTGCATGAACGTATTAATTCTGGCGATATACAAACGCACTTCGCGGTATGCCTCTCTCGCTTTTTTTCTAAAAAGAAACGTTCCATAAAATAAGAACGGCAAAACAGAGAGAGAAATCAGCGCCAATTGCCAATTCATCGTAAACATAAACCACACGATGCCGATAATCATAAACACATCGCTAAACACCATCACGATACCGGAAGAGAACATATCATTCAACACTTCCGTATCGTTTGTTACACGGGTTATCAATCGTCCAATTGGATTTTTATCGTAAAATTTTAATGATAAATTCTGGAGATGCTTGAACACTTCCATGCGAAGATCAAAGATCGTGAGTTGCCCGATCTTTTGAGTTAAGTACGAATTGTAATATTGAACAAGGCCGCGCAAAAGCAAAATGACAAGAAATAATAATGCCGTCTGTAATAATCCGGTCTCATCTTTTTGTGCAATGTTCACATCAACAGCAATTTTGGTAAAGTATGGACGGACGGCTTCCAGTCCCGAAACGAGCAAACTCAACAGGATTGCTGTGACTACCTGCCATTTATATGGGCGTAAATACTTGATGAGCCGCTTCATCAAATTAGCATCGTACGCTTTACCAAGTATTTCGTCGTCCTGCATCGACATAAAATTAAATTGAAAATATTACCAATGAAATGAAGAGTATGGCGCTTATATTCTTTTAGAGTTCTTCTAATTCTCTTTCCAACAATTGCTTCTTGTGCAAGCCCGCATAAATTCCATCAAGTGAAACTAACTCATCGTGTGTTCCCTGCTCAACAATAGTGCCGTTATCGAGAACGACAATATTGTCGGCACCTTTCACCGTCGATATTCGGTGCGAGATAATGATGCTCGTCCTTCCGCCCATGACATGACGAAGCTTCTGAAGAATAGCTTCTTCAGTGTATGTATCAACGGCTGAAAGGGCATCATCAAGAATTAAAATTTTAGGATGCCGAAGCACCGCTCTTGCAATACTGGTACGTTGTTTTTGCCCGCCTGAAAGAGTAATTCCTCTTTCACCAAGCATCGTTTCAAATCGCTGGGGAAAATCGGCAACATCTTTTGCGATCTGAGAAATCTCTGCAGCATCATGAATACGTTCTTGTTCAGCCCCATCGTGGCCGTATCGAATATTTTCCGCAATCGTCTCGGAAAATAAAAATGTTTCCTGGGGAACATAGCCGATATTCTTACGCAGAACCGACAATGGAATTTTTTTGATATTGATTCCGTCAATGAACAGTTCCCCGCCGCTGACATCGTAGAGGCGCGGAAGCAAATTGACAAGCGAGCTTTTCCCGGATCCGGTATAACCGACAATCGCCAGCGTACTCCCCTTTTGAATTTTAAGATTGATATCTCGAAGTGTATGCTGTTGTGCGCTTTTATGAACGAATGAAACGTTTTTAAATTCGATCTCACCTTCTATCGATGAGATAGAAATATCTGTCTCTTCTGTATCCCGAATCTCTGGGACAGTATCGAAAATTTTTCCTAACCGAAGCATCGACGCCGCCCCCTGCTGCACCATATTTGTTACCCACCCGAATGCGATCATCGGCCAAATGAGCATCGAAAGATACGTAAAGAATGCTGTGAGTGTTCCAATGGAAATTTCATTTTTAATAACTTTCATCCCGCCAAAATACACGGCAACGACGAGAGATAATCCAACAAGCACGTACATCAACGGCCACATCACGGATTGTGCTTTCGCAAGGACTAGATTTTTTTTGAAATAATCCCAGCTTGCATCTCGAAATTGTCCTATTTCATGATTTTCTCTGCCATAGGCTTTTACCACTCTCGCACCCGCCAAATTTTCTTGCGCACGCGTCGTCAAAATGCTGTATTGTTCCTGGCGATCATTGAACTTTGAATGGATGATTTTTCCTAAACGGTACACTGCATACGAAACAAATGGCAGCGGAATCAATGCCAGCAGCGTCAATTGCCAGTTTTTAATAAACATCAATGTCAATGAAAGAGAGAATGTCATAAATGTATCGGAAGGATACATAATGCCCGGCCCGAGAACGTTTCGAACAGCGCTGATATCATTCGTTGCGTGTGCCATCAAATCACCGGTCGGCGTATTTTGAAAATAACTTAACGGAAGTTTTTGAATGTGAGCGAGAAAATCATTTCGCAGATCGTATTCGATCCGGCGTGAAACAACGATGATTGTTTGGCGGGTCAGGAACAGCATGAATCCTGCCATCAAAGCAAAACCGACGATCAATCCGGCATAAAACAAAAGATCGGTGTGCTGAAGAGAACCGGACACCAAACCTTTTTTTAATTCATCAACCGCTTCGCCGATAAACCACGGCGTAGCGACACTAAAAAGATTGCTCACGATAACGGTGAGCAATCCGAATAAAAGTGTTGTTTTATATTTTGCAAGATACGGTTTTAACCGCAGAAGAGATTTCATGCTTCCCAGGCCTTCGGCACATTTTTAATTTTTGCACGATCTTAATCAATCACCGTAAATTTTGTATACGGATGAAGCACTTTCGGCACGATAACTTTTCCTTCAGGAGTCTGATAGTGCTCGATGATAGCAGCAACAACTCGCGGAAGCGCAAGCCCCGACCCATTTAAGGTGTGGACAAATTCCGGTTTCCCTGTTTCACGCACTTTGAATTTGATATTCATTCGACGCGCTTGGAATGTCTCAAAATTGCTGCACGAAGAAACTTCGAGCCACCGCTGTTGGCCAGCGGCCCACACTTCCAGATCGTACTTTTTTGTTTGCGTAAATCCCATATCACCGGTGCACATGAGAAGAACACGATATGGTAAACCAAGAAGCTGCAGCAAACGTTCCGCATCGGCACGGAGTAATTCAAGTTCATCGTAAGACGTATCAGGATGAACAAATTTCACTAATTCCACTTTATCAAATTGATGAAGTCGGTTCAAACCTCGAACATCTTTTCCGTATGATCCAGCCTCACGTCTAAAGCAGGGAGTGTATCCTGCATATTTGATCGGCAGTTCCTTTTCTTCGAACGTTTCTTTTCGATGAAAGTTTGTAACAGGAACCTCCGCCGTCGGGATCATAAACAATTTGTCGCGTTCCGCCGTGTACATCAAATCTTCTTTATCGGGAATTTGTCCTGTGCCGCAAGCGCTCTCTTCATTCACAACAATTGGCGCCTGTAATTCTTTATATCCATGCTCTGCCGCTTGATCCAAAAAGAAATTGATCAATGCCCGCTGCAACGTTGCACCTTTCCCGATGTAGAACGGAAAACCTGCACCGGCAACTTTCGCACCGCGTTCAAAATCGATAATGCCGAGCTTGGCGGTAATATCCCAGTGCGGTTTAAAAGTAAACTCACCTTTTGCTTTTTCTCCCCACTCAAATACCGTTCTATTGTCGTCAGGTGTTGTGCCAAAAGGAACAGATGGATGAGGAATGTTTGGAACCGTCAACAAAAGCGATTCGAGTTTTTCCTCGATTGTCTTCAATTCTTCATCAATAAACTGAATGCGGGTTTTTACGGCGTTCATCTCTTCAATCACGGCACTCGCATCTTCTCCAGCTTTCTTCATCTGTCCAACTTTCGCAGAAACTTCGTTTCGTTTCGCTTTTAAAGTTTCTCCTTCACCAATTAGCGCACGGCGCTGCGCATCAAGCTCCAAAATCGCATCGACATTGTCGACATCATTTTTAGCTTTGATGCCTCGTTTAACAATCGTGGTATTTTCGCGGATAAATTTTAGATCGAGCATGTGAGTACTTTCTTATTGAATAATTTCTACCGTAACTAATAAGCCGGCCAAATTTACGTCATTAAATTTTACTTTCGCTGCTGAAACGATATTGAATTTTGGAGTCGCGGGAACATACACATGCTCATCCAAATTTTTCAAATCATCGACGGAAGAATTTGCAAGAAAAAATTTTTCCAACATCTTTGCCGCTGCTTTTCCGGATGACGGTTCGCCAAAAACTCCGCCGATCACAACGGGATATTCTTTCATCGATTCGGAAATTGAAAATATCTCCGATGCCTGCTTCAATCGCTCGGATTCTGATTCCTCATCTAACTCTGTCGAACCAAATCCGATCTGCTTCAAACCGAGATCAACAACGCCGTATGCGAACGAGCGGCGGACTTTCCCTTTGCCAACGGGCAGGCTAAACACCGATGATTGTTGAATTGGATAAAGACTGAACAACGCATTTCCAGAATCCCATCCTTTGAAATATCGCGCTTTTCCAAATTGGAAACGCATATCAAGTTTCTTTGCCACTTCCGAAACGGCATCAAATCCAGGCTTCGCTTCAGTCGCACGTTCTATTTGCTGAACAGTAATAACATCTGCACCGGTCGCTTTAGCCCATTGAGCAAATTTTTTTACATCATTTGCATCTTGAATTTGGTGCGCAGTGTTAATAGAAAGAATTTTGAACGTGCTTGTTAAAGGCTTTGCTTCCTTCACAATGTTCGCATCGGCCGTTTCTTTCGGTCCTGAACACGACAACATTATTAGTGATGCTGCACAAGCACACGCAAAAAGTATGATCGATTGTTTCATTTCCCCTCGTTTAATTTAAATGAAGTCCTTGTAACTCCGTTTTCAATAATTCCAATCCCTGCTCGACATTCATCGGATGATAATGGATATCTTTCCGTGCTTTATCAATAATGAACGATGTATTGAGCGGACGTACAGCAGGCAAAACTAATTCCGATGTTTTTATTTTTTCGATCAAATTTTTATCCAATCCAAAGATCTCTGCCGCACGGATGGCAAAATCATATCGGCTGGCAACTTCGGCTCCGCTCGTATGAAAAATTCCTTTCGCAGTGTACGTTACACAATTGATCATTGCCTGCGCAAGGTCGTGTACATGCGTCGGATTTGAAATCTGATCGTCTACGCAGCGGATAGTTTTTCCCTCTTTTAAACTATTGATAACCCACAGAGCAAAATTATTTCTGACTTGAACGCCGGTGCCATACACAACAATCGTCCGCAGAATGGCAAAATCAATTTCTCCTGTCAGAACCACATTTTCTCCGGCGAGTTTTGTTTTGCCGTAATAATTTACCGGATTCACGCGCGATTCTTCCGTATACGGTGACGTCTTCCCGTCAAAAACATAATCCGTCGACACATGAATTAATTTGGCACCAATCCGCCGAGAGACCTCGACAAGATTTTCGACCCCGGTAACATTGATTTTCCATGCTTGTTCCCTGTCTTTTTCACATGCATCCACGTTTGTCATTGCGGCGGCATTAAAAATTACATCGGGACGAAAACTTGTTACCAAACTTTTGACATCGCCCTTGTTAGAAATATCCAGTTGTGTATAATCAAAGGGGTAGTTGCCTAAATAAAAAGAACGATGATGCGATGTATGCAGCACTTCATATTCTGTTTCCGCGCGAAGCATCCATGCCAATGTTTGACCAAGCAGTCCGTTGCTACCGCAGACTAAAATTCTTTTCATAATTCTTGTTTCAATTGAGCTAAATATTGATGCTTCTCTTTCAATGAATACTGCGTCGTCATTCCCGCCGCCTTTAATGCAAATTGTGCGGCATCTTCATACTTTTTGAGTTTCAAAAATGAGAAAAGAAATGCTGCACCAAAAATATCTCCCGAACCGATTACAGAAACCGGTGATTTTACCGTTTTCCCGGAATAATCATTGCGAATCGAATGTTTATGTTCCGATTGGAAAAGCGTTATTCCTTTCGCACCGCGCGTGATAACAAACGCTTCGACCATCAATGGGGTCATTTGCTTCGCCAGCAATTCATCACTGAATTTTTCCAACGAAATCCCCGCCGCTTCTTCTTCATTCAATTGAACGCTGTTCGTCATAAAGCACCATCGGCGCCAATCCGAAACGGGGCGATGGTACCGCGTTCCGTCTTCATTCACATGAAATGTCAGGCAATGAAGATCAATATGGATCGGAATTTTCTTCGGCCGGACATCAAGCCGGATTTCATCGAGCGTATCGATCGTGATATCGGAACCGGAAATCATGTTGATGTAAATACCATCGACATTCAAAAAATTTCTTACATGCAAATATGGAATCGGTTTCTGAATATTATGCGAACGCGCACTTGCTTCATCGCCGTAATAATGAACAAAATTGGTCTCACCGACCTTCAGTATTCCATTCACGTTAATATTTTTATATACCGATAAGGCCGAGACAATCTCTTCAAATTCATTCGCGCCCGCAGTAAAAACAGGGTACAGAACATCTCTGTCGGAGGCCAAATTTGCCATTGCGGCAACAGCATGATAAATCCCACCGAACTCGCGGACTTCCGTTCCGTCGTCCTGATGAAAAACATCAATACAGAAATGTCCGATCAGTGTGATTTTCATTTCTTATACACTGTTTTGGGATCGAATACGATATCGTTCATTTCTTTGAATCCATTTCCATTATCAACAACTTCGCGATAGAAACACGAACGATGTCCGGTGTGGCATGCGGCTCCGCCAATTTGATTAACGCGAAGAAGGACAACATCGGCATCACAATCAATGTGGATTGATTTCACTTCCTGCACGTTCCCGGATTCTTCACCTTTGCGCCAGAGTTTCCCGCGTGAGCGGCTGAAATACACTGCACGTTTTGTCGTTACGGTTTCTTCAAGACTTTCGCGATTCATCCATGCCATCATAAGGATGTCGCCGGTTGCATCATCTTGCGCAATGGCCGGAACAAGTCCTTCGGGGGTAAATTTGATATCGTCTAAAAATTTCATTGCCGTACTAATATATTTTTTGATGAAAGAAAAACTTTCGCTTGTT
Organism: Ignavibacteriales bacterium; assembly: GCA_037443785.1. Lineage (GTDB taxonomy): Bacteria > Bacteroidota > Ignavibacteria > UBA10030 > UBA8401 > JAQUOA01. Next base: position 42,887 of record JBBINR010000021.1, on the reverse strand, counting down.
GAATTGTATATTGCCGAAAATGGAAGATCGACGCCGCAAGTACCGCATCGACATCCGCTTGCGCAAACGCGTCGTAAAGATGTTGAAGATTTCCCGCACCGCCGCTGGCAATCACCGGAATTCTGACCGACGATGTAATGCGTTTCAGTAATTCAACATCGTATCCATCTTTTGTTCCGTCACGATCCATGCTTGTCAGCATAATTTCACCGGCACCAAGTTCTTCAACCTGCTCAGCCCATTCGACGGCATCAAACTCCGTTTCATTTCGTCCGCCATGCGTGAAAACTTTCCATTTATTCTTTCCCACATTCTTTGCATCGATAGCAACTACGATACACTGCACGCCGAATTTTTCAGCTCCGTCTGAAATTAATTGTGGATTTTTTACCGCCGCCGTGTTGATGCTTACTTTATCCGAACCGCTGCGCAGCATCTCACGCATATCTTCAGTCGTGCGAATCCCCCCGCCGATTGTAAATGGTATCGAAATTTCTTCTGCCGTTCTCCGGACAACATCAATCATCGTTGCACGGTTATCGGACGACGCGGTAATATCGAGAAAAATCAATTCGTCGGCACCTTCAGCATCGTAATATTTTGCCTGCTCAACGGGATCGCCGGCATCAATGAGATCGACAAAGTTGGTTCCTTTGACGACACGCCCTTTATCAACATCTAAACATGGAATAATTCTTTTTGCTAACATAGTTTCGATTAAATTCTTCTAGTCGGACCGAAATCATCCAGTGCTTTTTCATTTTCGCGCCACAATGCCTGACACGGAAATTTATTTTCATACAATGCTTTCCCGACGATAACGGAATCGACGCCGAATTTTTCCAGCTCTTGAAGTTTGATAAGGTCTTGATATCCCGAAACACCGCCCGATGCCGTGACACGAAGCTGCGTTTTTACCGCCATCTCTTTCATTGCTTCGTAGTTCGGGCCGACCAGCATTCCATCACGCGAAATATCGGTGTACACAACTCTGCAAATACCAAGTTTTTTCATATTCAACGCAAGCGAAATGGCTTCGATACCGGTATTTTCTTTCCATCCTTTGGTCATCACAATGCCATCTTTCGCATCAATGCCGACAACAATTTTTCTCGCGCCAAAATCTTTCACGCATCGGGCTACAAGATCGGGATCATCGATCGCCGCCGTTCCGATGACGACACGGTGAATTCCGGCATCGAGCAATTGTTTTGCCTGATCGTACGTTCTCACACCCCCGCCGACCTGAATTGGAATATCGATCGCTTGAATCATTCGGCGAAGCACTTCAAGGTTTTTCATCTTCCCTTCAAACGCACCATCGAGATCGACAACATGGAGTGTCTTAGCATTTTCTCCGCGCCACAGGATTGCCATCTGTACCGGATCGTCGGAATAAATTGTTTCCGTTCCTTCCGCTCCTTGAACAAGCCGAACACATTTTCCGTTCTTTAAATCTATTGCTGGTAAAATAAGAATCATATAGTTTCGGTCATTGCGAGGAGCGAAGCGACGAAGCAATCTTCCTAATATTTAGAAGATTGCTTCTGGCGCTTTCAGCGCCATCGCAATGACAACCTCATTAAAGTGATGCAAAATTTTTTAACAACTGTAATCCTGTCTTCTGACTTTTTTCCGGATGAAACTGGATTCCAAAGATATTTTCTCTTTGGACAATCGATGTAAACTTCAATCCGTAATCGGTTTGCGTCAGCGCCACATTTTCTTTTGGTTCTGTGTAATACGAGTGCACAAAATAAACGAATGATTTTTCCTGCACATTTCTCAACAAAGGCGACAACTTCACAATTTCCACCTGATTCCATCCCATGTGCGGGATTTTGACAGTCGTCGGAAAAAGTTTTACTTCTCCGTTGATAAAATTCAAACCATTGTATTCGCCAAGTTCAAAACTTTTTGTAAAGAGAAGCTGCATGCCGAGACAAATGCCAAGCAGAGGCTTTTTTTTCTCGGCTGCATGTTCACGCACCATCGTTTCCAAATTTAACGACCGCAAATTATCCATCGCCTGCCCAAATGCGCCGACGCCAGGAAGAACAAGTTTCTCCGCCTTCCGTAATTCATTCGGATCGTCAGAAATAAATGACTGTACGCCGACTTTCTCGAATGCTTTCTGCACCGAGCGCAAATTATTTAAGTGATAATCGATAATTCCAATCATAAACAATTGACAATTACCAATAAGCAATTAACAATGAAACGTACCAGAAACAATATGGTAATTGATCATTGCTGACTGTTCATTGATTACAGTTTCCCTTTTGTTGAAAGCACACCTTTCACACGCGGATCAGGCTCACACGCAACACGCATTGCACGCGCAAACGATTTGAACATCGCTTCGATCTTGTGATGCGTATTTTTTCCGTACAGCACCTCGATATGAATATTCGCTTTCACATTATCGGCGAATGATTGGAAAAAGTGTTCGATCATTTCCGTCGAAAGATCTCCCGCTTTTTTGCTTTTAAATTCCGCATTGAACACCAACGCCGCACGTCCGCTTAGATCCACAACACACCGCGCCAACGATTCATCCATCGGCACATACGAATGACCGTAGCGTGTAATTCCCGCTTTATCGCTAAGAGCCTGCGCAAACGCATTTCCCAGTGCAATGCCGACATCTTCGGTCGTGTGATGATCGTCCACATGCAAATCGCCTTTGCATGTCAGGGTAATATCAAACCGACCGTGCTTTGTAAAAAGATCGAGCATGTGATCGAGAAATCCGATACCGGTAGAGATATTGGATTTTCCGGTTCCATACAAATTGAGAGCGACGGAAATGTTTGTTTCGTTCGTTTTCCGTTTTACATTAGCTTTTCGCATAAGAATTTCGGGAAAAATAAAGAAAAATAGGGGCGCTTTTGTGCGTCCCTGTATCAAAATGCGGAAAATTCGCGAGAGTTTCAAGGAAAGAGCAATAAAGACTCTGTTGTTTTATTTGCTCTTCAAAATGCAAAAATACCGAAACGATGATATTGCGTTCGCTGTGAATAATAGATACTATACGTACGATTTTTATTACTTTAATAAACCAATGCATTCAATAGTTGATTGCATAAATTCATAAATCTTTTAGAAAAAATTTAGTAAATAATTGCCACATACATTTTTATATATCCGCAAAGCAAAAAATTCTGATGCAGCCGCCCTTGCAAAACTTGCCGGAGAGCTCGGTTATCCTACTACAACGGCACAGATGAAAAATCGTCTTGAGCCATTGATTTCCAAATCGCATCATGGAATTTTTGTAGCAGAAAATGAATCCGTCATCGGCTGGATTCACGTTTGCATTGTTCAATCGTTAGAAAGCGACACGTTTGCAGAAATTCGCGGACTGGTTGTTGCAGAATCGCATCGCAATAAAGGAATCGGAAAACAGCTTGTTGCAGCGGCAGAAACGTGGGCACAAAAGAAAATGTGTACGCGAATTCGCGTTCGAACAAATATGGTACGAATTGACGCCAAGGCATTTTATTCAAAACTCGGATACAACGTAAACAAAACTCAAGAGGTGTTCGATAAGATGCTTTGAAATGTCAGAGTGAACAGTCTGCTTAAGCGCATTCCGCAACTTAATTTCGATCCTTCAGTATATAGGAAAGACAATTGACGAAAGTACATACACAATCTGCAATTTAAAAACCTCAATTCTTTACCGTATTATATCCCAATGTGTTATTCATAAGAAAAAGGAGTACACAATGAATTCGATCATAAAATTTGGAGAAGATGTTGAAGGATATACGATACCTGTTTTAAATGAGCGAGAAATTCGAGCGGCGGCGGGAATATTATTTTTAATGATGTTCATTTCAATACTAGTCGTGCTTCTTAAAGGAGATTTTTTATTGCTAAAATACGCAAGCACAATATTCCTCACAGATATTGTCATTCGTGTTTTTGTTAATCCTAAGTTCTCCCCTTCGTTGATCATCGGGCGTTTGATCGTCAGAAATCAAGTCCCCGAATATGTCGGAGCTCAACAAAAGAAATTTGCCTGGATGATCGGCGTGGCGCTGGCAGGAACAATGTTCATTCATATTGTCATAATAAATGCACACAGCCCGATAGCCGGCTTGATCTGCCTCATTTGTCTTATCTTCTTATTTTTTGAAACGGCCTTTGGTATTTGCCTGGGATGTAAATTTTATTCTATGGTCTATAAACAAAAAGCTCAATACTGCCCCGGTGAAGTTTGTGAAATGAAAGCAATACAGGAAATTCAAAAAACATCCAAAACCCAGCTCCTAATTGTTTTTGGGTTTTTCGCATACATTTTCCTTACCGCTTTTTTATTTAATGAAACGTTCAACGAAAAACCATATGATTTGTTTGGAATTCAGAATTCTGAACAAATTGAATAAAGAATATTACGGATTAAATATTCGGTTGCATTACGGTTTAGACCTCACAGATTTTCAAAACCTGTGAGGTCTTGCTATTTACAATCCATTAAATATCATAAAGCCATTTTACAATTTTAACACTCAGAAAATAATCAGCTGCTCAGGTTGCCCATCGTCTCTTTTGACCAAGTATTTCTAAACCGTTAGGACGCAAAAATATTGTCGGTCCATGAGTTGTGCCCAATTGTAAAAAATAATTACATTCAAACAACAAACAATCATCTACCAATAAATTGCCATGAAGAAATCGACAATAGCAGAGATTAGAGAACGCTTTGATAACGATGTTGAACGGTTTTCAAATCTTGACACAGGACAGCTCTCAACGATCGACGCAGCACTTTCGTTAGAGCTTATCACAGAGTCAGCCAAAAGGATGCAGCCGCAGGCTGCCAATGTATTGGATATCGGATGCGGTGCGGGAAATTATACATTGAAGATGCTTTCAAAATTAGCGAACCTCAATTGCACATTGATTGATTTAAGTAAACCAATGCTGGAGAAAGCGTATGAACGGGTTTCAAAAGAAACAACGGGAAAAGTGACAACTCTTCAAGGTGATTTACGAGAGATTGAATTGCACAACGACCGGTATGATATCATATTAGCCGGTGCGGTACTGCATCATTTACGCGATGATGCTGATTGGGAATTTGTTTTTAAAAAACTGTTTAACGCGTTGTCTCACAGCGGTTGCCTGATGATTTCAGATTTGGTAAAACAGGATTCGGAAATATTAAACAGCTATATCTGGGAAAAATATGGAGGCTATCTGGAAAATGTTGGAGGAAAAGATTATAAGACAAAGGTTTTTGATTATATCGAGAAAGAAGATTCACCAAGACCGCTTATGTATCAACTTGATTTGATGAAAAAAATTGGATTTAGGAACGTTGACATATTGCATAAAAATATCTGCTTCGCAGCATACGGCGGAATTAAATAGATAAATGAAAATAAACGATGAAACCAAGAATAGAAATATTAACCGAGAAAAAATTGATCGGGAACCGCATGAGAATGTCTTTAGTTAATAACAAAACCGGTGAATTGTGGGGAAACTTCATGCGAAGGCAAAATGAAATTCGCAACAGTATTGGAAACGATCGTTATTCGATGCAAATGTATGATTCTTCGTATTTCACCAATTTTAATCCGAATGCAGAATTTGAAAAATGGGCGACCATTGAGGTGAAAGATTTCAGTACGGTTCCCGCTGGGATGGAAACTTTTGTTTTGCCCCGCGGACTCTACGCAGTGTTTCTCCATAAAGGTGCGGCGAGCACAGGACCAAAAACATTTCAATATATTTTTGAAACGTGGATGCCCAACTCGGAATATGTGCTGGACAACAGACCGCACTTTGAAATCTTGGGAGAAAAATATAAAAACGAACATCCCGATTCAGAAGAAGAAGTGTGGATTCCAATAAAAGGAAAACATTGAGTTACATGTGCTTACAACGTTTCGTAGTTTCAACAAATCATGTTTCAAGTAGGGAAAATATATGAATGGTCCAAAACCACAAAACCCTCATCCGATGGCAGGATTTCCTCAGGTATGCTACATTAAAAATACAATCAAGAATCCAAATATTATTGTTGGTGATTACACCTATTACGATGATCCAATTGATTCCGAAAATTTTGAAAAGAATGTGCTGTACCATTTTCCATTTATCGGAGACAAACTCATCATTGGAAATTTTTGTGCCATTGCTAAGGATGTAAAATTTATTATGAACGGCGCAAATCATAAAACAAGTGGTTTCTCAACATATCCGTTCCAAATATTCGGCAATGGATGGGAAATCGTAATGCCGCGCACTGGTGATTTACCATTCAAAGGCGATACTATTATCGGCAACGATGTGTGGATCGGATATGATTGCCTTATCATGCCCGGGGTAAAAATTAGCGACGGTGCTATTATCGCATCAAGATCCGTTGTAACGAAAGATGTTGGTGCGTATGAAATAGTCGGGGGAAATCCTGCACAACAGTTGAAGAAAAGATTTTCTGAAGAGATCGTTGAAAAATTGCTACACATTGCCTGGTGGAATTGGGATATCGAAAAAATTACTCGCAATCTTAAAGCAATCACTGAAGCAGATATTGCAGTATTAGAAACCGCTCAATAAGAATAAAACAATCAAGAATTGCACACTTTACAGAATTGAGAAAAAAATTTGGGACATGGATCGATGCAGGATTTTGGGGAAAAAGGAAATATTTAAACGTATGATTAGGGAGGGGAACAATATTTAATATACTGTGTTCTATAGGAGAAAAGGAGTTGTCATGATAAAACAGGTTATCTATTTTTTCGCTCTTCTGTTATTTCTGTCGGCGTGCAGCGATTCAAAAAAAATACAAGAACAGATTGATAATCTCGAAGTACAATCAGCAAATATGTACAAGCCAGGATTTGGCGAATTTATGACAACCATACAAATCCATCATGCAAAACTGTGGTTCGCTGGAAAAAATAAGAACTGGAAACTTGCGGAGTTCGAATTAAATGAGATCAATGAAACAATTGATGCGATTCAGCAATTCCAAAAAGAACGAAAAGAATCTCAAGCCCTCCCAATTTTAAATCGTGCAATAGACAGCGTACATATGGCAATTCAACAACAAAACCTAAAACTCTTTGTTCAAAGTTTTACCAGGTTAACAAATACGTGTAATACCTGCCATCAATCGGTAAATTTCGGATTTAATGTCGTTAAAATTCCTGACGCTCCGCCTTTTTCCAATCAAGATTTTTCGTTAAGACATTAATTCAATGATTCTTTTTTAGGAGAATAATGTGATCGATACGTTAACAATTCGAAACGTTACAAAAGATGATTTTGCTTCATGGAAAATACTCTGGGACGGCTATAATGCTTTTTATGGTCGTACCGGAGAAACAGCTCTGCCGTTGGAAATAACACAAATGACTTGGTCACGATTCTTTGATCCGTATGAACCAATGCATGCGTTTGTCGCCGAAAGCTCCGGGACACTATTGGGTTTGGCTCATTTTCTTCTTCATCGAAGCACGATCCAGCTTGGTCCGAATTGTTATCTTCAAGATTTATTCACTGTGGAAGAAGCGCGAGGCAAGGGTGTCGGACGCGCACTTATCAATGCTGTATATGATCACGCAGCAAAATTAAAAATTCAGCGTGTATATTGGCAAACTCATGAAACAAACGCCGCAGCAATGAAACTCTACGACAAGATTGCGGAAAAATCAGGATTCATCGTCTATCGCAAAAACCTCTGACAGATGATTCTTCTAATTGCAGTTCATTTCTTTTTTGCTTTGAGAGATTTTATATTTTCCTCTACAGCTTTTCGCTGCATGAATTTCGACGTATCTCCTTCTGTCTTTTGAAGATATTTTTGAAACGCCAATATCGCGGAATCATTTTCCAATATTCGTTCAAATGAATACCCAAGCCAAAAGAGTGCAGCGTCATTATCAGGATCAAAATCAAAAACTCGCTGATATGTCTTTGCCGCATCCCGCCATAAATTTTTCTTAAAGTAAAATGCCGCCAAATCATTATACACGTACGAAATATTTTCAGGATGGAGCACCTTTATTCCACGCTGATACGATTGAACGACTCCCTGAACTGAGTCGATTTTCTGAAATGCCAACGCAAGATTCTTATAGTATTGAACATTATCTTCATCAAGAGCGACCGCTTTGTTATATGCAGCAATTGAAGAATCGTACTGCTTCAATTGAAAATAGGCAAATCCTAATTGAGCGTGATAGATTGCTTCTAATGTATCTAATTGAATTGCCGCTTTGAATTGTACCAATGCCTCCTCAAGAAGACCAAGTTTTCGGTAACATTCACCAACTTGAAAAACAATATCTTTATCGCGCGGACGAATTGATAACGCCTTTTGATAATACTCCATCGCTGCAAAATAATTTTTTCGGCTATTCATGTAATTGGCAACTGCCACTAAGCTGGGAAAGTAATGCGGATTGATATTGACTGACCGTTGAGTGAAAACTATCCCCGAATCTGCGAGACCTAATCGTTTTAGAGCATCTCCGGTATAATACAAACTTAAAAAATCGTTCGGGTTTTGACGATTGAGATAGGAAAAGAGCTCTATCTCTTTTTCAGGATCTTTTTTTTGAAAATTATAGATCAATCCTAATTGAAAAAATGCAGGAAGGTAGGTGCTATCCAGCACAATGCATCGCTTCAACTCATCAATGGCATCCGATTCAAATCCGGATTGCAAAAGCAATCGCGCAAATTGAAAATGATAATTAACGTTGGTGGAATCTTGCTTGACAATTTTCTGAAAATATTCTTGTGCTTTGGGATAATTATATAGCGCGGCATAACTCATGCCGTAATAATAAAAAAGCTTAGAAGAAAATGATGTGGAATCATTTTTCTCCGCAAGCTCTATCGCCTTTCGATAATTTCCTTCCGTATAAAATCGTGATACAATCTGCGCTAGACTATCGTGACCACTGTTTTGTGCGTCACATTGAAAAACTAACATCACCAAACCAATGCATATCAATATTAATTGTGTGGCACCTCGTGTTGATGATTTCATCATAGTATCAAATTAAGTTAGCACAACAGTGAAATGATTTACCTTATTTCTTCTTTCCTTCTTTCTTTTCCTCAAGCGCATATTTAACCGGAAGGATTACTGTTGTTTTTACCGCTTTCCCTCCCTTCATTCCGGGAGAAAATTTCCACTGTTGTACGGCTCTTTCGGCTTCTAATTTCATTTCTTCAATCGAAGTGTACGTTTTGTCTGAAATATTTTTTCGCTCATTTTCAGAAAGTTTTTCAATTTTAATACCACGATTGTCTGTAACATTTAATCGTTGAACGATTGCATTTATCACATTCCCTTGTTCATCAATAGTTACATTCAGAAAAAATTCTCCTACAAGATGCAATTTCCTCGCACTCTCCGGATATTTTGGATTTATCATTTTTTGAGGAACTGGCTGTTTGTCCAATTCTTCCGATTTTACAATATCCTTGCTGAGTTTAAACTTAAAAGGAATTGAGACCCACACATCTACGGGCTCCCCTTTTAACATTGCAGGTGAAAATTTCCATTTCATTGCCGCATCAATGCTTGCTTGATTAAATATTTCTGCATCAGACTTTAGAATTTCAACCCTGCGAGCATTACCTTTTTTGTCAATCCACATCTTAACCCAAACCGTCCCTTCGATTTTTTGTTTTCTAGCTTCTTCGGGATATACGGGTGCAGGATTATTACTTGACAGAAGTTGCGGTTGCACATCTACGGGCACAAAATCAAGCGGAGGTCCCTGGGACACCTTTTGCAGCGCGAAAAAACCGCCGCCATTTTTTCCTTCTTTGAAATAGACATTATTCAATATTTGCGGTTCATATCCATCCGCCTCAGCTTTCAATTGAAAAATTCCTTCGCTGTTTGTCGAAACCGTGTATTGTCCGTCGGCAGATGTTGTTGCGATGGATTTTGTACCAAGCACTGCTACTTTTGCGTTGGCGATGGGCTCTCGCGTCGATTGATCAATCACTGTTCCAACAATTGAATATTTTCCACCTTGCTGTTCTTCTGCCAAGAGTGGCTGAATCGGAACCAATTCACTTCTTAATGCAGTTGTAAGCGTGTCCTGCGCAAACAAAGGACTGCACATACAAAAAGTAATTAACAAAACATTTTTCATATCACACCTCAATTAGATTTAACGTCGTTTGGGGAACCGATTGTTGCATACACAGGAGGAAACGAAGTCATATACACATATTCCGTTTGAATTTTTTGGACAACTTTCGGCGGTTGATTCATTTTTTCAAAAAAGAGTATCCCCGACAACAGCATTGCAAACGTAATCACTGCAGCGGCAGGAAACGAAAGCGATAATTTTCTTTCCCACAGCGATGTTGGTTTTTTTGATTGCGATGCATCTGAATCACGAAACGCGGAATGAAGCGTCAATAGCGATTTCATAAATTCCCTGCACTCCAAGCACTCACTAAGATGATAAAAAAGTTGTGATGTCTCATTGTCATTCAATTCCTGATCAATATAGGCACTCATCATTTCCTGATACTCATCACACGTTTTCATAATTTCCTCGCTTAAAGATATGGTTTCAATTTTTCTATCAACGCTTTCCTTGCTTTGAACAAACGCGACTTCACGGAAGAGATTGTCGTGTCCATGATCGATGCAATTTCCTCATACGATAATCGTTCATATTCTCGAAGAACAATTACTTCGCGGAATGGGGCATGCAAATGCTGAAGCGCCGCGTCAATAATTTCTTTCCTCTCTCGATTCTGCAATTCTTCATCAGGCAGAGTTCCTTCCCAAACAATTTCTTCATCAATGGGATCGAGTTTCCCCTTCCGTAATTCACCAAATGCTTCATTTCGCGCAACAGTAAAAATCCAGCTTTGAATCGATTGTCCACTCCGAATTGTTTCCCGCTCCGAATGAAGTTTGATGAATACATTCTGAACAACATCTTCCGCCGATTGCTCATCATTAAGCAAACGAGCGCAATACCGCCGTAATCGCACTCGATAGCGTTCATACAATTGCGTGAACGCTTGCGAATTGCCGCTGCGAATTTGCTCGAACAATGCCGAATCGGTTGTCGAATTCAAAGTGTTCCTTTGAAATGTCTGTATGTCTATAAGATGGGAAAAGAAGAGAAAAGTTGCTGTGGGAATTTAGGATGCTCTTAGTGGAATGCGTAATTTCGAAGTAATTTCTTCGAAATTACGCAGCAAGAATTATCATTTTTTTCTTCCGGCAACATCCACAACAATCGGTGAAAAGAAAAGTGCGTCGGGATTATTACGATGAGCAAGCCAATCAGCAAGCATTGCATCTCCTTGCGTTTGCGTCATCAATTGTTTGCCAACCATATGTTGAATGTGTGTTGAAAAGAATCGATGTCCCCATTCCATGATCGGACTTTCAGGTCCTCCCGAATACGAATGAGGGGAAAAATCGACCATTTGCAAATTATATTTTCTGAACCACGCAGGAATTTTTCCCGTGATGTACGGATCGCCGCCAACAGTGTGATAGTATGCTCGCACAATATCGGCCATCCTATCAAAAGCACCGCCGCGTGGAAATACTGATAATCCTTCGTAGTAATAATCCTGAATTGCAATGATTCCGTTCGGATACTGTGCGGAGAGCAAGCGTGTAAAGAATTTTTCCGGATCAGAAACAAATGCAATCACCCATCGAACAAAGATCAGATCGAATTTCTTCTGAGGAAGTTCGGTCTCTTCTGCTGTCCCATTGACGACATGAACATTCTTCCATCCTTTTTGCTCAACTTGATTTGCAAACCAATTGAGAAACATCGTCGAGGGTTCCAGAGAAGTTACTTCACCGTTGTCTCCGACACGATCTCGAAGTTCAAACGAAACAAAACCAGGACCTGCGCCAACGTCAAGGCAATCCCAACCTTTTCCAACTCCAATTCTATCAAAGAATGCATTTGTGTTGGAACGCCATACGCTGTGTTGAAATTGCAGCCGGTCAAATTCTGCTTGATTGACGCCGAGAAGATATTCGTTATTGTTTGCAGCCATAAAAAAAATCGATTTGTGATTGGCAATTTGAAAACCGTAAAATGTAACTCTTTTAATGCGCCAATTCCACTCTATATGACTAAATAATTTTATCTTTTATACCTGAAGCATTTCATTTCGTGATCATTCACCATGCCGCACGCCTGCATAAATGCATAACAAATTGTTGTGCCTACAAATTTAAAACCTCGCTCCTTCAAATCTTTGCTCATTGTATCAGATTCAGTAGTTGAAGCAGGAATATCTTTGATTGAAGCACGCTTATTCACAATCGGTTTGCCGCCGACAAATTGCCAAATGTATTTGTCAAAACTGCCGAATTCCTTCTGCACATCTAAAAATAGTTTTGCATTCACAATTGCAGCGGTAATCTTTAATCGATTACGAACGATTCCCGCATTTTTTAATAATTCATTCACTTTTCTCTTATCGTACTTTGCAATTTTCTTTGCATCGAAATTATCGAATGCTTTTCGATAGTTTTCGCGCTTGCGCAGAATCGTAATCCAACTCAATCCTGCTTGTGCTCCTTCAAGGATCAGCATTTCAAATAACTTCCTGTCGTCGTGAACAGGAATTCCCCATTCAGTATCATGATACAAATTATACAGCGGATCGCTTCCCGCCCATGCGCATCGATGTTTGTTCATTGAGTTCCTTTTATTCATTCTCAGCAAATGTGAGAATATACTCATTGCAATCCTTTATTGAAAATTCCGTTGCACCATAAAATGTTTTCTCAAGACCTTTTATTACAGGAACTTTGTCTTTGATCTGCTCAAATAAACTTCGGATCTTTTTTACATTAACATATAACAACAATGAACCGCCGTTTGTCCGTTTTATCTCTGGTAATTCTTTTCCAAGGCTGGCAAACGTCTGAAACATCATCGTCACATTCCCATTTGTCATCATGGCCCAATCGAATTCTCCTTTTTCGGGCATTGACATGGTTACTCTGAATCCGAGCAGATTATAAAAAGCAATCGTTTGATTCATATTCTGCACAAAAATGTTTGGCGTAAGTGATTCCATACGTTCTCCTCATTTTAAGTTTTTAGATAGTGAAGCTGAACCAATCCTGATTCATAACTTTTGCTGGATGTAAGCATCAACGGATGTTCCGGTATTGAGTTGTGAAACAATCGAATCCCACTGCCAAGTATCACCGGAATAATTGAAATGATAAATTCATCAATAAGATTGAGCCTCATCAGTTCGTTGACTATTTCCGCGCCACCATCAACAAAAATATTTTTACCACTGCCAGCTTTGAGTTGAGAAATTAAATCTTTCATGCTGTTATTATAAAAAGAAATATTTCCTTCACTATTTCTTTCCCTCCGTGTGATGATATAGCATTTTTTATCGAGGTGTGGAACGCCGATACCGAAGGACAACACTTTGTCGTATGTCTTCCTTCCCATCATAATTGTATCGACGGACTTGATGAATTCGTGATAACCATAATCTTCATCCGCCGATTGAAATTTTAAAAGCCAATCGAGATCGCCATCTTGGCGGGCAATGTACCCGTCAAGACTCATGGCGATATAGAGAATTACTTTTCTGGAATCAGCTGTCACCTTACTTCTCCGTTTTCAATAATGATTTATAGTGACCAAATGTGATCATGCCGTCACCCAATTCAAAAAACATTTGCAATTCCGGCATTGCCATTGCCTGTTCGTTTGCCTTTACAGCGTCTTCGTACGATTCCCATTCGCAGTAATCAGCAAAAGTATTCGGAGATTCAATTGAACGCATTGATCGAATAGATTTGAACCCTTTGAAGTTTTTTATAATATCATGAACACTCTTTTGCTGAATTAAGAATTGATCAATTTTATCTTCTGCCACTTTGATAACTGCTACTTCTAAAACGGGTGTTTGCATTACATCTCCTTTATTTTTTGTCGTAATTTATTACTTGGTTATGGTTTGCCACTTACCAGTTTCTTTTGCTCTGTCAATCAACTTTTGTCCATGCTCCGTCATCAGACCTTCTTTTATCAATCTCTTTGCTCTTGCTTTATTTATTTCACTCCATTGGCTCTTAGGATTTCGAGGTGTGAATGTTAGATAGAAACTTTCAGCATCTCTTTTTTTTGCTTTGCTGTCTATCCACCCAAAACAAAGGGCTTCTTCCATCGCTTCATCAATCCTGACGCTTTGCATGGTGCTCTTTTTATGGTACAGAATTAACCAAACGGATTTTACTTTTTGACTGTTTCGTTTCAGCCATGTGCGCCATGCTTTTCGTGTTTTAGCGTATACCGCTTCTTTCCCATCCATGGTTTCCATGCAATCACCTGCTATTATTTTTGATTTAAAATTTCCAGATAGTGCGCATTAGTCATGATGCCCAATTCGTGCTGATAATCTCCGATGCGAAACTCGGAATATCCCGGCACAATGAAATACGGTTTCATGCTTAAAAATTCACTATACCACTTTGTGGCCGCTTCATGATTGTCGGCATAAAAACTAACCGTTGAAATGCCACGTAATACCTGTGATTGGATCATGATAAGTTCCTTATAGATTAAGTATGGATAATGGTTGACGAATAATCGTCTTCAATTTTTGCGGCACTGTTCTTCTCGGATCATTCAGATAAATTTCGTGATGCTTACCTCTGCAGGCGTATTTTTTTTCTGCAATGAAGTCATGGATGCTGGCAATCGTCGAACCCTCGTCCGCATACGGTCCGAAATACAATACCTGCGCTGATGCTCCTTCGTTAATCGCGCCGAAACGAATTTTATATAATGAAGACGGACCCTTTTTCTTTCTTACTGAATCAATTGCCTCATCAACAGTTGAACTGGATATGATATCTGGCTGCATAATCATCATTGTCCATAACCAATCTCTTTTTTGTTCGACGCTGAAATTTTTCATTTCAGGCACCCACCACAGACCTTCCAGCGGCATCACACCGTAATCAATCTGCTGCCTCCCTTTTTTGACTGCAAATTTGATTGAGTACGCAACGGCAAATAATGTCTCAACAGCGCCGCGGTATTCCTGCGACGTATTCGGATCGCCTTTCCCGTCGATCATCAAATAATTCATTGACGGGACTTCAACGACAGAAATTTCCTTTGAAGAGGGAGCGTAAAATTGCTTTAGCTCTCTTTTGTAATCTATCTTTTTCATTGAGTTATTATTCTTCCGAAGGTTAGTCTATTATTTTTCAATGGAACCCCCACAAGTGTTTTAGTTTTATTGTTCTGCTTCCATTCCGTATGCACTCCACTCTTCTTTCGCCGGCCCATATAATCCGGGAACTTTCAATCCTGCCTGCCGCATCAGCACCGTCATTTGTGCGCGATGGTGCGTTTGATGCCGAATGAGAGAAGAAAGTACATCACCCCGCCTCCACTGCTGTCCATACATCGGAATTTCTTCCGGCAGCATTGCGTTGGTCCACTGTTTTTTCACCACATCAACCGCGGCACGCGATGATTGTTCATAGGCTTCAACGAACTTCGACACTTGAGCAGGCTGGGTTCCTTTTTTTATTTCGTCAGATATTTCTAGGCCGGCATGTTTCAACATTTCACCGATTGTTTCAGTGATGTGCCATGCAAGCCGGGAAAGTGTTCTTCCTTCTTTATGAACTTTCTGAGTCAAGGAATCATCAGTCAAAGCAGTGAAAATTTTAAGCGTCGACGTCGATTCCTGCTCCCAATCGGTAAGAAAATCTTCAATTGTTCTAAACATAATATCTCCTTAAATTTTTTAGGATAAAATCCCGAATAATTGTTTGATGGTAATACGAATGGCTATTCTTCTGGCAATGCATGCGATGAAAAGAGGAACTTTCACAAATATCATGTCACCTCCAATAGTTTGTTGATAACGACACTACAAACTTACAAAAGAGGTGTGACAACCCTATGTCAGCAGGAAAACTAGTTAGGTTTACAATTGGATACTCGAGGCATCCGATGTTATTCGTAGAGACTCAGAAGTGTCGAAAGTTTTTGTTTAACGTTGTCTCGGAAAGATTTCGGAGAGATCGCTTCGGCTTTTTCACCCCAAAGCAAAAGCCATTTGGTAATTGATTCTTCACTGGACGATTCAATCGTAAGGATGACGTGATTTTTTTTTGTCAGCGTTTTGGTGATTTTGTACGGAGGCTGTTCTTTTACCCAGCGAAATATTTCACGGGCTATCTTTACTTGAAAAACCGTTCGCTGTGAGTGTTCCTCCTGCATCAACTGGAACCGTTGAAAATTCTTCGGCCTTTCAAACGATTTATTCGTTACCATCACCGCTTCCATTCTATTCAATCGAAATGATCTGAGGTCATTTCGCAGATGGTCATGCCCCGACAGCAGCCAGTTTCCGTAGAAAAAAGTAAGTGCATACGGATCAACTTCACGAATGGTTGGTTCCGTGGAATCGGAATACCGTTTAAAATAACGGAACGCCAGCCGTTTTTTTTCAATGATGGCACGTCGAATTTTTTGCAAGACATCCTCTTCTTGACTGCGACCTCGCGGCATTCCGGAATAAAAGCTGATGTAGCTTTTCAAATAGGCGACTTCTTTTTTCAATTCTTGGGAAAGCGATGCGTGAATTTTATTTTCTCCGGAGCGCGCTGCTTTCTTAAATTGAGCGTCGAAGAGCCGACCGACGGCGCCGGCGCCGAGAATCAACATCAATGCTTCATCTTTCGTAAAACTGACCGGCGGAAGAAAATATCCTTCTTCGATTGAATATCCTTCGCCCGCTTTTCCAACCACCGGAACGTCGGCTTCCATCAAGGCAAGCACATCGCGATAGATCGTCCGTTTGGTAACGTCAAAACGTTCGGCAAGTTTTTCTGAAGTAATTTTTGGATTGGATTGTATTTCAAGAAGGATGGCAAAGAGCCGATCGGTACGATTCATGGATGAAATTTACCCTATCACGCGAACGTATTCTTCCAGCGAGATAATTCCCGCCATCAATTTTTTTGCAGCATCAAATCGCAGAGATTCAAATCCTTTTTTAGCGGCAGTTTCTTTCAGCTTCACGGGCGATGCCTGACTATAAATCAGATCGCGCAGTTCTTCATCGATCACCAATACTTCATGGATTGACGTTCGTCCAAAATGGCCGTCACCTCCGCACACGTCACAACCTTTCCCGCGGAACAGTGTAACCGACCCGTCTAATTGATGTAACCCTGCAGCGGTAAGCATTTGTTCAGTTGGTTTATAACTTTGTTTGCAGTTCCGACACACGCGCCGCGCCAACTGCTGATAAATAACGCCGTTCAAGGTTGGCGCAAGCCACGAAGGCTGGATATCAAAATTGATCATCCGTGGAATTGCCGAGAGCGCGTCACTCGCGAGCATTGTACTGATCACCATCGTTCCTGTCAACGCCGCTTCAGCAGCAGCAATTCCTGTTTCCGAATCTCGTATCTCGCCGAGGAAAATGACATCGGGATGCTGGCGAAGAATTGCACGCATCGCTGAAGCATAATCCATTTTTTGATCAGGATCGACTTCAACTTGACTTGCAAAATCCAGACGAAACTCAACCGGATTTTCAACCGTCATCATATTTTTTTGCGATCCCCGCAGCCCAGTAAGACAAGCGTACGTTGTCGTTGTTTTCCCGCTTCCCGAAGGTCCCGCAACAATCAATAAACCGCGCGGGCGATTTAATAGATGATTTACAAGCGCAAGATTTTCATGGGAGAAACCAATATCCTCTATGTCAATAATACCCATTCCTTTTCGCGAAATCCGGATTGCAAATCGTTCACCTTCAACGGTTGGAAGAGTATTGACGCGAAGGTCGAAGAGAAAATTTCCGTACTGGGTCGTGTATCGGCCATCCTGCGCTTTTTTCTTGTCAAACATATTCAAGCTTCCACGCGTCCGCAAAACATTGCACAGTGGTTCAGCCAATTCGCGCGGCAGAGACGCAAGGTGATGAAGCACTCCGTCAATGCCGAATTGCACGCGAAATTCCTTTTCCGACGGCTCAAGATAGACATCCGTTGCCCCCATTTTAATCGCCCTAATCATGATTTCATCCGCCACAATGTCCGCATTGGGAAGACGATTGGCATGGACAATTTCGTACACTTTTTCTTTCGGACGGGAATGCAGATCGATCGTTTCCAATTGAAACTTCGACTGAAGAACCTGATACTCCTCGAGCTTCTTATCGGTACCTGATTCAACGACAGATTGATACGCCGAGCGAAGGGCCACCACCGGAATAATAAATGCTTTTGTCTCCTTCTTCATCGACTCGATAAAATCTTTATATGGAGGAGACGTAAACACAACGGTCATTTCGATTCCGCTGCGAATAATGGGAAGAGCATTATATTTTTTTTGGAAGTCATCCTTCAACTGTTGATCAGGAAGAGTGACCATGGAAGCATTAAGACTAATAAAGGGGATATTGAATTCTTGCGAGATGGCGGCTGCCACAATATCTTCTTTTACTCCAAGCAATTCAATTAAAGAGACATCGCACGGTTTGGCATCGGGTGCACCTAAGAGGCGTTGGAATTTTTCAAGCTTCACCTTATCCAGCGAACCTTTGTTCAGCAGAAAACGAGCAAGACGTACATCTTCTTCTTTCATCATAACGATCTACTCGAACAATTTATCAATATCTTCTTGTATCACGGATGGTAGTTTTGCATCGGTCGCCGCAACTTTGCGATTAATGTCGATTAATATTTTAAGTTCTTTTTCTGAAAATACCGGCGAGGTCGACACAAGGGTTGAAAAGATGGGATCGCTGGCAGGCGCCATTCCGGAAAGTTTGCTCCCGCAATTGCTGCAATAAGTATGTGCCTGGGGATTCTCAATCCTGCATTGAGGACAGATCATTGATGAATCCCTTCGACATTCAACAATTTTTGAATCAGTTCAATCACTTTGCTGGGCATGTACGGCTTGACGAGATAGTGACAAGCCCCCAAGCGTTTGACTTCTTGAACAACTTCGATACTCGACACTGCCGAAATCATAACAATGAGCGCTTCCGGATTCAGCGTACGCATTTGTTTCAATGCTTCTATACCGGAAAGTTTCGGCATCATATTATCGAGAAACACAATGGACGGAGAATTCTTTTTAAATTGTTCAACACCATCTTCACCGTCTACCGCCAAAAAAATTTTTTGAATACCGACCTTTTTCAGCGTCATCATGAACAATGCGCGAATATGTTCAGAATCATCTACCACAAGTACGGAAACATCCTGAAGTTTCATTTCGTTTTACTCAATAATATTGAATTTTTTTAAAACGTCGAAAATCTTCTTTGGATCAAATGGTTTTAAAAGATATCCGCTTGCTCCTGCTTCTTCTGCCTGCTGCACATCTTCCGCCGATGATAGCGCCGTCAGCATGACGCCAATACAGTTCGGGTCGATCTTTTTCATTTCTTTCAACGCATCGAGCCCGTTGATCTTTGGCATGAGATTGTCAAGAAAGACGATATCCGGATTTACGTTTGCAAACTTCGTGATTGCATCTTCACCATCCTCAGCCATCTCTATTTGAAGATTCTTTTTTCTCAAAATAGCGGCAAGCAGAGTTCTATTGTACGAAGAATCATCAGCAATCAACACTTTTTTCATAGAGAACACATGCAATGCGAAGACATGACATATTGATAGTAATAAGATTTATGCGTGAATGCAACCGTCTGATGAATCGACCCACGTGTGATAAATAAATACAGATTATGCTAAAATTTGAAATTTTGAGAAAATCGCCTGGTATTCAGCTTCTATTGCAGAAGCAAAGCTCACGAAAATGATTTTATCAAAAATATCCTGTTGACCCAAAAAGGACAGCACGGTTGTAACGGCAATTGAACATGCTTTATCAATTGGATATCCATACACGCCGCAGCTAATTGCCGGAAATGCGATTGTTTTTACATTGAGAGATTGAGCGACCAATAAACTATTTTTATAGCATAATGCAAGCAGTTCTGCTTCACGAGAATTTCCTCCATTCCATACAGGACCGACAGTGTGAATGATATATCGTGCTGGAAGTTTATATCCTTTTGTCGACTTTGCATTTCCTGTTTCACATCCGCCAAGCATTTTGCATTCATCAAAAAGTTCGGAACCCGCTGCTTGATGAATTGCGCCATCAACACCTCCTCCTCCGAGCAGCGATGAATTGGCAGCATTCACGATGGCATCGACGCGAAGTGTCGTAATATCTCCCTGATAGAGGGCAAGCTTGGTTTTACGTGATGCAATTGTTTCCCCGACTTTTTTGGCAAAACAATCGGGACAATAACAATGATCGCCGGCAAGAGGAACGAAGATTGGCGGAAACGAAGAACACCAGCAGAAAGATTTTCCGGCTTTAAATCCGCATTCAAACTTTTTTCCGCATGCCGGGCAGAGCGAATTACTGTTGCTCATCATCGACATTTTTATCAGTTGAGGACGGGAAAAGTAACGGCGAAAGCGTGATATGGTCCTGCCGCAGTAACGGAATCGCATCTTTTAAAAAATTTCCGACTTTGCTCGTACTGACAACGAATGCGGCATTCCCTTCCGGAAAAAATTCTTCTTCTATTTTCGTTTTCGGAAGATCTTCTTCAATCAACGGTGCTCCTTTGGGTAATTCCGGAGGGGGTGAAATATATCGCAGTTTCACCGCCGGAACTGCACGAATGATTCCAAGAAATTCCAAATTTCCATCCGTCCGCACGCCAAGGACCGGACCACCGGAAAATCCGGCACGCGACGCACCGTCAACAATAAAATTTTCGTCGCGGGCCAAAGGACTTGTGATTCCAATCGTAACTTGTTTTGATGATTTTGGATAACCGAAAATGTACACGGGATCGCCCCAATTGGGTTTGTGATCGTATGAAAAATCGTACGGAAATTTCTGCCCAAGGTTTATTGTTGTCTCTGTTTTCAATAATGCGAGATCCACTCTCATATTGGAATGAATCATTGAAGCGTAATTCGAACGGTCAAATTGATCAACAATATAGTATTGAATATGGGTTTTAATACTGCGAGAACTGAGGATGTCGGATAATTTTCCGTCCTCATTCATATAATAGCTGAGAATCGTGTCGGGTGAAGAGAAAACATGCTGGCAAGTTAACACGACGCTGTTCTTCTCATCTTTATAAATTAACATTCCGCATCCCTGAGTGATACGTTCTTGGTCGGAAACTATAATCCCCTTGCCGCGCGGAAGGAGCTTATATCCTGTCGGACTTCCCGAATCGGGAATTGTTTTCCCGTTAAGGAACTCGTATCGATACGTTTCAACTCGGTAGGTTGCGGTAAGACTGACCCCGACTACCGATGAGGCGGCGGTGCTCAGATTTTTTAACACAACCGGAGAGTTGAAACCGAATTGTTCTTCTTTAAGCGGTTCGTGAGAAGCCAAACACCCTTCTAAAGAAAGACCCGCCAAAAGGAAAAGGAAATAAATTGAACGGAGAGGGAATGTTTTGTGTAATCGATTTTTCATAACAAGAGGTGTTGAATAAGTGGATGAGAAAATGTACTTCACTGTTCCATATCCTTATCGTAAATGTAATGAGAGTTTGGAGAAGTTACAATTAAGCAGATGTAAAAACAGAAACGCCGAGAACATTTCTGCCTCGGCGTTTTCTTTGTTATTCTCTGTAATTAAAAAAGATTACGAGCAACCGCTGGTGCTGCCGCACTGCGTGCATTTGTAACAGCTTCCGGAGCGAACCATCAAACTTCCGCATTCATGGCATGGAGGTGCGTCTGCCTGAGTTTGGAAAACATATTTTTCACCTCGTTCTGCCGCTGCAAAGGTTTCGGCTTTCACTTCAACGGATTCTTTTTCAAGAACCGGAGTTTCTGCAACCATCGATACCGGCTGATCATCTTTCGGTAAGAATTTCATTCCCAGCCAGCGGAAGATATAGTCGCAGATCGATTTCGCAATCGGAATATCCGGATTTTGCGTAAAGCCGGAAGGTTCAAAACGCATATGGCTGAATTTATCCACAAGTACTTTTACCGGAACACCATATTGCAAGGCAATTGAAATCGATGTTGCAAACGCATCCATCATACCGGAAAGTGTAGAACCTTCTTTGGACATGGTGATGAATACTTCACCCGGCATTCCATCTTCATACATTCCGGCAGTGATATAACCTTCGTGACCTGCTATGCTGAATTTATGAGTGTATGCATTTCGTTCTGCAGGCAATCGTCTGCGTGCCGGACGTGCTTCAGCTTTCTTTTCTTCCTTCTTTCCATCAAGCGAAGTAGAAAGCGGCTGTGTCCGTTTGCATCCGTCGCGATATACTGCAACAGCTTTCAATCCAAGTTTCCATGATTCGACATACGCCTGCATAATATCATCAGGTGTTACTTCGTGCGGCATGTTTACTGTTTTGGAAATCGCACCGGAAAGGAATGGCTGCGTTGCACCCATCATTTTGATGTGTCCCATATATTCGATAGAACGTTTTCCTTTTGCCGGTTTGAATGCGCAGTCGAATACTGAAAGATGTTCTTCTTTCAGGAACGGTGCCCCTTCAATCGTATCATTCTTATCGATGAATTTTACGATATGCTCTACCTGTTCACTGTCGTAACCAAGTTTTTGCAATGCTTCCGGAACGGTTTGATTAACGATCTTCATCATTCCGCCGCCGACAAGCTTTTTGTATTTCACCAAAGCGATATCCGGTTCAACGCCGGTGGTATCGCAGTCCATCATAAAACCAATTGTTCCGGTCGGAGCAAGAACCGTCGCTTGTCCGTTGCGATAGCCATATTGCTTCCCGAGTTCGATAGCTTCTTTCCACGATTGGCTTGACGCTTCCCACAAATCAGTCGGAACATATTCTTTGCTGATTTTATCGGCATGAATGCTGTGCTTATTCATCACACCAAGCATTGGTTCGCGGTTAATCGGATATCCTTCAAATGTTCCCAAATGTTCGGCAACACGTGACGATTGTGCATACGCTTCACCGCACATTAACGAAGTAATTGCTGCTGCATATTCACGACCCGAATCGCTGTCATACGCCAAACCGCGCGCCATCAACAATGCGCCGAGATTCGCATACCCAAGCCCGAGCGGACGGAAGGCATGAGAATTCTTTTCGATTGCAGGAGTTGGATAGCTCGCATTATCAACAAAAATTTCCTGCGACGTAATGGTGACATCCACAGCGAATTTAAATGATTCAACATCGAACTCGCCGTTTTCTTTTCGGAATTTCATCAAGTTCAATGATGCAAGGTTACAAGCAGAATCGTCAAGATACATGTACTCGCTGCATGGATTCGACGCATTGATGCGTGCCGTGTTGGACGATGTATGCCAGGCATTAATTGTCGTATCGAATTGCATTCCCGGATCGCCGCACAACCATGCTGCTTCAGAAATTTGGCGCATCAGATCGCGAGCGCGATAAGTATCAACATTCTTTCCGCCCTTTACTGCTTTGGTATTCCATTCTCGATCTTCGAGAACGGCTTTCATAAACTCATCCGTAACTCGAACAGAGTGATTTGCATTTTGGTACGAAATGGAATCATACGCACCACCGGGAACATTGAATCCGCCGTCATATCCGGCATCGATTAATGCCCATGCTTTTTTCTCTTCAACTGCTTTGCAATTGATAAAGTCGACAACATCAGGATGGTCGACATTGAGGATAACCATCTTTGCCGCACGTCGCGTCTTACCACCAGATTTAATTACTCCAGCAAACGCATCATATCCTTTCATAAACGAAACCGGACCGGATGCTGTCCCACCGCCTGCTAACGCTTCTTTAGAAGAACGAAGTGTTGAAAGATTTGATCCTGTTCCTGATCCCCATTTAAAAAGCATTCCCTCTGTTCGCGCAAGACCGAGAATTGATTCCATCGAATCTTGAACAGAGTTGATGAAGCACGCCGAACACTGCGGGCGCTCTTCAATACCGACGTTAAACCATACAGGACTGTTGAATGCCATGTATTGATTAACAAGCAAGAAGCACAATTCGTTGTAGAAAATATTTGCATCATCTTCCGATGCAAAATATTTCTGTTTTCTTCCCCATGCCACAGTAGAAGTTGCAACACGATCTACTAACTGACGAACACTCCGTTCGCGATCCGGAGAGCCCAATTGTCCATGAAAATATTTTGACACTACAACATTCGTTGCCGTCATCGACCAGGACTTTGGAATCTCAACATCCTTCTGCTCAAATATCTTCTCTCCCTTTTCGTTGCTGATTACCGCCGTACGTAATTCCCATTCGATCTCATCAAATGGATGAATTCCTTCGCGCGTAAAATAGCGACGAAAGGTCAATCCGTTTACTCCGGATTCATTATCGACTCGCGAATTGGATTGTGCAACCACTTTGGTTTCACTCATCGGAGTTTTACCCTCCCAAAAATAATGGTTATAAAAAAATAATTGAATTTACTTACACTTAAATTTTGAAAAAATCTTCAGTTTACCTGAATAGTAATCAATGACACAAAAAGCTCACCATTTCCTCAATTTTGAGGAAAAACAACGTGATATTAAGCTTTCTTCAACAACAATTTAGTAACGAGGAGTGTGTATAACAGATGTAACTACATGCGAATATAGATGGTTACACCAATCAAGTCAAGGGAAAAATTAAGTTTTTTAAAGATCAATATGTTACCATAAAACTTAACTTGACAAGCATGAGAAAGAAAACAAAGTCATTGACAAATGACACGTAATGCCGTTATAAAGCAGCCTTAATCTGATTATTTTCTCGAGCGCCGTTATAGTTTTATAATAAGCATATGAGAAAATATCAAGTGACGAAATTACTTTATACTGCATTAAGTATTTTAAAAATGATCGATAAATGTTACGGCATCATTTTTCATATCAATACAATGTTTGAGGGAATAAAAAAATACGTTCGAAGCAGTGTTTACACGCAAACCTCATAAAGCATTTCCATAGCACCTTGGTTAATAAATACTGCCGGTAAATTGTTAACTCTCAAACGCGGATCGATTGATATCTCTATCGAAATAACAAGATCGCATTACTGCTTAATATAATGATCATCACAATTGAAAGGTGCGTATTACGATATCTCCATTATTATTACATTTATATGTTTCAAACAATGTTTTGAGTAAAGTTGAAAAACCAAAAACGGAAAATACTATTCAAAAATTTTTATCAATTTATAAAATCGGAATAATCAAAAGAACAGATAATTTGTTAACCCTATTCGCGATTTCTTCAACAAAATTTATTCTATGAATTAGATTTTTCATGCCTAACTGTTTTAAGCGGATTCGAGACGAGAAACAAAACATATCGACAGCAGCGCTTCAGTAAATAGAAATCGATTAGTAACGCTGCAGGAAAAAACTGCAGTTGCACTAATACAATGTTACCTGTGTAACACAAACACTCTGATAAACTCACCTTCATTGACACTGAACAGCTTAAACCATTACAAGTGTAAAATTATCAATAAAGTTCATTAAAAACGCCGCAATGGAAATGGCAAAAGCAGTAAAATTCTTGCAAACGTATTTATGATCATTTAGGAACAGAATATATAGACAAGTAAAGAAGTAATCGACTATGAAAGCTGAGTTCAAAGTGACAAAATTATATATTTGCTGTAAAACTTCTAACTATATCAGTGAGAAAAAATACCGTTATTCTGACAAAAGAATATTTTGAGTGATATGATTTTTCTTAATTTTTCTTACTCCAGGAGAATGGAAATTGACACAAATCTATCTCGTCGTGCAGGAATCATTTAGTGAAAAGTTCATTTCTACTCTATTATATATGTAAAAAAAACATTTTTTTCTTCCCAAAAAGATTCTCTCCTTTTCTTAATGCACGCGAAAGTCCAATCTCCTAAACCACTTTTTCTCAATAATATGTGGACATGATATGGTGTAAACTGTTTAGACGAAAGAAATATTACTGAAGAAGAAGACCCAAACTCTTAAAGGAATATCTATAAAAGTATTTCACAGGCGCTTACATATTTTAAACTAATTTTGAAAATTCAATACCCTAACTCTATCATTTCGTTGACTTTAGGGCATTTTTTCGATAAATTTCCCTATAAAAATTATTAACAAATAAAACACACGATGCAATCTTATATTCCAATTGTAATAATGATTTCCGTTGGAGTGGCCCTCGGATTAATCTTATACACACTTCACAGAATTCTTGGGCCACATCGACCAAACCCTGAAAAACTTTCTACATATGAAAGCGGTATGGCACCTGTTCGGTCTGCACGAGAACGTTTTTCCGTAAAATACTATATGGTCGCAGTATTATTTATCCTGTTCGATATCGAAGTTATTTTCTTATATCCATGGGCGGTGAACTTTCGTGCGTTAGGATTGTTTGGATATATAGAGATGGTAGTATTCATCGTTATCTTATTCGTAGGATATATTTATATTCTTAAAAAAGGAGCGTTACAATGGGATTAGAGCATGCGCTGGGTGATTCCGCCATTACGACTACCATTGATTCAGCAATTAATTGGTGTAGAAAAAATTCTGTGTGGCCCATGCCGCTCGGAATTTCATGCTGCGGAATTGAGATGATGGCATTCGCGATGCCGCGGTTCGACGTGTCGCGATTTGGAGCAGAAGTGTTTCGCTTCTCACCCCGTCAGTCCGATCTGTTAATTGTTGCCGGCACAACGACATATAAAATGGCGACTGTTGTTCGAAAAATTTATGATCAAATGCCCGATCCGAAATGGGTTATTGCAATGGGTGCATGTACATCATCGGGCGGAATGTATCGTACCTATTCTGTTGTCCAAGGTATTGATCAGTTTCTTCCGGTAGATGTTTACGTCGGCGGATGCCCACCCCGCCCGGATAACCTTTTGAACGCGCTTATGATGATTCAAGATAAAATTCAACGCGGTGAAAGCCGAAGTACGCCAATGACCGTTGCGGCAGAACGAATTGAAAAACAACAATTACTGCAGATTCAAGGCATTAACAATTAAAAATTTATGATTACAACCGTTGTAGAGAAATTACAAGAGAAATTTTCCGACAATATCCTTTCGGTGAAAGAATTCCGCGGAGAAACCACTGTCGTAGTTAAAAGCGAAGAAATTGTTTCGATCTGCATGTTCCTGCGTGATCATGAAGAATGCCAATTCGATTATTGCAGTGATATTTGTGGAGCAGATGCATACACTCCTGAAAATCGTTTTGAAGTGATCTATAACTTGTATTCAATTTCACGAAATCACAGAATCCGATTAAAAGTATTTGTTGACGAAAGCAACCTTCATTGTCCTTCGGTAACCAGCGTATGGCCCGGCGCAGAATGGCCTGAACGCGAAACCTACGATATGATCGGAGTGATTTTTGACGGCAACAATGACATGCGAAGAATGTATATGCCGGAAGATTTTGAGTATTATCCTCTTCGCAAAGATTTTCCGATGATGGGCATTCCTGATTCGATTCCACTTCCTCGTAAATAATTTTGATTGTATACACAGATGAATTTAGAACAAGCAATGGAAATTCGGCAGCAAAAGATTCTTGCCGCCCTGGAAAATAAAGATACTTCAGTTCATTTTGATGATGCACTTGATAATCAAATGATCCTGAATATGGGTCCGCAGCATCCTGCTACACACGGTGTTTTGCGATTGCTCATCAAACTGGACGGTGAAACGGTTGTTGCCTGCGTTCCTGAACTCGGCTATCTCCATCGAGGCTACGAAAAACTTGCAGAGAACGTATCCTATCACGAATTTATTCCTCACACTGACAGACTTGATTACCTCTCCCCTTTGATGAACAATACCGCATATGTCCTTGCGGTCGAAAAGCTTGTTGGTATTGAAGCCCCAAAACGCGCACAATATATTCGCACAATCATTTCGGAGCTTGCTCGTATTTCCTCCCACTTGCTTGGTGTTGGCGCGTTAGCAATGGATGTTGGCGCATTGACGGTTTTTACGTGGTCGTTCCGCGAACGTGAAAAATTGTATGATATTTTTGAATTGCTGACCGGAGCGAGATTTACAACAAGTTTTACACGTATTGGCGGCTTGGCACATGATATGACACCGGAAGTAAAATCTGCAATTAGTCAGTTCATCGACCAATTTCCGGAAAAGTTTGACGAATGTATTAAGATGTTGAACACCAACCGGATCTTCGTTGAGCGCATGGAAGGCGTCGGTGTTATCACAAAAGAAAAAGCGGTAGCACTTGGGATGTGTGGTCCTAATATTCGCGCGGTCGGTATCGAACATGATCTCCGCCGAAAAGAACCGTATTTAGTTTACAATGAATTGGATTTTAGTATTCCTGTTTTTCATGGCGGCGATTGCTTATCACGATATTATGTTCGTGTTAATGAAGTAAAAGAAAGCACCAAGATTGTCCGTCAGTGCCTTGAAAAAATTCCCGATGGCCCTGTTCACGCAAATGAACCAAAAAAAGTCCTACCTCGAAAAGATCGCATCTATACAAAGATGGAAGAATTGATTCACGATTTCATGATCATCAACTTCGGTGTAAATCCGCCGAAGGGCGAAGTATATCACGCTGTTGAAGCATCAAAAGGCGAGCTTGGTTTCTATATTCAATCACGCGGCGAAGGACATCCGTGGCGATTGAAGATCCGCTCCCCCTCATTCATGAATTTGCAATCAACTCCGCTGCTTGTTGAAGGAAGAATGATTTCCGATATCGTTGCAATTCTCGGCAGTCTCGATCCGGTGATGGGTGAAGCGGATAAGTAATTTTAATTCAACCTTCGGAGGGATGAAAATCTTCAGGAGGTTTTACGTTTAAAACTATATTTTATGCTGACAAAAGAAAATCTCCAAAAAGTCGAAGCTCTCTATAAAAAGTATCCGACAAAAAAAGCTGCCCTCCTTCCGGTGCTGTGGATTGCACAGGAACAAGAAGGCTGGATCTCCGAAGAAATGATGAAATACATCGGAAATCTTCTTGAGGTTCCGCATGCTCATGTGCTTGGCGTGGTGACATTTTACACCATGTATAAATCCAAACAGCACGGGAAATATCATATTGAAGTATGTACCAATGTTTCGTGTATGTTGAAAGGCTCTGATAAGATTGTTGGCGCGCTTGAAAAGCATTGCGGAGCTAAACTCGGACAAACATCGGCAGATGGAAAATTTACCGTTACCGAAGTTGAATGTATGGGCGCATGCAGCGGCGCTCCTATGGTTGCAATTGGAGAAGATTACTACGAGAATCTTACTCCGGAAAAAACAGAACAATTACTCACAAGTTTAAAATGAATTAACATCCCTCGACGGATTAGACAGCAAAGTTAAAATGGAAAAATATATTTTACCGGATATCCCTAATCTTCATCAAATTGACGTCTACGAGCAAAACGGCGGCTATCAGGCATTGCGAAAAGCATTGCAAATGAAACCCGAAGAAGTGACTGATGAGGTAAAAAAATCGAGTCTTCGTGGACGGGGCGGTGCATGTTTCCCCACAGGATTAAAATGGTCGTTCATGCCAAAAGGAAATGAAAAGCCGAAATATCTTTGCGTGAACGGTGACGAATCGGAACCGGGAACATTCAAAGACAGAAGAATTTTCGAGTTCAATCCGCACATGATGATTGAAGGAATTCTTATCGGATGTTATGCGATGGGGATTACGACTGCATACATTTATATCCGCGGCGAATATCGCAAATGGATTAAGATGGTTGATAAAGCTCTTGAAGATGCATACGCAAAAGGTTACATCGGCGAAAAAATTCTTGGAACAGAATTTTCGACGAACATCTACACTCATTCCGGTGCAGGTGCATACATTTGCGGTGAAGAATCTGCGTTGATGAATTCAATCGAAGGCGAACGTGGCTATCCACGTGTAAAGCCGCCATTTCCTGCGGCAAAAGGTGTCTTCGGAATGCCGACGACGATCAACAATGTTGAAACGATGACAAACGTGCCTTTGATCATCAATAAAGGTGCAGAATGGTATTCAAAAATTGGCGTACCGAAACATCCCGGGCCAATTCTGGTCGGCATCAGCGGTCATGTCAACAAACCCGGAGTATACGAAATTCCTACGGGTGTTCCGCTTCTTACATTGATTAATGAATATGCTGGCGGCGTTCCAAATGGGAAAAAGATTAAAGCCGTTATTCCGGGCGGATCCTCAACAATGATTTTGCGTGGAGAAAATCTCGAGGGCGTGTGCATGGATGCGGATTCCTTAAAAGTAGCTGGTTCATCAGTTGGCACAGCCGGCTTAATTGTTATGGATGAAGATACGGATCTCGTCCGTGTGTTAGCGCGCATTTCACATTTCTATCATCATGAATCGTGCGGGCAATGCACGCCATGCCGCGAAGGAACAGGTTGGCTTGAAAAGATGCTTCATCGATTTGAACATTATGAAGCGCGTCCGGAAGATATTGATATGCTGGTGGATGTAGCAAACCATATAGAAGGAAATACAATTTGTGCATTGGGAGATGCCGCCGCATGGCCTGTCCAAAGTTTCGTACGCCGGTTCCGAGAAGAATTTGAAAAACGTGTAAAGCGCGAAGAAATAGTCGCCGCTTAAAAAAATGAGTCGATGAACATATTCATCGGCTTTTTTATTTCACAAAAATATTAATTGATTGAAGAATCTTCTATTTCTTCTCACTTTCACTCTTCCCGTTTTTCTTGCTGCGCAGCAGCATCCATTACCAATTGAACCCGCGTCTCTTCTCGAAGCAGGACATGCGCAAATTGATTTCGGTGCTGCATACTTTCACAATCAAGATTACCCTCTTTCCGGCCTTTCAGGAAATCTGATTAAACTCGGCAATCTACGCTTCTGTATCTCACTCAGCCAGTATGTAGAATTACAAACTGACGGTACACTTCTCAATCTTCTTGATATCAAAGAAAGGAAGCCGGCATTTAATTCTTCTGTCGCGACAACAAATAATCCTACAGGCGATATTGGTGATTTTTCTTTATGGACAAAGTTTGGAATTCTACCTGAATATAAAACGGGCATCGGATTTTCAATTAAATTTGGGATCCAACTTCCCAATGCAAGCAATGAATCCGGTCTGGGAATAGACGAAATGAACTTTTTTTCGTCCTTCTTAATTGAAAAACATTTTGCCGGATTATGGACGGCTAATGTCGGTTTAGGAATCTTAAGTGATCCCACAAAAACAGGTGCACAACACGACGTCTGTATGTACGGTTTTGCTTACACCTTTCCTATTGCTTCGTCCACATTTCTCACAATACAACGCACAGGCAGAACAGGACACTCCGGCGTGGGTGTCAACGGTTTACGAAACTGGAAAATGGGCGCGGAACAATCATTCGGTGATCTCTCATTTCGACTTATCGGAATTAAAAATTTTTCCATCGACGACAAAGCAACGGGGATCGAGTTGACGTTGATTTATCTGTTTCATATTATGGAAATAAAGCATTAACCATGAAAGCACTGAGACCATCCGCATTAAAAAAAGGCGACCTCATCGGCGTTATAGCACCTGCAAGCCCGCCGAGTGCGTTTGAAAAAATTACGAAGGGGGCTGAATACCTCGAGCGTCTTGGATATAACGTCAAACTCGGAAAGAATATTGAAAAAGTGTATGGCTATCTCGCCGGAACTGATGAAGAACGTGCAAGCGATATCAATGATATGTTTGCCGATACGCAAGTAAAAGCCATTATTGCCGTACGAGGTGGGTATGGAACTCCGCGACTGCTCTCTCTTGTAAATTTCAACTTGATTAAAAAGAATCCAAAAATTTTGGTTGGTTATAGCGATCTAACGGGATTGCAGCTAGCAATATTTAAAAAAACAGGCCTTATCACTTTTTCTGGGCCGATGGTTGGCGTGGAAATGTTCAAAGGAATCGACCCGTTCACCGAAGAACATTTTTGGCAGATGATAACCTCAAAAAAGAAACTTGGTTCTATTAAAAATCCCGATGAACGTACATTCCAGGCATTGAAAGGGGGAAAAGCGTCAGGAACCCTTCTCGGAGGAAATCTTTCATTGATTACTTCACTTTTGGGAAGTCCCTTCAGTCCTTCGTATAAAAATTCCATTCTTTTTCTTGAGGAAGTCGATGAAGAGTCATATCGCTTTGACCGAATGATGAATCAACTAAAAATTGCCCTCGTATTCGACCAAACTAGGGGTATTATTATCGGCGAATTAACTGACGTGAAAACTTCCGACACATCAAAACCATTTCTCACTGTTGAACAAATTCTTGACGACTGCTTGTCCGGAATGAAAAAACCAATCATGACCGGATTAGTCTACGGACACGTGCCTCAAAAACTGACGATGCCGATTGGAATAAGTGCAGCGATGGACGCGCATAAAGGAATGATCTCATTTTTGGAATCGGCTGTCTTGTAACCTTCTCGCATCAAAAAAATCTTTATAACTCGTTGAAAAATCAGGGTTTTATATTGACAAACCACGTTGTGTTCCGTATTTTTGTATTGTAATTTTGCTCCGTTGAAGGATTGAACGATTGCTGAACATTGCCGTCTTTGCATCGGGTCGTGGCTCAAATTTTGAAGCATTGCACGATGCAATTTTTAATGAAAAAATTCCCGCTCGAATTGTTGTTGCTATCAGTAACAATTCTCAGTCGGGTGCATTGGCTCTCGCACGTTCATTCAACATTCCTGCATTCCATATTAGTCAACGCCAATTTGCGAATACCGATGCGTTCAACACCACAATGATTGAAACGCTTCGACAGCACAATGTAAATTTTATTGTGCTTGCAGGGTACATGAAGAAATTGGATCTCTCGCTTGTGCGCGCGTATCGCAATCGCATCATTAATATTCATCCGGCACTGCTTCCAAAATTTGGCGGCGAAGGAATGTTTGGTATTCATGTGCATGAAGCCGTCATTGCCGCAAAGGAGAAAAAAACCGGAGCCACAGTTCATTTTGTGGATGAAGAATACGACAAAGGCTCGATCATCGATCAAGAAAGTGTTGACATCGATGACTCCGATACGGCAGAAACACTTGCAGCAAAAGTCTTACGGATTGAACATAGGCTTCTCCCCCGAGTTGTAAAAAGGTTTGCCGAAAGAGAAATTTAAATTTTAAGTGAAAGGGAAAAAGATCGTTGCTTCACATTAAGCGTGCATTAATCAGTGTTTCGGATAAACAAGGAATCGTTGAATTCGCTTCCACACTGCATTCATTGGGAGTCGAAATCATTTCGACAGGCGGAACACATTCCTTGCTTACCAGTCATAATATCCCAGCAAAACAAATTTCGGAAATTACAGGATTCCCTGAAATCCTTGACGGCAGAGTAAAAACCCTTCATCCCGTTGTCCATGCAGGGCTTCTTGCTGTCCTTGATAATCCCGTTCACAAGAAACAATTGGAAGAACACAAAATCACACCGATCGACCTGGTCGTTGTGAATCTGTACCCATTCGAAGCGACAATCGCAAAACCCGATATCCATCGTGAAGAAGCGATTGAAAACATTGATATCGGCGGGCCGACAATGCTTCGTTCGGCAGCAAAAAATTATAAATTCACTGCCGTCATTGTTAATAGCAATCGATATGAACCTTTCCTTAAAGAGTTGAAGGATAGAAATGGTTTTGTCAGCGAAGAAACTTGCTTTGAACTTGCAAAGGAAGTATTTCAACACACTGCACATTACGATACAAAAATTGCTGAATATTTAGTATCAACATCAGAAAAAGAATTCACGCTTCCTCAAACATTTTCGATGTCATTACAAAAGCAATTCGACCTTCGGTACGGCGAAAATCCACATCAAGCGGCAGCCTTATATGGAAATTTTAATGAATCATTAAAAAAACTTCACGGCAAGGAATTGTCGTTCAATAATATTATTGATGCAACTGCCGCGGTAAATCTTGTTGCAGAATTTGATGAACCGACTGTTGTTATTCTCAAACATACAAATCCGTGCGGAGTTGGAAGTGCATCAACACTTCAAGACGCATATCGCAAAGCATTTGCTACTGATACCAAAGCACCGTACGGCGGAATTATTGCAGTCAATAGACCGTTGGATATGTCTGCGGCACAAGCAATGAGTGAGATTTTCACAGAAATTATTCTGGCGCCCTCCTTTGAACCCGGCGTGTTTGAATATCTGATGAAGAAAAAGGATCGGAGAATTATCCAAATACTCTCTGCACAAAAGAAGAATGAATTAGATATTCGAAGCGTTCCCGGAGGTGTTCTCGTGCAAAATAAAGATACCGCACGTGTTATTTCTTCTGAGTTAAAAGTCGTTACAAAACGAGCGCCAACAGCTGATGAAATGAGTGCCATGCTTTTTGCATGGAGAGTTGTCAAACATATGAAATCCAACGCAATCGTCTATTGTGTAAAAGATAGAACGCTGGGAGTAGGTGCAGGACAAATGTCCCGCGTAGATTCGTCGAAAATTGCCGTATGGAAATCAAAAGAAAGTAACTTATCTTTAGAGGGAAGCGTCGTTGCATCCGATGCGTACTTCCCTTTTGCTGACGGTTTGCTGGAAGCAGTCAGTGCAGGTGCAACAGCGGTTATCCAGCCCGGCGGTTCGATCCGTGACGAAGAAGTTATTCGTGCGGCGGACGAAAACAACATTGCAATGGTATTCACAGGAATCCGTCATTTCAAACATTGATACTTATTAAGAGAAACCACCATGGGAGTTTTTGATATTTTTTCCGCCGATCTTGCAATTGATCTCGGCACCGCCAACACACTGGTCTACATGAAGGGAAAAGGAATTGTGCTGAACGAACCTTC
Organism: Ignavibacteriales bacterium; assembly: GCA_037443785.1. Taxonomy (GTDB): domain Bacteria; phylum Bacteroidota; class Ignavibacteria; order UBA10030; family UBA8401; genus JAQUOA01. The sequence goes on along the minus strand of JBBINR010000021.1, from coordinate 8,018 downwards.
GATCGTCGCCTTCGACCGTAACACAAAAAAAATTGTGGCAATTGGAAACGAAGCGCGTGAAATGCTCGGCCGCACGCACAAAGATATTCGTACCATTCGCCCGATGCGCGACGGCGTTATTGCTGATTTTGAAATCGCCGAGGGAATGCTTCGTGAATTTATCAAAAAATTGCATGTCAGTTGGATGCCAAGCAGAAGAATTGTCGTATGCGTTCCAAGCGGTGTGACCGAAGTTGAGAAACGTGCAGTGCGTGACTCCGCAGAACATGCAGGCGCAAAAGAAGTGCATTTGCTCGCGGAACCGATGGCGGCAGCAATCGGCATCGGGCTTGATGTCGAGTCGCCTGTCGGAAATATGATTGTTGATATCGGCGGAGGAACGACGGAAATTGCTGTTATTGCATTATCCGGTTTAGTGAATGAAGAATCGATCCGAATTGCCGGCGATGAAATGAATTCTGCCATCATTCAATTCTTTAAAAAGAATCACAATATTTTGATCGGCGAACGAACCGCTGAGGCAATCAAATGCGAAGTCGGTTCCGTTATGCCGTTAAAAGAAGAAATAACAATTCAAGTAAAGGGACGCGATCTTGTCAACGGTATTCCCAAAACAACTGACGCAAGTTCCGTCGAAATCCGTGAGGCGTTAAATGAAAATGTTCAGGCAATTGTTGATGCCGTAAAATTAACATTGGAACGAACTCCACCTGAACTTGCATCTGATATTTTAGATCGTGGTATTATGCTTTCCGGCGGCGGCGCTCTCCTCAAAGGATTAGATGAACGATTAAGAGTCGAAACATCCCTTCCTGTTCACGTTGCCGAAGATCCCTTAACGGCAGTTGTTCGCGGAACAGGACGGGTTCTGGAAAATCTTGAAAAATATCATAAGGTATTGCTCACCAGCCGTCGATACTAAAACGTAATGATTCAACGAATTTACCAATACCTCTTCCTCTTCAAAGAGTATGTTATTTTTACACTGCTCGTTGCTATCTCTATTGGATTGCTCGTGATGAATGACAACACCCAGGTACGATATATTCGTTCATTGACTGTCGGGGTACTCGGTGCTGTTCAACAAACATTTTCGTTTATACCAAATATCGGCTCGATTCAACGCGAGAATGAACTCCTCCGACACATCAATGTCAATCTCTCCGATGAAGTAAATCAACTTCGCGAAGCTCGTCTTGAAAACATTCGTCTCCGATCAATGATCGCCTTGCGGGAAACATCGACCACGAAATTAATTTCCGCCAAAGTCGTCGCCAAAAATCTCAACCTCCTACGAAATACCATTACACTAGACGCCGGAACAAATATCGGGATTCAGATTGGAAATCCTGTGGTAACGGGAGAGGGACTGGTCGGAAGAGTTATAGCAGCCAGTTCAGAATATTCTATTGTCCAAATATTATATAACATCGATTTTCGGGCAAGTGCAAAAGTACAGCGTACACGAGTTGATGGGATACTTACATGGGATGGAAATTCGTTGATTTTAAAAAATGTTGCAAAAACACTCGATGTAAAAGAAGGTGACACAATCATTTCGTCGGCATACAGCAACGCGTTTCCGCCGGGCATTAAGATTGGGATTGTGAATTCCGTGAGCGAAATTCCAAATTCACTTTTCAAAAAAATTGAAGTTACACCAACCGTTAATCTAAGCCAAACAGAAGAAGTTTTTGCTGTGGATTTTATCCCCAGCTTGGAACGAATGGCGTTGGAAACGGAAAAGCAGTAATGCTTTCCCATCCCCAATTTACAAATTACTTTTTAATGAATGTTCCATTGCGAAGTTCGGCAAACGCTTGATGAAGTTCTTCATGAGTGTTCATTACAATTGGTCCTCCCCATGCAACAGGCTCGTGAAGCGGTTTACCTGAAACTAATAAAAAGCGTACGCCATTTTCCCCGGCTTCTACAGTAACTTCATCACCGTTATCAAATAAAACAAGCGATCGATTTTGTGCCCAGGAAAGTTGTTCTTCTCCGTTTGGGCCAACTGATTCAATCTTTACCGCCCTCGGATCGGAAGAATCACGAAACTTCCCTGAGCCTTCAAAGATATAAGCAAAGGCATGGCGTGTCGTTTCAACATTTAAGGTCTTTCGCTTTCCTGGCGGAACCCAAACATCAAGATATCGCGGTTCAGCAGCAATACCATCAACCGGCCCGACTTTTCCCCAAAAGTCTCCACAGATGATTCGAACATTTGTCCCATCATCATCAATTACTGAAGGAATCTCTTTCGCGGGAACATCTTGATATCGCGGTGATGTCATCTTTAGTAACGAAGGCAAGTTTGCCCACAATTGAAAACCGTGCATTCGTCCTTGTGCATCACCCGTAGGCATTTCTTGATGCATAATTCCGCTTCCAGCAGTCATCCATTGTACATCGCCGGCACCAAGTGAACCGCGATTACCAAGACTGTCACCATGGTCAACATTTCCTGCAAGGACATATGTTATAGTTTCAATTCCACGATGAGGATGCCATGGAAATCCTGCAAGATAATCTTTCGGATTGTCATTCCGAAAATCATCAAGCAAAAGGAACGGATCAAAATCATTCGTGGTACCAAATCCAAATGCGCGGCGTAAGTGCACGCCTGCACCTTCTAACGTTGGTTGAGCTTGAACAATTCGTTTGATAGGTCGAATCGACATTATTTCCCCGTAGTGAAATTAATTCATTTTTATTTTAAAAAAAGCTTATGCGCTTCATTGATATAACAAATTAAAGCTGCAATTCGTTTCAAAACAAGAAATGAGGAATTTTTATATCATCTGGAGAACTTACAATTTACTGCCGAAGGCGAGAAAGCACTTTCTGCATGTCCCTTGGCAAATCGCTTTCAAAACGCATCGTTTCTTTTTTTACAGGATGCACAAAACCAAGTTTCTTTGCATGAAGTGCCTGTCGAGGCATTATTTCAAGAAGATTTTTTACTTCCGCTTTTTTCTTTCCTTCAATACCTCCCGCAGCAATTTCTCTTCCACCGTACGTTTCATCACCAAACACAGGGTGATGAATGTGAGCAAGGTGAACGCGAATTTGATGCGTTCTTCCAGTGCGAAGATGCAATTTTATCAATGAGAGAAATTCGAACTGTTCAATCACTTCGTATTCAGTCACAGCATGTTTCCCATCAAGAGTGACCGCCACTTTCTTTCGATCATTTTTACTTCTTCCAAGCGGTGCATCAATGACACCCGATTGTTGTTTGAATTTTCCCCATACAATAGCATTATATTCTCGTTCAGAAGTTTTAGCGGCAAACTGTTTTGCAAGTTTTTGATGTGTTGACTCGTCTTTTGCTACAACAAGTAGACCGCTGGTATCCTTATCAAGACGATGAACAATTCCCGGCCGGACAATATCAAATTCTTCATCTTCTTCGGCGTGAACGTGTGAAAGCTTTTTGGAATGATGCATCAATGCATTAACCAATGTTCCGGAATAATTTTTATATGCGGGGTGCGTCACCATACCTGCAGGTTTGTTTACAACGAGAAGATATCCATCTTCATAAACGATGTCGAGTGGAATTGCTTCAGCTTTTACATCGGGAGGATCGGGACGTGACAAATGAATTTGAATGACATCTTCAGGCTGAACGGCATAGCTTGGTTTTGCCTTTTTACCGTTGACCAACACCTCGCCTTTTTTTATTGCGTCTTGTACTTTACTGCGGGTAGCGTTTTCGACATGTTTCGTTAAATACGAATCAATCCGCTCTTTTGTTTGACCCGGGGGAATGCGAAGTTCGAAATGATTTTTCATTTCATGTATGAAATGAGGTTATGATGGGAGCGTCGATTCAGTTTGCGTTGAGGATTGTGGCGATGTTGTTTCGACTGAAGCACCGGTTAATTCTGACTGTTGTTCTGCTTCTCGTTCTATGGTCCTGTGAAACAACAGCATCATCAACACACCAACCGTCACGGAAGCATCTGCAATATTGAAAACCCAAAATCTTGAGAGATGAAAATTGAGAATATTGATATTAATGAAATCGATGTCGATAAAATCGACAACTTTACCGTAGAATAACGGGCCTTCATTGTAGAAAACACCATAGAAAACTCGGTCAATAAGATTTCCAACGGCACCGCCAAGAATCATCGCAAGAGATACTCTGAACATCAACGATTCTTTCCTCACTATGTATATGTAAAACAAAATTCCGAGACTCGCTACAATCGAAAATAATGTCAAAAAGAATTTTCCACCAACTTCAATGCCGAACGCCATACCGGGATTTTCGATGAACGTAATCCGGAAAAAATCTCCAAACACCGGAATCGATTGGCCAATCTGCATTCCCTGAACCATAATCCCAAGGAAAGGGAAATCAATACCCTTCACGAGGAATTTTGTAATTTGATCTGCAATGATAATCAGTGCAGTTACATATAACACGCGCACGCTGGTTGCTCTCCCACTCTAAAATTTTTGTTTTAAATTTTTACACTCAACACATAATTGAGCGTGCGGCACTGCTTCTAACCGCTCCTTCGGAATTAACGGGCAGGTTTTGCAATATCCCTTCGGCTCATCGATACAATCGAGACAAAAGCCGTATGTGCCTTTTTCAATACGGCGAAGTGCATCATCAAGATAGTTGAGAAATTTTCCTTCGCGTGATGCAAAAAGAAAAGTTTTCTCACGCTCCATGGCATCGGTACCTTGTTCCATATGTGTTGAGTACATGGAATTTTCACTCGCATATTCGCCCGTCGTCACATCCATCATGCTTTCTTTCAAGATCGTCAATTCCTCGAGAATCTCTTTTCGCTTTTCGAGAATGATCTCTTTGAAATGGGCAAGTTCTTTTGCACTATACCCTTTCATATTTTTCTTCTTGATGACAGCAGCTTTTTTTGCTTTTGCAGATACCTTTTTCGGCTTTGCCGGTGTCGTCTTCTTTTTTACCGCTGTGTTTGCCATTGGTGTCCTTCCATTATGACAAAATTGATGGATATTAGTTCATTACTTTTTCAATACTGATTTCGCAACGTTCCCCGTTGATATCTTCACTGATCTTCGACCCGCCATTGGCAATACCTTTTGTCAACCCAACAGCAAGCGTTTCGTGTGTAATATAATCCGAAGTATTTAAAAGTGCCTTCGATAATTCATCATCAGCAGAGAAATAGATTGCAATTCTATCGGTAACTTCAAAACCGGAATCTTTGCGGAGATTTTGCACACGATTGACAAATTCACGTGCAAATCCTTCATTGCGAAGTTCGGGCGTAATTTCAGTATCAAGCGCGACCATGATTGAACCGTCGGTTTCAACCAACCACCCCTGCATATCTTCATGCTGCACTTCTATATCATCTTTCGCAATCAAATATTCAATTCCATTTTCGGAAAATACATACGATCCATTTTTTTGGACCTGGGAAATTTGCGCTGAAGACATTTCACGAATCTTTCCAGCAACGACTTGAACTTGTTTGCCAAATTTTTGTCCAAGCGTACGAAAATTCGGTTTCGCCTTTTTCTTCACGATTCCAGCATCATCGGTGACAAACTCAATTTCTTTCACATTAATCTCTTCAAGAATCACACTTTCCATCGCCTTCACTTCTTGTTTGTGTTGTTCTTCGGCAATTGGCAGCATGATTTTTTTCAACGGTTGACGGACTTTCAAATTCGATTTCATCCGCATTGCACGCACAATTCCAACAATTTTGATGGCTCGTTCCATACGCGCTTCTAATGCTGTATCAATCACGGATTCATCAACATCAGGAAGCATTGCAAGATGAACGGAATGATGCGATTCCTTTTTGGTCGCCGAATTCAAATTGCGATACATCTCATCAGCAAGGAACGGTGCAATCGGTGCCGCCAACTTTACAATGGTATCAAGACATTCATATAATGTTTGATACGCGGAAGTTTTGTCTTTTCCTTTTTCACTTTTCCAGAATCGGCGCCGGTTTCTTCGAACGTACCAGTTCGAAAGATTATCGAGGGTAAAATCAGTGATAGCACGCGTTGCCTTGGTAAGATCATACTCATTCATATGCTGTTTATATTGTTTTACTAGCGTATGCAATGATGAGATAATCCATCGGTCTATTTCTGCACGTTCCGCAATCGGAGTCCGTGATTCGCTGAAATCAAATTTATCAATGTTCGCATATAATGCAAAAAATGAATACGTGTTCACCAACGTGCTGAAAAATTTTCTCTGAACTTCACCGATTCCTTCATCATCAAACAATGTCGGACGCCAAACCGGCGATTGGGAAACTAAATACCATCGTGTTGCATCGGCACCGTATTTTTCGATTAAAAGGAACGGATCAACAGTATTCTTTTTCGTTTTGGACATTTTCTGTCCCTGCTTATCAAGGATTAATTCGTTCACAAGAACATTTTTGAAAGCAGGTTTATCAAAGAGAAACGTTCCAATAGAATGAAGCGTATAAAACCAGCCCCGCGTTTGGTCAATACCTTCCGAAATAAAATCAGCGGGATATGATTTTTCAAAAATCTCTTTATTCTCAAAGGGGTAATGCCACTGAGCGAAGGGCATTGAGCCAGAGTCGAACCACACATCGATCAATTCCGGAGTTCGTTTCATCGTTCCGCCGCACTCACATGCAAATGTTACAGCATCAACATATGGTTTGTGAAGATCAAGCGGTTCAGGAATGTGCATTCCCTTTTTCAACTCTTCTACACTGCCAACACATTTTTGTTTTTTACACTTTTCACAGACCCAAATAGGAAGCGGCGTTCCCCAATATCTGTCACGCGACAATGCCCAATCTTTATTTTCCTCAAGCCAATTTCCGAAACGGCCTTCACCAACTTCTTTAGGAACCCAGTTGATTTGTTTATTCAACTCAATCATCCTCTTCGCGTATTCAGTTGTACGAATATACCATGAGTCGCGCGCATAATACAATAGCGGTGATGAACAACGCCAGCAATGCGGATAGCTGTGTTGATATGCTTCTTTTCGATAAAGAATATTACGCTGCTTCAAATTATGAATGATGTCAGCATCAGCATCTTTAACAAACTTTCCTTTAAAATCAGCAACAGCATCTTCAAATTCTCCCGATTTATTTACCGGATGAATTGTCGGGAGATTATATTTCCGGCACACCTGGTAATCGTCTTCACCGTAGGCCGGTGCCATGTGAACGATACCCGAACCATCTTCTGTCGTAACAAAATTCGCTGCAACGACATACCATCCTTTTTCTTTCACTTCATGGTAGTTGAATAATCGCTCATACTCTTTTCCGAGTAATTCTTCTCCCTTGAATTCGGAGATCACAACATATTTTTCTTTCAGCACTTCCAATCGAGCTTTGGCAAGAATTAAAAACTCTCCTGTCGGAATTGTTGCTTCACCTTCCCCGTGGAGCAATTCAACCTTCACATATTCAATCTCAGGATGAACAGCCAATGCAACGTTAGAAATTAATGTCCAGGGAGTTGTTGTCCACACGAGAAAATGCGTGTTGGATTCTTTCTTTAATTTCATTTTCACATACACGCTTGGATCTTTGACATCTTTATATCCAAGAGCAACTTCATGGGACGACAACGGTGTTTCGCAGCGCGGGCAATACGGTTGGATTTTATATCCGCGATAAATCATATCCGCATCGAAATATTTTTTTAAAGCCCACCAGATTGACTCGATGTAATTATTTTCGAATGTCACATACGGAGCTGTCAGGTCGACCCAATATCCCATTTCCTTCGTCATCTTTTCCCAATCTGTTTTGTATTTCCAAACAGATTCGCGGCACGCCTTATTGAACTTTTCTACGCCGTAATCAAGAATTTCATCTTTATGTTTGATGCCGATTTGTTTTTCAACTTCGATTTCAACAGGCAAACCGTGTGTATCCCATCCTGCTTTCCTCGGCACTTGATATCCACTCATCGTTTTATAACGGCAGACTGCATCTTTCAGCGTTCGCGCCATAACATGATGAATACCAGGGCGGCCATTCGCTGTA
>JBBINR010000020.1:0-60743 GCA_037443785.1 Ignavibacteriales bacterium | reverse complement strand
ATCGGAATGGGAGATTCACCATACATGTGTCTTTCTGCGTTTGCAGGGGAAGCGCTTCTCATCGACCTGCAGGATTTAGTGAATCGCGGCTTGCTCGATCAAAAAGAGCTGCAAAATATTCCGCAGTTCAATAACAATAAAGTCCAATATGGTGAAGTTCGAAATTTCAGAATGTCCAAACTTCGTATTGCCGGAGAAAAGTTTTTTGCAAAGAAAGATGCGAAACAAATGGAAGAGTTTCATGAGTTTTGCAAAGAACAAAAAATGTGGCTTGAAGATTACGCGTTGTTCATGACGATGATAAAGAAATACAACGGTGCGGAATGGAGTACATGGGATTCGGATATTGTAAAACGAAATCCTGCTGCGATGAATAAAGCCCGCAAAGAAATGGAACGCGAAGTAAATTTTTGGGAATTTACTCAATGGCTGTTTTTCACCCAATGGCATGCTCTGAAAAAATATGCAAATGGAAAAGGAATAAAGATAGTGGGTGATATTCCAATTTTCATTGCTTATCAAAGCGCCGATGTATGGGCGAATCCGCACCTTTTTCATCTTGATGAAAATTTAAAACCAAAATTTGTTGCAGGTGTTCCGCCGGATTATTTTAGCGTTACGGGTCAACGATGGGGAAATCCCTTATACAAATGGGAAGAGATGCATAAAAACCATTACGCATGGTTTATCGAACGCATTAGGACGACGCTGGAACTTGTCGATATCGTTCGTATCGATCACTTCCGCGGGTTTGCGGGCTATTGGGAAATTCCCGCATCAGAAAAAACTGCCGTCATTGGGAAATGGGTCAAAGGACCTGGAGAAAAATTATTCGATGCTGTTCAAAAACAACTTGGAGTGCTTCCCATTATAGCTGAAGATCTTGGAGTGTTGACGCCGGATGTGCTTGAACTGCGAGACCGGTACAATTTTCCGGGAATGCGGATTCTTCAATTTGCTTTTGCCGGCGATGCAACAAACAGTTTTCTCCCGCATAATTATAACTCAAACACGGTCGTTTTTACCGGCACTCACGATAACGATACCACGGTGGGATGGTTTTGTTCCGCTACGGAGCGTGAAAAAGAATTTGTGAAACGGTATGTGGGTACGGATGGAAAGGAAATTCATTGGGATCTTATTCGTCTCGCGGCCCGATCTGTTGCTGATTTTGCAATATTCCCTTTTCAGGATGTCCTTGGTTTGGGAAATGAAGCGCGAATGAATTTGCCCGGCAAAGCGCTGGGTAATTGGGATTGGAGATTTAGCTGGGATCAAGTTCAACCTTGGCATGCGGCAAAATTGTACGAAATATCTGCGCTCTCAAATCGAACAACACCAGAGCGTTTAACGTTGCCGGAATATCCATCAGGCAAAGTACAACCGTAAATTTATTAACAGTAAAAATATTTAGGGAAGTTTAGAATACCGAGAATGGAACAACACAACGAATACCATGAAGAGCTGAATGAATTAATGAAACGCCGTCGCGAGGAATTAGATCACCTTCGCTCTGCAGGCATAAATCCATACCCGTACGAATTCGAACGGAATGCGTCGGCGAAAGAAATTCTTGAAAAATTCACCGATGGAATGCCGCAATGGATTGTTTCCGTTGCCGGGAGAATTATGTCGATGCGACGAATGGGGAAAGCATCATTCTGTCACGTGTTGGATATGACTGGGAAAATCCAAGTGTATTTAAAGAAAGATGATCTTGGAGAACCCTATGATCATTTTAAACTTCTTGATATCGGTGATATTATCGGTGTTGAAGGATATGTTTTTAAAACGAAAACAGGTGAAACATCAATTCATGCCCAGCGATATATTCTTTTGTCAAAATCGATGCGGCCGCTTCCAATTGTTAAAGAACGGGTTGATGAACAAGGAAACAAAGTTACTTTCGATCCATTTTCAGATAAGGAACTTCGATATCGCCAGCGCTATGTTGATTTAGTTGTCAATCCGGAAGTGCGTGAAACATTCTTAAAACGATCGACCATTCTTCGCCAGATGAGAAAATTCTTGGATGAGAAAAATTTTCTTGAAGTCGAAACTCCGGCATTGCAGTCAATGTACGGCGGTGCAAGTGCCCGTCCTTTTATGACACATCATAACGCCCTTGATATTCCATTGTATCTTCGCATTGCTGACGAACTGTATTTAAAGCGCCTTATCGTCGGCGGATTTGACGGCGTCTATGAAATAGCGAAAGATTTTCGTAACGAAGGAATGGATCGTACACACAATCCCGAATTTACGATGATGGAATTGTATGTTGCCTACAGGGATTATACTTGGATGATGCAGTTGGTTGAGCAGATGGTTCATTCTATCGCACAGTCGCTAAACGGAAGTGCAACGGTAAAACTTGGAGAAAATGAAATTAATTTTACACCGCCATGGCAACGGTTGACGATGTTTGGCGCCATCGAAAAATATTCAGGGAAACAACTTCGGGGGAAGAATGAATCGGAGCTGCGAGCAATAGCCAAAGAACTTCACATTGATCTTGATCCGAAAATTGGTACGGGAAAAATCATCGATGAAATTTTTAGCGTTACCGTTCAACCTCATCTTATTCAACCAACATTCATTATGGATTATCCGGTTGAACTTTCTCCGCTTGCCAAAAAACATCGCCGAGAAGAAGGACTCGTGGAACGGTTTGAAGGGTTTGTCAATGGACAGGAAATCTGTAATGCCTTTTCTGAACTAAATGATCCTCTTGATCAACGCGCACGATTTGAAGAACAGGTAAAACTGCGCGAACGTGGCGATGACGAAGCTCAAACTATGGATGAAGATTTCTTACGTGCACTTGAATACGGAATGCCCCCGACAGCCGGTCTCGGAATAGGCATTGATCGATTAGTGATGCTTCTCACCCAACAAGATCATATCCGCGATGTAATTTTCTTCCCTCAAATGCGGCCCGAAAAATGAATCCTTGACCATTGGTATGAATAAGAGGAGTTTTATAACCGCACCGGTACTATTTGCTTTTGCATTTATCATGCTCCATGCAGGATGTGATGAAGCATTGCCGCCGCGAGAATCTCCTCCGCAATTATTTACAGTTGAATCGCGTAGTCTGTATGATTATTATTCCGGAAAAACCCCTCAAAGCTACCGCAATCAAATAAAATACACTTTTGTTATAAAAAATATTTACGATGAAACGATTGAAGACACATTAGATTTTTCGGGTAAACTTAACATTAACTGGTTTCATCCGCCGGGAGAAGAATTTCCCAAAACAACAAAAACGATAGGTATTAAATTTTCTGATATAAAATACATCAGAGGGTACAATCGATCCACGGGAATATTTACATTTGACCCATCGGATTCAATTATTATTGAAACAAATTGGAACTTTTTATCGGATGATAGTTTGAATCTGTTAGAGTATTTTCCCGCAAACTGGAAGGGTGGCTTCCTAGGCTGTAAAGTTACTTCCAAGGTAACCATAACTGCCTCAGCGAGTTTTCAACTCATGAAACACAGAGCAGGTATCATTGTAAAATCATTTAATTACAGTCATTGTTTTTTTGCTGCTGATAGTGGACAACCTCCCTGCAGTGAGTTTGTTTCAGACCCATGCGAATAATGGATTTCGTAATATGAACATCAATTATCGAGATCATTCTAATCAGATTTTAACAGTGATAGTATTTATCATTGCCGTTGCTGTCACAAGTAGCGGATGTGATGAATCGCTTCCGCCAAATGATCAACAGCCGATATCATTTTCCATTGACCGACGTGCAGGATATGATTATTACCCCGGTCCTTCGCCACGTAATCAAATTAAGTTCGTCTTCACAATCAAAAATGTTTATGATGAGACAATTGAAGATACATTGGATTTAAGCGGTAATGTTACCGTAACGTGGTTAACGCCAACGAGTGCAAGCGGAGAAACACTCCACACTTCAAAAACAATTCAATTGAATAAAGCATTTATCACATACATCAAAGGATATAACGCTTCGACAGGAATTTTTACTTTTGATCCCGAGGATTCTTTGGTTATTGAATATAATTGGAATTTCGTTACAGATAATAATATAAATTTATTGGATTATTTTCCGGCCTATCCCCGTGGCGGACCCAACGGATGTAAAATAACTCCCCAACAAACTATTAGAACTTCCGGAAGTGTTCATCTCATGAAGTCCAGAGGAAATATTGTCATTCGCCCGTTTGATTATACGTATTGCTTTTTTACCGCCGAAGGAGACCCTCGATGCGCAGATTTTATTTGGCATCCATGTCAATAGAGATGTTTTCGATGAAGCGCTCAAAGAATAAAATATTATTTTTTTTGCTTTTATTGCACGGTGGAATGGTGTACGGCGGTACGAGTGGAATTCTTGAAGGCAAAGTCAAAGATAAAAGTACCAAAGAGAATTTAGTTTCCGTGACTATTCAGATTGTGGGGACAAATTTTGGATCAATTACAAACGCTGATGGGTATTATCAAATCTACAACATTCGGTCTGGCATTTATGATGTAAAATTTAGCCTCATTGGATATAAAACAGTGATCATGAAAAATGTCAGTATCTATGCCGATCTGCATTCCCGTCTTGATGTTACCATGGATCAATCGTCGGTAGAGCTCGGGGCGATTGAGATATTTTCACAAAAACCTTTAATTCAAAAGGACCAACCTTCAACCTCATTTTCGATCGGCGAAATAAAACTGGAAAAACTTCCTGTCACTTCGTTCCAAGAAGTGATTTCTTTGCAGCCCGGCGTCACCCTTGAAGGGAATGTGCGAGGGGGCAAAACCAATGAAGTAATGTATTTAGTTGATGGTCTTCCTGTTCAAGATTACATGGGTGGAGGAGTTGGAATGGAAATTCCGAAAAGTTCCATCAGTGGAATGACGATCTATACTGGCGGATTTGATGCGGAGTATGGAAATGCGATGTCTGGAATTGTCAATGTCATTACAAAAGGAGGAGACAATAATTACAGGTTTTCGCTGCGATTTGAAAAAGACAATTGGCTACCTTCGACAATCAATAAACAAGTTGACCAGTATAATGAAGGGGAATTAAGTCTCAGCGGTCCAATTGTTACAGATAAATTATTCTTTTTGAATTCGACCACAATGATTTTTCACAACACGAGATGGTGGCAGGATATGAATAAGTTTTTTTCGTCACCAAACAATCGGGAGATCAATGGCTTTTCAAAGATTGAATATGTTGCAACATCTTCCATCCGTTTGACCGCCCAAGGGATTTATTCATTTCGCAACTGGAAAGATTATGAATTCAGCTGGCGATATAACCTTAATGGATTACCGGAGCGATCAAAAACTTCGTTAAGAGGTTCTCTCATATTGACCCACATTCTATCTGACCGATCAGCGTATACACTGAACGTGACAAGATATTATCTTACAAGCAAAATTGGGAGAGGTGATAAAAACGAGATGCACATTGCTCCGTATCAATTTGATTATTATCTCAGATATATTGTCGACGGGATGCGGAATTGGTGGGCTAATTCAGAACAATTACTTCATTCGTTCAAAGGGGATTATTCGTCTCAAATAGACGATGCTCAAATGATTAAATCCGGCTTTGAGTTGAATCTGTATGATATTTATTCTGATCTCATAAAATACGAGCCTCAAAAAACATATTTTGGTAAAACTATTGAAAATGCTCCTCTGCTTAATTACAGCAATAGATATAAATATTCACCCCGGTCCGGAAGTATTTTTATTGAAGATAAAATTCGATTTGCACTTGATGGAACTGTTTTAAATGTGGGGTTGCGCTGGGATTTTTTAGACCCGCAAGCAAAGCGGCCGATTGTGGAATTCATTCCTACATCAACAAATGAATTTCAACAACAGATCAAGGGATATAAATCTGCGACGATAAAACATCAATTTAGTCCTCGAATTGCATTTGCAGCTCCCACCGGACCGTCCAGCATGGTTTTTGTAAACTTTGGTAAATATTTCCAATTTCCTCTTTTTGATTATCTCTATTCAGGCATCGATCCGACGCTGATTCAGAGTGGAGCGAAAAATATCTTAACAGGGAATCCGGATCTTAACCCTGAGGTGACGACTGCTTGGGAATTAGGCTATAAGCAATCGATAGGTGAATTTTATGTTGGATCAATTACCTATTTTCAAAAAAATATAAAAAATCAAATCGATTCGAAAACGCTTGTTCCATTTGACAGTAAATTTGCCGGTGATTTTGGCTTTGCACAATATGTCAACAACGCGGAGGCCGATGCGTCTGGATTGGAAATAGTATTATCACGAGATCGAGATGAACAATTTTCCGGGAGTATTTCGTATACCTATATGATTGCAGAAGGAACGAGCGAGCTTGTCGATCAAACAATCAATAGAGCCCAATGGGGATTTCCTACTCAAATCTCGACGTTTCCGCTTAGCTGGGATCAACGTCATGCAGTGAAACTTGATATTGAAAGCAAGCTGTGGTTTGGCATTATCTTTAATGGAATTGTGTGGTACAATTCCCCAAAACCATATACCTTTTTCCCAACCAAAGACGGATTTACTCCCATTGATTCGACAAAGGATTTTGTCCCTAACAATGCCAGGATGAAACAGACATTTTTTGTTAATCTAAAATTTTCAAAAGAATTTTTTTTCTCTAATCTTCCGGCAAAAAAAATTATTGTGTATGCCGATGTTCGGAATCTTTTCAATTCTCAAAATGTTAAATGGATTGATTCAAATGGAAAGATCGGCGGAGAACTTTCAGACCCGAGCGCATATTACGACCATCGCAGGGTGAGAGTTGGTTTTTCAGTTGATTTCTGAGTGTAATTCCTTCCCTTGATTTTCTAGCTATTTTCTCGTTTCTTACAATAAATCTTACCGGCATTCGTCAATTTAATAATACTGTACTATGAGAGAAGATATTAGGAGCGTCCTTATGAAAAAACGTTTTTCCATTCCACTGATTATTGTTGTGTTTGTGATTGCATTTATTGGTGGAACCCAGGTGAATCATCTGATTTCAGGCGATAACATTTATGAACAATTGTCAAAGTTCAAAGATGTGTTAAGTTTGACGGAAAAATATTATGTGGAAGATGTTGATTCCGGTAAATTAACAGAAGATGCTATTAACGGACTCTTGAACGATTTGGATCCGCATTCCGTGTATATCAAACCTTCGCAAATGCAAAGAGTTACTGAAGATTTTCAGGGAAAGTTTGAAGGAATCGGTGTAGAGTTTTCAGTTGTTAATGATACCATTACGGTTGTTCAGCCGATTGGCGGCGGACCCAGTGCAATTCTTGGCATTATGTCAAACGATAAGATCGTCAAGATTGATGGCAAGAAATCTATCGGGTTCAACAATGATCAAGTGATGAAGTCATTGAAGGGGCCGAAGGGAACAAAAGTTTCCGTCAGTATTTTTCGTCAAGGTGTGAAAGATCTTCTTGAATTTGAAATTATCCGCGATGTTATTCCGCTCTATAGTGTTGACGTTTCGACAATGCTTGATAACAATGTCGGCTATATTAATGTGACGCGGTTTGCCGAAACAACCAATAAAGAAATGGTTGCGGCATTGCAAAAATTAAAGGCGCAGGGAATGAAGCGTTTGATTTTGGATTTACGAGCAAATCCGGGCGGTTATCTCGACCAGGCAGTGAAAATGTCTGATCTTTTTTTGGATGCATCAAAGGACGGAAACCCCCGCAAAGTTGTGTATACAAAAGGGCGTCGCTCCGAATTTGATGAAGAATATTTTGCCTCTTCGAACAGTGAGTACGAAAACCTTCCGTTAATTATTTTGCTCTCTAACGGTTCAGCATCGGCGAGTGAAATTGTGTCCGGTGCAATTCAAGATTGGGATCGGGGTTTGATCGTCGGCGAAACAAGTTTCGGAAAAGGTTTAGTGCAGCGTCAATTTCCGCTTTCCGATGGATCGGCAATTCGTTTAACGATCGCACGATATTACACGCCAAGCGGTCGATTGATTCAACGCCCGTATAATGAAGGCAAAGACAAATATCAAACGGAAGCCTTTACTCGCGAAGAAACTGAAGGGGAAAATATCGAACATAAAGAAAGCGAAGCTGATTCGACTCATCCTAAATTCAAGACATCGAAAGGGAGAGTGATTCTTGGCGGCGGCGGCATTACTCCTGACTTTATTGTGAAACCGGGAACCTTGACCAAATACAGCATAGCACTCAGCCGTCGAAATTTATTTTATGAATTTGCGGCACAGTTTATTACGGTTTACGGTGAAGGAATAAAAGCAAAGTATAAAAATGATTTTAGTGAATTCAATAAAAAGTTTGTCATCGAAGATAAGATCCTTGATGAATTCATCGCTTTTACAAAAACAAAAAATGTTGAGTTTGTTCAAGACGATTTCAACAAGGATAAAGATTACATTCAGGCACGGCTAAAAGCATATGTGGCACGAAATTTCTGGGGAAATGACGGTTGGTACCCCGTTCTCCTTGGAATTGATACACAACTAAAGAAAGCAATGTCGCTTTTCCCCGAAGCGGAAAAAATTGCACAATTAAACACAGAGAAAGCGAAATAAATAACCTTGAAAATACATGCCTTCACAAAACTTGCCGCAACAAGCATGTTGCTGGCAAGTATTTGTATTCTTGTCTTTCCATCATTTTTTCATTCGGTAGCAGCAGAAGCAAATGCAAAGACCAATGAACCGTCGGTATTCCAAATACAAGATGACCCCGGCGTCTTTGTTCTTGGAGAAGAATTAGAATATAACGTCAGCTATTCAATCTTTGACTTAGGAAGCGTAAAATTTACTGTTCTTGATACCGTCACAAAATTTGGGAAAACAATTTATATCGTCAAAGCATTCGTCGATTCATATAGCGGCGTTCCTTTTGTCGACCTGCACCAGGTATTTTACAGCGAAATGACTTCAGAACCATATTCGATGTTTTTTGACATTCGCAAAACAACTAATCCAAAAGAAGTTCCATACACCCAATACAATTTCGATTACACAAACAATAAAGTTACGTACGAAATGGGAGTTCAACCACAAAAGACTGTCACGAAACGAGGAGAAGAAAATATTTCTGGACTGCAGCAAGATGGTCTTTCATTGTTCTACTATGCAAGAGCTCATTGCCGACAAGTAAAAAAAGAATCAACGCCGATTTTTGTCAATGAAAAATCTTTTTTTACGCAATTCAATTTTATGAATAAATTAGGTTCACAGGAAATCGATGCGGTAAAATATCCCATTGAAACGATTGAATTCGATGGCACGGCAGATTTCACCGGTATCTTTGGATTGACGGGATACTTCAAAGGATTTTTCAGCAATGATAATGCGTCAATACCAATCGTTGCCAAAATGAAAGTAATTCTCGGCAGTATCCACATCGAATTAAAACGTTGGAATCGACCAGGATGGATTCCTCCCAAAGCAAATAGCTAATGGCAATTATAACATATAAGGGAATAACCCCCAAGCTTCATCCCTCGGTTTTCATCGCCGAAGGATCACAAATTATCGGTGATGTAGAAATCGGAAAAGATTCAAGTGTTTGGTTTAATACCGTTATTCGAGGGGATGTTCACTATATACGAATTGGAGAACGGACGAATATTCAAGACAATTCAGTCGTTCATGTAACAAGTAAGAAATATCCCACGCACATTGGATCGAATGTGACGGTAGGTCACAACGCGGTAATTCATGCTTGCACAATTTATGATTATTGCTTAATTGGTATGGGGGCAGTAATTTTAGATGATGCCAAAGTAGGACCATTTGCGCTTGTTGCTGCAGGTGCCGTAGTAACGATGGGAAGTGTGATACCTGAAGGAACTCTTGTTGCCGGAATTCCTGCAAAAGTCATTCGAAAGTTAACGGAAGAAGAAATTCAATCGTTAAAACAATCTGCGCAAAATTATGTCGACTATGTAGCTACTTACCGAACATGATGTGAAAGGATTGCGCCGGTGAAGTTAAAATTTTGGGGAGTTCGAGGATCCATTCCAACCCCCGGAAAAAATACTGTAAAGTACGGCGGAAACACTCCATCGCTTGAACTGCGTTTGGATAATGATGAACTGATTATCTTTGATGCAGGAACGGGTATTCGCAATCTTGGAGATTTTTTGATTTCTCAGGGGGAATCCGTTCGAGCACATATTCTCATTACCCATCCGCACTGGGATCATATTCAAGGATTTCCTTTTTTTAAGCCTGCATTCATTTCCGGAAACGAAATCACCATCATCGGTACTGATAGAGAAGAGATTGATCTGCAGCATATCATTGCTGATCAGATGAAAAGAATTTATTTCCCCGTTCAACTCAACGAATTAAAAGCACTGCTTCGATTTCGCAGTATCGGCGAAGAAGAATTTTCAATCCACGATGCAAAAGTAAAAACGATTTATGTCAATCATCCGGGATTTACGGTTGGATATAGAATCGATTATCGCGGGAAATCGTTGGTTTATATCAGCGACAATGAACCGTTCGATCATGAATTTGCCTCACGCGTGACAAATTTTGAACCGATAGTACAGGAAAAATTCCTTGCACAAAAAGGGGACCCGAATCAGAGAATTATTGATTTCGCTAAGAATGCTGACGTTCTTATTCATGATGCCACCTATACACCCGAAGAGTATATGGATAGGGTCGGATGGGGACATTCACATTATCTGTTTACAATGAAATTAGCGAACGATGCAAATGTGAAGAAATGTATCCTTTTCCATCATGAGCCAAACAGAACAGATCAACAGGTCGATTCGATTGTAGAAAAGTGTCTTCACGAAGTAAAAAACAAGGCGTTAAAGTTTGAATGCGCAGCTGCTTTTGAAGGGATGGAAATAAACTGGTAAGAAAGAGAAGACTTGACTTCCATGCCAACCTCTCTCTATATTAGTAAAAATAAAAGAGATGCTCATTTGACGGTACTGGATAACTATAGCGATTGAGACATCAAACCCCGAACGGTCAACGGGGTTTTTCTGTTTGAGACCTATCGGTAAGGGCTTCGTATGAATTCACTTTTTGAAAAATCTGACATAAAAAAAATCGGGAAAGTTCTCGGCGTAGAAGGAAAGCTTAAAGGAAATAATTTTCGATTTGAGTTTCGTGCAGTGGATAACAGACAATTGGCGTTGGAAATTTATCCAGATATTTCCATCGGGAAGAAAAAAGGAAATCTCATTTCAGCGTACACTCACAATACGCATTTTCAACTTCATTTTTGCAGCGACTACGTTGTCAGTCAGGATATTGGGGAAGTGACATTCATCAGTGAAACGAAAGACAAAGTGTCGGCTATTGTCGTTGAAAAAGAAGGCGGTTGTACGTTCTATTCTAATGTGGACAAATCAATTCTTTCCGGAGATTACCGAATGCTGGCGGTCGATGTGATGCTTGCGGGGATCGCCCTGTCATTAACAAAGGAACCTGTGCTCGCAAACGGTGCGACAAAGAAAAAATGATTTCAACAAAGCTTATCCGCGAGCAAAAAAAAATATTTTTTTCATCAAAGGACATTCAGCGGATCGTTCAGTACGTTTGCAAGCAGGAAAAAATTCGCAATGCCGATCTGTCGTTCGTGTTTGCCGATGATAAAAAAATTCGATCAATCAATAAAAAATTTTTGAATCACGACAGCGTTACAGACATTATTACTTTTCCTCTGGAAGAAGAAACTGTAGAAGCTGAAATTTATATTAATGTGATACAGGCAAGAAGGCAGGCGAAGGAATATTTTACAACAATGAGAAATGAAATGATTCGGCTGATTGTTCATGGGACATTGCATTCGATTGGTTATATCGATACAAATCCAGCAGACAAAAAGGTGATGTTTGACAAACAGGAACGATACGTGACGAAACTCAGTTTGTTATTAAAGAAGTAACAAAGGACGCCGATGCAAGAAAAAATTGTTGAAATCTTAGTGTACTTGATCAGCGAATTGCGAAAAAATACTCCGATCGCGGATATTGATCTGAGTATTCTTTCACAAAAAGGATATTCGACGACTGAAATTAGTACGGCATTCAACTGGTTGTTTGAAAAAGTGAATCACGGCGATGCGATGATTACTGATACGGCAGAAAGCTCGCCGCATTCACATCGCGTACTGCATGAAGCCGAACGAATCGTCATCGGTGCAGAAGCATACGGATACCTGATTCAGCTGAGAGAGCTTGGACTGATTAATGACCTTGATATTGAAGTGTTGATCGACCGGATTATGATGAGCGGATATGTTTCCGTGACAGTCGATGAAATAAAATTGCTGGTTGTCGGCTTATTGATGGAAAATGATGATTCCATGAATCTAGGAAGCAGAAAAATGTTGCATGGCAACGATACAATTCATTAATTGAAATAGAATGTCTGTTAGAGAATTTACATACTAGGAGATAATAGAGTTTACGATGGGTAAATCGTTAATAATAGTAGAATCACCTTCCAAAGCAAAAACAATTAATAAATATCTTGGTAAAGATTACGTTGTTGAAGCTTCCGTTGGCCATATTAAGAATCTGCCAAAAAGTAAACTTGGCGTTGACGTCGAAAATAATTATGAATCAAAATATGAAGTGATCCAAGGAAAAGAAGAAGTTGTTGCTAAGTTGAAAAAAATCGCTTCGGATGCAAAGAATGTTTATATCGCAACCGACCCTGACCGTGAAGGTGAAGCCATTGCGTCCGATATTGCCGATGAATTAACTTCAGAGAATAAACATATTTTCCGTGTCCTGTTCCATGAAATTACTCCTACGGGTGTTCAAGAGGGAATGCAGAATCCGCACAAGGTTGATAAAAATCTTGTCGAATCGCAGCGTGCACGTCGTGCAATGGATCGTCTTGTTGGATATAAAGTCAGTCCGTTTTTATGGAAGACCGTATATTATGGATTGTCGGCGGGAAGAGTTCAGTCTGTTGCACTTCGATTGATCTGTGAGCGAGAAGAAGAGATTAAAGCATTTGTGGCAGAAGAATATTGGTCTGTCACAGGAGAATTTAAAACCGAAAAATCTGAACCGTTTTTCGCTAAGCTTATCAAGATTGCCGGCAGCGATCCAAAAATTCAGGATGAAACCACGGCGACCGGTTACGTCAACGATATCAAGAAACAAAAATTTGCAATCAGCGACGTCCAAAAGAAATTAGTTAAAAGAAATCCCAACGCTCCATTTATTACCAGCACATTGCAGCAGGAAGCAGCCAGCCGCTTACGCTTGTCAGCCAAACGCACAATGATGCTTGCTCAAAAACTGTACGAAGGTATTGACCTTGGAGACGAAGGTACCGTTGGTTTGATTACCTACATGCGAACTGATTCCACTCGTTTGAGCGATGATGCTGTCGCAGGAGTTCGTGAATATATTTATTCAAATTATGGTGCAGAATATTTGCCTAAGGAAGCTCGAACTTTTAAAAAAGGAAAGTCTTCGCAGGATGCACACGAAGCAATTCGTCCTACTTCGATTAAATTTACTCCGAAACATGTAAAGAAATACCTTGAAAAAGATATGTATGCGTTGTATGAACTGATTTGGAATCGGTTTGTTGCTTCACAGATGTCGCATGCTACATTTGATCAACTTACTGTCGACATTACCGGCGGTGATTATGCATTTAGAGCTACAGGTTCAGTTCCCGTATTCAGAGGTTTCTTGCAGGTCTATGATGACATGGTCGAAGAAAAAGGAATTGAAGATGATTCCGATCCCACGTCAAAAATTCCGTCTGGCCTAGCTGTTGGCCAGCATACGTCGATTCTAAATATTCTTCCTAAACAGCATTTCACAAAGCCACCCGCGCGGTATACCGAAGCAAGTCTTGTAAAAAAATTAGAGGAATTGGGAATCGGACGCCCAAGTACGTATGCGCAGATTGTATCGACAATTTTAGACAGGAAATATGTTGATCAGCAGGATCGAAAATTGTATGCGACATCGCTGGGAATGACAATTATTGGGATTCTAAAAAAATCTTTCAGTGATGTAGTTAATTATAAGTTTACTGCCCTGATGGAAGATGAGCTTGAGACAATCGCGAACGGCAAAAATACATATGTGCAAGTGTTGGACGATTTTTATAAGCCGTTCAGCCATTCGTTAGAGCACCTTAATGAACAGGCGACAAAAATAAAGAAATCATTGCAGCATGATGCTGGTGAAGCGTGCGATTTGTGCGGTCGTCCGATGATTATTAAGTGGGGACGGTACGGACAATTTAAAGCATGCTCCGGTTATCCGACGTGTAAGAATAGAAAACCGTTAGAGGATGAATCGGAAAAATATCAGCATATGGAAGGGATTAAATGCAAAGTGTGCGGCGGTGATATGAAAGTGAAAGGCGGTCCATTCGGCCCGTTTCTTGGCTGTACAAATTATCCGGCATGCACGAATACCCAACCGATTACGACTGGGGTGAAGTGTCCGAAATGTAAGGACGGCGATATCATTGAAAGCAAGACGAGACGAAAACGAATATATTACCGTTGTTCGAATGCGTCAGGCGAGAATAAGACATGTGATTTTATTTCTTGGGAAATGCCTGTGATGAAAGAGTGTAAGCATTGCGGAAATAATTATCTGATCAAGAAATCGACGAAGCGAAAAGGCGACTATCTGCTTTGCCCGAGTTGCAAAGAAGAATATTATCTTGACGAACAAGAAGCGCAAGCCGTTGCTGTGTAAAACTACCACATGCAAGAATTTATTCGCTTATATCTTTCGTATATAGAAAACGAGAGGAATTATTCTCAGCACACATTAACGTCGTACGCTAACGACCTTTCGCAATACTATTCATTTCTCCAACAACATTTCCCTGAATTAATTGATCACCATGTCGCTGTGGATCAGAGTGTTATTCGAGCATTCCTTGGCGTGTTGCTGGAAGGCGGTGTGGCAAAGAAAAGTGTTGTTCGAAAGTTATCAACGCTGCGCTCATTCTATAAGTTTCTTTCTCGGAAAAAAATGATCCCGCAAAATCCCGCGCTCAATACCATTACCCCGAAAGCCGAAAAAAAACTTCCGCAGTTTGTCGATAAAGAATCGATGAGAAAAATTTTATTATCGCCCGATCAAAAAACCTTTTCTGGCACCCGTGATTCCGTAATTCTTGAGTTGTTCTACGGAAGCGGTATTCGTCTCTCCGAGTTGATTGGGCTGAAAGTCAATGATATTGATTTCCATGGATCGACAATGAAAGTAACGGGGAAAGGGAATAAACAGCGGATTATCCCCCTTACTGATCATGCAAAAAAATCTCTCCGTCAATATCAACTATTCCGAAAGGAGTTACTTGGTCAAACTAATCCTAATGAGAAAACATTATTGCTGACTGAAAAAGGAGAATCACTTTATCCGCAGCGGGTATATTTAATTGTGAAAAAATATCTTTCCGATGCTTCTGAAGTTCAGCAAAAGAGTCCGCATGTGTTGCGCCATTCTTTTGCAACCCATCTCTTGGACAATGGTGCTGATATTCTCGCCGTCAAAGAATTGTTAGGACATGAAAGCTTGTCGACGACACAAGTGTATACCCATATTACTGTTGACAGATTGAAAAAAATTTATCAGAACGCACATCCAAAGGCAACAACATGAAAGGGGATATTATGGACGTGAAAATTACTGCCCGGCATTTTAAAGCTCATGAAACATTACAGACACATGCTGTAGATGCAATACGGAAATTGGAAAAATATTATGACGGGATTATAGGTGTCGAATTGATTTTAAGTTATGAAAAACCGTCGCAAAGTATTAAAGCGGCAGAGCTTCTCGTGCAGGTGCATGGTTCGTTATTAAAGGCAATGGAAAAATCTGAAGAATTTACAAAGTCGATCGATGCTGCCGTTGCCAAGATTGAACGACAGCTTCAGAAGTATAAATCGAAACAACGTGAAAAGAAAAAAATAGAAATTCGTCGGACACGGGAGAAAGTATAGGAATATCTCTATGGCGCTTACAATCGGAAAAGAATATCGTAAAAAAAGCATTACGGTCGGATATTTGTTTGAAACAAATAAAATGCGGGTAAAATTGGAAGCTCTTTCGGTTGCCGGGATGGACAATAAGATTGTCGACAAAAATCTTCATCGCCCGGGCCTGGCAATTGCCGGCTACACTGATCTTTTTACGTTTGACAGAGTGCAAATTTTTGGAAATACCGAAATCCGTTACCTGTTAAGTCTGCCATTAGAAAAGCGTGTTGAGTCGTTCAACACGCTTTTTCGTTTTGCTATCCCAGCCATTATTATTACGAATAATAATACGATCGATCCGGAATTATTAAAGACCGCGGAAGATCACAATGTTCCGGTTTTTCGAACCCCGTTAGAAACCACAAAAGCTGTTTACTTTTTAGGTGATTTTCTCGACGATCAATTTTCTCCTCAATCCACTATTCATGGATCGTTTGTTGACGTTTACGGAATTGGCTTATTGATTATCGGTCGATCAGGAATCGGAAAAAGTGAGATCGCTCTTGACCTTGTTGAGAGAGGACATCGTCTTGTTTCTGATGACGTTGTAACGATTACAAGAAAGGGTGAAGGGATTTTACTCGGAACGGGAACTGATCTTGTAAAACACTTTATGGAGATTCGAGGTTTGGGTTTAATTGATGTGCAAAGTATTTTTGGAATTCGTTCTATCCGGTATCAAAAGCGTATTGAAATTGTTGTTGAATTATTGGAGTGGCAGCCAAATGGAGAATTTACCCGAACCGGTTTAGATCAAAGTACAATTAAAATATTGGATGTCGATATTCCACATATCAAATTACCTATCTTTCCAGGGAAAAATGTTACTGTTATTGCTGAGGTTATTGCTCTAAATTACCTGCAGCGCCATTACGGCTACGATGCGGCTCAAGAATTCTCTAAAAAATTGGAAAAAATCATTGCGCAAAAAGGAAAGTCATCTGCCAAAAGAAATATCGACTATTTTGAGCATGATTTTGAATGATTTGACCATTTTTGTAAAGGTTTCTTGACAAAGCATCTTAATTTTTATATTTTCATAAAAAATTATTCCAACCTGTGAGGGCGATATTGTTTAAGAAAAAGAAGTTATTCTTTTATTCCGAAGATTCGGTTTCTTTTGTGGAAGCAAAAGGTTACCGAACGAGGTTTATTGTGATTGTTGCCGTTTGCACAATAGCCGCTTTGGGATTGGGGGCGATGGTCAATAATTATTTTGGGGATTTTCTCAAGATAGGGTTTAGAACTACAGCGGCTCTTTCTTCGGAAAACGCAATTTTGAAAGAACGAATAAAGACTCTAAATACCCGTTTGGTTAGTATTGCATCAACCATGCAAAAATTAGCCGAAAGCGATAATTTGCTGCGAACGGAGGTCAATCTTCCGAAAGTGGATCTTGAAACGCGGTCGTTTGGTACCGGCGGTGTTCCTGCCGATGAGTATGCAGGATTAGTTTCCGGCGATGCAAATGATTTATTATCGACGTCGACAGTTTTGTTATCAAAGATTGAGAAAGAGGTTGCATTCCAGAAACAAAGTTATGGCGAAATTGACCGGAAGAAAGAAGAGAACAAGGTTCTCTTTGCGAGCCTTCCTGCTGTTAAACCGATGAAAGGCTCCTATTCTTATCACGGTTTTGGAATGCGCCGTGATCCGTTTCTTGGAACGATGCGGCCGCATGAAGGTGTCGACATTCATAATGATGTTGGAACGCCGGTGTACGCCACGGGAAATGGAGTTGTAGAGCTTTCTGGCAATACAGGAAGTTCGTACGGTATTGCAGTTGAAATCAATCATGGTTTTGGATATAAATCTTGGTATGCACATCTTTCTCGATGTGTCGCACACTCCGGACAAAGAGTCAAACGGGGCGACCTCATTGCTTATTCGGGGAATACCGGACGTTCTACAGGACCGCATTTACATTACGAAGTCCGGAAAAATGGAATTCAACAAAATCCGGTTGAGTATTTTGTTGATGATGTTGATTTTGAAAAAATAAAATCTCAATTAGCCGGTAATTTTATAAAATAATCTTTAAGGTAACAACGCAATGATCTGGACAATGGAGCTTGCATCGTACTTGGATGATGCACCGTGGCCTGCTACAAAAGAAGAATTAATTGACTATGCAATACGTGCCGGGTCTCCGCCCGAAGTAATTGAAAATTTAAATGAACTTGAAGATGCCGATGAGCCGTACGAGAGCATAGAAGATATCTGGCCTGATTATCCGACCGATGATGATTTCTTCTATGAAGATGAGAATGATTATTAAACTTTTTTTATTGCTTTGCCCGCGCACAGTAGATTTTGAAACCACAACCCAGCAGAATTGACGCTGGGTTTTTTATTGAGCAATCAACACGTGATTAATTCATTCCTCCAATACGGACGATCAAATTTTATTTTCATTGCGCTTCTTCTTGTTTTGGAGATTATGCCGGCAAAAGGGTTGACGCAGGAAGAAAACCTGCAGGGCCGAAAACCGGAGATTTCCAATGTGCATTTGGAAATAGCAGGAGACATCAGCAGAGATGAAATCTTCTCGCAAATGATGACGCATGAAACACCTTGGTCGGTGTGGATTTTTTTGAATGAAAATATCTATTCCGGTCTCGGCGCCCCGAGGCGGTTATTTGATCCGCTGGTGTTTTATAACGATATCCTTCATTTGAAAAGTTATTTTCTCGATCAAGGATATTTCGAAGCAATTATTGATACGGCGACAGTATTTTCTCATGATGGAAAGTATGTTGATGTTAACCTTAATATCGATTTGCGTCGACGATCTTTAGTCGATTCCTTTATGGTCGACGGTTTATCCTCTCTTGGAGGATTACAGGCAGAGCTGATGAAAGAATCATTCCTCAAGCAAGGGATGAAATTCGATAAAGAATTGGTTGCCGCCGAACAAAGCCGGATTCTTCATATTCTTTCAGCAAACGGATACCCAAAAGCAAAAGCAGATAGCGTTTCCTTAAAAAGATTTGCTTCAACCAATAATGTTTCTGTCTACATGAAGTTTACTCCAGGCAGTCAATTCAAATTTGGAACATTCCATCTTCCGCAGGACGAAACAGCCGTCGATCCCGATATTGTTTTTCATCAGTTGGATTTTGCCGAAGGGGATATCTATAGCGAAGAAAAACGAATTACCAGTGAACAGAATTTGAACAGGTTGGGATTGTTTGAGAATGCCGCCATTCGTCCGCAATTTCTCCAATTTGAAACGGATTCATTGGTGTATGTTCCGATTCAAATTTTTTATCGGACAAGCGAGCTTCAGGAAATTACTCCGGAAATTTTAATGTTGAGTGAAAACAACGAATTTCTTTCAACGGGTATTGGTCTTGGTTACAAGCATAGAAATTTTCTTGGTGGTGCCCGTAATTTTTCAATTACCGGTCATGGACGTGTTAATCAAATAGATCGGTTAGACTTTATTCGATTTCTTGACAAAGGATTAAGTGAGCCGTCTCTGTATACTAAGGCTGATATACAATCGCAATGGATTTTCCCTTATTTCTTTTCAAATAAAACGAAGGCGAGCATAACGGCGACACTTGAAGCGGAGAAACAGCCGTTGTATCGGTTACAAACGCTGCGGGGACAAATTGGATTCTCAACAAAACTAGCGACGTACACACTCGGAAATACCGAATTCAATATTGAACGAGTCGATCCAAAATTTACGAATGCAGAATTTCTTAAAGTCGAAGATACAACAAAACAATTCAACTTTATCGAAGCATTTACTCTTCAAAGAGATAAAACGAATAATATCTTTTCGCCGACGAGCGGTTTTTTCCATTCTGCTACTATTGAAGAAGCCGGTCTGGTTTCGAAAGCAGTCGGAGGTTTTCAACTCCCGTATGCGGAGTATTACAAATTTTCTTTTCTTGCAAAACATTATTTCAGTAATGACGAAGATCAATCCAGAGTTTTTGCGGTAAAATTGCGCGGAGGATTCGCCCAGTTATACGATAAGAAAAACAGTACGCCGGTACCATTGCCACGTCGGTTTTTTATGGGAGGAAGCGGCAGTGTTCGGGCATGGAGAGATAAAAGGCTTGCAGCATTTGGTGATTCAATTATCGGCGGTACTGTTGCACTTGAAGGAAGTTTTGAAAGCAGAATACAGTTATTTCCCAATAGAGGGAATTTCTGGGTTTTTCATCTACAGAATTTTTGGTCGGTCGTCTTTATCGACTATGGAAATGTCTGGAACAAAATGTCGGACATGAAGCTGAATGAAGTTGCCGTGGCAATTGGCACCGGCTTACGGTATGAATCATTTGTCGGCCCTGTGCGATTTGATATAGCATGGCGTTTGTTTGACCCGAAAAAGCCGCACGGGCAGCAATGGTTATACGAACAGCAATTTTTTAAAAATTCACACGCAATAGTTCACTTTGGTATCGGGCATGCATTCTAAATTTGTGTCAGTCATTGGTCAGGGGCGCGTAAAAGAAATTCTTCACACAGCAATGCGAAATAGTCGAATTGCACACGCGTATCTTTTTTGGGGAAACGAGGGTGTCGGGAAGGATGCGGTAGCAATTGCGTTTGCCCAAACATTATTATGTGAACGATCAGACGAAACAGCATGCGGTGAATGTGCAAGCTGTAAAAAAATGGAATCGTTGCAGCATCCCAATTTGAAAATACTATTTCCGATGCCGGGAGGAGATAATGAAAAAAATGATGAAGGAGAGAAAATTGAGAGTGATCTCTTGGACGAAGTACGGAAACAACTGTCGGCAAAAGCGTCTGATCCATATTTTCATATTGACATCCCCAAGGCAAAATTTATCCGGATCAACAGCATTCGAAGCCTAAAAAAAGAATCATCGCTCAGCAGCGCAGAGTCAGGACGGAAAGTGTTCCTTATTTTTGACGCCGATGCGATGAACGATGCCGCGGCAAATTCCTTATTGAAAATTCTCGAAGAACCGCTCGAAGGCACACATTTTATTCTTACCACGTCACGCAAAGATCAGGTAAAACCAACAATTATTTCGCGCTGCCAATTAATCCAATTTTCGACTTTGACCGACGATGAAATTCATGAGGCACTTGTCCGGAGAGAAAATGTGGAAGAGGAGAGATCGCATTTCATTGCGCGGCTTTCGGGGGGAAGCTATCGTAGGGCAATAGAATTGCTGCAGGCTGATATTGATAAATTCAGAACCGATGCGGTCCAATTTCTTCGAAGTGTTCTTGGAAACTCTGCAATAAAATTGTTCGATGAACAGGAAGACTATATCCTCACGAATAAAAAAGAAGATGCAGAACAGTTGTTAACGATGATGCTTGTCTGGTTCCGTGATGCGTTCGTTCTTAAAGAGCAATCCGGCGATTTGCTCCTTAATATCGATCAAGAAACTGATTTGGCAAAATTTGTGACAAAGTTCGGACATCAAAACATCGAACAATGTTTAACGGCAGTTGAAAAGGCACTCGAACTTCTCCGAAGAAATGTGTATCTTCCATTAGTAATGTTATCATTTTCCGTTCAATTACGTCGTATTCTCAATGCAAGATAAGTTTAATCGAATTTTAATTACCGCTGCACTGCCGTATGCCAACGGCCACATCCATTTAGGTCATTTAGCCGGTTGTTATATTCCGGCTGACATTTACGTCCGCTACCAACGGCTCCAGCATCGTAATGTGCTTTTTATCTGCGGTTCCGATGAACATGGCGTTGCCATTACCATCTCCGCAGAAAAAGAAAAATCGACGCCGACAGCCATTATCAATAAATATCACGAAGCCAATAAATCTGCCTTTCAGCAATTTGGAATTCAGTTCGATAATTATTCGCGCACATCACTCCCAATTCATCACGAAACGTCGAAAGAGTTTTTCTTAGATTTGAAGAAGAAAGATTTTTTGCGTGAAAAAGAGGAAGAACAATTCTTTGACCCCGAAGCAAAAATGTTTTTACCGGACCGGTATGTTGAAGGCATTTGCCCGAATTGCGGTTATGATAAGGCGCGTGGCGATCAATGCGATAATTGCGGAAAGTATTACGATCAACTTGATCTCAAAGAACCGAAAAGTTTAATCACGGGGAAAACACCTGTGGTAAAGAAAACCAAGCATTGGTATTTTAAGCTTGGTGATTTTCAAAAAAAATTAGAAGAGTATGTTGAGAAGCATGCAAAGGATTGGAAAGACAATGTCCTCCAGCAGACTCGGAGCTGGTTGAAAGAAGGTTTGCAGGATCGGGCCGTAACGAGAGATCTTTCTTGGGGAATTCCTGTCCCCGTGGAAGGTGCCGAAGGAAAAGTTATTTACGTTTGGTTTGACGCGGTGCTTGGATATATCTCTTCGACAAAAGAATGGGCGCAAAATCAAGGCATGCCGGAAAAGTGGAAAGAATATTGGTGCGATGATACGACGCGCTATGTCGCATTTCTCGGCAAGGACAACATTGTTTTTCACACGATCGTTTTTCCATCTGAATTGATGGCAAAAGGGGGATATATTCTTCCGGATAATGTTCCTGCCAATGAATTTTTAAATTTAGAAGGCGGAAAGTTTTCGAAAAGCAGAAACAATGCGATATATGTAAAAGATATTCTCTTGAAATATCCGGTTGACACATTCCGGTATACGCTTGCCACCAATCTTCCCGAAACAAAAGATTCTGACTTTTATTGGAAAGATTTTCAAGCGAAAAATAATAACGAGCTTGCCGACATCTACGGAAATTTTATCAATCGCACGGTAACATTTGTTGCGAAGAATTTTGAGAACAAAGTTCCAACCCTGTTTGCGTTAAATCAACGCGATGCGGAAATTGTAGCGTATGCGAAGGATGCCCCGAAGAGAATCGGCGAATACATTGAGCAGTTCCGATTCCGCGATGCAACGATGGAGATGATGAATCTTGCCCGGGCAGCAAATAAATATTTTAATGACAGCGAACCTTGGAAGACATTCAAATCGAATACAGAACAATGTTCGACAACATTGAATATCTGTTTGAATCTTGTCCGTTCGCTTTCAATTGTATTCTCTCCGGTTGTTCCATTCTCATCGGAAAAGGTTTGGCAGATGTTGAATATTGGTTCTTCATTCCCAAATGAACGTTGGGAAAGTGCGGGTGAATTGAAATTGAAGGGGCATCATCAATTAGGAAAATCAGAAATTTTATTCACAAAATTAGAGGATAGCGTCATCGAACAGGAACTTGAAAAATTGGGGAATACCGCAGATTCTAAAACGGAATTAAAAGAAACCGCTGCCCACTTTGCGCCTTTAAAACCGCAGATTACTTATGATGATTTTGCAAAAGTTGATTTGCGTGTAGCAAAAGTTGTCTCTGCTGAAGCTGTTCCAAAATCAAAAAAACTTTTGAAACTTCAAATTGATCTCGGCTTTGAAAAACGTCAGGTCGTTGCAGGAATAGCAGAAAAGCTTTCCCCGGAACAACTAATTGGGAAAACAATCATTGTCGTCGCAAACTTAGCTCCTGCAAAACTGATGGGAGTTGAATCGAACGGAATGCTTCTTGCTACCGCTGCCGACGGTGAAAATTTCGCACTCGTAACTTCAACAAAAGATGTTGAAACAGGAATTGGAATACGATGATAGTCGTAACCGGTGGTGCCGGATTTATCGGAAGTGCGATGGTCGCCAAATTGAACGAAAAGAATGTTCACGACATTCTTGTTGTGGATGAACTCGGAGTTTCTGAAAAATGGAAGAATCTTGTCGGCAAACGGTTTACGGATTATCTTCACAAAGATGCATTCATCGAAGCTCTCACATCAAATGCGCTTCCGAAGATTGATGCCATTATTCATATGGGGGCAAATTCTTCGACGACGGAAAAAGATGTCGAACACTTGATGGAAAATAATTACCGCTATACAAGAATTCTGACGGAATGGTCCATCAAAAAGAAATCGCGGTTTATTTATGCGAGCAGCGGTGCAACATACGGCGATGGAAATTTTGGATTTAACGATGATGATGACACCAGCGTGAAACTTGCGCCCTTAAATGCCTATGGATATTCGAAACAAATCCTTGACCTGTGGCTCTTGCAAAACAAACTCGAGAACAAGGTTGTCGGGATAAAATTCTTCAATGTGTTTGGTCCGAACGAGTACCACAAAGGGGACATGAAGAGTTTGGTCTGCAAAGCGTATTATCAGATCGAAGAAATCGGGAAAATAAAACTTTTCAAATCGCACAAGCCGGAATACAAAGACGGCGAACAAGTTCGCGATTTTGTTTACATCAAAGATTGCACTGAAGTCATCTGGTGGATGCTTAACAATCACGCTGTCAATGGAATCTTTAATCTCGGAACCGGGAAAGCTCGAACGTGGAACGATCTTGCGCGCGCTATCTTTGCATCGCTGAACCAAACACCGAACATTGAGTACATTGAAATGCCCGAACAGATTCGGAATGCCTATCAATATCGAACAGAAGCTTCAATAAAAAAATTGCAGACAGCAGGATGTCCCGTTCAATTTCGGTCGCTCGAAGAATCGGTTAAGGATTATGTCCTGAATTATTTACATCCATCACTGCGATATTTATAGCAGAATATTTCAAATAACAATACATTATTTTTACAAGGAACAAGAATGAAGAAGAAACAATTGTTGAAAGAAGTGGTAAAGCAAGTTGACGCCACGAAATTCAATTCAACACCGATCATCGATGCAATGCGTGAAATGTCGTTCAGTTCTCGTGACACAGCCCGCGCTACCGATATTTTTGCAAAAATGATTGCCAATAAAGATTGTACAATATTCCTGTCGTTAGCAGGAAGCACAAGCGCCGGCGGGTGCATGAACGTATATGCTGATATGGTAAAGCATAACATGATCGATGCTGTTGTTGCGACCGGTGCTTCAATCGTTGATATGGATTTTTTTGAGGGACTTGGTTTTAAACATTACAAGGGAACTCCGTTCATTAATGATTCCATGCTTCGAAAAAATTACGTCGATCGAATTTACGATACCTACATCGACGAAGAAGAATTACAAACATGCGATTCGACGATCAAAAAGATTGTGGATGGACTTGAGCCGCGTCCGTATTCGTCCCGCGAAATTATTCGTGAGATGGGGAAATACCTCCAGAAGTACGGAAAAAAGAAAAATTCCCTTGTTCAATTGGCTTATGAAAACAATGTCCCGATTTTCTGTCCCGCATTTACCGATTCGAGTGCAGGATTTGGGCTCGTGTTGCATCAACATGAACGCATGCAGCAGGGAAAGCCGTACGTCACGATCGATTCAGTAAAAGATTTTTATGAATTGACGCAAATAAAAATGAAAGCAAAAACATCCGGGTTATTTATGATTGGGGGCGGTGTTCCTAAAAACTTCATTCAAGATACCGTTGTCTGTGCGGAAGTTCTTGGCGTTGACGTACCGATGCATCAATATGCAATCCAAATTACTGTTGCTGATGTTCGAGACGGTGCATGTTCAAGCTCTACCCTGAAAGAAGCAAGCTCATGGGGTAAAGTTGATACCATATATGAACAAATGGTCTATGCGGAAGCGACAACTGTCGTTCCGTTGATCTTCAGTTATCTCTTTCACAATACGAACTGGAAGAAACGGAAAAAATTTGAATGGACAAAAATGTTTGTGCGATAACAACAAAACCCTCTGAATTTTTCAGAGGGTTTTTTATTTATTGTAATTGCATTTTCCCAAAGTGGTCGTTATATTTTCGCTGTCCTGTTTTTGCAACCTAATCAAGGAACGTTTCATGGAACACGTGCTTCAGTTTGTTGAATCCAACAAAGAACGCTATCTCTCCGAATTAAAAGATTTTCTCTCTATCCCCAGTGTCAGTTCTCAATCAAACCATAACGGTGATATGCAGCGTTGCGCGCAATGGATTGCCGATCATATGCGCTCTATTGGAATGAACAATGTAAGCGTGATGTCGACCCCCGGGCATCCTGTAGTGTACAGCGAATGGCTGGAAGCATCCGATGCGCCGACGGTGTTATTGTATGGTCATTATGATGTGCAGCCCGTCGATCCGTTGAACTTATGGACGTCGCCGCCATTTGAAATGACAATTCGCGGTGAAAATATTTATGCTCGCGGGTCATCCGATGATAAAGGACAGGTCTTCATTCACTTTAAAAGCATCGAAGCGTTGATGAAACAACACGGAAGACTTCCGGTGAATATTAAAATGCTTATCGAAGGTGAAGAAGAAGTCGGCAGTGAGAACCTTGACAACTTTGTGAAAGAGCATAAAGAATTGCTGAAAGCTGATCTGGTGTTGATCTCGGATTCAAGCATGTTTGCAAAAGATGTGCCGTCAATTTGTTACGCACTGCGTGGATTATCGTATCTAGAGATTGAAGTGACTGGACCAAATCGTGATTTGCATTCGGGTTCATTTGGCGGCTCGGTGCATAATCCGATTCAAGCCTTGAGTGAAATGATTGCATCGCTTCATGATAAAAACGGAAAAATTACTATTCCTGGTTTTTATCGCAAAGTACGTCCATTAAGCAAAGTTGAACGAACGGCATTTGCAAAACTTCCGTTCAAAGAAAAAGAGTATGCCAAAGATTTAGGCGTGAAGGAATTATACGGAGAAAAAGGATTTTCTTCGCTTGAACGAGTCTGGACTCGCCCGACACTGGAGTGTAACGGCATTTGGGGTGGTTATATCGGAGAAGGTGCAAAGACAGTTCTTCCTTCAAAAGCGTTTGCGAAAATTTCTTGCCGCCTGGTTCCTGATCAAGACTCTGCCAGTATCGCAAAAATGGTAGAGAAGCATTTGAAAAAAATTGCACCGAAAACTATTCAGGTCCAGGTAAGAAATCTCCATGGCGGCGAAGCAGCAATTACGCCGATCAACAGCCCCGGCGTGCAAGCGGCAATAGCGGCATTGGAAAAGGGGTTCGGTAAAAAGCCATTATACCAACGCGAAGGTGGCTCGATTCCGATTGTCGTTCAATTCAAAAAACTTTTGGGATTGGATACAGTGCTTCTTGGATTTGGTTTACCAGATGAGAACGCACATTCGCCGAATGAATTTTTAAATATCAACAATTTTTTCGGCGGTATAAAAACTTCTGTCCATTTCTTTACGGAATTACCAAAGTACTGGCATTCCGAAAAAGGCAAAGGACAAAGGAAGTAGGGAACCAAGGGCGATGAGGAATCATCGCCTTTTTTTTGTTCGTTTCAAAATTCTTAACATTGAGATAATACAAATAAAGTATATTGTTTTACCTAATTCACCACTATTTACCCCACAATCTACAAGGAGTAGATCTATGAAGAATGCGATACTCGTTTTATCGCTATTATTGTTCGTCGCAGCTGGCGTATTTGCGCAGGGCGTGACAACCGCCGCGGTCAGCGGTCAGGTTTTGGACAAGGATGGAAATCCTTTGCCTGGCGTCAACGTTATGGCAGTTCACGTTCCCAGCGGAACGAAATATGGCGTCACCACACGTGCCGACGGCGGATACAATCTGCCAAACCTTCGCACTGGCGGTCCATATTCAGTGACTGTTTCGCTGATTGGTTATACAAAGCAGGAACGTAAAGATATTTACCTTCAATTGTCCCAAACTGTTCGACAGGATTTTCGAATGACCGCTGAAGATGTTCAGATCGAAGCGGTTGAAGTGAGAGCCGAACGCGGTACCGTTTTAAATGCTGCGAGAACTGGTGCAGCGACAGCCGTTGATCGAAGGGCAATGGAAGCTCTGCCGACTATTACCAGAAAAGTTCAGGACTTTTCCAGATTAACTCCCCAATTTGCCGGCAACAATACATTTGGCGGAATGGATAATCGCTACAATAATACGACAATCGATGGTTCGTATTTTAATAACTCATTTGGATTGCAAGGTCAACCGGGAGACAGAACAAATGTTGCCCCGATTTCTGTTGATGCGATTGAACAGGTGCAAGTAAACATTGCTCCGTACGACGTTCGGCAGGGAAATTTTATTGGAGCAGGAATTAACTCTGTAACGAAAAGCGGAACCAATAACATTTCGGGTGCCGCCTATTATTACATGCGTCATCAAGGTTTAGTTGGACAAAAAGCCGGCGATGTCGAATACAAACCGGGGACATTTAAATTCAATCAAGTTGGTGTAAATCTTGCCGGTCCAATTATTGAAAATAAATTATTTTTCTTCGGAAGTTTTGAAACGGAAAAACTTACTCAGCCGGGAACAACATTTACCGCCAATACGGGTGGACAAACTGTTGGAGGAAATACAACTCGTGTTTTAAAATCTGACTTAGATGCTTTAAGTACTTTCCTAAAAACAAATTTTGGTTATGAAACGGGACCGTATCAGGGATATGATAACGAGACTCCCGCCTTGCGTCTTTTAGGAAAATTGGATTACAATTTGGATGACAAGAATAAAATAACTTTACGGTATATTCATCTCGATTCAAAAACAGATGTGCTTGAATCAAATTCTTCTTCATTAGGTTTGGGTACGGGTAATCGTCAGGGTGTAACCACGGCGTTAGGTTTCCGAAACTCAAATTACCAAATCGGAGAAAATATCCGAAATATCATTGGTGAGTGGAGCAGTATTCTTGATAATAATATGGCAAACAATTTAATCATCGGATATTCGCATCATGATGAGAGCCGTGAATCGAGAGGTTCTTTTTTTCCATTTGTTGATATCCTTAATGGCGGCACTAATTATACATCGTTTGGCTATGAACCCTTCACACCAAACAATGAACTGAGATACAGCAGTTTGCAATTCCAGGATAATTTTACTTATTACATGGGAGAACATTTCTTAACGTTCGGTGCAAGTATTGAACGATATCAGTCCGAAAACGTTTTCTTCCCTGGTGCACAAAGCGCATACGTGTATAATAAGCTTTCAGATTTTTACGCTGATGCGAATGGGTATTTAGCGAATCCGGCTCGCACAACCTCTGACAGCACCCTTCGTCGTTTCCAAGTTCGTTGGTCAAATATTGCAGGACAAACAAAACCGATTCAAGATTTGAAAGTTTTGTACACGGGTTTCTATGCACAAGATGAATGGCAAGTAATGAGAGACTTACGCGTATCGGTTGGATTACGTGTAGACATTCCATTCTTCGAGAACACTGGATATAAAAATTCCGAAGTCGATACAATGACTTTCCGTGATGAGAATGGTAATGGAGTTCATTACAAAACCGATAAACTTCCGGACGCAAATATCCTTTGGTCGCCGCGTGTCGGCTTTAACTGGGATGTTACCGGCGAACGTACCACGCAAGTTCGTGGTGGAACAGGTATCTTTACGGGTAAACCTGCCTATGTTTGGATTTCAAACCAGATTGGCAATAATGGTATTCTTACGGGTTTTGAACAGATTGATAATACAAAAACACGACCGTTTAACCCCGATCCAAATCATTACAAAAAAGTCCCGACGGGATTGCCGGCTTCGAGTTATGAATTAGCATTGACTGATCCTAACTTCAAGTTTCCACAACTATGGAGAAGCAATATTGCTGTAGATCAAAAGCTCCCATACGATCTTGTTGGAACTGCGGAATTTTTATATAGCAAAGATGTGAATGGTGTGTACTACATCAATGCCGATCTTCCTGCAGCCGATACTTTATTTGCGGGAATTGATAATCGTCCGCGATGGAAAACGACAAACAAAATTTACTCAAAAGTTCCGAATGCTATCGTAATGAAAAATGAAAATACAGGTTATTCCTGGAATTTGGCTTTCTCATTAGAAAAACCGTTTGCAGACGGTTGGTTTGCAAAAGGAGCTTATAGTTATGGAGTTTCAAAAAACACTGTTGACCCGGGTTCAATCGCTTCAGGTTCTTGGTACGGAAATGCAATAAGCGGTAATCCAAATAATCCCGGTGTTGGATTTGCAGCAACATCACCTGGACATAGAGTATTCTTATCAATTTCGTATCGTGCGGAATACTTTGACATTGGAGCAACAACAGTTTCGTTATTCTGGGAAGGTCGTACGGTTGGATACAATGGAACCCTCGCGGTTACGAACGCAAGTTATACCTATAGCGGAGATCTAAACGGTGATGGCGGAGTAAATGATTTGATTTATATTCCTAAAGATCAATCTGAAATGAATTTCAAACCGATTGCTGCTTCCGGTTCTACCCCGGCATTTACCGCACAACAGCAAGCAGATGCTTGGGAAGCGTATATTAAACAAGACGAATATCTAAATGCCAACAGAGGTAAATACGCTCAACGGAATGCAGTTTTCATGCCGATGACCTATCGAGCAGACATGAGCATTATGCAAGAAGTATTTACCGATCTGTTCGGTAAACGAAATTCATTCCAAATCAGAGCTGATATTATCAACGTAACAAATCTTTTGAATAAAAAATGGGGACTTTCCGAACGCTTAGTTACAACGAGTCCATTAGTTTTAACTAATCCAGTTACTACTGACGGTCGAGTTCAATACACTTTAAGAACAGTTAATGGAAAATTAATTGATCATACATTTGAAAAAACTGCGAACCTTGATGATGTATTTAGAATTCAACTTGGTATTCGTTATAGTTTTAATTGATTGCTTAGCGTAAGTAATCTGAACCCCGATGGATTTTTCATCGGGGTTTTTTATTTTTGGAGATACCAAAAAGAAGCTTTACCTTTCATAGAAAGTATTGAACAATGAAAATCTATACCAAAACAGGCGATAAAGGTGAAACCGGATTATTCGGGGGCGAACGTGTTCCGAAAGATTCGCTGCGCATTGAAACGTACGGAACTGTCGATGAGTTGAATGCTGTCTTGGGTGTTGTCCGTTCTCTTAAACCTCACATAAAGATTGAAAAAATTCTCAGCAAACTTCAGAATGAACTCTTTATTCTTGGCTCCGATCTTGCGACGCCGGTGGCAAATCAAAATCGGATTATTCCAAGAATAAAAAATTCACATGCTATTGGACTAGAAAAAATTATTGACCGCCTCGAAATGGAACTTGAGCCTTTAAAAACCTTTATCCTTCCGGGCGGATCGCCGTCTGCGGCTCAATTGCATTTTGCGCGGACGGTATGCCGAAGGACTGAGCGGCTCGCCGTACAGTTGTCACGGCATGAAACTATTGGCGATGCAATCGGTGTTTATCTTAACAGGCTTTCCGATCTGCTCTTTGTTCTAGCGAGATACGCTAATTTTGCAGAACATCATGCTGAAATAAAATGGATAGGTCGAAGAAAATCGATAAAATCACGCAAATGAATGCGACTGCGTTGTTGGTGTTGAGAGTTTAATCCTTTTTATCCGAGCCAAAAAATTTTATATTGATACTATACGCGAAATAATCAACGAAGGAAATTCATGCTAAAGTTTTTTAACAAACTGTTTGGAAGTAAAAAAGAAAAAGATATTGAAGAATTACTGCCGATTGTCGATCAAATCAATCAGGAATATCCGAAACTGCAATCACTTTCCGATGAGGAACTCCGCGGAAAAACTCAGGAATTTAAAAACCGGATTCATGAAGCGGTAAAAGAAACGCGTGAGCAAATTGACCATTTGAAAGCACAGCTTCAATCCGAATCAGATCCGTCGCAACGCGAAGCCTTCTATAATCAAATTGAAGACCTTGAAAAAGAAGAGCACGAAATTACCCGGGATACCTTGAGCGAAATTCTTCCGGAAGCATTTGCCGTTGTGAAAGATACGTGCCGTCGTTTGGTCGGGCAAACGTGGGATGTTGCTGGTCGACCGACGAAATGGGAAATGGTTCCTTATGATGTGCAAATGATGGGCGGGGTAGCGCTTCACAATGGAAAAATTTCTGAAATGGCAACCGGTGAAGGAAAAACACTTGTCGCCGTAGCACCAATGTATCTTAATGCTCTTGCCGGTAAGGGTGTTCATCTTGTTACCGTCAACGATTATCTTGCACGTCGTGACAGCGAATGGATGGGAAAAGTTTTTAATTTTCACGGCTTATCGGTCGGATGCATCGTTCAAAATCAAAACCCATTTGTGCGCCGCGAGCAGTATAATTGCGATATTACCTACGGAACGAACAACGAATTTGGTTTCGATTATCTTCGCGACAACATGGTGCATGTGTCCGATGAAATGGTGCAGCGCGGACATTATTATGCGATTGTGGACGAAGTGGATTCCGTGCTGATTGATGAAGCCCGAACACCGCTTATCATCAGCGGCCCGGTGGAAGTGGATGATCATAAGTTTAACGAGATGAAACCTCGTGTCGAGCGGTTAGTTAGCACACAAAAGAATTTTATTGCCAAAATTGTGGGCGAGGCAGAAAAATTATTTAATGAAGGAAAGACAAAAGAAGCAGGGGTCTTGTTCCTTCGTTCGTACCGTGGAGATCCGCGCAACAAGAAACTCTCAAAATTATTTGCCGAAGGTGCTCCGAAAAAGCTGATGCTTGAAACCGAGTCCGAATACATGGCGGAACAAAATAAGCGAATGCACGAAATTGATGATGAGTTGTATTATTCCATCGATGAAAAAAATCATTCTATCGATCTTACGGAAAAGGGACGCGAATATCTTTCGAGCGGCGGCGATAAAGATATGTTTGTCCTTCCCGATATTGCGACCGATATCAGTTTGCTTGAGAATGAGGAATCCTTGTCGACCGAGCAAAAGCAATTAAGAAAGGATGAACTAAATAAACACTACGCGGAACGGAGCGATCGCGTCCATACCGTTCGTCAATTATTGCGTGCGTATTCTCTTTACGAAAAAGATGTTGAATACGTCGTTACCGAAGACGGGAAAGTTCAGATTGTCGATGAATTTACCGGGCGCATTCTTCATGGCAGACGATATTCTGACGGGCTGCATCAAGCGATTGAGGCGAAAGAAGGCGTGCATGTTGAACGGGACACGCAAACTCTGGCAACAGTGACACTGCAAAATTATTTCCGCTTGTATAAAAAATTAGCGGGAATGACCGGGACTGCAGAAACCGAGGCGGCGGAATTTTTTGATATTTACAAATTGGATGTTGTTGTCGTACCGACGAATAAGCCCGTTGTCCGTCAGGATTTGAATGACCTTGTCTATAGAACGAAGCGGGAAAAATTTAATGCCGTGATCGCTGAAATAAAAGCGATGCGCGAGAAAAAACAGCCAGTCCTTGTTGGAACGACAAGCGTTGAAGTTTCCGAAACCATCAGCCGCATGTTGACGCGTGAAAAAATTCAGCATAATGTTTTGAATGCAAAACAGCATCAACGCGAAGCGGAAATTGTGGCCAACGCAGGTTTGCCGGGTGCAGTAACTATTGCAACAAATATGGCGGGACGCGGAACCGATATCAAGCTTGGTCCCGGGGTGGTTGATGTCGGCGGACTTGCCATTATTGGTACGGAGCGGCATGAAGCACGGCGCATTGATCGGCAGTTACGTGGACGAGCGGGACGACAGGGCGATCCCGGATTGACAAAATTTTATCTCTCACTTGAAGATGATTTGATGAGATTGTTCGGAAGCGATCGCATCGCATCGATTATGACAAAGATGGGCGCAGAAGAAGGGGAAGTGATTGAACATTCGATGATCACTCGAATGATCGAGCGTGCTCAGAAAAAAGTAGAAGAAAACAATTTCGGCATCAGAAAGCGGTTGTTGGAATACGACAACGTAATGAACCAGCAGCGCGAAGTCATTTATTCGAAGCGGCGGCATGCGTTGCTTGGCGAGCATCTTGAAGATGATGTAAATCAGATGCTTGAAGATTTTGTCGATGAACTTGTCGAACTGTACTACGAGCAAGGCCAGCTTGACGAACTGCGCGATGAATGCCGATCAAGTCTGCTGATTGACGTTCAAATGACTCCTGTTGATTTTCAACAATTGGGGCACAGCGGAGTTCGCGATAAGGTATTGCAAGCGGCGCACGAATTCTTAAAGCGAAAAAAAGAAACCGTCGGAGAAGAAGCGATGACCTTCATCCAAAAAATGGGACTGCTTCAAGTGATCGACATTCGCTGGAAGGAACACTTGCGTGAGATGGACGATTTGAAAGAAGGAATTTACCTCCGTGCATACGGTCAGAAAGATCCAATTCTTGAATACAAATCTGAAGCGTATAAGATGTTTGTTGAATTAGTCGGGATGATTAACAAAGAAGCATTGAATTTGATTTTCAAACTGTTCCCTGAAAATCAACAACAAATTCAACAGCAGCAGCAACGTCGCGCATCGCGTCAGGCGCAAATGACCTTAAAACATGATGCATCTACCGGAATGGGATTGAAAGCCCCGCCCGAACAAGAAGATGGACAAGCTCATGCGCAGCAGCAGGCGCCGCA
This sequence comes from Ignavibacteriales bacterium, assembly GCA_037443785.1. GTDB lineage: Bacteria > Bacteroidota > Ignavibacteria > UBA10030 > UBA8401 > JAQUOA01. Next base: position 26,400 of record JBBINR010000020.1, on the reverse strand, counting down.
AGTTCAGCAAATTATTGCGGGAGAGAAAGTGGGAAGAAATGATCCATGCCCCTGCGGAAGCGGAAAAAAATATAAAAATTGCCATGGCAAAAACGCATGAGCAAGAATCTGATGCTGGCCTTTATTCCTGTGAGCGTGTTCATTGGGTGTGCGTCATCTGCACAGGATGGCTCGTTGTGCGGTAATAAAATATCACCCTCCGTGGCATCTTTTTTTTCAGATTCATTGATAACATCGCGATTAAATGTCGTTGTTACCGTTCGGGATACGGCCGGATTGCGTAAAGAATTTCCTTCACTCGAGATTGCAAATTCGAAGATTGCGCTGGGTCAACTCACCAAAGATGAATTATCCGCATTATGTAGACGAGAGAGTATTGTATATATTGAAACGCCTAAAATATCTTTTCCAAACAAACGTCCGGAGTGATGATGAAAAAAAATCTACGTCTTGCAGCTTGTCTTTTTGTCTTTGCATTGAGTGCTGAGGCATCGTCTCATGCCACGGTGATGAATGCGAGTAAGGTCGATCCGCGGTTGAGTGAAACGGTAAATGCCGTCGAAAATAATCAGCCGGCGCCCCGGTCGAATATTCTGGGAAAATATTCAACGGTGACAAAGATGTATTCTGTTATCGTCTATGCAAATTCCATTGATGAGGTGAGAAGCCTTAACATTATCCCAAGCTCATTTAACGGAAAATTATTTACCGCATCGGTAACCTATGACCAACTTCTTCAACTCAGCAACCTGCAATCCGTTTCGTACATCGAAGCGCCCCGCATGCGATATCCGAAGCTTGATGTGAGTATTCCCGAAATGAAAGTTGATAAACTTCATCAAGGGCTGGTCAATACAACCGTGTATAAAGGGAAGGGGGTTATAGTCGGTGTCATTGATACCGGAATTGATTGGAAGCATGAAGATTTTCGTTCGGACGCAGATACAACACAATCACGGATATTATTTTTACGGGATATGACAACCGGAAAAGAATTTACTCAGGCGCAAATCAATAATGAACTTGATGGAACGCCTGCAGGCGTTGTTGATGAACAAGATATTAACGGGCACGGAACACATGTTGCAAGCACTGCCGCAGGAGACGGCTCGACATCCGGTGGTTTGTATACCGGTGTTGCACCTGAAGCTGATCTTATTATTGTGAAAGCCGGTGATGGCGGATTTGCAACCGACAATATCATTAACGGCATTACGTACATCCGCCAAAAAGCAGATTCATTGGGTAAGCCGTTTGTGATAAACATGAGTTTAGGAGGTCATGATGGTTCGCACGACGGTACTGCCGCCGAAGAAATTGCCGTTGATGCTGAAGTGAACGGCAAGAGCGGAAGACAAATTATCATTGCTGCAGGAAACGAAGGTTCAGACGCAATTCATGTGGACGGAACCGTAACGCAAGGAGGAACAAGTCAATTTCAATTCACAATTCCTGCCTATACGGCAAACGCCGGTACGCAAAACGATTATGTTCTTTTTGATATGTGGTACAAAATGGGAGATTATCTCACTGTGTCTGTCAAAACTCCTAACAACAATACAGTGACAGCAGCTTCAGGTGCAACGGGAGGATCGCCGACTGCACAAGGGAATGTAAGTATTTTTAACGCCAATACGGGAGTTAATCCGAAAAATAATTCCAACGAGTGTTCGATTCAAATTTTTGATCTTAATGCCGCAGTAGTTCCTGCGAGCGGCGTCTGGACTGTAACAGTTACTGGTGCAACTGTAACACAAGGTGGAAGTTTTGACATTTGGATAGCTGGCTCAACTATTAGTGATGTAAATGGTAACAGTCCGTCGTTTGTATCTCCCACCTTTACTAAATTAGTTGGAATGCCTGGAACAGTGGAAACTGGAATTACTGTCGGGGCATACGAAACCAAATGGCAATGGCCGGCGATTGATAATAATACATACCATTATAATGAAGCAAGCAGAATTGGCGATTTCTCAACGTTTAGCAGTATGGGACCCACCCGTGACGGTCGGCAAAAACCGGATGTAAGTGCACCTGGTCAAGCAATCGCTGCAGCAATGTCTGAAAGCTCATCACCTCAAACAGCACTTCAAGTTCAGGGAGGAGGATATGTTATTGAACAAGGAACCAGTATGGCGACTCCGCATGTTGCAGGGCTTGTTGCATTGATGTTACAAGCAAAACCGACATTGACAACGGCTCAAATTCGTTCCGCATTAAAGAACACCGCTCGAACGGATGCGTTTACAGGGGCAGTATATAATCCTCAGTGGGGATATGGAAAAGTTGACGCACAGGCGGTGGTGCAGAGTGTTCTTTCCGTACAACGCGAATCGGAGATCGTTCCGGCAAAGTTCGTGCTGCATCAGAATTACCCCAATCCATTTAACCCGGAAACGAAAATTAAATTTTCGATAGCCCAGCGAAGTGCGGTAACTTTAAAAATTTATTCCATCCTTGGCGATGAAGTGACAACAATCGTCGATGATCAATTAGAATCGGGCGACTATTCCGCACCGTTTAATGCAAAAGATTTGGCGAGCGGTATCTATTTCTATACGTTGACCGCAGGGAGTTTTTCGGAAACGAAAAAATTGATTTTTATGAAATAGCGAACTATCAATTCTACAATGCCGAAAACTCAGCGAAGTTGTTGGTACAAAAGAAAATGACGTAAAGATTTTTTTCTTACGGTGAACATTCAATGCGTAACAGGATAGTAAATATTTTTGTTGTGCTGCTTTCTATCCTGTTGATGGAATGTGCGACGTGGAAAAGCGGGGACAATGTTCCAAAAACTATCGAAGGCATTATTGTTGTTTCCGGTAATGCACCCTTTGAATATCTGGGATTGCAGACGGCGGAAGGAGAAGTTTATAAATTAGAATGCTCCGACGAAATTAAACATATGCTTTTGGTGCATCAAGGGAAAAAAGCAGTATTGCAAGTGTATTTTAGTGCCAATGACGGTGAAGGAACCCGAGTACGCGTTATGAGTGCTCAACTATTGTAACCACCAATACAAGGATTATCCTGCATGAAACCAATCAAAAATCTTTCGCGTAATTTCCTCCTTTTCGTGATGGCTGCCGTAACTATTGTTACGTTTGCACACGGACAATCAGCAGTCGTTGAATCAGCACAGGAATCAAAATCATCATATCCAATTCCTGGCTCACATTTTTTATGGCGTGATGATCAAGCGGTCCGGGAATATTTTAAAGCCCATCCCGAAGCGATGCAGCAAATGCGTCTTGCAAAGACAGCGGCGTGGAGTTTTGTTGTAGGGTCCACGCATTCGTGGAAAGCAGTCAACATTTCTACAAATGCCTTTTACACTGTCCCCGCAACGTGCCGATCCGTAGGCACAAATTGTTATGTGTTTGTCGAAGACGCATCCTGGGGAACAAAAGTTACGCAGGCTTCAGTAGATTCAGTAACAAAAGCATTTGATCTGAGCACACCGGCGAATGCTGCGAAGGGAATTTATCAAATGGACGTTGATGCGTTCGGTAATCCTCCGGACGTAGATAGTGATCCAAAAATCGTCATTTTGATTTTGGATATACAAGACGGCTATAGCGGGAGCGGCGGCTATGTTGCAGGATATTTTCACAGCGTCAATGAACTTCCGGCGGCGGCAAATTCCAACAGCAATGAAGCAGAAATCTATTACTTAGACTGCAATCCTGCAAATCTGACAACGGCGGCGGGAATTACGGGTGGGATGAGTACGACTGCCCATGAATTTCAGCACATGATTCATTTCAATTACGACAAAGATGAGATATCATTTGTCAATGAAGGGTGCTCACTCGTCGCGGAAGTTAATTCAGGATATTCGCTGTACAATCAAACTGGATTTTCCGGCGAGGCAAATCATTATTTGCTCGATTGGAGATATAACGATAATGTAAATGTATTGAAAGATTATTCTCGTGCTTCACGGTATTCTTTATATCTGCGGGAACAGTTTTCGATGAATATTTTTAAACCTCTTGTGCAAAGTACGCTTAACGGAATTGCCGGAATAAATGCGGCCCTGACCGCCGTCGGTTCTCCGTTAACATTTAACGATGTATTGCAGAACTGGCTTATTGCTAATGCTGTGAACAACACGTCTGTTAACACTGCATACGGATATTCATATCCAAATCTTTCGTCGGTTGCGCCGAAAGTTTACTTGAATCCGAACGTTCCGAATGTACAGAGAACAGTGCAGAGCCTTGCCGGAGATTATATTGCATTCCGGGCCGGATCGAATTTATCCGCGACGTTCACAGTTCCCGGCGGCTCAACGTTGGTTATTAAAGCGATGAAGAAAGGAAGTGGAGGAACAACGGTGGTCGATGTTGCTCCCAATACTCCGTTTACCGTCCCTGAATTTGGAAGTACAATTTCTGACGTGACCTTTATTGTCATCAATGCTGATCCGACTTCCGCACAAAATTATACATTGCAAGCAAGCGGTACATCGCAAGCAGTAGAATTAAAATATGATGCCACTGAGCCTTCCGGATATTTGCAAAATGCCGCGGGAGATACCGTTTGTGTATGGTTTGATGCAGTTGCCGGGGCTCATCTTGACTCTGTTCGTATTGCACTTCGAAGAGCGGGTACGGTGAAAGCAGGAATATGGAAATATAGCGGTGCAATTCGACCGAGCCCGAATGATATGCCGTTGGCAACGGGTCTTACTGCTTCTGTCTCGTCAACGCCGGGTATTCCATATCCGCTGCCATGGAATAACTGGGGAACGATAGATGTTCGTTCAAAAAATATTAGTACTGACCAGCCATTTACAGTTTCGGTGTTATGTGAAGGACTGCCAGCAAGTGCTCCCAGAGTGATGATTACAAAATCACCAATACCATCTGTCGTTACAAGTTATACCTACTCAACAACAAGTCCCAATGGAGCAAATTGGTATTACTATAGTGCTAACGCTAGTGGGGATAGCATCTATACTTATCTCATTCGCGCATACGCAAGTTTTATTGTTGATGGCATGAAAAAAAGTGTAGAACTTTTTCCCGGGAATTTGTCCCTTGCACAAAATTATCCTAATCCTTTCAATCCTGAAACGAGAATTGGTTTTACAATTCCTCAGCGGGGTAAAGTATTGGTAAAAGTATATTCGCTGCTTGGTGAAGAGGTAGCTACCCTTGTCAATGAAGAATTAGAAGCGGGAGAGTTTTCAACCGTCTTCAACGGTCAGCATTTTGCAAGCGGAATTTATTATTATACTCTTACGGTCGGAGCAAACACGGTCAGCAAAAAAATGCTTTTAGTAAAATAATGACGATTGTACCGCTTACTGTGATTGGTAATGCCTCATCATATAATTTTATCGATGGACAAATATAAAATTGCATTAAGCGGTATTATAATTCTTTTTATCGGCGCTGGTTTTTTTTCGCTTAACAATCTTTTCCTTTATACACCAGATAGTGCACGGTATGCTGCGTGGGCAAACTCGCTTTCGCAATTTAAGGGATTTACGGATTACACTTCTCCCGAATCAGCAAGGTACGTTGTGCACTCACCGCTGTATTCACTTCTGCTTTCACCCCTAGCTTTTCTTGCACCGAGTAACATTGTTGCTTTAAAAATTCTCAATCTTCTGCTTTCCGCAGGGACGATGGTCCTTCTTTATTTGATTGTGAATAAAAAAAGAAACCCGATTGTAGCCCTTACCATCGTTGGACTTTATGCACTGCATCCGTTCGTTTTTATTTTTTCAACGCAAATTTTAACGGAAATTTTATTCGGATTCTTTTTCCTTCTTCTCATTTACCTATTATCGAGAGAGAAAGATGAGACTGCACTTGACAAGAATTATTATCTCATTCTATTTACGGTGTTGGGAAATGTTTTTTCCCGGGAGATAGGGATTCTTACAGTTTTTATTGTTTCAGGTTTTTTTATCTATCGGAAACATTACACTAAGGCGATAATTGTTTTTTTTGTACCGATTATATTTTACAGCGGGTGGTATATACGCAATGAAATTTATTACGGAAGTCTTGAAAGTCCGGATTTACGGAATTCATCACTGTTCTTAAGCAATTATTATACAACGGTCGATTCAAGCTATGCTGCAGAAATATGGATGAGAGTTATTAATAATTTTCAATTCTATCTGAAAGAAGTAACGAAGCTGGTTTTTCTTTCTCCATATAAAATATCTGAAAATTCATTCAATGCTCCTTGGATGTTATTGGTGAATCAGCAAAGCGTTGCGGTAAATTTTACAGTCTCATTCATTGGCAAACTTTATTGGATTATTGCCCCGCTTAGTATGGCTCTCGTTGGGTTGGGAATGTTCGTTGAAATCCGCCGAGAAAGGGATTGGTATGTTAAATTTATCTTTTTGGGAATCTACTTCGGAATTATCCTCGTCTATCCTGTTATTGATCCCAGATTCCTCTTTCCAATTTTTCTGTTATTTCTGCTGTGGATTGCAGCGGCGTTACACTATTTATTTCAGCTCAATGTTCGAATCTTACGAAGTTTTATTTTAATCATCATCATTTTATCTTTACCGAACATTCTCTGGTCAATAAATTTTATTGATACTCAGCACCGGCTTTACCAAGATCCGCTTGGTTCGTTTATGGATTCCGATAATCCTTCTATTCATATCAACCACCGACAAATAGTAGAACCAGTAGCCGCTGAATGGCTGAATCAACAAAATGATTCTACAGCGGTTGTGTTATTTACTCGCAAAGAACTTTCTCTTTTTTTGAAAAACTCGAAAGTGATCCTTTTAAGAGAATTGGCTTCTCTCCATTCTTTTAATAATACCATTCGAGACTATAACATCAAATATATTGTCTGTGGGAAAGATATCACCGGGTGGCGTAATTATGAATATCAGATGGGACTCAATAAAGAGTATTCTTTCGAACGTGTATTTGAGAAAGGTTCAATTGAAATTTATCGAGTGAATTCTTTTTCACCCGGAATAAAAAATATTGGTCGGTATGCCAACATCTTCGAAGCTACTCGAGTCGGAAATGATTCTGCCGTTAATGAATATTTTACTCACGCTCGGAGTTTAATGGCCGGGCATCCTGATTTAATGTATTGGGCAATGGTGAATAAGCATATCATCGGTGAACTGGACAGCGTACAATATTTCGCGGATAAGTTATATACTTTACCACAGGGACTGATGTATTCGAGGAAAGCGTCAATGCATCTCACTGTAATTAATAGGCGAAAGCAACTTGCAGTGTTAACGACGAAACAACAACGGTCGGATATTTTGTTGACTCTTGGGGTCAACTATTGGGAATTGGACATGGACCGATTATCGGCGAAGTTTTTAAAAAAATGCCTGGAAGAAGACTCATCATACGCATTGGCATATATTTATAATATCGTATTTGCTTTCCATGCCCAAGATACATCATACGCGTATCACGTATCTCAAAAATTAATCGAAAAATTCTCATCTGCAGAATTATCGCAAAAGGTAGCCGAGTTGATACAGGCTTACAATGGTTTTCGTTCCTTCTCAAATCCAAAACAAAAAGCCGCCTTTCTAGAAAAAATATTCGACGGCTACGAGTTCTTGGGCTTTCATGATTTTGCAATCGACAATGGACTGCTCTCATTGAGATATGATCCTAAAAGAGAATCAATGTATTTTAAATTGGGCTTGGCATACGATAAGCTAAATAAACATTTCTCTTCATTGACTATTCTCCAAAAAGGAAAATTGATTGATGGGAGTCATCAAGTCGATTCTCTCTTACAAGTGCAAAAGACAAAGTTGTATTTTTCAACAAATTGATTGGTGATCATATCGAAAATGCTTTTTTTGGTGCTCAGTATCACTTCGATTTGAAAACCGTCATTTGTACTGTATTGACTCTTATAAATCAAGATTGTATCTTTGCATCAAATTCTAGTTCTTCATATCTGGTAATAACTTCATCGGTAACAAATTCTCTTATAAGGAAAAAATTTCCTGATTGATGTGAAAGGTCTCTTTTTTAGTGATTTTGAACCAGTTTGAAAGTGGCACATTACATGATACATATAGGGTATACCAAAAAGGGGAATTTCTAAACTAACTCACATCAACATCATCACAAATTAAAGGAGCACTATCATGGGTCAACAACAATTGCTTTTGATCATTCTCGGAGTGATCATCGTTGGTATCGCCGTCGCAGTCGGTATCACAATGTTTCAAGATAACGCCGTTAGCGCCAACAAAGACGCTGTAACAAACGATTTAGTTCAGCTTGCTGCAAAAGCTCAGCAATACTATCGTAAACCTTCTGCTCTTGGTGGCGGTGGAAATCATTTCACTCTCATTACCGCAGATGCTACCGGTATCGGATTATTGGTTTCGACAGCATTTTCGAATAATGATAACGGTTTCTATCAAGTTGGAACTGCAGGAACTGATAGCGTCGTTGTTTTCAAAGGAACTGGAAAAACAGCCCTTGCAAACGGCATGTTCCCGCAAGTTTTAATGACTGTTACTCAATCCGGGTATCAATTAGGTACATGGTCTGAAGTAGCTGCAGTACCGACAACATATTAATAGCATTAACTGAAGAGCAGAAGAGTAAATTTTAATTTACTCTTCGTGCTCTTTACTTTATCTAGCAAAAAAATATGGGACAGCAGCAACTTTTACTAATTATCCTTGGTGTTGTAATTGTCGGCATTGCGGTGGGTGTTGCAATTGCTTTGTTCTCCGACAATTCAGCAAGCTCTAATAGAGACGCGTTGGCAGGTGATTTATTACACCTCGCGGCAAAAGCACGTCACTATTATGGCAGACCGACTTCAATGGGAGGCGGCAGCCGTTCATTTCAGAATATCTCTATGGATCAATTAGTAACTGACAAATTTATTAATAATGCCAATGGACATTATTCTATTACCTACAAAGATGAAGATTCAGTTGTTTTCTTGGGAGTTGGAAATCTCCTCAAACCCAACGGTGATTCCATTAAGGTATCTATCACCGTATTGTCTAGTGGCCCACGCAGTGTAATCGATATACCGTAAAGTATCAAATATAGCTCGTAAAGAATAAAGCAGAGATTTTAATATGATCTACTGCTTGTTTTGTTTTAAACCTTCCGCTCAGTTGATTTTCAAGAACTACGATTGTATCTTTGATGTAAATCTCCTCAACCACTCAATGCAACGATTATGGCAGAATTTAGAATAGACGGTGTCTCTCTTAACGGTAAACCTGTGCAGGGAATAATCAATGCGGAAACTCCAAAGCTCGCCAAGGAAAAAGCGGCTCAAATGGCGAGGGAGCGAAAATTTAAAGTTTCTTCTGTCCATTCAAGAGCGACATTTATTTATCGGGTTAAAAAAGGGAACGAAGCGCCAATAGACGGCGAGCAAAAGGCTTTTTCAAAACAGGAAGTTATTGATGCTCTCGCCAAGATGGGATATACTGTCGTTTATGTTCGAAAAAAATTGTTTGAAAAAAAGGGGGGGAAGGTTCCCGCTATTGAAGTAGTTTCATTTGTTCGTGTAAGTTCCGATCTCATTCGGCAGAAATTGCCTTTCAATGATATGATGTCGATGTTGATTAACGACATTCAAAATAAAACGCTTCGTGAGGCGATCAGAGAAATTAATCAGGATTTGAAACAAGGGAAAGACAGCGAGAAGGCTTTTCAAAAGCATGAAAGAACGCTGGGAAAATTTGCAGCGCATATGCTGGGGCTTGCATCCAAGAGCGGAAATATGGGAGAAATTTTTGAAAGCACTGCAAAATTTTTGGAACGCCAGGCTCAATTTAAGAAGGATTTGAAAAGCGCATTGATTATGCCTGTCGTTACGCTGGTGATCTTATTTGGTGCCGTAGGATACTATGTCGCATATATTTTCCCGGCGACAGCCAGTCTTTTCCAAAAATTTAAAATTGAACTTCCACCCATGACGAGAGCCACATTAAAATTAAGCGATTTTATCACGTCAAATATTATATGGATAACGTTGGCAATTGCAATTCCATCGGTAATATTTGCACGATTTGCGATGACAGAGAGGGGTAGATATCTCATCGATAAATATATGTGGAAAGTTCCGTCCATTGGTGATTTATTACATAAGACGAGTATTGAAATTTTTTGCCGCGTGTTTTATGCCTTGTATTCCGGATCGGGGGAAAATATCGAAGTAATCAAAATGGCATCCGAGGCGTGTGGAAATAAATATATGGAAGGACAAATTAAATCGGTTGCACTTCCGTTAATGGTTGAGAAGGGAGCAGGGATTACGGAAGCATTTGAAGCGACCGGAGTTTTTACCAAAACTGCAATTTCCCGATTTCACTCCGGAGCGGAAACCGGAACGGTAAAGAATACTGCAATGCAGCTTGCTGAGTATTACGAAAAGGAAACAGGCTATCGCATGCGTAATGCGATCGATTTTATTCAACTTATGATTTCAATGATTATCATGGTTGTGTTAACGGCGTTGACGCTTGTTTCTTCAGAAACAGCAACGATTAAACCAAAACCGCCCGGCGGCGGATGGATTCATTTTTTTCTCTCGTTATTTTGATACAGCACTTCGGGGAAATTTGATATGGCTGATTTAGATATTACCGATAAAATAGGATATACACTTCTCAAAAAAGGGATTATTGATTACGAGACGCTTGAAAAATCTCTCCGTGTCAAAGAGGCCGAAGCGTCAAAAAAGGAACGAAGAAATCTCGGACAAATTCTTGTTACAGAATTTAATGCTGACCATGATGCTGTGTTCCGTGAAGTCGCTAACCTGTATGCGTTCCGTGAAATATATCTCGCTGATGAAAATATCGATAAAACGCGTGTCGATTTTATTCGAAAAATTGTTGACGGCCTTCCTGAAGGGAATCGCGATCTGCTTATTCAAGCGAAAATGCTTCCTCTGAAGTTTGATGAAAAACAGTCTGACAAATTGGTGATTGTTTGTGCCGATCCAACAGATAGAAATATTCCTGTTATTGCTCGTAACTTCAACGTTAAGAAATATGAAGTCACATATTGTCGGCTCAAGGAATTGCAAAGTCTTCTCGAACAAGTTATTCCGCCGCAAAATGAATTTTTGAAATTATTGGAAGACAGTGGAATAAGTGTTGAAACGCCTGATGATGAGTCGCAAGTTGACGAAGATTTACTGAATGCTGAAATTAACAAAAGCGCTCTCGCAAATTTATTTGAAGGCGCATTGGTTGAAGCGGTCCGGCGCGATGTGAGTGACGTTCATATCGTTGCAGCAGAAGGGAATAAAACGAACTTCTTGTTCCGTGTTGACGGTAATTTAACTTTGTGGCATTGCCAGGAAAATACAATGCCGGAGGCGGTAATGGCGGTTGTGAAAGATAGAACGAAAGGTGTCGATCGATTTGAACGCGAAATGTCGCAAGACGGATTTGTACAGCGCGTAATTGATGGCCATCAATTACGTTTTCGCGTCTCGATCATGCCAATCGTGACAACGGAATTTAAAAATAAATTTGAAAGCGTTGTCATTCGTGTTCTTGATGATCGAAAAGTTATCACCGATCTTAATAAATTAGGTTTGCAAGGTCCCGCCAAAAATTTCTTTTATAAGGCAATCAACAAACCCCAGGGCATTATTATTTTGACGGGCCCCACTGGATCCGGTAAATCGACGACATTGATTGCCGCGCTGTATCAAGTTATTGATCCTACCGTAAATGTTCTTACGATCGAAGAACCCGTTGAATATATTATCAAGGGAGCGCGACAATTAAAAATTGGGCCGAAGATGTCTTTTGAGCAATCGATTCGCGGTATTCTGCGTCACGATCCTGATATTGTACTTGTCGGTGAAATGCGCGATAAGATAACAGCCGAAACAGCAATTAAACTTGCCAATACCGGTCACTTAGTTTTTTCGACTCTTCATACGAATGATGCGCCAAGTGCTGTTGCTCGTCTCTATAAGATGGGAATCGAACCTTTTCTTATTGCCTATGCCATTAATATTATTGTCGCTCAGCGCCTGATCCGTACGTTATGCAAGATATGCAAACAGCCTATTGATGATTCCGAAAAAGGGGATCTATTAAAATTCGGATTCACGGAAGAAGATTTACAGAGTCACACGTTCTACAAACCGGTTGGATGTGATAAATGCAACGGCGGCTATAAGGGAAGAGCGGCAATTCATGAAGCATTATTTTTTTCGAAAGCAATCAAAAATATTGTTTTGAACGCTGGTGAAAAGGTTGATGAAAATTCCATTCGTGATCAAGCGGCAAAGGATGGTATGTGGACACTTCGTCGATCTGGAATGGAGCGAATGAAAGAAGGACTAACCTCGTTAGAAGAAGTAATTGCATCAACAGTTGAAGATGAGTAGGTATCAAAACCTTTCAGGTCACTTCAAAGTAACAGCATGGAGAATCGTTTGGGTTACAATTCCACCACATTTATCTTGATAGATGGTGGACAGGATTTCCGATCATTGTAAATATTTATTTTAAAATTGTAATTTTTGCAGTCTTGTATTTTTTTTTCGGAAATATTTTCCATTTTACCCCTAAATATGATACGGTATGATTTTTGAATATTATATCGTATGTGCTTTCCGTTACAACCTTTCACGTTAGAATATTTTAACTTGCGACCACATTAAATTTAACTTAAAGTACGTCGATGGGTCTAGGACAAACATTACTTACAATTATGGCGTTGATGTTGATGGGAAGAACAATTCTTAACATGAACACCGCAACGTTAAATTCCGGCTTTACAAAGGACTTATCTGAATATAGGATTGCCGCGACATCCTTAGGTACATCGGCAATCGAAATGTCGAGCGCATTGGCATTTGACGAATCGACGGCAGTTCCTTTGGACACTTCACATCTTGCCAAAACTGCGGCCACCACTTCTGAATTGTGTGCCCCGGCAAGCTTTGGTCCAGATGGAGCAGAGACCTTTTCTACGTTTAATGATATTGATGATTATAATAACTATGTTCATTATGACACTCTTCAAGGCATTCCTTATAGCACTAAAGTAACTGTAACATATATTGATCCAAATTCCGCAACATTGGCGGCGACAACAATCAAAACTTTCAGTAAAAAAATTACGGTGTACGTAACGAGTCCTTATCTGCTGGATTATACTCGCGATACGCCAACGCAAGACACATTAACTTTTCAAACTGTTTATAGTTATTGGTACTTTAGGTAAAGTATGGGATCCCAAACTATTTTAGATCTTATTGCTTCTACAATGATCTTTGGAAGCCTTTTGCTCATGGCGCTGCGAGTCAATGTCAGTAATGCAGAGAACTACCAGGCCTATAGTGGCGATCTTGTTGTGCAGGAAAATCTTGTCGCAGTCACTTCAATGATTGAAGATGATTTTCGGCGGATGGGATATTGCGCCGATCCAAAGAAAATTCCCGATCCGGCCGATGCCATTATTGAAGCAACGTCAACAAGAATAAGTTTTCTTACCGACCTACCAACCGATAACGTTGGAACAACGGGATGGTTAGGCGATGGAAACCTGGATATCATAACATATTATGTCGGCGATACAAGCGAGGCGTCAAATACACCAAATCCGAATGACCGATTGCTTTATAGAGTTGAAAACTCTAATACTCCGGTGGGGGTAAATCTCGGTGTGACGACATTCAATTTACAATATATGGATGCATTGAAAAATAATTTAAATGATGATGCGCATCCTGTCGTTTCGAATACTCGTTTGATTCAATCGATGAAAATTACCGTAGAGGTGCAAAATTATTCTAAGATTGTCGGTGGCGTGAACGCGGCAGCTTTTGACACGCTGTATCAATCTGCATATTGGCGGCAGGTGAGGATTGTTGCAAAAAATTTACAAAGCAGATAGGAGATAGTATGGGAAGAACGGCAATTTTTATGGTTATGGGTTTTAGCGCCATTTTTCTTCTCGTTGGGAAGAACATGCAGGATATCGGAACAGAATCCCTGCGGAATGCTATTACATATTACGATCATACTCAACTTCATACCATTGCAATTGCCGGAGCGAATTTAGCCTGTAGTAAGGTTTTTCAAGACTCGACATTTAGAACGAACGCTACTACGTACACATTTGGCGGTGGAAGCATAGAAATTAGAGTTAAAGATACGGTAGGGCATAAGATTAAAGTTGTTTCAACTGGAACATATCTTCATGATCCTGAACATAGAATTGAACAGGTTATTGTTTTATTAGTGAGAAGTTCATTTGCTAAGTTTGCATTTTATGGCGGAACCCATGCTTCGGCAGCACAGTGGGAAACAGGAGACACAGTCGGCGGCCCAAGCCATACTCAGGGTAAATTGAAAACATTTGGACACCCCGCATTTCTCGGTAAAACAACTTCGTTATCAGGTTTGACTATGGGCGGTTCTCGTCCCCCCGACCCGTATTTTGAAGGAGGTTTTGAATCTCCTGTAAGTATACCAATGCCTGCGGTTACCAGCTACACAGAAATTTATAACGCGGCGAATGATCACGGTCATGCTCAATCCGGCGGAGATCTTTATTTAAAATTTAATGCCGATGGAATTCATTTGGATTGGAAAACTTCTTCTGCGGCGGCATGGACGACCACAACAGTAGCAGCATTTGCTCCAAATGGAATCATTGCTATTGATAAAGGTACAATGTGGGTTGAAGGCACTGTCTCCGGAAGGGTAACGTTAGCTTCTCTTCGCACAAGTGGTACCGTTGGAGGAGCAGTAAACATTACTAATAATCTTGTTTTGAAAGATAATCCTAAAACTAATCCGAGCTCCCACGATATTCTTGGAATGGTTTCTTACGGAGATTTTACGGTAAAGGATAATGGAGCTGCTTCATTTGAGATGCAAGGATCGTATTATAGCTTTAAAGGCGGGCTGCAGGTGGAAAATTTCAATACGCGTCCGGCTGGTATGCTTCATGTCTTTGGCGGAATTATGGTTGAGTATTTGTATGCTACATCGAATGGAGCTTCAGGCACTTCCCGACGCGGGTATAATTTGAGAACCGATTTTGACGAGCGATTGGCCGATGTGGCAAATGCCCCCGATTATTTCCCTACAACGGGCAGTTTTGAGATTTTATCGTGGCTCGAGTAAAACTGTTGACATTAACTTTACCTTTCAATATATTCACAGCAATAGTTCATGTAACACTTGAAAAATTTTTCTAAACTTGTTATTTTAAGTGTGTTGTGAACGCACGCAAATTTTCCTTCACCAAAATTGAGCAAGAATGCAAGCAGCATCGACAAGTGCGTCTTTAATTATGCCTGCTGATATCCAGGAGAATGCCCGCGTTATTCTCACCCAAGTTCTTTCTCAAATCCCTCAGTCTACCCAGGGATTAGAACGACAAATTTTCATCGGAGATGCGGTAGAAAAATTGCCGATCGAAAATAAATTGGCTCTTAAAAACTTTGTTGATACACTTCTCATGAGAATGTTTGTCCTTAACGCATCGGATATTGATTTTGGCGGTTATGGCGGACATGGCAAGGTGTGGTACAGAATATTTGGCTCAAAAAAACCCGATCCAACATTAGATGCTCATTCTGTGGATGAAACAAATATTTTAATTCAATCCTTAATAACATCACGGCAGCGCCAATATCTCTACGAACAAAAAAATCTCGATTTCTCGTATATGATTATGGACGGCGAGACGATGAGAAGATTCAGAGCCGATGCATATCTCGATCTTGATCATCTTGCACTAAATATGCGCGCCATTAATGCAACGGTGCGTCCCTATAAATCGCTGGAACTGCATGCCAATGTCACAAAAATTGTTAGCCTTGCACACACCAAAGAGGGATTGATTTTAATTACGGGAATCACCGGTTCGGGAAAAAGTACTACATTGGATGCGATGATTGATTTGAATAATCACACCGTTGATGGGCACATTGTAGTTATTGCGTCACCGATTGAGTATGTTCATAAATCGGATCGTTGTATTGTCCGGCATCGAGAAGTAGGCCGTGATGTATTGTCGTTTAAGGAGGGAGCGATTCAGGCACTCCGTCAAGATCCCGATATCATCATGATTGGTGAAATGAGAGATCCTGAAACAATTTTTACGGCCCTTGAAATTACCGATAGCGGACACAAAGTATTTTCAACGTTACACACAGCATCGGCTGTAGAAAGTATCGACCGTATCATCGGTGAAGTGCCGCCGGTGGAGCAAGACAGAGTTCGCAATCGATTTGCGGATGTTGGAAAGATGGTGCTCTCACAAAAACTTATACCGAGTCTTGACGGGAAGCGCGTTGCCGCACGCGAGATCATGATTATGAATGCTTCGGTCAGAGCGGCAATTAAAAATGGAAATACCGGCGAGATTTATCAAATGATTCAAGAATCCAATGAAATTGGCATGCAGACAATGGAGCAGGATTTAAAGAAGCTTTACGCTCAGAAAAAAATTTCATTGGATAGTGCGATGAATTATGCAAATAACAAAAAGCGAATGCAGCAGTTGTTAAGTTCAAGTACCACATAATAATTTTGAGCATTTAATATGCCCTACGCAAAAGGTGAAGGAAAAACTGTTATCGGGATGTTTATCGATGGACTTGATGTCAAGTTTGTCCACCTGTCATTGAAAGATAAAAAAATTTCTTTGCATGACGCCAAAACAGTGAATCTTGTAAAAAGGTTAGAAGAAAAAACAGTAGCTGCTGACAGTGGAACGGTTGAAGCATTCGACATGGTTGATACATTAGAAGCCGGGGCGGAGAAAGAGGGTTTTACTGAAGGTGCCGGAGGGGAATCGAACAGCGAAATTCTTATCGGATTGTTGTCCGAATATCCGACAACTTCCTACCGTTTGGTATACTCCATAGCAGAACCGTCTGTTTATTATCAGCAATTTGAAGACAATTTTGGGTTAAGCGGATCGAAATTAAAACGCAAGTTGATTGATGAGCTTTCAGCAACTCGATCAATAAAGCCGTCAATGGATTCCTTGGCGTATATTAATGCCGCTGAAGGGCAAGTGCTGTCGATGATCCGTGAAGACGGATTGAGTTTGTTGGATCTTATCGAGAGCGTAAAAGATTTTTTGGGGAAAAGAATTCCTCGAGTTCAGTTCATTGAGACGTCAGACATTTCGTTGATGAACCTTGTTCGTAATAATTATGAATTGGGCGAATCAGAAATTTCAATTATTGTATATGTCGGCTCGGAATTCACCCGATTGATCTTCATGAAGGGAGAGAATTTTTTCCATTTTGCTCCGGTTATTAGTGAGGGACGATCGACGCCGAATATTGAGAATACAATCTATTCTCGAATACTTCTCGAACAAGATAGTGCCGGCATTGTGCATGTTGACCGTATCTTCTTGGCGGGTGTAGCGCATAAAATAGACCTGAAGCAATTCCTGTCTCCGCAATTTGCTGAAGCTCCCATCGAATATTTATCTTCGCCAACGATTGACACAACAGGGTTTGAAGATGAACCGGAGTCTATTATTTCGGAATATGCAATTCCGATTTCGGCAGCAATGCGGGCATTGGAGCTGAAAAACAAGCGGTATTACGATATTGATTTGTTGCCGACCAGTTTTCGTGAAGGACAAAAAATATTTAAACTTGCATGGCATGGATATGTGTTGTTGGTTTTAATTTTTGTCACGACACTATTTTTTACGTCGAAGTACGCCGCACAAAATGATGATGTCCGCAAATCACGATCAGAATTGCAGAAAGTGCAGGAACAGCTCGCAGAGAATAAACGGCTGCAATCTGTTCTCGACAGTCTTCATGGACAGAATAAGCAGTTCGAAAGCGCCTTAGCAGTGTATGATTCTATTGTTCCGAATTATAATCGATGGAGTAAAATTTTTAATCATCTTACCAATAGCGTTGAAAATGTTAATTCCGTATGGGTCAAAGACGTGGTTTCAAACGGATCAAAATTAGAGCTCACCGGATATTCATTATATCGGCAAAGAATTCCCCGCATTGCAAACATGTTCGAGAAGGCAACGCTCAAAAGTGTTGATGTGGAGAAAATTCGCGAAAAGGATGTCTATAAATTCTTTTTAACAGTTGACAAAATCGAAGCAGATAATAAATAGGTGAACAGTGTCATATAAATTACGAAATAGTATAGCACTCGGCGTCATCATTCTTTTGGTTGTTATTATCGGCGGATATATTACGTTCTTTTATCAACCGAAAAAGATTGAACAGAACACGAAAGAAACGAAAAAAATTGCCGCACAGCTGACAGATAATTCCGTGCAATTAAAATCTATTGCCGATGTACAATCAAAATTGCGTGAGACACTTCATCGGTGGAATAATAGAATTAAAGAAATCTCCGAATCAGATGTCTCATCTCAAACCTACGGATACTTAAGCGATATTATTAGTGAAAGCGGTGCGCAGCAATTGCAGATGAACCTGTCGCTGGCGTCGACAAAAAATGTAGGGAGATATGGCTATAATAGTTATAAGCTGACCGGTATAACGGAATTTCCGAATCTAATGAGGTTTATCTGGTTGTTAGAGAATGGAAGGAAATTATATAAAATTTCTGACCTTACTGTGCGAAGTGCTGAAGTACAATCCGATACGATAGAATACCCGCAAATTTCAATTGCGTATGCCATGGAAGTCAATGCATTCTTTACCGGCGAAAAAACATTATCTATGCAGGTGATGAAACCGGATTCTACACCGCAACCGATTACATCGAATCCATTCCAGCCAAGCATTCTTGCGCAATCCCCGGTGAATGTGCGGAAGCTGCTCGACGTTAATCAAATTTCTGTAAAAGCAACAGCCAGCGGCAAAGCCTTAGTCATGGACCCAAGCGGAAAATTAGTCACCTTGAAAGTTGGGGACGAAGTGTACCTTGGCAAAGTGACCGATATTTATCCGCAGGACGGGATTGTTGAATTTACGCTCAACGACGGCGGTATTGTCTCAACCAAACGCATAAAAATTCAATTTGAGAAACCTAATAAGGATGTGGAGAAATGAAAAGACATGTGATTTATTGTTTCGGTATACTGCTCCTGTTTCAATATACCGTCTCACAAAATAATCGGGAAAGACGTTTATACATTAATGATTATGTCGCCCCCGAAGAGCTCGTTTCGATGTCTAAAACGCTTCAGTTGGACAAAGCCATGCTTCTCTTTAGCGATTTTAGCAAAAAATATTTAAATAAAATTGTGGTGGATGCCAGCAACAATAAGAAGCCGATTGGGACTGATATTGAGAATATGTACTGGATGCAGGCATTCGAAACGGTGTTGCGAAATAATAATCTATGGTATGAGGAGCGTGAAGAATTTTTTTACGTATATCCAGTCGATGAAACGACGAAGGGCGGTGGCGCGGTAACAGGAGGGGGAGTATCCACGGTAAAAGTTGATTCGATGGGAAAAGTAATTTTACGGCAAAGAGATATTAGAATTTCGTCGGTGTTTTTTACGATTGATGTCGTCAAATCAATGTCGGCAGGGATCAATTGGAATTTCTTTTATTCAGGTGATTCATCCACGTCACGACCGACGCGATTTGGAGCGAATATGAGTTCCGGGATAAGCGATCCATTTAGTGTCCAAACGAATGAACCTGGTTTTGCTGCCAAAATAATTCCTGCGATAAAGTTTTCGAATATTTCGGCGTTAATTTCTTTCTTCCAAAGTAATCAACTCGGTGATGTCCTTTCCGGCCCTTCTATTGTGGTATCATCCGGAAAACAAGGGCGTATTCAGGTGGGACAAGACATTTTTATTACTACAAGGGATTTTGCTGGAAACACCATTCAGCAGCCGGTGTCATCAGGAATTATTATTGATGTAAAACCGACAGTGTATAATGAAAATGGAATTAAGTTCATTAACTTAGACGTGAAAGCGGAACGGAGTACAGTCAGCGCAGGACCGATTATCAATAAATCATCCGCGCAAACCTTTTCGGTTTTGTATGATGGAGAAGAAACCGTTATTGGGGGACTGTATACAAATTCCGAATCGGTAGAACGGGGCGGTATTCCGCTCTTGAAAGATCTTCCGTGGTGGTTCTTTGGATTGCGGTATATTTTTGGATACGATAAATCATCTACGACAACAAATGAATTGATAATCCTCTTGAAAGCGGAAGTTGTGCCGACAGTTGAAGAACGTATTGCAACGGCTGCCGAACGAAAAGGAATAAATCCGATTGAAGTTCAGCGTGCCAAAACAGCATCTGAAATTGAACGGTTAAAGGTCAAAAAATAAATCTGGAATGACTTTATGGAAAATCTGAAAAAAAGTTTAGTTTTTATTCTTATAATTTTCATTGTAGGTATGTTCTCGTGTACGAGCCCAAATTCCACGACTGAAAATTACTCGGTTAATGTTTCCGGCTCAGTGTTACGAAAGAGCGGAGCACCGTTGGATTCCGTTGTCGTGACATTAAATAATCCACTGAGAAAAGATACAACCGAAGTTGACGGGACATTCAAATATACATTTACTTCCAGTGAAGCGAATGAAGTGACCACGACGATGCGGTTTTCACGAAACGATTTTTTTGATACAGTTATTACTGTAGCCTACAGTTCTACCAAAAAGAATCTTGCTTTGGGTGAAATTTTTATGAGCGGACTGACTCCTGCAATTGATAGTATACCCCCGCCAAAAAAATCCACACGTGCAGGAACGGTAGTTCTTCAAAATATATCGTCCCCATCAATTTCTATTAAAGGAGCTGGTGGAATTGATTATAGCAGTCTTGTTTTTGAAGTTCGAGATTCATTAGGGGTGCCGATTGATGAAAACAATAAAGTGACCGTCAATTTTAGATTGGTAACGAAGCCGGATAACTTGACGTATTTCAATGTCGATTCCATAAAAACAAATGCCGGCGGTGCAGCAACGGTTATTCTCTATGCGGGTCAAAAAGCGGGAATTGCACAAGTCCGGGCATTCGCTACAGTAAAAAATTCTTCCGACACAACAAAATTAGATACTCTTAAATCGCCGATCGTCTCTGTTCCGATTTACGGGGGATTTGCTGACAGCAGTCATGTCACAATCAGTACATCGAAAGTCAATCTTCCTGCTGGAATTCCTACGGTAACAAGTACGATCGCAGCAGTGATTGGAGATAAATTTGGAAATCCTGTTCAGCCAAAAACTCCTGTTTATTTTGGAACAAATGGTGGGATTGTTTCTCCTGGATCTGCCGTGACCGATGCCAGCGGTAAAGTAAGTGTAACATTGTCACCGGTGAATCCAATTCCTCTTTCGGGGATTGCGACCGTGACGGCGAATATTGGTTCCGGTGTCGATGGAGCCATCTCCGCTGGGAATAACACATTTTCTGTATTACAGCGATATGCAAATTCTAAAAATCTCGGGATCGGAAAAATTGCAAAAGTTGCTTCAATCGTAGCAACGAATGTCACCGTTCTATTCTCCGGCGCTACAGTCATAAATTCCAACGATAATAATTTTGTCCTCCCTGCAAATGGAACTCAAAATGTTAGTTTCACTGTCGGTGATCAGCTGGGTAATCCTTTGGCTGAAGGGACAACAATTTCGGTGACAGGCGTAGGTACGGATAGTATCGGAATTATCCTTAACGGAGATCTTACGACAACACTTCCTGATACTCGCGATAAATCTTTCACATCATTTTCGGTAGGAGTAAAAGACCAAGGGAATGGAAATTGGACAGAGGGAACTAAAATTGGTCTTTCGGTAAATGTTAAAAGCCCGAATGGTAACGCGAAAAAAATCATCACCGGATATCTTGGCAAGGCGGCGATTGATACTACCGGGGTTCCTGCAAGTGCACGCCAGCCTGCTCAAATTGCGTTTATTGGATCGACTGCCAATAATATTTATGTGTCAGGTGTGGGAGCGACGGAAATGGCGACGTTGACATATGCAGTACGAGATTCTCTTGGGGCACCTTTGGACCAAAATCACAGCGTTGGTGTAACATTTGCAACACAATTTTTCCCCAATTCATTCACCGGCGGTGGGACAGCTCCATCAATATTGCCAACGATTGACTCATCTGATGCACAGGGACAAGTTCATGTAACTGTAGTCAGCGGAACACAAGCTGGGGTTGTTCAATTAATTGCTTCATTGGCGACTCCTTCAAAAACAATTGTGTCGCAGCCGACAAAGATCTCTGTCTATTCAGGCTTTGCTGATCAAAGACATTTTACAATTGCGGCGCCGTATTATAACTTCCCAGGATTACAAAAAGCACTTGCTCCGTCGTTAACTGTAAATGTTGGAATAGGTGATGCATACAGCAATCCGGTGGCTCCTGGAACGCAGGTCTATTTCAATTCTTCTCATGGTACTATTACGGGAGGTGCTCCAACAGATGCGCGTGGATTTACTTCCGCAACATTGACTCCTGGAAATCCTTATCCAACTCCGCCGGATACGCTTGCAGGTATGCCTCGAGGATATGGAAGAATTTATGCTAGAACTATTGGGAAAAATGGCGCACTAATTCTTGACTCAATACTGATACTTTGGACGGGTTCACCGGTCATTACAAATACCGGTACTACAACATTCACAGTGGCGAATGGAGGTGGTGCAGGGCCATTTACATTCAGTGTGAGTGATATATATGGACATCCTTTGTCCGCTGGAACGACAATTTCTGTTTCAGCAAACGCTGGAGTAGTAGATGGCGGACCATGGACATTATACGATACTTTTGCGACTGGTAATGGAATCACGACATTTTCAGTTAATCTGAAAGATGATAATACTACTGACATTAACCCGGCGGTGCCAGCGACGTTGCGAGTAACGGTTACTCACCCGGTGTATGGGACGTATGAACTAATACTTGCTTCGGGAACCGTGGATTAGATAACAAATTCACAAGCATACTAAAAAAGCCGCTGACAATAGCGGCTTTTTTATTTGCGTGACTTTTTCTTTAGCAGCTTTCGCACCGTAAGGAAAATATCGTCGAGCATTTTTTCGGTAAGTTTTCCCGTGAATGTATTTTGCTGGCTTGGATGATAACTTCCTATAAGAGTTAGCGAATCAGATAATTGGACTACTGCGTGATGTGAAAATTTTGGACGGGAGGTAAGCGTCGTCATCCCAAGTGCTTTCACTACATTGAATGTAGAATCGAATCCCACTTTTCCCAATCCAACAATCACTCTAACATTTTTTAAGGCCTGCATTTCAGCAATCAAATATTGCCGGCAGTTCGAAATTTCCTGAGGCAGTAATTTGTTCTGAGGCGGTGCGCAGCGGCACGTAGCGGTGATATAGCAGTCATTAAGTTTTAATCCGTCATCAGTGTCTCTTGATTCGGATTGATTGGCAAATCGTGCCTTATGCAAAGCCCGATAGAGCCAATTGCCGCTTTCATCCCCGGTAAACATTCGGCCGGTTCTGTTTCCGCCATGGGCCGCGGGAGCTAATCCTACCAACAACACGTGTGCATCGGGATCGCCGAAACTTGGAATGGGTTTTCCCCAGTATGTCCAATCGGAAAATCGTTTTGTCTTGAGTGATGCGATATGCTCTCGCCATTCAACCAAACGTGGACAGAGTGTACAC
Organism: Ignavibacteriales bacterium; assembly: GCA_037443785.1. Lineage (GTDB taxonomy): Bacteria > Bacteroidota > Ignavibacteria > UBA10030 > UBA8401 > JAQUOA01. Next base: position 2,806 of record JBBINR010000020.1, on the reverse strand, counting down.
CGCACGACTTTTTTTTGAATTGCTTTTAATGAGTTCAATGAATTGATGTTACAAATTCAACAAGGTGTTTGTTAAAGACCTCGGGATTTTCCATGTTACTCATATGGGCGGCATTCGGAATAATCGCCATTCGCGAGTTAGGAATTTTCTCTTTCATCGCTTGCGATGCGGAGAGAGGAGTGACCGTATCTTTTTCTCCGACAAGAATCACCGTCGGACATTTGATAAAAGGAAGAGAAAGCGTCGTATCCGTTCGTGATGCCAATGCCATTAACGTTCCAAAGAGTGAAGCTGGTGAAGTTCGTTCGATAATGCTCTGGATTAATTTCACTGTATCGGATTTATTTTGAAATGATTCAGGGGCAAAAACGTTTTTTACATAATTTTCAGCGTATACTTTTAAACCGTTCTCCTGGATATCTTTGATGGATTGAGCTCGTTTGACGCGAACTTCGTTCGGATCAGATTCACTTTTGGTATCGCATAAAACTAATCCAATAATTCGATCAGGATATCGCTCAATAGCCCGCAGTGCAATGTAGCCACCCATCGACAATCCGCAGAGAATTGCCTTTTCAATCGAAAGATGATTCATCAGACTGATGAGATCGTCGACAAAAAATTCGATGGAATAATGTCCTGTGCCAACTTCCGATTCTCCATGTCCACGGACATCGTACGCAATGACTCTGTTTGTTCCTGCAAGTGCTTCTGTTTGTCCTCCCGGCAACGTCCACATTTTGTGACTAAAAGGGAATCCATGAATGAAAATGATCGGCGTTGCTGTGTTGATGCCGATATCGATATAACGGTGAAGAATATTGTTGATGATTGCTTTCATGTGTTTCGTCCGCTATTTAAAATAAAAAAGCGCAAAAAGAATTTGCGCTTTTTGAATTATGATCGTTTTTCCATCGGTATAAATTTACGGACATCTTTTCCCAGGTAAATTTGCCGCGGTCGTGCGATCTTTTGATCGGGATCGAGAAGCATTTCCTGCCAATGGGCAAGCCAGCCAGAAGTCCGAGGAATTGCAAACAGAACGGGGAAGATATCAATCGGGAACCCCATGGCTTGATAGATTAGTCCGGAATAGAAATCGACATTTGGATAGAGTTTTCGCTTTACGAAATAATCATCTTCCAACGCAATTCGTTCTAATTCCAATGCAATTTCGAGTTTCGGATTTTTCCCGGTGACTTCGAAAACATCGTACGCCAACTTCTTAATTACTTTTGCTCTTGGATCATAATTCTTATAAACGCGGTGTCCAAATCCCATCAAACGACCTTCACCGTCTTTTACTTTCTTTATGAATTCAGGAACGTGTTTGATATCGCCAATGTGATCGAGCATGTGAATAACTGCTTCATTCGCTCCGCCATGTAAGGGGCCAAACAATGCTGCGGCGGCACCGGCGACTGCGGAATATGGATCAACGTGCGAACTTCCGATAACGCGCATCGTGCTTGTGCTGCAATTTTGTTCATGGTCTGCATGAAGGACAAAGAGAATATTGAGCGCCCGCTCAAGAACGGGATGTGAATGATATTTCCTCGATCCTCGTTTGAACATCATGTTCGCAAAATTTCCGATGAAACTTAATTCATCTTCCGGATGGATGAATGGCATTCCAAGCCTGTGGCGATATGCAAATGCCGCAATCGTCGGGACTTTCCCGATAAGACGCCGGATTTGCTGCTTGCGAACTTCAGCATCGGCAATATTTGTCGCGTCCGGATAGAACGATGCCAATGCAGAAATCGTGCTGATTAAAATGGTCATCGGATGTGCATCGTACCGAAAACTTTCGATGATGTTGACAATATTTTGGTGAATAAAGGAATGATGTTGAACTTGTTCTGTCCAATCGTCAAGCTGCGCTTGTGTCGGCAGTTCTTCACGGAAAAGCAAGTGTGCGACTTCAAGATAGGTGCAGCTTTCAGCAAGTTCTTCGATGGGGTATCCGCGGTATCGAAGGATACCTTTGTCACCGTCAATATAGGTGATCGTGCTTTTACACGACGCAGTGTTCATGAACGCCGGATCGTATGTCATCATGCCAAAATCATCATCATGGACTTTGATCTTTCGCAAATCGGTTGCATGGATTGTTCCATATTCTATCGGCACTTCATATGATTTCCCTGTTCGGTTATCAGTAATTGTAAGCGTGTCTTTTGCCATTGAAAGCTCCGAGTTTTAAGAAATTAATAAACAGAATGTGAAAATTTTGAAAGCTCTTTCCCTGAATGTTCTTCTATTTCTGCATGGAGGCTGTTTCCATGTGCATCCATTGTTACGATCGCCGGAAAGTTCTTTACTCGCAGATGCCACATTGCTTCAGGGATTCCAAATTCTAAAAGGTGAACATCTTCCACAGTCTCAACGCATCGAGCATAATACTGAGCCGCTCCACCGATTGCGTTAAGATACACCGCGCCGTGTGCTTTTAAAGCTGCCAATGTTTTTGCTCCCATACCGCCTTTACCAATTACAGCACGAACGCCGAACTTTTTAATAATCTCTGCCTGGTACGGTTCTTCTCTTCCGCTCGTTGTCGGGCCGGCGGCTTTTATTTTCCATTGGTCTCCTTCTTTCAACATAACGGGTCCGCAGTGATATAAAATCTGTCCGTGCAAATCGACCGGCGCATCGTGATCCATTAAATGTGCGTGGATCGCATCACGGCCGGTAAACATTTGTCCGTTAATCAGCACAACATCACCAACTTTTAACTTACGGATTTGCTCTTCGGAAATTGGCGTGTTGAGGACAATTTCTTTTCCGGTTAATGTGATGCCAC
>JBBINR010000019.1:0-61883 GCA_037443785.1 Ignavibacteriales bacterium | reverse complement strand
GGAAGTTTATCCAACGCTAAAATTAAAAGTTGATTTCAAATCATTCTGGTTCTCTGCCCTTCATGACGGTGTGTTGACATTTGCTGAATCGGCGCAATCAATTGGAACTGTGAAATCGGATGTGTTGTCGGCTATCGGCGAAGTTCCTGTTTCAAAAAATTTCGTATTATATCTGCACGATAATTATTTTATCGGTGATGGAAGATTTTCAAACAACGGCTGGCTCCAAGAAATGCCACATCCTGCGTCGAAAATCACTTGGGATAATTATGCATCGCTTTCACCAGCAACAGCAAAAGAGTTGCACGTTGGCGAAGGCGATATGGTTGCTGTGAATGCTGACGGACGAACTTTAAATCTTCCGGTTCATGTTCAACCGGGATTAGCTGAAAAATTTGTTTCTGTCATGTTGGGCTACGGAAGAACAGTTGCCGGAAGTGTTGGCGCAAATGTTGGATTTAATGCAAACACATTGGCGTCAAAAAATAATTCACTTTCGCCGTGGTTGTATTCAAATGTGTCTGTGACAAAAACAAGCGGATCATATGTGCTTGCATCGACTCAAGAGCAGCATTCGCTTGATGATACATTCTTAAAAGATATTCACAAGAAGCGTGAGATTATTCAAGAAGGGACGCTGATCCAGTACATTGAAGATCCGAAATTTATCGAGCGCGAACATCATGAATCAACCATTGTGCCTAAGGTGAAGTACGAAGGTGTGAAGTGGGCGATGGCAATCGATTTGAATAAATGCACCGGCTGTGGAGTGTGTACGGTTTCGTGTTATGCTGAAAACAATATTCCCGTTGTCGGAAAAGAGCAAGTGAAAAAGGGAAGAGACATGGCGTGGATAAGAATCGATCGCTATTTCTCCGGGACATCCGATGCGCCGACAGTCAGCAATCAGCCGATGTTGTGCCAGCAATGCGATAATGCGCCGTGCGAAAACGTTTGCCCGGTAGTTGCAACATCGCACAGTCCTGACGGCTTGAATCAAATGGCGTATAACCGCTGTGTTGGTACGAAATACTGTGCAAATAACTGTCCATATAAAGTGCGTCGGTTTAACTTCCTGAATTTCCGTGACAACTTTAACGATGCTTATCAATTGCAGGAACCACTCAACTTGATGAACAATCCTGAAGTGACTGTTCGTTCACGCGGCGTGATGGAAAAATGCACGTTCTGTATCCAGCGTATCATGGAAGCACGTCAGCATGCAATTGAAGATAACCGCGTTCTTAAAGGAACGGATGTCACAACTGCATGTCAAGAATCATGTCCTGCAGAAGCAATTGTCTTCGGCGATATGAACGATAAGACATCAAAAATTTATCAATACCGTCAGCACGAAATTGGTTATCGTGTTCTTGAAGAACTTAATGTTGGTCCGAATGTAACGTATATAGCTAAATTGCGAAATGTAACATCTCAATCGGAGAAAGAATAGTGTCTGCTACAGCCATAGATTATTCAAAAGAAATTCCTGTTATAGAAGGAACACCAACTGCGGCGTCGCTCGATGAGTTAATCACTAATCCAATCGAATCGTTTCCGCAGCGTAACTGGCTTATTGGAATTGCAATTACGTCCACAATGTTGATGATCGGTGTTGTCAGTCTTGGTTGGCTCTTGTGGAAAGGTGTTGGTGTGTGGGGGATTAACCAGCCAGTTGAATGGGGATTTGACGTTGTGAATTTTGTGTTCTGGGTCGGTATTGGTCACGCCGGAACTTTGATCTCGGCAATTTTATTTTTGCTGCGTCAAAAATGGCGTACGGGAATTGCTCGTTTTGCAGAAGCGATGACGTTGTTTGCAGTATTGTGCGCTGTTCAATTTGTTCTTTTTCACACAGGTCGTCCATGGCTTGCTGCAATATGGCTGCTGCCGTATCCTGAACAGCATGGTGTATGGGTGAACTTTACTTCGCCGTTGGAATGGGATGTGTTTGCGGTCTCGACATACTTTACCGTGTCGGCAGTGTTTTGGTATATCGGATTGATTCCCGACTTTGCAACGTTAAGAGACAGAGCTGTTTCAAAAATCAAAAAGACAATTTTTGCAGTATTAAGTTTGGGCTGGAGATTTTCTAATCGTCACTGGCAGCATTATGAACGCGCATATTTAATCATGGCTGGATTTGCTACGCCGCTTGTGTTGTCGGTTCATACGATTGTTAGCTTTGACTTTGCAGTTTCAGTTATTCCCGGTTGGCATACGACAATCTTTCCGCCGTACTTCGTCGCAGGTGCTGTGTTCTCAGGATTTGCGATGGTGCAAAATGTTTTGATCATCACTCGCAAAGCATTCCATTTTGAATATCTCATCACGATGGATACCATCGAGAAGATGAACAAGATTATGCTTGTTACCGGTTCGATGGTTGGCTACGCGTATATTATGGAATTTTTCATTGCGTGGTACAGCGGAAATCCAATTGAACGTTTTGTCTTTATCAATCGCGCGTTTGGTCCGTACGCATGGGCGTATTGGATTATGTTTACGTGTAATGTTATTACACCGCAAGTATTTTGGTTCAAAAAAGTTCGCACATCGTTGCTCGCATCATTTATCCTATCCATCTTTGTCAATATTGGAATGTGGTTTGAACGATTCGTTATTGTCGTTACATCACTCTCACGTGATTTTCTTCCGTCAAGTTGGGGCATGTTCACTCCGACGATTTGGGATATCGGTCTGTTGATCGGAAGCTTTGGATTGTTCTTCACGCTGGTATTATTATTTGTGAAAGGATTGCCTGCAATTGCAATGGCGGAAGTCAAGGCAGTGATCCCTGGTGCTCAACCGAGTCATGGGCACGGCGGACATGCTGGAAATGGAGTGCATCATGGCTAATCCTCTCTATTCAATAGTTGCCACATTTAAATCGCCGGATGCAATTGTTGAGGCGGCAAAAAAAGTCAGTGCAGCCGGTTATACAAAATTTGATGTTCACACTCCGTACCCTGTTCATGGTATGGATAAAGCGATGCGTTTGCCGGAAACAAAACTTGGTTTTGTTACGCTTGCTGCCGGTATCCTTGGTTCAATTGGAATGATCTCGTTTGCATCGTGGGTTGCCGCTGTCGATTATCCGCAGGTGATCGGCGGAAAGCCGTATTGGTCATGGCCTGCGTTTGTTCCGGTAACGTATGAAATTGGCGTGTTGCTTGCGGTGCTTCTGACTGTTTCTGCGATGATTGTTTTCTTCTTTAAATTTCCGAATATCAGTCATCCACTTCATGATACACCGTACATGAAAAAAGTTTCTTCGGATACATTTGGTATTAGTGTCCAAGCGGAAGATCCCAATTTTGATGAACAAAAAGTTCGTGAGCTTCTTCAATCTGCTGGCGGATCGGTGGATGCGGTCTATTACAGCGATGAATTCATCAATTTCAAACCGAAGTTGTTTGATCCGAAATTTATTGCACTGCTTGTTGGTGTTGCACTCGTTGCGTCTGCCGGCGGATATATCACATGGAATAAAATTTTATATCTCCCTCCGTATGATTGGATGATGGAACAATTTAAAGTGAAACCTCAATCTGAAAGTGATTTTTATTCTGACAAGTTTGGAATGCGAATGCCTGTTGAAGGAACTGTAGCGCGTGGATTCATTCCATATCCCTATAAAGGAAAACCGGAAGAAGCAGCAAAATATTTAGTCAATCCGTTATTACCGACAAAAGAAGTTTTAGCATTAGGAAAGAAAAAGTTTTTAACATTTTGCTCTCCGTGTCATGGAAATTTTGCCGAAGGAAACAGCAGACTTCGCGGACAATTCCCGAATCCGCCGTCGCTTCATTCGGACAAAGTTCGCAATTGGCCTGACGGAAGCATTTTCCATGTCATTACTGAAGGACAAAATGTTATGCCTTCGTATCAGTATCAAATTTCTCGCGAAGAACGATGGGCGATCGTTCATTATATCCGAACATTGCAACGGGCGCTCAATGCAAAGGAGTCTGATGTACAATGAGTGATCATCACGAAAATGTTATCGTTCCGAAAAAAAATCTTCCCGCCGGTTTGGTGAATCTCGGCTGGGCGTTGACGGTGATTGGCGGAGTTCTTGTCGCACTTTCGTACGTGTTGGATTTTCAACGTGCCCTTCACAATAATCTTATCGGATTCGCATTGCTGATCGGTTTATCAGTCGGCGCCGTATTTTATATCGCACTCGAATATATTACCGGCGCAGTATGGAGCACGCCGTTTCGCAGAGTGACAGAATTTCTCGGTGCACTGCTTCCGGTGGGAATACTCTTTTCCATTCCGTTGTTCTTGAATATGCACGATATCTTCCTTTGGACTCATCATGATGTTGTCTCCGCCGATAAAGTCTTGCAAAATAAAACTCCGTATCTGAACGTACAATTCTTCTCCATTCGTTTTGCGGTGATGGCAGTAGTCTGGTTGTTCTTCTTTGTCGTGTTCCGCAAACATTCTTTTGCTCAGGATCTCAATAAAGATCAAAAACATACACGGATTAATATTAAGTTTGCCGCTGCGTTTATTCCGGTGGTTGCAATTTCGGTTTCGATTTTTGGAATCGATTGGCTGATGAGTTTGGAACCGCATTGGTTCTCGACGATTTTCGCAATCTATTTCTTTATCGGGACGATCGTTTGCACATTGGCAGTGATCACGTATCTGGTGGTATCGCTCGGTGAAAAAGGATTTTTCTTTACGGGAATTGTCGAAGATCATTACTACAGTTTTGGTGCGCTTTTGTTCGGTTTCCTTGCATTCTGGGCATACATCGCATTCAGTCAATTTATGCTGATCTGGTATGCAAATTTGCCGGAAGAAAATTTCTGGTTTATTGCACGATGGAAAAACGGATGGGAATATGTTTCGATGGCATTGGCATTGTTCCATTTCTGGCTGCCGTATTTCTTGCTCTTGTCGCGTCCGTCAAAAATGAATAAAGGAAATCTCAAGCGCACATCGCTAATTCTGATTTTTGCTCATGTTCTCGATCTTTATTGGATTGTGATGCCGACGTATTATCCGAGTCCAGTTTTTAGTTTTTATGAAATCGCATTTCCTTTGCTGGTGTTTGGACTTGTGATTGTTGTATTCGCATCGCAGTCAAAGAAATATAACATGGTCCCGGTGGGTGATCCGAAACTTCAACGTGGATTAGATTTTCAGCTCTAAAAAGGTTTCTACTCTATGCAAAAAAAAGATGAAATTGATTTTATCGAATTATTGAAAAACCCCGTCAGGCTGTTCGGTCTGTCGTATGTTTATTTTTTGCTCGTTGGCGGAGTGATTGGCTCATACTATATTTGGAGCTTCGGTAATATTACGCGCAACGAAATTAATCCGATTATCCTTGCAGACTCAGCGCAGTTTGTGCAAGATATTCCGATGCAGCGCGGCGCACTGATCGCACCGGTGAATGTTTCGGAAGTCGGTGTTTCGTCAAAAGAGTTGATCGCAAAAGGGGCAAATCTCTTTAAGGCAAATTGCGTTTCTTGTCACGGTGATAACGGAATGGGAGACGGTGTCAGTGCAGCGTTGATGAAAGTAAAGCCGCGCAACTTTCATTCTGCTGAAGGATGGAAGAACGGCCGAAAACTTTCTCAGATGTACAAAACACTGCAAGATGGAATAATGGCAAGTGGAATGCCGGCATTTAATTATACTCCGGCCGCAGACAGGTTTGCCATTCTCCATTATGTAAGAACGTTTGCAAACGATTTTCCAAAAGATAGTTTGTCGGAATTGCTCGATCTTGAAAAAGTGTACAATCTTTCCAAAGGCACTCAGCTCCCGGCGCAAATACCGGTGAAACTTGCACAGCAAAAAATTGCGCAAGAGTGTGCCGATGAGGTGAAGGTTGTTGAGGAGTTTTGCACAAGTATGGCTGAAACAAAACAAGAAGAGCTTGGTGCAAAGATTGCCATGGATGTCAGCAGAGACCGGAGTAAGTTGGTGACGGCAGCTCTTGCAGCGAAGGGAAAGAGCCTGGATGATTTTATCAAAGTTGTCGTTTCCGATCCATATACGATTGGATTCAAATTGAAAGTGTTGCGATTGGATAACGAAGAATGGAACGCTTTATATTCATTTCTTTCGAAGGTGAATAGGGAGAAGAGTTAGAACGGAGGTGTAATGATATGAAATCTTTAATCGTCATATCGTTGTTTGTGTTGAGTTCGTTTGTGCTGCTGGCAAATGATTCGACAAAGAAGATTGAAATAGGAATCGACGAAAAAATCGGTCAGACTGTTCCGTTGAATCTTGAGTTCTTTGATGAAAAAGGCTATCTCGTTTCGCTTAAGGATGTGGTGAAGAAACCGACCATTCTTAATTTCGTGTATTATCGATGCCCGGGCATTTGCAGTCCGATTTTAAATGAATTGACGACGATTGTCAATCATATGGATATGGAAATCGGAAAAGATTTTCAAATCGTGACGATCAGTTTTGATGAGCAGGAAAAATCGGATTTGGCGGCAGCGAAACATGAAAACTATATGTCCTTGCTCGATAAAAAAATCCCGGATGGCTCATGGAAGTTTATGACCGGTGACAGCGTTGCCATTCATACATTGACGGATGCGGCAGGATTTATGTTCAAGAGACAGGGAAATGATTTTTTGCATGCCGGCTCAATCATTGTCATTAGTCCGCAGGGAAAAATTGCACGGTATCTTTACGGAACGCAGTATCTTCCGTTTGATGTAAAGATGGCGTTAACGGAAGCAAGCGAAGGTCGTACAGGACCGACGATTGCGAAGATGCTTCAATATTGTTACAGTTACAGTCCTGAAGGAAGAAAATATGTTTTTAACATTACCCGTGTTGCCGGCGGAATTATTTTATTGTTTGCTGGAGTGCTGGTCGTGTATTTAACTGTTAAACCAAAAGTAAAATCGTGAGGTGAGAACGTATGGCAAATGTTGCAATGCCAGCAGATAAAATAGAGCCGTCATTTTTTGAAGTGTCAACCAACAAGCACAAGGGTATCCTTTCGTGGCTGTTGACTGTTGATCATAAGCGGATTGGATTGTTGTATCTCTATACAATGATGACCTTTTTCGCCATTGCAGTGTTCTTTGGATTTTTGATTCGTCTTGAATTACTGACGCCGGGCAAAACAATTGTGGGTGCACAGACGTACAATCAGTTGTTTACGCTGCATGGCATCATCATGATTTTCTTGTTTATCATTCCGGGTTTGCCGGCAGTGTTCGGAAATTTCTTTTTGCCGATCATGATCGGAGCAAAAGATGTTATCTTTCCGCGTTTGAATCTTCTTTCGTGGTATCTTTTCATCAGCGGCGGTATCATTGCTGCCGTTTCAATATTCCTTCCCGGCGGCCCTGCCGATACGGGTTGGATGTTTTATATCCCTTACAGTGTTCGGACAAATACGAATGTGTTCCCGGCATTGATCGCCGCATTCTTGCTCGGTTTTTCATCGATCTTAACAGGATTGAATTTCATCACGACGATTCATCGAATGCGCGCTCCGGGAATGACCTGGTTTAAGATGCCGCTGTTTACCTGGTCATTGTACGCAACGGGATGGGTACAGATTTTAGCGACACCGATCATCGGAATTACACTTGTGCTGGTGATGGTGGAACGATTTTTTGGCGTTGGAATTTTTGATCCGGCTCTCGGCGGTGATCCGGTTTTGTATCAACATTTATTTTGGATTTATTCGCATCCTGCAGTTTATATTATGATTCTTCCGGCAATGGGTGTTGTGTCGGAAATTATTCCTGTGTTTGCACGCCGGACGATTTTCGGATACAAATTCATCGCCTTCTCAAGTCTTGCTATCGCGTTGTTCGGTTCGCTCGTATGGGCGCATCACATGTTCACCGCAGGAATGAGCGACACGGCTCAGTTTGTTTTTTCATTTTTAACCTTTGCGGTTTCCATTCCAAGCGCGATAAAAGTTTTTAACTGGGTATCGACGATGTATAAAGGATCGATCCAGCCTGACCCTCCGTTCCTTTATGTTTTGTCATTCATCTTTCAATTTGCAATCGGAGGTTTCACCGGTCTGATGCTCGGTGCATTGTCGGTGAATATTCATTTGACGGATACCTCATTCGTCGTTGCGCATTTCCATTACGTGATGTTCGGCGGAACCGGATTCGGAATCTTTGCAGCGATGCACTACTGGTTCCCGAAAATGTACGGAAGAATGTACAACATGAAAGTTGCAACGTGGGCATGGGCAATTGTTACCATCGGCTATAACACATTGTATTTTCCGATGTTCATTATGGGATATCTTGGCATGCCGCGGCGGTACTACGATTATCTACCGCAATTCCAGGTGTACCATGTTATCTCGACAGTCGGTTCGTGGATTTTAATTGCTGGATTGATCATGATGTTTACCAATTTGGTAATTGGAATGCGGCGAGGCAGTCTTGCTCCAAAAAATCCTTGGGGTGGAGTGACGCTGGAATGGCAGACACAGTCGCCGCCGATCATGGAAAACTTCCACACCATTCCGGAAATCAACAAAGGCCCGTACGATTATTCTGAATATGAAGTGGTTATTGCAAAGGAGGCAAAGTAAGTGAGTTCTTCTACACAAGCACATGTTGTCCATCGCGATGATTACGGTTCCCGCATGGGAATGTGGTTGTTTCTCTTTACCGAACTCCTTTTGTTCGGCGGGCTGTTCATTATCTATGCTGTGTATCGATTCGTTCATCAGCAGGAATTCCATATGGCTGCGCAGGAACTGAATACGACCATCGGAATGGTCAATACAATCATCCTGTTGACAAGCAGTATGACGGCGGCAATGTCTATTACGGCAATGCAAAAAGGGAATACACGGTTTTCGATGGCGTTAATTATTGTGACCATTTTATTTGCCTTTGCATTCATGGTAAATAAATATTTTGAATGGAGTGCAAAGATTCATCACGGAATTTTTCCGGGGGGCAAAGAATTGCTGGCAAAACCCGAAGGAGAAATTTTGTATTTCGGCCTTTACTATGTAATGACCGGACTGCATGCTCTCCACGTTATTGTCGGCGTGACGATTTTCCTTTTCATCCTTGCATTTATAAGGACCGGAACTATACATCAACATGCCTATGTGAAGCTTGAAAATGCTGCGTTGTACTGGCACTTAGTCGATCTTATTTGGATTTTCTTGTTCCCATTATTCTATTTGATTCACTGATAAAACTATTGAGGTCTCGATGAGCGATCATCATAACCACGAACAAGCACACGTTGTAGAATACGGAAAATATATTTTTGTCTGGATTTCGCTGCTGGCGTTTACCGGTATTACCGTATCGGTTGCCGGAATCAATTTCGGCAATTGGACCATCGTCATTGCATTGCTCATTGCATCCGTAAAATCCTGGTATGTGCTGAATTACTTTATGCACTTGAAGTATGAAGATGTCGTTTTCAAGGTGTTTATCTTTGTTGCGTTGTTGACTCTCGGGATTTTTATCGCATTAACGTTTATTGATTATTCTTTTGTGAGGTAAATGAATGTTTAAAGCAGCGTCAAGTTTTGCAAACAGTGTTGATGCGACCTTTCTCTATATCGTCGTATTGTCGCTCATTGTTCTCATTGGGATCACGGTGGCGATGATTTATTTTGTTTTCCGATACAGCAGGAAAAAGAACCCCATTCCAAAGAACATCGAAGGGAACCTTACATTAGAAATTTTGTGGACAACAATTCCTTTGATTCTGTTCATCAGCATGTTCTATTTTGGCTGGGTTGGTTACCAAGACGAACGGGCGATTCCTGCGAACGCGATGAATATTAATGTTACGGCCAGGATGTGGCAATGGAGTTTTGAATATCCGAACGGTCTAAAAACCGATACGCTGTACGTTCCGGTCAGCAAAGCGGTAAAAGTAAACCTGAAATCGATGGATGTCAATCATGCGTTTTTCATCCCGGCCTTTCGCTTGAAGAAAGATGTGTATGCCAATAAAAAGAACGATGCGTGGTTCCAGTCGGAGAAGGTTGGCAAATATGATATTGCCTGCGCTGAATACTGCGGTTTGAATCATTCCTATATGTATTCGAGTGTTCATGTGATGGAACAAAACGATTTTGATCGATGGTATATAAACGCTTCGCAAAAAGCTGGAATCAAATCAACAATTGTTGCGCAAGAAAAAAATAATTAAACCCGGTAAAGAACAATGGATTTATTGAAACAACTCGCGTTACCGCAATCGGCAAGCCAGATTACCGTTTTGCATTTTGTATTGAACTTCGTCTATATAATTTTCCTCCCGTTTGCCGCGTATCTCTTCGGTGCATTAGTGCTCTCTCTGTATCATGGTCGTCAAGGGAGAAAAATGTCGGACAGTAATGCGACAAATTTTTCTAAGGACGTTCTTGGGCTTTTGATTCCGACTAAAAGTATTTTATTCCTTTTTGGTGTCGTTCCGTACCTTGCTCTTGTTTTCGGCTACGCGCAGTTGCTGCAAAACACGCCGGCAATTTCCGTCAGTGTCTTAACATGGGGAGCAGGTTTCTTTGCATTGGCGGCAGCATTCACGGCATCGTATCACTCTGCTTTGAAGCTCACCTCGGTACTTGATGAAGTAAAACAATCGTCAGAGATATTTGATGAATTTCGTTCTGAGACTTCAGAAACAAAACGAACATCGGGCAAATACGCGGTATTGTTCTTAAGTTTATCCGTTCTGCTCCTTTTTGCGGGGACAACGCTTGCCGGTACCCCATTCTCTTGGGCAACCATCAGCAACGTCATTGAACTATTCCTTTCACTCGATGTTCTCGTTCGTGTCGTGCAATTTATTCTGCTGTCGTTGACGATCACAGCGCTGGGGACGTTATTCTTTACGTTCAGCTGGAATGAAGGAATAAAAAATATCGATAGCGGTTACGCAGCTTATGTCAAGAAAAATACGGTGCCGCTTGCTATGGTGACAATTCTTTTGCAGCCGCTGTGTATCGGCGCCTCGGTTTTTCTTGCTCCTTCGGAAGGATTGTCGGGGTTATTTTTCGCTGCGGCATTCTTCGCCGTCTTTTTTCTTTTTATTACAAGTCACTTTGTCTATGGAATGGTAAAAGAGTATAAAACGGCATATACCGCAAACGCATTTTTCTTCTTCATCGTCGTTATTGTCTTCATTATTTTGCAAAATACGTCGGCATTTGAAAAAGCGACGCGTCAGAACTCTGCCATGCTTGCCTATGAATTCGAAAAGTATCATGAAGAGTTGCTGACACGGATGGGAATCAGCTTGAAAGTTGTTACCGGCGAAGAGATTTTCACCGCAAAATGTTCGGCATGCCACGAATTCGGAAAGAAAAAAGTCGGTCCGGCGTATAAGGACGTACTCCCAAAATATGAAAGCGACCGTGCAAAGCTTGTTTCCTTTGTCATGAATCCGCAAAAAATGAATCCGGCATTTCCGCCAATGCCAAACCAAGGATTAAAACCTGTTGAAGCTGATTCAATCGCTGCCTATATTATGACAATGTATAAAAAGGCACCGTAAGGAATCAATGAAATTTGCTGTATCCACATCATACCCCTTTTTTACACAGAGGGGTATTTTTATTTCTATGAACTCTTCAAGGAGTGAGTTATGAAAACAAGATTGGTTGCCATTATTGTTGTACTGCTGCTCGTCGTGCTTAGTGTTCAATCGTCGCCTAAAAAAAAGTTCGGGAAAGAATTGACGTTGAAAGAAAAGACAAAGATTTCCGACGTGATTGCCAATCCCGAAAAATTTAACGGCAAGCGAATTCAGATCGAAGGCCCGATTGTTGGTGTGTGCGAAAAGAGAGGATGCTGGATAAAAGTCGGAGGAGAGAAAGAGGGTGAATCGTTGAGATTTAAAGTTGAAGACGGCGTTATTGTCTTTCCGATGGAGATTAAAGGAAAAACGGTTGTTGCCGAGGGTGTTGTCAACGTTACCACGTATTCGAAAGAAGATCTGATTAAAGCAGGCGAACATGAAGCGAAAGAACAGGGAAAAACTTTCGATTCGACTTCGGTTACCGGTCCAAAGATTGTTCTCCAAATCAATGGAGAAGGAGCGGTTGTAGGGAAATAATGGATTTTCGGTGGAGACGATGGAATAATCTTTTACATCGCGACATTGGCTACATCAGTGTCGCGATGGTTCTTGTGTACGGAATTTCCGGTCTTGCCGTCAACCATATTGCGGACTGGAATCCGAACTACACGCACATTAAAAATATCGTTCACGCTGAACCGTTTTCCGGCAAAACAAAATCTGAAATTATCGCAGAAGCAAAACTAAAATTAAACCTTCAAAGCGATCCACAAAATTATTTCCGAGCTGATTCATCCACCGCACAATTATTTTTTGAACAAAAAACTTATTCGATCGATCTGCCGACAGGTACGGTCTTAATCGAATCAACTCCTGCTCGACGCGTACTGTTCGAAATGAATCAATTGCATCTGAACGCAGCCAAAGGCCTATGGACGTATGTTGCCGATTTCTTTGCCGTATCACTTATCTTTATGGGAATCTCCGGCATGTTCATGATAAAAGGCACCAATGGATTGTCAGGAAGGGGAAAATGGTTTGTTGCGGCAGGAACGCTGATTCCGCTTAGTTACTGGTTATTCACCCTTTATTTTTAATCCTTTATAACTCCGCAAAATATCATTCTTCAGCTTTTAGTCTTGGCGATTTGACATTTGAGCACTTATTCCTTATAATTGTATGAATTTCAATAAGTTACAAAGATTACTTTTAGAGGTTGTATGACTAAAACTGCTAAGTGGCTTTGGGGTATTTTTGCAGTAATCTTTATTTTCTTCGTTTTTGTTATCCTCGTCGTCATTTCATTCTTTAATGATTCCGACACTGAAGATATTAATTCCGGTTCCGGAGGAACGATCGCCATTGTTGAATTGAAGGAGCCGATTTACGAATCAGAATCCATCGTTCGTCAATTCAAAAAGTATCGGGAAAATTCTTCCGTGAAAGCCATTGTCTTCAGAATTGAATCTCCCGGCGGCGGCGTTTCGGCAAGCCAGGAGATTTATCAAGAAGTGAGGAAGACAAGAAAAAGCGGAAAACCAATCGTTGTCTCGATGGGATCGGTTGCGGCAAGCGGCGGTTATTATGTCGCTATCGGTGCCGATAAAATTGTTGCCAATCCCGGTTCAGTGACAGGAAGCATCGGAGTCATTTCGCAATTTATGCATTACGATGATCTGTTGGGAAAAATCGGTATTTCATCATCGACGATTAAAAGCGGGAAGTTGAAAGATTCGGGATCGCCGTTCAGAAAAATGAACGAGGACGACAAAAAATATTTTCAGGGGATGATTGATGATATTTATGATCAATTTGTTTCTTCTGTTGCAGCGGAAAGAAAATTAGATCCCAAAGTCGTGCGGCAGCTTGCCGACGGAAGAGTGTACACGGGACGCAAAGCATACGAGTTAAAGCTTATCGATACGCTCGGCACCTATGAAGATGCAATTTCGATCGCCGCCGATATGGCGCATCTTTCCGGAACGCCGAGACTTATTAAAGAAAAGAAACGTGAACGGCTTGCCGATATGATTTTTGGTCAAGTCAAGAACGAGATCAAAGGCATGACGCAAGAATTAATTTCAAAACCAATCGTGCAATATCTCTACACACAACCACAATAGAGGAGAGTCAACGTGACCAAAGCTGATATAGTTGACATTATAGCATCCGGCACCGGTTTAACAAAAGTGGAAACCGAAGCAGTTGTTGATGGCTTTATTCAAACAGTTATCGCCTCTCTTCGCGACGGCAAGAATATCGAGATACGTGGTTTTGGAAGTTTTAAAGTGAAGAAGCGGAAAGGACGCATGGCGCGAAATCCGCGGACAGGCGAGCAAGTTCCGGTTGAAGATCATTATGTTCCGATCTTCAAAGTATCAAAAGAATTGAAATCAGTCGTAAACGAAAATCTTAAGAAAACAATTGGTTGATGTCCACAGCTATGAGTGATTTACTGGTTTGTCATCGATGTCATGCTTCACTTCCACCC
This sequence comes from Ignavibacteriales bacterium, assembly GCA_037443785.1. Lineage (GTDB taxonomy): Bacteria > Bacteroidota > Ignavibacteria > UBA10030 > UBA8401 > JAQUOA01. The sequence continues at coordinate 47,863 of JBBINR010000019.1, read as the reverse complement.
CAAGCAAAATTTTGCCCCACTTGCGGAAATGAAATTCATTCAACGGAAGAATCTCAACCGGCAAAGCGCGCTGCAAAAAAGATTTGTCCGTCGTGCGGAACAGCAAATTCTGCAGAAAGTAAATTTTGTTTTGGATGCGGATTGCCGCTCGATGGTGAAGAATATCAGGCATCACGCCCGGCAGGTGAAAAATCTAAAAAGCAAAGCAAAACAAAAAAGGGATCGGACAGCAGGTCGAACATCTATCTGATTGTTTTTTCACTGTTTGCTCTTGCTGTTGCGGCATCCGTGATCTTGGAGATGAGAAATTCTTCCGTCGGTAATGTCGAAGCAAAACAGGAATCAAATCCGCCGCCTGCATCGCCGCTGACGAATGAAACGGTCATCAAGGATATTTCAAATTTAGAAAATATTCTTAAATCTGATCCGGAGAACAACGATGCATTATTGCAATTGGCGAACCGGCTGCATGACGCAAAATTCTTTATCCGCGCAATTGATATGTACAAAAAATATCTGGCAAAAAACCCAAAAGCGGCCGATGCCAGAGTTGATCTCGGTATCTGTTATTTTGAAACCGGTGATTCAAAAAGTGCCGTACAAGAAGTTGAAAAAGCGTTGGCGATCGATCCGAAACACCAGATGGCAATGTTCAATCTTGGCATTATTCAATTGAATCAGCGGAACATGGATGAAGCGAAGAAATGGTTCAAAAAGTGCGTTGACATTGATCCTGAATCGGTTGCAGGGAAAAAAGCTGAAGAATTACTGAAGCAACATTAATTAATCGAAATAAACTCATGAAAGGAGGTTTCCATGCCAAGCGGAAAAAAACGTAAACGTCATAAAATGGCGACCCACAAACGAAAAAAACGTCTTCGGAAGATGCGTCATAAGAAGAGAATCCGATAAATGAATCCCGCACTGCTTTGTCTGTAATCTTTGCCGTGCGGGATCTATTTTTTCGCATGGAAGTTTCCCCTTTTCTTGCATTTTTGAGATTTTTTTTTCACTTTATTCAAGCACTTCACTCACAAAAAAATATTGAGGAACAGTATGGCAGAGCAAGAAGAATCAAAAAACAGTTTTCTCATTGGATTTTTAGCCGGCAGTGTTGTTGGTGCAATCGTGGCATTATTGTATGCTCCCAAAGCAGGCAAGGAATTGCGCGCCGACATCCGCAACAAGACAAATGAAGTTGTTGAAAGTGCCGATGAGTACATCAGTGCGGCGCGGAATAAAGCCGTCGATATCATCAACGAAGGGAAGAAAAAATCGGAAGGGCTGATCTCGGAAGCAAAAAAGCGGGCAGAATCACTTCTCGGCGACGCAGAAAAAATTTTAACGGAAACACGCTCCAAAGGCGAATCCTCGAAAAGCGAAAAAGCTCGTTCATAATTTAATCAGGAGCGAACAGTGGAAAATCTATTAATGATTGCTCAAATTGTCGTGCTGTTTTCGCTGTCGGCACTTGCAATCTATGGCATTATCGTCTTGAACCGTTTGAAAGATGTTCTCGGAGCGGTTGAAGTAAATTTGAAACAGGTCAGCATAAAAATTCTTCCAACGCTGGATAATTTAGAGGCGATCACATCCAAGCTTCGGGGAGTTATTGAAAATTTTGACGAACAAATGGGGATTCTTCGCAATTCGGTCGAGACCATTAAAGGTGTCGCCGATAATGTTGCCGCTTTTGAACGGAAGGTGCAGCACGCGATCGAATCTCCGATTATGGATGTGATGAACACAGTTGGCGGAATCATTCGAGGGTTCTCCTCTTTTATCACCCGCATCACCGGTGGTCGATCATCCGAGTAATTTTTTCTTCTAAACTACATGCCGGTCGTATCGTCATACATACGTAACACCGTACTGACGGTCCTCCTCACATTTATTCATTCATCAAAATGTAAAGGAGTTCGCTGTGAGCCAACTTGTTAATTCCAAAGAATATACAACACCTCAAATTCGCACCATTGCACTTATCGGTCACGGTGGTTCTGGAAAGACTTCGTTTTCCGAAGCCTCGCTTTTTTCAACCGGCGTGATCAACAGGCAGGGACGTATCGAAGACGGGAATACCGTTTCCGATTATCATCCGGACGAAATTGAACGAAAAATTTCCATCAACTCATCGCTGTTAACCGCCGAAGTCGAAGGAATAAAAATCAATATTCTCGACACACCGGGATACACCGATTTTACCGGTGAAGTAAAAGCATCGCTTCGTGTTTCCGATTCTGCCGTGACATTCGTCAAAGGATTTGAAGGGGTCGAAGTTGGAACGGAGATCGTGTGGAGCTATGTGAAGGAATACGGACTTCCGTCGATGTTTGCCGTCAATAAAATTGATGCGGATAAATCGGATTTCGATTCTGTCGTCGCCGCAATAAAAGACCGTTGCAGCAGCGACGCAGTCGTCATTACGTTTCCGGTCTCAACAGGGCCGGGATTTTCATCTGTTATCGACGTTTTGAAGATGAAAAAATTAGTTTTTATCCCGAACGCGAACGGAAAATATTCGGAAGAAGATGTGCCGGCGGATTTGAAAGAAAAAACATCACAGCTTCATGAAGAATTGATTGAAAAGATTGCTGAATCGGATGAAGCGATGCTGGATAAGTTTTTTAGTGCCGGCACACTGAGTGAAGAAGAAATTAAAAAAGGACTTCATAAGGGACTTGTTGGCCGGAAGGTATATCCGATTTTTGCCGTGAGTGCAACGACAAACGTCGGCGTGCTTAATCTGCTTGAATTTATCTCCGCCTATTGCCCGCCGCCGAATGAATTAGTAAAAGTTCCCGCGACCAACGCGGCAACGAAAGAGAAGATGGAAGTGATGGTTGACGACAAGAGTGATGCTTCGTTGTTTGTTTTCAAAACAGTTTCAGAACATCATGTCGGAGAATTGTCCTTCTTTAAAGTGTACACAGGAATGGTCACCCCCGGATTGGATTTGTTGAACGAAGCGAATGGAAAAGGAGAACGGCTGGGTCAGATTTTTGTGATGAACGGAAGAGACAGAAAAGAAGCGACAAAACTTCACGCGGGAGATCTCGGTGCAGTAGTAAAATTAAAAGACACTCATACGAATAATACGCTGTCATCGAAATCGTTTCCTGTCATCTATACGCCAATCGTATTTCCGGAACCGGTCATTACCTCTGCGATTATTTCGAAATCAAAAGGGGATGAAGATAAGATCGGAAGCGGATTGCATACGCTCCATGAAGAAGATCCGACGTTTATGTACAAAGTTGACGGAGAAATAAAGCAGACGGTCGTTTCCGGGCAGGGGGAATTGCATCTTACCATTATTACAAAGCGTTTGAAGGAAAAATACGGGGTTGATGTTGACCTTATTGAACCACGCGTTCCATTTCGTGAAACGATTCGCGGAGTTGCCGCAGATGTTGAATACAAACATAAAAAGCAATCCGGCGGACGCGGACAATACGGACATGTCCATATAAAGATTGAGCCGAAACAGCGGGGTTCGGGGTTTGAATTTGAAGATGCCATTGTCGGTGGTGTTGTTCCGGGGCGATTTGTGCCTGCAGTGGAAAAAGGGGTAAATGATGCGATGGAACACGGCGTTATTGCAGGGTATCAGGTTGTTGATGTGAAAGTGACATTATTTGACGGATCGTATCACGATGTCGATTCCGATGAAATGTCGTTTAAGATTGCCGCATCGCAGGCATTTAAAAAAGGGTTTAAAGAGGCAAAGCCGATTCTTCTTGAGCCGATTTACGATGTTGAAGTAACAGTCCCTGAGGAACACATGGGGGATGTGATGGGTGATCTTTCCAGCCGTCGCGGAAAAATTGCCGGCATGGATACCGACGGTTCGCATCAGGTTATTAAAGCAACTGTTCCGTTAAAAGAGTTATATCGTTATTCAACGACGCTTCGGTCAATGACGCAGGGGCGCGGAATTCATCGACAAAAATTTTCGCATTTCGACGAAGTGCCGCGCGATGTTGTTGAGAAAATTGTTGCCGAATACGAAAAGACGAAACACGGAGAAGAATAGGTGAGGGGAAAAACAAATATGAAATATGAATTAAGAAGGATGAAATAAAAGCAGCTGTTAGCGATTAGGGGTTAGCAAAAAAGCAAAGAGTAGGGGCGAAGAAATAGGGAGCGATGAAGTTTGAAAGTTGTACAAAGAAGTTTGAACGCCATGCATTGCAAAAAAATACGGTGCAGAGAAGTTTGAAAGCTGCGAAATGGCGATTAAATCTGACGCAATGTCAAAAATTTTCGTGCGGTGACGATTGAATAATGTGCAGAGTAGTTTGGACAGTACGCAATGCCAAAAAATTCTATGCAATGCGAAAAAATGCCGTGCAATGGAGTTTGAAAGCTGCGCGAAGAGGTTTGAATGACGCGCAATGTGAAAAAATTAAATGAAATACGAAAAAATATCATGCGATGGAGTTTGAAAGTGGTGCAATGACAATCGAAGATGACGCAATGTCAATTTTTTCGGCACAAAAGTAAAAGATTTGACATATTGCATGAGTTTTAAGAAATATTCAAATGGTATGGCAAACGTATCCAGTGTTTTTGCCGTGATGCTATAATTTAACGATGAAACAAAGAGACGGAGAATCGACGTATTTCAGCAGGTATTAAAAAAATATTTCTGAACTTCACTCATTTAGCCTTTGGAGAATTCGCTTCAAAGGCTTTTGGTTTTATAGAAATCGATTAATTGTATTGGAAGGTGAAAAGGTTTCTTAAAAAAATAGCTAATAGCGTTTCTGAATCCTCATTGGCGAGCCGGCTCCGCAAGAAGCGTTTTAAATTATTTCTTGATATGGTGTCATCGAAGGGAGTGCCATCCACTATTTTGGATGTCGGGGGGTGGGAACGATATTGGGAAATTCAGGATTTTATAAAAACAGATAACACGATTATCTTGCTTAACCTTAATAAAGTTGAAACTCATTATCCAAACGTGAGTTCGATTGCCGGTGATGCGCGTGATTTATCAAGATTTGCCGATCAATCAATCGATATAGTTTTTTCAAATTCCGTCATTGAACATTTATTTACATTCGAAGACCAGCAGAAAATGGCCAATGAAGTACAAAGAGTGGGAAAGAACTATTACGTTCAAACCCCGAGCTATTGGTTTCCGTTGGAACCGCATTTTTTGTTTCCGTTTTTTCATTGGCTGCCGATTTCTCTAAGAGTCTTTCTCGTAATGCATTTCTCTTTGGGGTGGTTCAAAAAAGCTGATTCACGCGCAGAAGCAATGGAATTGGTGAATGAAATCAAGTTGTTGACATGTTCAGAAATGAAGAAACTTTTTCCGGAAGCAATTATCTATAAAGAAAAATTATTTGGAATCACAAAATCATTTATTGCAATATCGAAATAGATGAATAGTAAACATCAAAATACAATCATTCTTGGTGCCGGTGTTACCGGGTTAGCCTGCGGGTATAAAACGGGGTGTACTATTTTTGAAAAGAACGATTATTCTGGTGGAATATGTTCCTCGTATTATTTAAGCAAAGTTGAAAATGTGCGATCTTTGCAGCGACGATCAGATGAAGAAGATTTTCGCTTTGAATACGGCGGCGGGCACTGGATTTTTGGGAATGATCCTGAAATATTAAGATTCATCGGGCAATTTGATCAATTAAAACAATACACTCGGAAGTCATCGGTATATCTAAAATCTTTTGATACATTGATACCGTTTCCGATGCAAAATAATTTGAGATATATGCCCTTAGAGGTGTCTCAAAAAATTGTTAATGAAATATTGGATGAACCCGGTCCGAAATTACCGGTAACAATGTTTGATTGGTGTGAGACGTATTTTGGAAAAACTTTGTCTGATCTTTTTTTCCATCCTTTCCATGAACTCTATACCGCCGGGCTTTGGAAAAATATTCAACCTCAAGATGGGTATAAGAGCCCCGTGAACAGGGAACACATTATCGAGGGAGCAAAAAGTGAGACGAAATCTATTGGATATAACGTTTCTTTTGTATATCCCGAGCACGGTTTAAGTAAACTTACCTCCAGTATCGAAAAAGAATGCGTTATTCACTATGGAAAAGAAGTTGTACGAATAGATACAGAAAAACAAGTAGTGTTTTTTCAGGACGGCACGAAAATCGGGTATGATAGGCTTATCACCACTCTTCCGCTAAACGTCATGCAGGATATAACGGGGTTGACAACCCGTTCAAAACAAGATCCCTATACATCTGTTTTTGTACTGAATCTTGGTGCAAAACGGGGAAGGAAAGCGGTCGGCGATCAATGGATTTACTTTCCAAACTCTTATTCCGGATTTCATCGGATTGGTTTTTATCACAACGTTGATGTTTCTTTTTTACCACGGACAAAAAGAAACGGTGACTATGTTAGTCTTTATGTTGAGAAAGCGTACCAGGGAGGGCACAAGATTACCGCGGGCGAAATGAAAGAATTGACTGAATCAATAATTAAAGAATTACGCGAACTTGATTTTATCACCGATGTCGAAGTATGTGATCCCACATGGATTGATGTTGCTTATACATGGAGCTATCCACAATCTGAATGGAGGAAAGAAATGCTTGCGTTATTGCCGGAACACAATATTGTTCCCGTTGGTAGGTACGCACGGTGGAAATTTCAAGGTATCCTTGAATCGTTGCATGATGGTTTGAATGTCGACATATTCGGACAGGGGAAATAATACCGTGCTTCCCGCAATATTACGAAAGGTTCCTCTGTCTCAATACCCTTGGTTTTTGAATATCCAGTTCATCAATCTGCTTATTCCTCTTATTAGCTATCCTTACCTGTTGCGTGTCATCGGTCCTGAAAAATATGGACTCATTGCCGTCGCCAATTCGATCGGTGCGATCTTAGTGACGTTGACAGAATATGGAATTTCATTTATCGGTATTCGTGATGTTTCCAGAATTTCAGACGAAGTTGAAAAAGTATCCCAGTATTTTTCAAAAGCTATTGTCATTAGGGCATTGATATTTGCCCTATGCGTCATTGTTATTGTCCCTGTAATATTGGGTGTTCCAATATTGCAACGTCATGCCATCTTATTTATTCTTACTATTGTTGCAATTTTTCCCGGAATGATGTTCCCTCAGTGGCTCTACATTGGAATTCAGAAAATCCGCCAATACAATTATATCTTATTGCTCTCCAAAGCATTAAGTGTAGCGTTGGTCTTCATATTGATCACGGCTGAATCGGATTATGCTATTTTTCCGTTGGTGAATTTGATACCGGCGTGCATCGTTGTGTGGGTGAATCTTTTATATCTTAAAAAGATCGGAATTCGGCTCCGTGTCATTTCCATTGAACATGTTTGGGATCATCTGCGAAGCGAGTTTTACCCATTCATTTCGCAAAGTTTAACATCATTGTATGTACAAATAAATCCGATTTTGTTACTCGCTTTGCTCCATGATGCGGCAATGGTTGGTTATTATGCGGTTGCGGAAAAAATTGTGCTTTTATTCAAAAGCTTATTTTCTCCGTTCAATCAGTTATTTTTGCCGGATATCAGCAATCAATTTGTACATTCTCCCGCCAAGGCGATGAGCAATGTCAAGCAATATTCGGCCGTCATTGGAGTCATTAACTTTGCGGGCATGACTGTGTTAATACTAAGTGCGAAACAGGTCATTATGCTGTTTGCCGGTGAACATTTTATGAACTCGGTCTCTGCAATTCAATTGCTTTCGCCGATGATGCTTTTTGTCGCATTGAACAATCTTGCGGGAGTTCATGTGATGCTGAATTTAGAAATGAAGAGAGAATTCTTTATAGGAATTATTGCGGGCGTTTTTGCCAATATTGCTCTGTTGATTGTATTGGTTCCGCATTTTTCGTACGTAAGTCCTGCTGTCAGTTGGACCATATCGGAAGGGATCGTGCTTGGAATATTTGTACTGTATCTTAGAAAGAAAATTCAGGGAAACGGAAAATGATTGATGTCGTATTGACAACAGCGGCGGGGTATCCGACTCAAAACCAAGGAGGCGGAACAAGAGTCATTTTTGATATTCTTCGACATATCTCGTACGAGCAATTTCGATGCACATTTGTTTCTACCGCACTTCAAAAGCAATATACGTCACCTCCGGATGAGACAAGTTTTCCTCGGGAAATATCGCTGAAATCAAAATTGGGAAGTGCGGCGTACAGAAAGATGACAATGTATCAAAATATCGTTACGTCCGATCTATATCTGTCTTGGTACCTAAAAAATCTTAAAAGGCGATTGCGGAATCGCGGGCAAGCATTTCATAGTGATATTGTTCATTCCCATGAGCCGCTCTCCTTATCAGTGTTTTCAGATTTATCTTCAGCCAAAAAAATATTGACAATTCATTCAAAGGGTGGAATGGTTCATGAAAGGGCAGGTCAAAAATCAGAGTTGGCAAAGAGATCGAACACCATGGGTGCATTGATGTCAGCGGAACAAAAGGCTGTGCAAAGCGCTGATGTGATAACCTTCCCGAGTCTATCGGCAAAAGAATTATTTTTCAAAAATAATCCGTATGAAATTCCTCCCGAAAAAGTGAGAGTAATATATAACGGAGTCGATATCGATCAGATTAGCCGAAAGCAGGTTGCGTCAAATATCAAAGCGGTATATGGAATAGTTCAAGACTATGATATGTTAATCCTGAATGTCGCCGAACATGTGAAACAAAAAAATATCAGCGTTTTGCTCAAAGCAATTGCAGTCCTCAAAAAAGAATACGGAAAAAACCCTCTCATGGTTAATATTGGGACAAAAGGATCGAACACCGATGCTCTTTTAAAAGAAGCCGGCAATCTTGGTATCGAAAAAAATGTCAATTTTTTAGGAAACGTACCGAATGCCGATGTAATTTCCTTCATGAAAATTTCAGACTGTTTTGTGCTGACATCATATAATGTCATATTTGATATGGTCGTGCTTGAAGCGCTCGCAAGTGGGTGTGCCGTTATCGTTTCGGACGATGGAGGGAATCGTGAAGTCATTCACCATGATCATAATGGATATCTTATTCCGTTTAATGATGAAAATGAAATTGCTAAAATACTCGCTCAAAGCGATTTTCAGCGGGTAAAAAGTAATGCCCGACAATCAATCGAGCAGTTCTCCATAAAAACCACGGTTAAGCATTATGAAAAATTGTACGAAGAAATAATGAATTTCAAGAGTCCAAAGCTTTAAAAACCTATGCCGAAGATTAAAATATGCCATGTTGTTAACATTATTACCGGCAAAAGCGATGGTGTGTACGCGCATCTTAAAATGCTGTTTCAATATCTTGATGCGGATAAATATCAACACTATCTCGTTTTTCAGGGGAATCCCGTTATTGAAGAAGAAGTAAAGAGTCTTGGGGTGATTGTCTTTGCGCTTCCGTCTTTCAAGAAAAAATTTTCTCTCTCGACGTTTCTTGAAGTGTATCATATCCTAAAAAAAAATGAGATTGCGATCATACATGCCCACCTTCTGAAACCGTACATCATTTCCGGAATAGTGAATATTTTCTTGCGAAAGAAAGCGATCTTTAATTATCACGGCAGTTTTATTAATCTTTCAGTGTATTATAGCTACATTGAAAAAACGATTTATAAGATAGCTCATTGGTTTGTTTATGCTTTTCGAAGTTACCAAAAGGTAGTAGTTCCTTCAAACGCTTCAAAAAATAGTCTATTAATTGAATCGAGCCTATTCCCTGGTGTGGAAGTGTACTATAACGGATATGCTTTTGAAACAAAAGAAGGAATGTCAACTGTTAACCCAATAAACATTTTTGGGCGATTGGATCCAAATTCAAATAAAATTGGAATTGTGGGAAGATTTGAACCGCAGAAAAGAGTAGACATTGCTTTGAAAATTGCAGATCAACTCCTGGTGCACCGGAATGATATACATTTTATCTTCATAGGAGACGGATCGCTTGAAGAAGATTTTAAACGGCAAATTGTGGAGAAACAGTTATCACAATACATTGCAGTATATAATTTCATTCCAAATATAAAAGACTATTTAGATCTTTTCGATGTTATACTTATCACTTCAGATTGGGAAGGGATGCCTTTGATTGTATGGGAAGCAATGGCAAAAGGAGTTCCGATTGTTGCGTCAGATGTCGGAGGGATTCGAGAAATTATCGAACACGAAAAGTGTGGGAAAGTATTTGAACGACGAAATGTACGGCAGGCGGTTACAATTATTAACGAATTATTAAATGACAAGCAGCTGCGAATGAGGATGGGCGAGCAAGGGAAAAATGCAATAAAAATAAAGTATAATGAAAAAAAATTTGCCAACCGCTTCGAAGAAATTTATGAAAGCGTACTGAAATCATAATATAGTGTCGTAAGCTTTTTCTTTAACAACATATTGTAAACAGAATAGTATAAATATTTTGTATTGGTAATTACAAATTGAATAACGCGAAACATTATTTGTTAAGTAAGTCATGGTGGAGTAATTTCCTAATATTTTCTTTTTCAATAATATTTCCGTCGATTACGATTTTTAAAAAACTACCACCCGGAATATTATTCTTTTACATTATTACGACATTGATTTTGCTCTTTTTTCTCTTTGGTTGGTTGATACCATCTTTGTCAAAAAGGTTAACAGCGAAAGTATGTTGGTTCACCGTGGCAACCATGCTAATAGCATTTACTATTGCACATATTGTAATTCATCCTGTTATTGATACCGGAGGATTCTCGATATTTGGTATTAAATTTGGTGCATCAGATTCTGATAATGCGATTGACGTTGGGATACATGCTCTTTTCAAAGGTCATTATCCGTATACAGAAAAAACCTTTTTGAATGCTCCGCTTACGCCAATGCCTGGTTCATTATTATTGGCAATCCCTTTTTATCTTTTAGGGGATAGCTCTTTGCAAAGCATTTTTTGGTATTCAATATTTTGGCTTTTTATCTGGAAGATGACTTCGGATATCAGAATTGCTTCAATATTGATCCTGATTGTCTCTTTTTTATCTCCAAATGTTCTTTATAATATATGCACAGGTTCAGACTATATTGCAAACGGCATCTTTGTTCTAGTTGCAATTGCTGTTCTTATGACCTCTTTAAATAAGAATGGCTACATTATAACAGGGTTATCAATTTTTTTAGGTATAACACTTAGTTCAAGACCCAATTGGCTTTTGGTCCTTCCAATACTTTTTTTTTATATCGCATATAACGCAAATTACCGTAGTGCGTTAAAAATACTTTCTATTACAGTGTTTTCTTTTTGTCTTTCTGTTCTTCCTTTCTATCTCTATGATCCTTCTCATTTTTCACCACTTCATGTTGGCGACTTTCTAACCATTGGAAAGAATTACCCGCATGCCGATATCCTTGTAGCACTCTTGGCAGGTTTTTTTTCTATAGGTTTGGGGTATTATTTTAAGGATAAACCTCTTGAATTCCATGTAAGAAATTTATTTTTTACTCAAGCAAGTGTTATTATTTGCGGATTAATTCTGATATCTCTGGTTGAAGGCAAAGTAAATCTTTTTTATGGACATTTTGGAATCTTATTTATGTTTTTTGGTTTGTTTGCATCTGGTCCCCAATTAATTGATTTGGCAATAAATAAAGACAAACTTTCAAAATGAGCGAAATAGTAAAAAACGTGACAAACGTTCTCCATGTTGCCCTAGATTTTGATCGAAGTTCGGGTGTAACAACGTATATGACGATGCTTCTTCGTCATTTTAAACGAAGAGGTGACTATCAGATGCATTTCATTACCAACGGCGGTAATGCATTTGAGGCTTTGGATTCGCTTGGAATGAAACCGGTCATCATCCCAATGCAACGAGGATTGAAAAATATATTATTTCTTCCTCAAAATATTTTTTTTATTAAACGATACTGCCGAGAGCACAATATCCATATTGTGCATACGCATCATCGGTATCCTGAGTTTGTTGCATCGTTGCTGTCAAAAAAGAATGGTTTTCGGACGATTACCACTGCTCATAGTCTTGTGCAAGGGTATACATCGATAAGCTTTCACTCCGATAAGATTATTGCCGTCAGCAATGCCGTGCGGAACGAAATTATAAGTACGTACAATGTAGAGACAACTAAAATTGAAACGATGTATAATTGTGTGGAAGAGATGCCGCAGGTTTCGCCGGATGAAATTAGGGAACTTCGCAGTACATTAGGAATACTTCCGGAGAACAAAATTGTTTTGTATGTCGGCAGGTTCGAGGTTGCTAAAGGCGTATCGTACATCATACAAGCTTTCCATGCAGTTAGAGAAAAAATTGAAAATGTAACCTTGTTGATAGTCGGTGATGGCAATCGTGAATCTCAGTTGACGAATAATTTGGAGAATGGGTCTCAAAAAATTATACTTCCCCCACAAAATATGATGCATAAGTATTATCGAATGGCAGATATTGTGGTATTGCCGACCGAAAGAGATTCATTTCCATATGTTATGCTTGAGGCAGGTTTGGCAAGCAAACCGTTCATTGGCTCGAGTGTTGACGGCATTGCCGAGTTTATTGATGATGGCAGGGATGGCATGTTATTCCCGGTCGGTGATGTAGAAAAACTTACTGCGAATATTATTGATCTATTGAGCAATGTTTCAAAAGCACATGTACTTGGCGAAAATCTTTATCGAAAAGTCATATCGCTGCCTACGTGTGAGGAATATTGTGAAAAAATAGATTCAATATATCATGATCTTCTTAATTCATAAATTGAATATTATCTATAAGCGGCAATGAGAATATTTCGAATTGTTTCCGTTGATTTTGCAGATATTGCATATAGGGGGATTGAGGAGCATATTTCAAATGCTATTCGTCATCGCCGAAAAACAACAATAGCATATGCGACTGCGCATATTGTAAATCTTGCAAAGGAAGATGAAACATTTTGCAAAGCTCTTGCTGAAACAGATATTGTTCATCCTGAAGGGAATGGCGTTTGGCTTGCATCAAAAATATTATACGAGGATGGATTTAGTGAGAGGTTTAATTGGACTGACCATGCAGAGCTCTTGTTAAGGAAATGCGCTTCAGAACAATGGACTATTTTTTTTCTTGGTTCAACGACAGAACATCTTCACATGGCCACTGAAAGAATTCGTAATAAAATTCCAAATTTAAAGATAGTCGGCATGAAAAACGGATTTGATGATATTGAATCAGGTGATCTCATAGATTCAATCAATGCTGTGCATCCGGATATTTTGTGGGTCGCGATGGGTTCACCCAAGCAGAATTTGTGGATGCAGCTCCATCGTCATGAATTGAATTGTTATGTCATTCAGGCAATTGGTGATGCCATAACCCTTCTTGCTGGAGTGAAAAGACGCGGGCCAAAGTATTTACAATTTTTAGGGTTGGAATGGTTTGTCCGTCTTTTTTTTAATCCAATAAAATTATTTTCACGCTATGTAGTAGGCAATCCGGTTTTTATTGCACGAGTTATAAATCAGAAATTACAATCAATCAATAATACTTCATCAAGAACATAATCGTTGTGTGTAAAAATTTAATTATTATAATCTGTATTGTATATTTTGAAAGTGGTTTTATTACCGCCGGTCAAAAAGTGACCGTAATTTCTGCCGACAAGAACGGGTTTACGTTGAGGGCTGATTTTGAAAGTGCAGCTGCGGAGGTTCATACGACAAACGGCTTACAAAGAATAAATTTTCCAGAAGCAGTCGATGAAAGCAAGCCGGGAACACCGATGCTGCCAAGCAAAACGGTATTTATCGCTCTTCCGCCCAATACAAAAATTACTGCCGCGTTGAAAAATGTGCAGAAGTATGTCTATTCTAACTCCCAACCGTCGGCAAATCCGAAAATCGTTCTCAATGCAGATTCAACCATTTCATCCCAGCCAATGAATCTCAATACCGCGCTCATTGCCGGAGACCGATATCCTGCCAGTGATATAGAAATTCTTGATTACGTTTGGCTTGGAAATTATTATTGTGCGGCCGTCAGGATCAATACGCACAGCTATCAGCCGGGAACAAATCACATTACCGAAGTGCAGCGCGCTGACCTCAGCATCTCATATCAAAATATCCAGACATCATTTAGAAAAAATTTTACTCCGTTAAGCTCATATGAACAGGACCTTAAAGATGTCATTCTGAACTATGATGCGGCAAAAGAATTTCGCTCATTTCATGCAACAGCATTACCACCAGATACGTCGGGCGGGTGGATTGATTACACAAAGCAGTATATAAAGCTATCGGTGCCTGCCGACGGCATTTATCGAATAACATACAACGACTTGCAAAGCTACGGCGTTAATCTTGCAGGACTCGATCCAAAAACATTTCGACTTTTTGAAGGAGGCCGGGAAGTGCCTCTCTATGTGAATGGAGAAGGTGATGGAGTATTTGACACGACCGATTATGCGGAGTTCTACGGGACAAAACATTACGGATCAAAAAATTACCGAACTATCGTTCCGCAAAAAACGGATTATCTTAACTACATGGATCGATATTCGGATACGAGTATTGTGTGGTTGACATGGGGCGGAAGCAGCGGATTGCGTACGGTTTTGCGTGACGGGAGCGGCTCTTCGAGCGATACGGTGCAAAGCACACTCACGAAACTTCATCTTGAAAAAGATTTGCGGCTATGGTATTACGACGTAGTTGATCCGCGATCGCAGCTTCCTTTTTGGCAGGAACACAAGATATGGTCATGGTTGTTTTTCAATCCGGGGACGATTACCACAGTTCCTTTTACGGCAAATTCGGTTTTACCCGGCACTCTTTGCACCACAACATTCCGGCTTATTGCCAATGGAACCGATGCCGGCAATGCTTCAAGTAAAATGGGTATCGGATTCAATTCAACGACCATAGCGGAAGGAGATACATTTGCCTACCGAAAGACAGTAAACTTCCAACCAATTTATGCTTCTTCGCGATTGAAGGAAGGAAGTAATTCGATTAAAGTTCAGGGGATGACGGGAGGAACATACCAGTTTTTAATCGATTGGATAGATATTGACTATTACCGGTATACAAAAGCGGTCAATGATTCTCTTGTCATTACAATCCCGGATAGTGCGGCAAAAGCGTACAGAACAATTAAAGTTACCGGACTGACGGCGTCCAACCTGCTTATTTATAAAGTGTCACCTGCCGTTACGAGGATAATAAATTATTCTGTTTCCGGAGCGAGCCAAAAAACATGTACTTTTGCTGATTCCGTTTCAGGAGGAGATCAATACTATATCGTTTCAGAATCAAAAGCCCGCACCCCGGGTTTTGTTGTAAAGAAACAATTTGAAAATCTCCGGAATCCCAATCGCGGTGCCGATTATATTATTGTGTCGAATAAAATTTTAAAAAATTCCGCCGCAGCATATAATAATTTTATCCAATCGAATTATCCCGTAAGAACTCACCTTGCGTACGTCGACGATATTTATGACGAATTTTATTTCGGCTATAATCATCCTGAAGCAATTCGAGATTTTTTGGTCAGAGCGAACACTCAATGGCAGCCGCCGGCCCCGTCGTATTTATTATTGATCGGCGAAGCCAATTATGATTATAAGAATGTTACAACAGGATTATTGCACATAAAGCCTAATCTTGTTCCTTCCTACGGCGATCCCGTGAGCGATGTATGGTATACGACGTGGGATTCTTTGCAGGCGGACATACCGCAAATGTATGTCGGAAGAATTCCGGCAGAAACCGATGCCGACGTTAATTTCTATCTGCAGAAACATCAAGCGTATCTTCAAAAGCCGTTTGATGAATGGAATAAGACGTTCCTATTTTTTAGCGGCGGCGATCCGAATACGGCAGGGCAAATCGACCAGATCAGAAATGCAAATAATAACGTCTATACGTCGTTAGCTCTTGCACCGCCAGTTGGAGGGAAGGGAGTTCATTTTTACAAAACGACCAATCCAACTTCAAACTTTGGTCCATATACCACACAACAAATCCAAGATGCAGTTCAAAGTGGTTCTTTGTTGATTTCATACATCGGACACAGCGGAACGCAAACATGGGACAATGGAATCACCGCTGTAAGTGATCTAAAAAATATCTATTCAAATCGGTACCCATTGATATCAGATTTTGGATGTTCGACAGGTAAATTTGCCGAACCTGATATCGATTGTTTTGGAGAATTATTTGTGTCGCAAGATCGCGATGGGCAGGCAATTTCCTATTTTGGGAACACAAGTCTGGGTTATCTTTCTACCGCCACAAACTTTCCAATGTTTTTTTATACGAAGCTTCTTAAAGATACCGTAACGGTCGTCGGGAAAGCACATCTGCTTGCCAAAATACGGCAATTACAGCTAAACGGATTTAATGATGTCAACAGAGTCTTTACGTACTGCAACACTCTTTTTGGGGATCCTATCGTCAATCTTGCTGTTCCCCGTAAACCAAACCTTGTGCTTGACAATCAATCGCTGTCGTTGGCGGGGAATATACCGACGGAAGCGGATGATTCGGTGAGCCTCAAAATTGTGACGAAAAATCTTGGCTTAAAGCCTTTAGATTCAATTCTTGTTTCAGTGACGGATAAGATCAATGGAAGCGTTGCCTTTTCCCGTTCTTTTAAAATATCTCCGAGCACCTTTTGGGATACGACGCTGATTACGATTCCGGTGAAGAACAGAGTTGGTGAACACGTCATAACGGTGGTTGCTGACAGTGCTAATGTAATTAATGAAATGAGCGAAGGGGACAATACTGCGTCGATGAATTTTGCTGTCTATTCGGTCAATCTGCGTTCATTGGAACAAAGTTCTTACTATAATTCGATTCGTAACAGTCTTAAATTAATAAACCCCATTTACAAGATTCGTGATGCCGCTGAAAGGATTCGTTTGAGTCTTGATACAACGGAGACTTTTGTTACGGCTATCGAGTTTACCAAAGATTTCGATACCATCACGACTGAGATCAGTTTGCCTGCTCTCAAGGATGGGCAGCGGTATTGGTGGAGGGCAAAAATTGATCAGCCGCAGTTTGAATGGTCAACGCCTTCGTCGTTTGTTGCGTCAAACAATCCGGCATCATGGTTTGCAGAAACTCCGCGGACAGCAAATGATTTTCTGTACGACAAAACGACTTTCAATCAACAAACAAAAAATTGGGAATTGCTTTCCGGCATCAGCAAATTAAAAATCTCTTCGGCCGGTACCTCGGCGGGCTCATTTGTCTCAGTAGAGTATAACGGCAGTGAAAAATCTCCGAATACTTTTTTTTGGGGAATCGTTACGGCAAAGATCGACAGCATTACGTTACAGCCGTACGAGTTTCGGTATTTTCTTTATCCTACACCTCCCTCTGCAGACTCGTTGATAAATTATATTAATCGATTGCCGAATGGAACATTGCTTGCCATGAGCATTTGCGACGATGGGGCGCAATCGGTTCTCGGATTCAACGGCGGAACTCTCGTTAGAAAAGCGATTGAGCAGCTTGGCAGTTATTATGTTGACAGTGTCCGATACCGCGAATCGTGGTGTATTCTTGGCAAGAAAGGTGCACCAAAAGGGTCAGTGCCTGAAAGTTATAAAAAGCAATATGAAGGTGTAGCGAGTATCGTGACCCAGATAAATGCTAGGCCGGATTCCGGTGTGATTTTGTTTCCGCAGATCGGCGTGGCGTCATCCTGGGATAGTCTTACATTGAATATGCTCGTGCCGGCAGGATCGAAGATTGATATTGTTCCCTTGGGGTTAAAGAGCACCAATCAAATAGACACACTTTCAGCGCTCGATTTCAGTACTCCGGGAAAAGCCTCGCTCAGCCAAATCAATGCTTCAACATATCCTTCTGTGAAATTGGCGGCAAAACTTTATTCCAATGCAAACAAAGAGACTCCGCATTTTGGCAATGTATCGGTTTATTACAAAAAGGTGCCGGAGCTTGCAATGAACTATCAAGTTGTCGGAACGTATAAAGCGGATCGGATTTCCGGCACGAACACCGTTACTATTTCCGGAATAAAGTCCGACACCGTTGGTCAAGGGAAATACCTCGGGATACAGGGGCGAGTGTACAATATCAGTCAGACAACGGCGAAAAATGTAAAGGTTCAATCGATTGTCATCTGGGACGATAATCGTCACGAAGATTTAGATCAAGTCGTGTTCGACTCAATCGTTCCCGGGACGTATAAAGATGTGAAATTAATTTATAACTCTTCTGCGGGCATCGGACGACGACGGCTTCAAATCGAAATTGATCCCGATAATTCCGTTCGAGAATTTTATAGGGACAATAATATTTATTCTTCCGTCTTTGTCGTCGTTCCCGATACTGCACCGCCGCCGCTGCCAAACTTAGCAATTGATCCGAATTCAATTTTTGTTCCTTCAAACATTTCCAATATCGTTGACAGCACAGCAGTGACAATGATTGTCCGCAATGAAGGCTCCGCCCGGTATGACAGCGTTGACGTGCGTGTTACAGAGAGCTATCAATTGTCAGTAATCAAAACGTGGAATATCCGCATGCGGATTCCCGTTCTTGCAGAGACGCTTGTTGTGTACGCGGATGTGAAAGGAAAAGCGGGGGATCACCAAATCACCGTGGAAATTGATCCTTTGAGTAAAATTATTGAATCATCAAAGAATGATAATTCGGCGTCAAAAAACTTTTTTGTTACGACAACGGATTTTACCATTCTCCAGCCGGATCAATTCAATACGTCATATATATCCCATCTGATTCTTTTGAATCCATCATCGGAGCCATGGGACGGCGTTAAGAAAATTTTGTTGGATGTCGACACCGTGAGCACCTTCCCGGCCGCCACCCGTTTCAAAACCACCCTGGGGCAGTTTTCAACAACATTCGACATTTCTTCCTTAAAAAGATTAACGCGCTATTGGTGGAGAGCGAAAGTGGAAAATGGAGTACGTGATTGGACAGTGGGGACATTCTTTATGGGCGATTCAAGCGAACGAACGATTGGACAATCTGATTCTGTCTCGTGGGTAAAGGGAAAATTCATTCATGCGGCATATTCAAATGCCAATGGTGCTCATATCGAAGATACACCTGAAAGATTTCGACTCGTTTCGGCGGGATATGCTGACGGAGGATTCGCCGTTCTCGAATTCAACGGCAAAAATCTTATTGTGAATGCCATTGATACCTGCCACTTTCTTGCAGTGTTCGATCCAAATTATGCTCTGATTTCGTTCCGGCGGTTTAATCTCTTTGCCGATCCGGCGCAAGCGGATTCCCTTGCACAATTTGTGTCGGCAGTGTCTGCGGGCAATTACGTTGTTGCTGTGATTAATGGTGAAGGGTCGAACAACTTTACCACTTCTGCACGAAATGCCTATAAATTAATAGGCAGCAAAGATGCGGATCTTATTGGATGGAGAGATTCGTGGGCAATCATAGGTAAAAAAGGGGCAATCGCAGGAACGGTTCCGGAATTATATCACGCCAGTGGATTGGGCAAAGTAGAACTCGATACCACATTTTTTAAACACGAAGAATCGGGCACCATCATCACTGAAAAATTTGGGCCTGTTACATCGTGGAAGAAATTAGTTGTGCAGAGTATCGTTCAGCCCGGTGCCGCAATTAATCTTAAAGTGATTGGCATTGCGAGCAATGGTGTGTCCGATACAATTATTTCTGTCGTGAACCCGCAGGTATTGGATGTACAAAATGTTTCCGCCAAACAATATCCCTATGGAAAGCTTCTCTTTACGTTAACTCGAAACGCCTCGGGTAATTCTCCCATGATTCAACAATGGAACCTTGCTGCTTTGCCGCCAGCTGAACTGGCACTGTCACAAAAGACCATTAGTGTGGAAAAACCAATAATGAACGAGGGAGAGATCGTCAACCTGGCATTGAAAATCTTTAATGCCGGGGGGACCAATGCCGACAGCGTAACGGCGGCAATCCTTACTGACGATGACGGTTTTCCGAGAACATTATTGCGCGCGATTATACCGACATTGAACGCCGGTGATTCTTCTTTGGTGCAGGTGCAATACGACAGCAGAGGTAAACGCGGTTCACATTTATTCTTTTTCAGAATTAATCCCGATACCACCATACCCGAACTTGACATGACAAATAATTCCTTTTCGGTAGGATATACAATCGTTGCGGATACTCTTAAACCTTCGTTGTTCGTAACAGTAGACGGCGGGCAGGTTGTTAACGGCGATTATGTCAGTTCGAATCCGGAAATTATCATTCGTTATAAAGACAGCAATCCGTCAGTTTTGACGATGGCCGATACGTCAATCTTTTCCATTCAGTTGAATAATGAACGCGTTCATTTTATTCCGGGCATTTTGGAAATGCAATTACCAGGCTCTCCGGGAGAAGCGCGCGTTCGGTGGACTCCTGCTTTACCGGACGGAGAAAATATTTTTCAAATATCGGCGAGCGATATTTCCGGCAACAATTCCGATACGACGACAGTGTTCGTCAATGTTTCATCGAAATTGGAATTACGCGATGTGTATACTATCCCGAATCCGTTTGCCGGATCGACACACTTTACATTTAATCTTACCGGTGCCGCAATTCCGGATTTTGTCTCGATTAAAATATATACCGTGGCCGGACGGCTTATTCAGGATATTTCTGCTCCCGCAAAGGTCGGCTTCAATAAAATATTTTGGGACGGAAGGGATAAAGACGGCGACGAAGTCGGGAATGGCTTGTACCTTTATAAAATTACCGTGCATCAAGGAGAAAAGCAGACGAATAGTATTTCCAAACTGGTGAAGATGAAATGACTATGCCTGATGATCGGCAGAATGATGCTTCACAACTTTTCCGTTTGCGATAAAAAGGACTTCCTCGACGATATTCGTCGCAAGATCAGCAACGCGTTCCAAATTTCTGCTCACCCTCACTAACTCTAATGCCTGTTCAATGCTTTTTGGATTTGTTTTCATCATTGTTGTCATCTCTTTACTGATTTTTCGATTTAAACTGTCCGCAGTATCCTCCATTCGCAAGACCGCTTCCCCGATAAGTCCGTCGAGATGAATAAAACAATCCAGCGCATCGGAGAGCATTCGTTTCGTTACTTGCGCCATTTGTTCGATACCCGGCGTCTGTAATGCCGGTATATTCATTGATTGCATTGAAAGGGAAGATTGCGCAAGATTCACCGCGTGATCGCCAATACGTTCAAGATCATTATTGATTTTCGTTGCCGCCAAGATAAAGCGGAGATCGGAAGCGACCGGCTGTTGAAGAGCGAGTAAATCGATGATGATTATTTCGTTTGAAATCTCAAGCTCGTTAATCTTGTTATCATTTTGAACAACTTGTTCGGCTAGGGATCGATTTTGCGTTATGAGCGATTCGATAGAATCTTCAATTGCCATTTCGGCAAGAGAACCCATCCTGATAATATCAGTTTTTAACTCTTGAATTTTTTCTTTGAAAAAATATGTCATGCTCATAACCTCTATTTACTGATGACCAGCTTCACTCATTTGAAAAATAATTTACCGTAACAAGGTAAAAACTGAGTTAAGTTAATGTTAAGTTTGTGTTACATCTTTAATTGATGATTGTCAACACGATAAGCAGTAATTCTTTGGGGGAGTGGTTTAATTTCAAATTATCGTCATGCCGAATCACTAAGCGATCCTTTTGGGATTCGTTTCGGCATCTAAAATATAGGAAAGATGCTGGCACCCGTCAGCGTGACGATGACACTATTTTCAAAACGATCCACCCCTATTCTTGGGATTTCGTTGCATTTCCGGTGCATTTCCTTTACTTTCATTGAACAATTGGAAAGACGAATGAATAAATATCTTCTAAAAACCGAACCGTCCGTTTTTTCGTTTGATGACCTGATGAAAGAAAAGAAAAGTGTGTGGGACGGGGTTTCAAATAATCTTGCCCTAAAGCATATTCGGTCGATGAGCAAGGGTGATCTTGCCTTTATCTATCACACCGGTGAGGAAAAACAGATTGTAGGGATTGCGAAAATTGTTTCGGCTCCGTATCCCGATCCAAAACTTAAAGATCCAAAATTAGTCGTCGTCGAAATCCAAGCGATGCAAAAATTAAAAAATCCGGTTGCACTGAGCGCGATAAAAGCTCAAAAGAAGTTTGCAAATTTTCCTCTGGTAAAAATTGGAAGATTATCGGTCATGCCGGTTTCCGACGACGAATGGGAATCCATTGTGTCGCTCTCAAAATAGTTTTTGAAAAAGAAGGCTGCGAAAGTAAAAATGAAACTGCTCAAATACATTTTTCTCCTTTTCGTATTTCTGATCGGATGTAAAGAAGAAAAAGAGATACCCATGAAAGAACAAACAGCTGTTCACCCGATTGTCAAGGAACTCCAAGCAAAATATGCACCTGATAAACGAACGGCCATTTTTGCCATCAGTGTGGGAGAACGAAAGAACGATATTGTTCTCAAAGGCGAGGTTCAATATTCTGAGGCAAAATCGGAATTAGTGAAACGATTCAAGTCCCAATATAAAAATATCATCGACAGCATCGAGGTCTTGCCCTCCGAAGATCTTGGGAGCAAGAAGTTTGGAATTATTACGGTGAGCGTCGCCAACATGCGTAATGATCCGAAAGAAAGTGCGGAACTTGGTTCGCAGGTGCTGATGGGAACCATCGTAAAAATATGGAAGAAGAAAAACGGCTATGCTTATATTCAGTCACCGGATACATATTTAGGATGGGTGGACACAGACCAATTGTACAGAGTGACCGAAAAAGAAGCAGAGCAGTGGAGGAAAGTCAAAAAAGTATTCGTAAAAGAATTTTCTGAAATTATCCATGAACAGCCGAATGCGAATTCATTTCCCGTGAGTGATGTCGTCGGCGGCAGCGTGTTGAAACATATCGGTGGAGATGCACAATGGATTAAAGTGGGAATTGCCGACGGGCGAGAAGGCTATATAAAAAAATCATCGGTTATCGATTTTCACGATTGGGGAACAGTGCTGTGTCCGGTTCCGGATAATATTGAGCGAACCGGGAAATTTTTAATGGGTGTTCCGTATTTGTGGGGCGGAACATCGGTGAAAGGCGTTGACTGTTCCGGATTTACCAAAACGGTTTTTCTGCTCAACGGACAATTATTAAATCGCGATGCAAACCAACAGGCAGAGCAGGGGGTAGACATTGAGCCCGGGAAAAATTTTCAAAATTTACGAAAGGGAGATCTTTTATTTTTTGGGAAAAAGGAAGGAAATGGGAAAGCTGAGCGGATTGTGCATGTCGGTATTTATCTGGGGGACCGCGTGTTCATTCATTCATCAGGCAAGGTGCAGTTGAGCAGTTTTAATCCCGATTCAAAACTGTATGATGAGTATAATTTACGGCGATTCGTACGGGCCCGCAGAGTGATTGCAAGTGTCTCCGAGGTGAAAGAGGTCAAGTAAACATTTTCAGTTTCAGAAAAAAACAATAAACCCCGGTTGGTTTTAAACAATCGGGGTTTATTATTACACCACGTACCGGTACCCTGAATGGCTTATTTTTCTCTTTCCATGACAAAATCAACGAACATTTCGAGCGATTTTTTAGATTCAGAGTCGGCAAAAGGAACGAGGCATTGGCGCGCTTTGTCTCCATACTCTTTTGCACGCATTTCTGCATATTGAATGCCGCCATTGGATTGGACAAAATCGACAACGTATTCGACATCCTTTCCGGTTGCGCCGTTTCGAATCAACTTTAAAACACGCTTTGCTTCTTTTTTGGGTGATTGAAGCAATGCATGGATAAGCGGAAGCGTGATTTTCTTTTCTTTCACATCACCGCCGATCGGTTTTCCGAGAATACTTTTTCGGGAAGTATAATCAAGAATATCATCGCGTATCTGGAATGCCATGCCGACGTTCTCGCCGAAATCTCTCATGAATTTCCGCTGTGTTTCATCTTCGGTAACGCTTGCCGCACCGATCTCAGAACACGTCGAAAGGAGAGATGCAGTTTTATTGGAAATGATTTTTAGATATGTCGCTTCATCAATATCCAATTCGCGGCTTTTCTGGATTTGTAAAATTTCTCCTTCACTCATTCTTCTCACGGAATCCGAAACCGTCTTCAAAAAATAGACATCATTATGGCGCAGGGAAAGCATCAAACCTGTCGATAAAAGATAATCGCCCATCAACACCGCTACTTTGTTTTTCCATACGGCGTTGATCGATGCAAGTCCTCGGCGGGTATCGGAGTCATCAACGACATCATCATGAACAAGGGTTGCTGTGTGCAGAATTTCAACGAGCGTTGCACCGCGAAAGGTCGATTCATTGATCGTACCGCACGTTTTCGCTGTTAAAAAAACCACGATTGGACGAATTCGTTTTCCTTTTTGTTTCACGATATACCGCGCAATTGTATCAACCAGCGAAACGCTTGACCTCATCGAATCTTTAAAGAATGGGCTGAATTTTTTCAGTTCAGCATCGACGGGCGCCTTAATTTCGTCAAGCGTATTGGTAACAAGTAATCCCATTTATTCTGTCGTTTTTTTCTGTGCAAATTTTGAAATAAAAATACTGATTTCATAAAGCAAAATCATCGGTGCCGCTAAAAGGCTTTGGGTAAGAATATCCGGTGTTGGAGTGACGACGGCCGAGATGATCAAAATAGCAACAATGGCATGCCGTCGATACTTCCGCATGAACTTCGGTGTCAACAGTCCTAATTTCGATAGGAAATAGGAAATCATTGGGAGTTCAAAAACTAATCCGGCTCCTAAGATTAAACTCAGCAAGAAACTGATATAATTATCTGCAGACACATTTAATTCAAACGTATCGGTTCCAAATTCCGCAAAAAAATGAAGAGCGGTAGGAACAAGAATGAAGTACGCAAAGATGATTCCAGCGAGAAAACAAAGCGTCGTAAAAAAAATTATCCACCAGACATATTTTCTTTCGTTCGGAAGAAGGCCGGGAGCGATAAACTGCCACAGTTGATACAGGATGATTGGCATTGAAATAACGATTGCGGCGACAAGAACAACTTCCATGTACAATAGCATGATTCCGTACGGCGTGAGCACCTGCGCTTTTAATCCGACATCGAGGAGCGGCTTCATTAAAACCGTTTTCACGAGAAAATCCGAGAAGAACGCGCAGCCGATTGCGGCAACTAAAACTGCAATGACTGCTTTTAAAATTCTCCAGCGAAGTTCCTCCAAATGATCAAGGAAGGACATTTCTCTATCGTGGATGTCGTCAAATGGAGGTTGATCGTTCGGCATAAACTATGTTTAGTTCAAATCTTTATACAGCGGAAATCCGGAACAGAGTTCGATGACTTTTTTCTGTACTGATTCATAAGTCGCTTTTTTCCCGATGTTTCGAATAACCTCATCGATAAGCTCACTGACGATCTTCATTTCTTTTTCTTTCATCCCGCGCGTTGTTAATGCCGCTGGTCCCACGCGGATTCCGCTGGTAATGAGCGGTGACTTATCATCAAATGGAACGGAGTTTTTGTTGACCGTAATTCCGGATTCATCAAGCGCTTCCTGTGCCTCTTTGCCGGTGACGTTTTTATTGCGAAGATCGATCAGCATAAGGTGGTTGTCTGTACCGCCCGAGATGATATTATATCCTTTCGCAACAAGGCTTGCTGCAAGTGTCTGCGCATTGGTGATGATCTGCTGTGCGTACACTTTGAACTCCGGCTGAAGTGCTTCCTTAAATGCGATCGCTTTTGCAGAAATAATATGCATCAACGGTCCGCCCTGAATTCCCGGAATGACCATCGAATCTAACAGCTCGGAGATCATTTTTGTCCGTCCCGATTTTGGCGCTGTTAATCCCCATGGGTTTTCGAAATCTTTTCCGACCAAGATAATTCCGCCGCGCGGTCCGCGAAGAGTTTTGTGTGTGGTCGATGTAACAACATGGCAGTGGGGAATCGGATCGTTCAATAATTTTGAAGCAATCAATCCTGCGGGATGAGCGATATCGGCAAAAAGAAATGCACCGACTTTATCGGCAATCTCACGGAATTTTTTGTAATCAATGTTTCTGGAATAAGCACTTGCTCCGACCGTAATTAATTTTGGGCGCTCGCGTTTTGCGACATCTTCAACGTCGTTATAATCAATATATCCCGTTTCTTTTGAAACACCGTACGCCGAAAAATTGTAGAGCTGTCCGGAGAAATTGACCGGTGAACCGTGCGTTAAGTGCCCGCCATGCGAGAGATTCATTCCAAGAACTTTGTCGCCCGGCTTCATGAACGTGAAATAGACAGCCATGTTTGCCTGTGAACCCGAGTGCGGCTGTACGTTTGCATATTCTGCCCCGAAAAGTTTTTTGACGCGATCCCGAGCAAGGTCTTCAACAACGTCGACATATTCGCAGCCTCCGTAATATCGTTTTCCGGGATATCCTTCGGCGTATTTGTTGGTCAGCACCGTTCCGGCTGCCTCAAGAACAGCTTTTGAAACAAAATTTTCCGAAGCAATCAGTTCTAATTTGGTATTCTGCCTGTTCTGTTCATTTTTTATTGCTTGAAAAACTTCGGGATCGAATGATTGAATGTCGTTCATACGTGTAGTTCCATTAAAAGGATGGTTGTACTTTTGAATTTAAATCTTGGTACCGCTGTTTCAGCACGATGTCAGCGAATGAATTTTTTCTACCCGGCGTGTATGGCGTCCGCCTTCAAAATTTGTCGAAAGAAATTTTCGAATCATATCTTCCGCAACTCCCCAGCCGACCAAGCGTTCACCAAAGCAGAGAACGTTTGCGTTATTATGTTTTCGGGAAAGCTCAGCGGCAGTTACCGACTCGCAGGCGGCAGCGCGAACGCCTTTGTGTTTATTGGCTACAATAGACACGCCGACACCTGAACCGCATACAATGATGCCAAACTCGCATTCTCCCTTTGATATTGCCTCAGCAGCAAGATGGGCGTAATCCGGATAATCAACGGATTCAGCATTGTGCGTGCCGTAATCTTTGTATTGGAGTTTCATTTCATGGAGAAGAGTTTTTGCTTTCTCTTTATAATGAAACCCGGCATGATCTGACGCTATGGCAATCATATATTTATTCCACAGGTGGTTCGATGAACATTAATTCGGATGCGGTCAACGAAAGAACCAGTCTGAATACATTGTCTTTAATCAACGACGACGATGTCGTTCCACGGATGCCGTACTCGACTCCTATATTCATCCGTGATTCAGCACTAAGAGGTAATCCAATTCCCGCAGTGCCGAATATTTCATTGATCGAGTGACCGTTAATTTTTAAGTACGATTGGCGGAAATATCCTCCAACTCTGTAGGCTACTTTTTCTAAATACGTATCAGTAAAATCTTTTGGTGGAAGAAATTCTACACCGGCACCGATTCGAATACTGTTTTGAATTTCTGCCGGATGCACTCCTTTAAGCTTAAAGTTATCCCAATTCTGGAAATTAAGATCAGCTGTGTAATTGATATTTCGGAGGTTATATGAAAGTCCGAGGGAAAATCCGACTGGCAGTGTTGCTGATTGATTGTTCTGTTTCAAGGTATCGGTGTTAGAAGAAAAATCGGTTAAGGTCTCATCATCAATTGTCATCGACGAGCCGGTAAATACCGTTGCACCAAGGTTTACTTGCCGAGTTTCTGAAAATCCAAATAACTTATCAATGCCGGTATAAATTCCGCCAAAGGTAAATCCAAACCCGCGCATGGAAAAGGTTTCGCTGTACGATCCTCCGTGATAATCGCCGTTCGGGAATACAATTGATTTATCTCTGAAAATTGCTCCAAATAAATAATGCGTCGTAAACCCCACCATAACGTTTTGGGCAGGGGAATATGAAATTCCTAATTGCGCTGAAGAAATTCCCCCTCGGCCATCAAATGTCTGCAAGATCGATGTCCCATTAAACGGTGTTGATAATTGCTGCTCATAACCGACCGTTGAAAAGGGAAGTGCGGCAATGGAGAGAGCTATTTTTTTTGGCGTGTATATTGGAAATGCCAGTGCAAATGAATTGATATTTCCTGTGCCGAAAAGTGAAGTGCCGCCGTCATCAGTTGATGCAAAATTTTGATACTGATATCCGGCAGTAAGTAAAGAACGATTTATCATTCCGAGGGCTGCCGGATTTGAAAGATTGATATAGGAATTATCGAGCAGTGCGATTCCGGTATTTCCCATTCCAACGGATCGCCCGCTGATGAAAGAATTGATTTCGCCGACTCCAAAACGTGAATAGATCGATCCTTTTCCCGCAAAAGAGAATGTTGAAACTATGATTGTGAAAAAAAGAATTTTTTTCATGCCTACCTGTGTGAATACAATAATTTGATTTTCGGTCGTTTTGTTACATCAGCGTTGCTGTCATAGAGCACCACTCTTTCTGCCGAGTTGAATTCGGAAGCCCAGCGAAGAACAAAACCTTCGTTGACATTGATGTTGGTAATCCAGCTCTGAACCAATCGGGAGACATCAAATTGATAAATATTGTTTCCCGACGAATCGGTTGAATGACTTCCGTACGCAAAATTCGACGTTGAAAAGGAATCGACATCGGTTGTGCCTTTGATTCCGAGAAAGACTACCAAAGAATCCGGAACCAATCCGCTTTTAAGAGTAGAAGTTGAATCAGCCGTAAGAGTTAGGGTTGCGCCGTGAATCATCAGTGCCTTATCGAAGGCATTGACGTTAAAAAGTAATTTTGATCGGACGCCAAATCCCCCATACACCTGAAACGTTGCGGGAGGGGTTGTTAATCGTGCTATATAGGTATCTTCACCGCTGCTGACAATCATTGAATCGCGGGTGCCGAACCTCGTTGTATATTTTATGACGAGTGTAGGATAATATCCTGAATAATCGCTGAACGTAGAAAATCCAACAACCCCTGTGACAACCCCGGTTTTGGGCTGCACGGCAAAGCCGTAAAAATCTGCAGTACTGGTATCACGGTATGATTCGATCCATCGTCGAATAACCGCTGTATCGATTTTTGCTTTAATCGTAGAGCCCAAGTTCATCGAATCGGTAGCAGAAAAAGTTCCAATCGATATTGAGCCGATTGCTTTGCTTGCGGATGAATCCTTGTTCAAGGCGCTCTGCGTCCATGAACTGGTGATTTCACGAACATCAAATTCGACCGGCGGGGCAGTAACGTGCAGTCTGTAATTGACCGTTAATCGAATTTCAGTCGTATCGAGTGTAGCACCGACAAGTGAATCGAATGCATGTACTGGAATAAAGTTATAAAAGGAAATTATTTCTTCGTTATTGGCAGTCCGTCCCGCCAGATTGCTCGTGGCATATCCCATATTTAACGTTGACGTGAACGTGCTGTTGCCTGCCGCAAAAATAGTTACGGTATCTAAAGAAGAGATGTTTTCAGTTCCTACAAGATTGCCGCCGATCATTTTTGGTTTTTCGGCGCACCCGATTATCAATAGCAAAAAGAATCCTGCAAAAAAATTTTTCATTGGGTACTATTTTTCTCTCAATTTTTGTTTGATAAATTGAACAGCGTCAAAAAGATCAACTCCGTAATAATCCCGTTCAGAGCTGCACAGATCTTTCTCTTTGATGCCGTAACCTGTCGCTACTTGAATTGCTGTTGCCTGAACGCCGTGGGCTGCTCGAACGTCAATGCATTTATCCCCGACCACAAAAGATTTCGAAAGGTTAAATCCATATTTTTTTGCAGCTTGATGAAGCATCCCGGCTTTTGGTTTCCGACACTCACACTCCTGAACGTAGGGGGGAATTCCTTCTGATGGGTGGTGCGGACAATAAAAATACTCAGTGATTTTTGCTCCAAATTTTGCCAGCTGTTCATCCATGGCGTGATGGACAATCTGAAGATCATGCTCTGTATACAATCCACGCGCAATTCCCGATTGGTTGGTAATGACGATGACCGGAATCTGCATGGTATTCAACTGAAAAATTGCCTCAGCACTGCGGGGGATAAGTTCAAGTTGGTTTGGTGAAGAAAGGAAATCGACATCAACATTGATCGTTCCGTCCCGGTCTACAAAAACTGCAAAATCATTGTGCACGGTCTATCCTTTACTTCAACAAACTTCGATAGAGGTTGATGTATTTTTTCGCGGAAGATTCCCACGAAAAATCTTTTGCCATCCCGTTTCTCATGATCTTTTGCCACGTCTTTTGATCTTTATAGGTTTTTACCGCACGTTGAATTGCTTTCAGCAATTCTTTGCTGTCATATTTTTTGAATTTGAATCCGGTTCCGCTGCTTCCTTTAACATCCTGAATGGTATCGTCTAATCCGCCGGTTGCACGAACGATTGGAACCGTTCCATACTTCAAACTGTATAATTGATTCAAACCGCATGGTTCATACCGAGACGGCATCAAGTACATGTCGCTTCCGGCTTCGATCATGTGGGCAATTTCTTCACTCATCCCGAACATGATGCCGGCTTTTTTGGAAAATTTTTTCTTTAAAGATTCAAAATAATCATGATACCGTTTCTCGCCAATTCCGATCATCACGAATTGAATATCCATCTTTAACATATCTTCGGCGATTTCCTTAATCAGATCGATTCCCTTTTGATCGACAAGACGCGTGATGCATCCGATGACGGGAACCCCTTCTTTGTATTCCAGTCCGAATTTTTCGCACAACGCAATCTTATTCTGTTCCTTGCCCTCAATTGATTTGGCATCGTATCGCTGATCGATGTGAGGATCGCTTTCAGGATTCCATACATTGTAATCGATTCCGTTAATAATTCCGCTGAGATCTTTTTTCCGTTTCTTTAAGATACCTTCCATGCCCATGCCGTATTCATCCGTTGTTGTGATCTCTTCGGCATATTTTTCACTTACGGTCGTAATGATATCGGAATAGACTAAACCTGCTTTCATGAAATTCAGGTTTCCGTAGAACTCAACTCCTTCGTGAGTGAATTCAGATTTTGGCAATCCGGTCTTATCAAATGATGAGGCATGGAATGAACCCTGATATCCCAAATTGTGGACGGTGAATATAGTTTTGACGTTCTTGAAGAAGGGATCGTTCCTATAAATTGTTTTTATATATGCCGGAATTAAACCTGTCTGCCAATCATTGCAATGGATGATATCAGGCTGCCACCCAAGCTTTTTAAGGGTTTCCAGCACTCCGCGGCAGAAGAAAATGAAGCGTGAATCATTATCAGGATAATCTTTTTTCGTGTCAGGATTTGTGTACAAACCGCTTCGGAAATAGAAATCCTGGTTCGCTAAAAAGTAGACCTGCACTTTTGCTTTTAAACTGGAAATAAAAGACGAATTGACGTGGCCGGTTTTTGTTTCATGGCCGATGGTGATGGGAATTTCACGCAACCGTATGACATCATGCAGTTTGAATTTTCGTTCACTGATGGTGCCGTACCGCGGCATCATAATTCTAATTTCATGTCCTAATTCTTTGATCACTTGCGGGAGAGCGCCTGAGACATCGGCAAGACCGCCGGTTTTAGCAAAAGGTTCTGCTTCACTTGTCACAAAGAGGATATTGAGCGGTTTCGACATACTACCTTTGTTTGTTGGGAAATATTCTGACAAACAAAGGTACGAAAATTTTGCGGGATTTACAATATTTTGGGCAGAGGATGAATCCTTTTATAGAGAGAAATATTTAATGAATTCCACCCTTAGCAAACGCGTAAATTTTCAGAAAGGCTCTTTCAGCCAAGATTCATAAATTGCTTTTTGCAGTTCAGTCGCATGAACCGTCTTGGTAATTGTATACGTGGAGATGCCGAACTTTTCGGCAGTCAAAACGATTTCTTTTAATTTATCATTCCTAAAAATTGTGACCGTGATCTGTTCTTTCTCTTTGAGCTGAGAGGTTCGCTCCGTAAATTCCGGTGCTTTAACTTTAAACCCATTCAAAGCAATAATCTCGTCGTTTATTTCCACGTGAGCGTTGTCAGCTGGAGAGCCGGGAATGATGTTTGAAATTCTAATTTTCTCCCCGGTTGCATCAATGGAAAGTCCAAGATCCATTTTTTGAATTGAATCCTTTACGGTTAATTCAAGTCCGGCATAGCGCAAAATGTTTTCCCATGGCAATGGAGTAATGCCATAAAGATAATTGCTGAAAAAATCTTTTAAATTGGAATCCGCAGCTTCTTCGCACATCCTTTGGAAATCGGAATTGGTAAATCCCTTTGCGGGAGGAAACAGTTCGAACATTTTCTTCATGACACTTTGAAGCGAAAATTTATTATGTGACCGCTGCCGAATTTCTAAATCGAGTAAAAGACTGAGATGAGCCCCCTTGCCGTAATAATCACTCTGAGCAATTAATGCGTTCTGCTTCCCGCGCCAAAATTTTACCCACGCATCGAAACTTGATTCGCTTAGCGGTTGAATGGTATTTCCAAATCGCGATCTGTCGGAATACACCATGCCGGGAATTTGATCGATAAAACTTTTGGCGGTGGAGTGGCCGCTATACACAAGCAGCAATTCATCAAAGTACGATGTGGTTCCTTCGGAGATCCATAACTCTTCGGTGTATCCTTCTTTCGAAAGATCGTATGGGGCGAAAGCTTTCGGACGAAGTTGTTTGACGTTCCATGTGTGAAAATATTCATGAGAAACGAGTCCGAGGAATCCTTTGTAGGAATTTGGATTTGAAAAAATAAACGGACGAACTCCCATTACTGTCGAATTGATATGTTCCGTCCCGCCGCTTGCATTTGGCTGGCATTGGATCATGAAGATATATTTCTTGTAAGGAAGTTTTCCCCAAAAATCTTTATTGACGGCAATAATTTTTGAAAAGTCTTGAATAAGGGTATCGGTATTCCAATTTCCTTCACCAAAGAGGGAAATGATATGTCGTTTTCCGTCGACATAAAACTCGGTGTCATGCTGATTTCCAATTTCAATCGGGCAGTCAATAAAATATTCAAAATTCGGCGCGGTATACGTATTGGGTTTTTCTTTTATTTCTTCTAAACCTGTTGTGACGTGCCAATTATTGAAGGGGTGAATGGTAAGTTGAAGAGGACGATTTTTTAATTCATCAACGTACATGAAAACAGAAGCGGGATCGATAAATCCATGGTCGCTGTTTAATTCACGTGTCCGTTGATTAAACTCATTAGCGTACACTTTGTACTCGACGACGATGTTTTTTTCAATTCCGTTTTCAATTCTCCAGGTATCCTTATCGATTTTACGAACAGAAAGCTTCTTCCCGTATCCGTTCATTGCAACGAATTCCTGAACACCGCCGGAAAAATCGAATAACACATATCGTCAGGTCCTCCATGCCGGCATGTGTAGGTCGAGTGACTGATCGGCAATATTGGATATTGTTATGGTGACATCAAATAAATGATTCCATGGCTGAGGCATGGAAAGATTGTAGGAAATGGATGGTTGTGCGTATGTCATGGCAGCGAGTGTCGTAAGAAATATAAAATATCTGTTCATCTCTGGTACGGAGTAATTGGGAAAAGATAAAAATTTTAATCGAATAATCTACTGATAATGCTAAAACGGGGCAAGAAATGCCAAGAGAAAAATTATGTTGACAAAAAAACAATGCTTCTCTATATTTGAGGTAGTAAGTCAATAATATTAGGAGCAATTCGTATAGATTTTTTGTTAAAGGTTATGAGTTCTGTCTCTTTGAGTGTAAGACACCTTTAACGTTTATACAAATTGCTTTTTTTGTGTACCGAACGTTGAAGAAATTCTGAATCCGTTCGGTTTTTTTATTTATGATGGTTACAAGTAAAACTATTCTTGTGCTTCTGGTTCTTGTTGTGCAGCTGCCGTTTGCACAGTCCGAAGGGGTATATCCTGATATCAAGGTAATTGAATCAGATGCGACGGGAATAACATTCGAATTTCGCCCGAAGTATTCTTCCGATCAAATAATTGAATTTGATGGAACTGCCTACGCACGTCCGACATTTGATTTTGGTTTTTCTCCTTATACATCGGAATCCGGGAAACAAGATATCCGAGTGAGGACGATTCAAATTGCGCTGCCTGGTTCATCAGGGAATAATGTTTCTGTTGTTTCGTCAGATTATGAAACAGTGACCAATTTTTCGCTTGTACCTGTCCCGACGATTAAGCCGATCGATAATCTTGGCGCCATGCGAAAGGAGTATAAAATAAATTTTACTGCGCCGGCAGACTATTTTCCAAGCAGCATAGTTAGTCTAAAAAATATCGGATCAGTTAAAGGATGGATTACAGGATCTATTCAGATTGCCCCCTATCAATATCAGACAGCGTCGAAAACTCTTCGTCGATATTCCAAAATAGTGGTGAGGGTAAATTATGGATTGAAAGGCATTGATCGTGGAGGCAGTGGAAATGATGATTGGGCAAAAGTTTCTCTGTTAAATTATCCCGCAGGGAAAATGTGGACGTCGACCGTTAGACAGTTTAAAAAAATGTCGGCAGTAAGTTCGGTTCTCTCAACCGGTAAATGGTTTAAGTTGGAAGTTGTTCAGGACGGCATCTATAAAATAGATGCGACGTATCTTCGATCGCTGGGAGTCGATCCGGTTTCATTGAATTCACTTTATGACGTAAAAATTTTCGGTGCCTCCGGAAAGGTTTTACCGGCATATTTGAATGCTCAGCATTCAACCGATCTTCCGCAGGTTGCTGTTGAATATGTCGATAAAAACCATAATGCAAAATTTGACAACGATGATTATGTGCTTTTCTTCGGGCAGGGAATTACCGGATGGAATTATAACTCGATCACAAAAGAATACAGCCATTATACAAATCCATACACAAATAGTAATTATTATTTTCTTGGAATTAACGCTGCGGCAGCTGTGAAACAGATTCCTTCCATTGCAGCGAATGTTGTTCTGGGAGGCAAAGTAAGCACGGCAATTGGGAAAACTTTCTTTGATGATGATAAAATTAATTTTAATCAATCCGGACTGAACTGGGTAGGCGCCCCATTAAGCGCCAACGGTACGCAAGTAATACGCAATAAGCTTAATGGATGGATTAGTGGAACTCCGATTCAGTATAAGTATTTGCTCTATTCACGATCGAATGTGGGTTCGACCTTCAAAGTAGAAGAATCCGGTATACCGATTGCGAATTCTGCAATCAGCTATATGTCTGATTACGACCTTAACGATCCAACGACGGATTATGCGAATGTTAATAATTATTACGGCGAACAAGTGACGACGTATCCGTCTCTTAGTGATCAACAAAGTATTCTTAAATTTACGTATCAACTGGATGTATCAACCAATATTGCGACAGGCTACATTGATTGGGTAGAAATTTTCTATAAGCGTGATCTTTCGGCTGTCAATGGTCAATTGTTGTTTGATTCTCCGGATACGAATGGTATTGTTGGATTTCAACTTTCTTCGTTTTTCGCAGACAGTATTTCAGTATTTGATGTAACAGATGTAAATAATCTTCGCAAAGTAGAAAATCAAATGGGGCAGATTGCAGGAGATTTTTCTTTTAAAGATACCGTACACACGGGGAATCCGAAGCGCTATTGGGCTGGGTCTTCATCACAATACCTATCCCCAAAATCATTTAACAAAATTGTCAATTCCGATCTTCACGGATTTAACGGAGCTGAATTTATTATCATTACTCCCAATGAATTTAAATCTGAAGCCACAAGACTGAAGAATCACAAAGAATCCTTGCCCCAGTCTGTTTCCACCGTTGTCGTCGATGTTGATACGATTTATAACGAATTTGGCATAGGGATATCCGATCCTGTTGCGCTGCGAGACTTTTTGCGCTTTGCCTATAACAATTGGAATATTAAACCGCGATACGTTTTGCTTTTTGGAGATGCAAGTTATGATTACAAATCAATTTTAAATACCGATCGATCATGGGTCCCGACGGTTGAAACTGATGAATCAAACAGTAAAATAAGTTCATATAATTATGATGATTTTTATACTTATTTAGATCCATTGGCACCATTGAAGGTTTCTCTTGCACTTGGACGATTGTGCCCTAGATCTGAAAGCGATGCAAAATTTATCGTTGATCGAATTATCCAATACGAAAATAAACAAGTTTTTACTCCATGGAAAAATCAAATAACGATTGTTGGAGATGATCTGTGGACACCGGAGCGCGCAGAAACCGAGCACACGTTGCAGGCCGAGACACTGTCGAATCCGCCGTA
Source organism: Ignavibacteriales bacterium (assembly GCA_037443785.1). Taxonomy (GTDB): domain Bacteria; phylum Bacteroidota; class Ignavibacteria; order UBA10030; family UBA8401; genus JAQUOA01. The sequence goes on along the minus strand of JBBINR010000019.1, from coordinate 11,699 downwards.
CACTCCAAAATCATTTGAAGTAAATAAAATATTTGAAGGTGAATATCCAACAGTATTTACTTCTTCCGGTCGGCGAAAACCTGAAGCGAGGCAGGCAATTTTAGATCATGTAAACAATGGGACATTGCTGTTAAATTATACGGGGCACGGCAATCCCAAAGTGTGGGCGCATGAAAGTATCTTAACATTGGATGATGTAAAAAATCAATTTCATAATTCCGACAAGTTGACGTTTATTGTCGCGGCAACCTGTGACTGGGGAAGATATGATGAAGCGGGAGAACAAAGTTCTGCTGAAGAAGTTGTTATGAATAGAAAGGGAGGGGCGATTGGTGTTTTTAGCGCAAGTCGAGCAGTGTTTTCGGATCAAAATTCGGAGACAAATAAAAGGTTTTATTTGAATCTCTTTGGAAATAATCCGGCACTTCCATTGGGCGACGTTACAATGCTGACAAAGAATGATATTAATGATAATACTGCATTTAATAGTAACACCATTAATGAACAGAAATATTTTTTGCTTGGCGATCCTACGCTCAGGCTTGCCATTCCGACCGGAACCCTTACGATAGATTCAATCAATGGGAAATCCGTGGTGTCGATAGATACGATCAGATCGTTGGAGAAAATTACGATTAAGGCATCAGTCAGAAGTTCAAACAACACGGTTAATACGAGTTACAATGGAAATGCTTTAGTTACTATTTTTGACTCGGAAAAATTATCAACGTTCAAAGAAATTCCCGGAAATACATTTTCACAAGATGGGGCCGTTTTGTTTAAAGGAGAAAATTCGGTAACGAACGGATTGCTCGAAGCAACATTTATTGTGCCGAAGGATATTTCGTACGAGAGCAGGAATGGAAGGGTATCCGTATATTTTTCAAATGGAACAAGTGACGGAAGAGGGTTCACTCGCAATATCATCGTCGGCGGTTCAATTGCGCAATCGAGAGCCGATTCAGTTGGTCCGGTGATCGCAGTGTATTTCGACAATACATCGTTTCGCTCCGGTGATCTTGTTACCGATCATCCAACATTGATTGTTACGCTTAAAGACAGCAGCGGAATTAATTCTTCGAGCAGCGGAATTGGCCATCGCATTGAAGCATGGATTGATGGCAGCTCAAAAAGTATTGACCTTACAGACTATTATAAAAGTAAAATTAATACGTATCAGGAAGGGTCGGCTGAATATTCCTTGTCCGATCTTTCAGTTGGAAGCCATCATATTAAAGTACGCGGATGGGATGTGTATAATAATTCTGCAACGGCTGAGGCATATTTTAGTGTGGCATCATCTGAAGGATTATCACTTCAACAAGTTTACAATTTTCCTAATCCCGTTTCTACATCTACCGCTTTCACATTTCAGGTAAATCAAATCGCGACACTTGATGCGGAAATAAAAATCTATACAGTAACCGGACGATTGATTCATACTATCAAACGATACGGAATAACCGACCGGTTTGTAAAAATAGATTGGGATCGAAGGGATTCGGACGGAGACGAAGTTGGTAATGGCGTGTATTTCTATAGGGTCATTGCACATACCATTGATGGCAAATTTACCAGTGAAGCTACGGGGAAACTAGCTATTGTGCGTTGACGCAATGTTGGTTTCAAAGAACTTTATTAACTATATTTTAAAAAAAGAAACAGCTTTAAAAGGAGTCGTTCTAATGAAAAAAGTTTTTAGTGTGGTTGGTTTGCTCATGCTTATGACGGGAGCACTACAATCAGTTTTTGCGCAAGCAGGAACAACCGCTGTACCATTTCTGCTGATTGCACCGAATTCCCGTTCAAGTGGAATGGGTGAAGGCGGAACAGGAATTGCTGATGATGCCTCAGCGATCCATTGGAATCCTGCTGGACTAGCATTCCAAAAAGGCGGGGAAGTGAGTATTACCCATGCGAATTGGCTTCCGCAATTTCATCTTTCGGATTTATTCTACGACTATTTCAACATCAAACAAGAAATGCCCGAATATGGCGGAACGTTTGGCGCAAGCGTTACGTATCTAAACCTCGGAGAATTTGTCCGTACGGATGAAAAGGGCCCCGATGCAATCGAAAAATTCAAAGGATTTGAAGTCGCCGCTACTGTTGGGTTCGCCTCGCAGATTTCGGACGAATTTGCGGTTGGCACAAATCTCAGATTTATCAACAGTTCGCTTTCTCCCTTTGGCACTCAAAATGAAAAAGGAGACGGCATTGCGTACGATTTTAGTTTTGATCTTGCGTTTATGTATAAACCAAAGACTTTGGTCATCCCAATCCTTGATGAAGATATTGGAGAAAGCTTCAGTGTCGGAATGAATCTGACCAATCTCGGCCCGAAGATAGTATACATCGATGCTGCCCAGGCGGACCCTCTTCCTACACAGCTTCGAGTTGGATTCGGAATTATTCCGATGAAAGACGAATTTAATAGTCTAACACTTTCACTTGATTTTAGTAAGCTGCTGGTATATCGCGAGCGGAACGGGGCTTCTCATGAACTTCCTAAAGCTCTGATCACTTCATTCACCAATCATTCACTTTCAAGAAATTTAACGTTAATCAATACCTCCGTTGGTTTAGAATATTGGTACGATAATACCATCGCGATTCGGTGGGGCTATTTCTTTGAAGACCCGAGCAATGGAAATCGAAATTTTATGACGTTCGGCGCTGGAATTCGATACGACAAAATGTATGGATTTGATTTTAGCTACATCTCTTCAAAAGAAGAAAACAGTCCGCTTTCAGATACCCTGCGATTTACGCTTCTAATTCTTTGGAGCGAATTATTATAATTGCTCCCATTCGTACATAAAGACACGAACTATAACAAAGCGTTTCGTGTCTTCATGTGCTTTTGATCAGCACAAATCTCGATAATGAAAAAAAAATATTTCCTTTTTGCCTTTCTCGGCATCAACATCGTTTTCTCCCAGAACTTTTCTCATGCTCTGGGCATTGGCGGTTCATTGCATCGATCTTCGACGGCAAATGATACGCTTAAAATTTTGGCGGTCATGGTCCAATTCCAGAGAGACGATGATTCACGGACCTCCGGCAACGGAACGTTCGATCTTAGCAACGCCATTACTCCGATTGTTGATGCACCTCCTCATGATTCTGCATACGTCGTCGATCATTTTCTTTTTGCTAAAAATTATTTTCAAAAAGCTTCCAATGGCAAGCAGCACATTCAAGCGACGGTTCTGGGCAAAGTGATTACCCTTAACGGAGGGATGAGGAATTACGCGCCGCTTAACGATAACAAACCCCTTGCTGAGATGATTGAGGAAGCGTGGAGAAAAGCAGATTCAGTGTACCCGACATTCGAATTCCAAAAATATGATCTTTTTGTTGTCGTTCACGCCGGTGTTGGAAAAGATGTCGATCTTCGCGGAACGCTTGGATATGATCCCACTCCGCTCGATTTACCATCGCTGTATTTTAACCTTAAAGCTTTTCAAAATATTTTTGGACAAACGTTTGCCGGTTTTTCCCTGCCGAATTCAAATGCCGTCATTACAAATACCAGTGTGCTGCCTGAAACCGAAGTTCGGCAAATCCCTTCTGTTGGCGGCGATTTTACTTTAAAGCTTGGCATGAATGGATTGGTCGTTGCAAGTATTGCGAGTCATTTTGGCTTACCGGATTTGTTTGATACAAAAACAGGGAAGACTGCGATCGGCAGATTTGGGTTGATGGATGGCCAATCGATTTTTTCTTTTGCTGGTATTTGCCCTCCGGAACCTAGCGCATGGGAAAAAATATATCTTGGATGGACGATACCGATTGAAGTATATGGAAATCGAAATGTTCAGGCTTCTGCGGTGAGTTTATATGATACCGGGATCGACACGGTTTTCAAAATTCCGATCAGCGCAAAAGAATATTTCCTTGCGGAAAATCGGCAACGAGATGCAAAACACAATGGGCAGACGGTATGGATGAAGTGGCATGGAACATTGATCTCCAAAACTTATTCTGCCGACGAAGAGTACTTCTCAAACACAAATATCGATTCAATCTATGGCGCCGTTGTGGATGTGGACGAGTTGGACTGGGATCTTCCCGGATTGATCAACGCGAACAATGATTATCACGGTGGAATGGTAATCTGGCATATCGATGAAAATGTTATTGAAAAAAATATCGCCGCCAATTCTATCAATGCCGATCCAAACCATCGCGGAATTGACGTTGAGGAAGCGGATGGATCGCAGGATATCGGAGAATCGTATGATATGGTGAGCCCGGGTTCCGGAAGTGAAGATGGATCGCCGATTGACTATTGGTTTAGTGGAAATATTTCTCCGGTGTATCAAAATGCATTTTCTGAGACCACCAATCCTAATTCGCTGTCCAACTCACTGGCAAAGTCGCACGTCACTCTAAAAAACTTTAGCGTTTCACAATCACGCATGACGTTCGATATAAGTGTTGGCGATGAAAATATTCAGCTTGTTAAAACGATTAAACGAAAAAATTTAAAAGTAGACAATAATGACGCACCGATTGCTGCAGACATCGATGGTGACGGGAAAACTGAATTAATTTTTACGAGCGGCGATTCAATTTATGTTTTAAAAGATGATCTCACGCCATTTTTGAATAACTCTACCGGATTATTTTCTCCGGTGGGCGGGAAGTTTCAACCGGCGTTTTATTCATCGGCGGTTTCTGGAAATCCATTTTCGCGAGGAGTGATTGGTGCAGGAGACAGCACGATGTACTTGTTATCTCCTGGTGATGGAGATAATAACGGTATCGCCGACATTTATAAAAGTTTAAACACTGGAAGTAAACTTTCCACTCCGTTTACCGCAAGAGATATTTCTGCTTTGGGATATTTTTCAGCTGGTACAACAGACGGGAAATATATTATCGCCGACACAAATATTTATGCTTCAAAGCAATTTTCCTCGCCGCTTGTTTCGGTAAGTTCGTTTGTAACCGCAAGTGCAGATTCGATCAATTTCAATGGAACATATCGTACGCTGAACGATTCGATTAAATTTGTCGGGGCGGTCAATAGTAATATAGTCGTTTTGAGTAAATCTTCGATCTCGATTTTTGATTCGTATACCAAAGAATTACAGCGACAGTTTCCTTTACCTGCACCCGCAACAAGTTTATTGTCCCTGGGAGATATTAATAATGATCATAGCGGGGATATCGTTGTTGGAATCAACAACCGCTTGTATGCGTATAATGTGAATGGTTCAATTTTGGATAATTTTCCGTTTACGATTTCGGCTGAAGATAAAATTATTGGAAGCACAATTATTTCGGGAACCACATTGATTTTTGGAACGAAAAATGGATTGATCTACGCTATTGATGGAAACGGCAAAAATATTTCCGGATTTCCGCTGCAAACCGGAGGGGTTGTTTCGACACCTGTTCTCACTGATCGCTATCTTATTGTTGCGTCCACAGATTCGTCAATATATTTTTGGCGGCATAAAAATGTTTTTAGTGTGTCACCAACAGCATGGCAGACATTTCTTGGATCATATAGCCATAGCTCTAATGTCACCATCGCCGGAACAATTGTTCAAAAATCTTTCGAATTACTTCCTAAATCCCTCGCTTATAACTGGCCCAATCCTGTGTATGGCGGAAAAACAAATATCAGATACTTTTTGGGGAAATCTGCAATCGTGAAAATCAAAATCCTTACGATGAGCGGCGAACTTGTGGAAGAATTACAAGGAACAAATTATGTCGGACTCGACAACGAAATTTCGTGGGATGTTACAAAAATTCAAAGCGGAATCTATTTTGCAGAAATTACCGCAAGCGGGAGCGGCGGGGATCAACAGCAAGTTATTAAAATTGCGGTGGTAAAATAATGAATGTTCGTACGCGCAGGTGTTGCATTCTTGTCTTGGCGATACTTTTGAATTTTGCTTTTCTTTTGGCTCAAGAGAATCATTATAACCATGGTGAACTTCGCTGGCAAACGATAGAGACAAATCATTTCTTTATTCATTACCATAATGGCGCCGAACGGACAGGGAAAGTCATTGCAAAAGTTGCCGAAGATATTTATGGCCCTGTGACATCGCTCTATCAGCATGAGCCCAGCCAAAAAGTAAGTATTGTGGTCAAGGATTATGATGATTATTCAAATGGGGGAGCGTATTTCTATGACAACAAGATAGAGATTTGGGCGCCGGCTCTCGATTTTGTTTTGCGCGGAGACCACAATTGGCTTCGTAATGTTATCACGCACGAATTTACCCACATCGTCCAGATCCAAACGTCAATGAAGTTTGGCAGGAGGTTTCCAATCTATCTTCAATGGCTAAATTATGAAGAAGAACGGCGTCAAGATGTGTTGTATGGATATCCCAATACGGTAGTTTCCTATCCGATCTCCGGATTTGTAATTCCGAGCTGGTTTGCAGAAGGTGTTGCCCAATACAATCGTCCTGAAATAAGTTATGATTACTGGGATTCTCATCGTGACATGATTCTACGATCTTATGTTCTGGACGGTAAAATGCTGTCGTGGAATGAGATGTGCGTGTTCGGCAAAACGTCGCTTGGAAACGAATCGTCGTACAATGCAGGCTTCTCTCTGGTAAAATATATTTCTGAAACATACGGACAAGATGCGATTCCAAAAATTGCAAAGAATATTTCCCGAGTCAACAATGTCGGCATTGATCAAGCGATTGAGCTGGCTCTTGGTATAAGTGGAGAGGAATTATATTCTGAGTGGAAAGATATGTTAACGGCACGGTATAAAAAACAGACTGCTGCTATTGCTTCTCATGTTGTTGAAGGGCGTTATTTCGGCTATCGTGAAGATGAACCGGACAGTCTCATTGGCGGCGTTGGGTTTGCAAATATCAGTCCTTCATTTTCCCCGGATGGTAAATACTTTGCTTATACATCCAATAAACAAACGGATTATTTCGGGACATCAAGTATTTTTATTTTTCCTCTCGATGGAAAAATAAAGGAAACAAAAGAAAAAGAAATTACCGGTGGTGTTTTTAACTCAGTGCTGTCATGGTCGCCTGATGGAAAAAAACTTTATTACACAAAACTTTCGTTCGCGAATCCGAATGGATCAAATTATTCCGATATCTACGTTTATAATTTAGATGAAGAGAAGGAAACACGCCTTACATTTGGAAAGCGTGCGCTTGGTGCTTCAATCTCGCCGGATGGTTCAAGACTTTCCATAGCGTATGAATCAGACGGGACAATGAACCTTGGGATAATGGATAGTGTCGGCGGCAGTTTCCATCAATTGACTTCTTATAATAACGGGGAACAGATTTATTCTCCCAAATGGTCGCCTGATGGAAAATCGATCGTGTTTGGGTATGCTCAAAGGGACACACGTGATGTTGCATGTATTTCGAGCGACAGCGGAACTGTAGAATTTCTTTTTTCAGGAGTTGATGATGCAAGGGATCCGGTGTATACTCCTGACGGCTTGGCAATTATTTTTTCATCCGATCGAACAGGCATCCCGAATCTTTATAGGCTGGAACTTGCTGATAAAACAATATCTCAGCTGACGAATGTATTTGGCGGCGCGTTTATGCCGACAGTAAACAAGGATGGGAAGATCATTTATTCTATTTATACTTCGGAAGGGTATAAATTACGAATGCTGGAGAATCTCAGACCGGCAGATTTCTCAACGGCATCATATGAATACGAACGTCCTTCTCCCAAAAATGATATTGATGGTTCGTTGCCGCGGAACCAATTTAATTGGACGGCACTTCGAAATTATGATGACACTCAGTTGCATGATACGTCTGGCAGCAAATATAAAAACATTTTTACAAGCTTATCGATTATTCCGTTCTTACGCGTCGACAATTACAATACAAAAAGTTCAGGATTGGATTTTCTCAAGCCAGGGTTTTACTTTGTTTCTTCAGATGTAGTTGATAAAATGAATCTGTTCGGCGGGGCGGCGGTCAACAAAATTCTTGAACGGGATCTCTTTTTAATCTTTGAATATCGCGACCATCTTATTGGCTTCCATCAACTTGGATTTTATCCCACCGTTTCTTTTGAGGTGTATAATATTTCGAGAAAAAGAAAAAATGAAAAGCTGGTGATCGTAGAACAGTTTGATGAAAGCGAGGCAGATATTACCTACAGCCTTCTCGAATTTGATCTCTTTTTAAAACATCACATACTATCCGAATATGATATTCTCACCGCAGGCATTTCGTACAGTATTTACTCAACGTCCATTTCATCCTTTATTATTAAGAATAGCAGGCTGCTTGTTCCTGCTTCCAGTGATGATTATTTTCGTGGAACGACGCTTTCTTTGGATTGGAAACTTCATGCAATTTTGCCTTCCCGAGATCGAGAAATTAATCCCGTGGGAACATCTTTATCCGTGCGATATGAATATAACAAAGATCGATTTAATTCCGACGGCTCGTATGAACGGAGTGATGATGGCAGTATCAATCCTGTGCTGAAGCCGTTTAATTTCCATCGCGGGGAGATCCGTTTGACACAGCATTTCCAATTGCCATATTGGAAACATACTCTCTCATTTACGATGGATGGTGGGACAATTTTTGGTCCGCAAGTTCCGGACTTTTTCGATTTTTATGCAGGCGGACTTGTCGGCATGAAAGGGTATCCATTTTACTCGTTGGGCGGAAATGAAATCACTACAGTGAATGCGGCCTATCGTTATCCATTATGGGAAAATATCGATTTCAAAATTTTTCAATTATACCTTGATAAGTTATATGGAGAATTCCATGCCGATTATGGAAATGCATGGAACGGATTGCCGAATATTCGGGACTTCAAACGCGACGTAGGTTTTGAGTTGCGACTTGAAGCATTTTCGTGGTATGCCTATCCGACAAGATTTTTCTTCAACGGTACATACGGTCTTGATACATTTTCCCTTACAAAAAATAGTTCCACCGTGACATACGGAAAAGAATGGCGATTTTATTTCGGCGTGTTATTCGGATTTGATTTTAGCAACAATATGAATCGATTTCTCGGGGGATTTCAATGAAAAAAATTTTTTTTCTCACCGTGTTGATCTATACCGGCTTGATGTCGCAAGGGAGAAATCTATCCGGGGATTTAGCATGGGATATTCTCTCGATGAAAAATGATTCTTTGCCGATGAATAACTCTGCTGCGTCTGTAAAGGCGAATCATCAAAATCCTTTTTTGAACGGATTATTTTCATTGGCTATACCGGGTGCAGGTCAATACAGAACTGATCGATATACAAAGGCTGCTATTTTCGTTGCGGTTGAAGCGGCACTGGTAACATACGTAGTAATCAATCAAAACATTGGAGACAAAAAAACACGTGAGTTTGAAAAATATGCGAATGAGCATTGGAGTGCACGACGGTACGCCGATTATATAAATATTTATGGAGCCAATGATTATGGACCGACCGGAGTGAACATCGATCTTAATCGTGTCGACAATAAAGATTATTCGCAAATTAATGCATGGGAAAGCGGTCTGCATAAATTTGGGTTCTCACATCAGCTTCCAAAATTTGGCGAACAGCAATATTATGAATTGATCGGCAAGTATAATCAGTTCAAATATGGATGGGATACATATGGACATGATGCGAACGGGGTCCCAATTTCGGATGGCGGAACGCCGGCTGGTTATGATGATCTTCTTGCAGCGAAAGATCAATTTCTTGGATATCGAGATCGGCGAGCGAATGCGAATAGTTACTATTATGCGGCGGGCTTTGCGGGCGGCGCCATTGTAATCAATCACGTTATCAGCGCGCTCGACGCTTATCTTTCAACAAAGAATTATAACAATGAGATAACGAGTTCGATGGGATTAAAGATGCAGGAAATTGGCGGAACGAGCTCACTCGTCAGTGAACTGCGGATAGAAGTGAAATTCTAAAAAAGATACAGCTCATTTATTTACTCTAAAAATATTTACGACACCGGCCGTAAAAAAGATGATGTTTGCCAGCCATGCCGTGAGCATCGGATTTAAGTCTCCATTGTATCCGAACACTTCACTGATCTTCATAAAGGCGAGATAGATAAAGCAAATGGCAACGGAAATTCCGAATTGAAGTGCAAGCCCGCTTCGTCGTTTTCCAAACGAGAACGGAACTCCAAACAATACCACGATAACGCTGGCAAAGGGGAATGCCACTTTGCTGTGGTAATCAACCATCCACCGGGCTACATCATTGCCGCTTTGCTGCTGTCGCGCAATAAAATCTTTCAATTCCGTATAATTCATTTCAGCCGGCTTTTCAACTTTTTTGATGATGTCTTTTGGCGAAAAAGTGAGATCGGAAAATGTTTTTACTGTAAATGATTTTGTGATTTCTCCGTTCGCCGTAACAATCCGATGAAATCCATTCTTCAATGTCCATTGTCGCGACGTGCTGTCCCATTGAATTTGATTTGCATCCCATCGCTGCGTTATGCTGATTAAACTTGTGTCGCTGAATTCTTGAATTGACGTCCGCGTTCCGGTATTTGATTGCCCTTCAAAAAATGATATTTGTATAATTTTACGCGGGCCGTCCTGCAGGTAAATATTTGTCCGTGCAAGAGTTTCCAAATTTTTTTGGAGATATCGCCGTTCGATTCCGTACTTATGCTGATTGGCATAAGGAACAACCCATCCGTTGAAATACACCGATGCACAGCTGACAATGAAAGCAACGGCCAGCAGCGGAGTTAAGTAGCGATAAATGCTCATTCCGCCTGCTTTCATTGCGGTCAATTCGTTGTTCGAGGAAAGTTTCCCCGTAGTGAATAAGCTTGAAAGAAGAATCGCCACTGGAGTCATGAGTTTAATGATTTCGGGGGCGAAGGCAATATAATATTGAATGATGATTGGAGTCTGCACATTGTGATCTAAAAAGTCATCGAGATTTTCCATCACGTCGATGATCACGAAAATTGCGGTGAATGCCAGCAGCCCAAAGAGCGTGGTAAGGATAAACTGTTTCAGAATATATCGATCAACTATTTTCATGGTGTCGCTGCATTGTCTTCGGTGTCGCTGAAAAGTGTTTTTTGAATTTTGCCGGGGATGAATTTTTTCCACCACACGAAATTAATTTCAATTGTTTCGCGTCCTATCTTGTATGTTAAAAATAATCCAAGTACACCAATAAAGAGGTTCGCGATCCACATCCCAACCCAGGGTTCAATCAGTTCACGGTCAGCCAACTTTTCTCCCCCAATCAACGACGCCCAATAGAGAAGAAAAAATCCCAAACTGAGTGATGCGGCAATACCGAACCCCCCTCGGCGCGCCATAACCCCGAGCGGCGCACCAACGAGAACAAATACGAAACAGGCGACAGGTATAGAATATTTTTTGTGGATCTCGACAAGATATTCGCGTATCGTTTTTTGCTGATAATCAAAATTGGATACTTCGCTTTCGATGCTGTTTCGGTAAAACATTATTTGACTGCTAATAGAACTATATTGTTCTATGTTTGTCCAAAATGATTTGTTGCGCGCCGGACCCGAAACTGATCCCAAAAGCAACTTTTCTTTCAGTCCCTCCGTATATAGGTCAATTCGATTTTGAATATCGTCCGAAATTGTATTCAAGCTGTCAACAATATACAGCATTTCACCCGAGCTCAATTCACGATCTCCGCGGCCGAATGAATTGATGGATGAACGTTCAAAATCGAAACCCTCTGCTTT
>JBBINR010000018.1:0-71296 GCA_037443785.1 Ignavibacteriales bacterium | reverse complement strand
CGATGGACCACATTCACTGATTTTGGAACAAGTTCTTAACGGGGTTGCAATTCGCATGGCGGTATTGTATCTGTTAGGAACAGCTCAATAACGAGGAACCTATGCCCGAAAAAATTTTATTACGGTCAGCGCGGCTCATTGATCCTTCGCAGCAAAAGGATGAACGTGTTGACATATTAATTGTTGATGGTGTAATCGAATCGATACAAGGAAAAATTACTGCCGATAAATCTACACAAGAGATAAATCTTGACGGAAAAATCGCCGCTCCAGGTTTTATCGATATCCATGTTCATCTTCGTGAACCGGGTTATGAACATAAAGAAACAATTCAAACGGGGACATTGTCTGCAGCCTACGGTGGATTTACGGCTGTGTGTTGTATGCCAAATACAAATCCTGCAATTGATGATGAGTCGATTGTAACTTTTATTAAAACACAGGCGAAACAAGCAAACGACGGCATTGTAGACGTGTTTCCAGTTGGTTCAGTGAGTAAAAAGCGCGAGGGGAAATCTCTTGCTCCGATTGCAGAATTAATTCAAGCGGGTGCAGTTGGCCTAAGTGATGATGGTGCACCGGTATTTGATGCAATGATAATGCGGAGAGCGCTCGAATATGCGATGATGTATAACGTTCCAATTATGCAGCATTGTGAAATTCCCGAATTAGCACATGGCGGTGTAATGAACGAAGGGAAAGTTTCCACTGAATTGGGATTGCCCGGAATTCCAGGTGCTGCCGAGGAAATTATGATTGCACGAGATTTGATTCTTGCAGAATATACTAAAGCTCGATATCATGTATGTCATATGAGCACGGCACACGCGGTTGAACTCGTGCGCCAAGGAAAAAAGAAAGGTGTTTCCGTGACGAGTGAGGTAACGCCGCATCATTTCACACTTACGGATGATAGTGTTCGTTCTTACGACACCAATACGAAAATGAATCCGCCGCTTCGAACCAAAGACGATGTTGAAGCGATCAAACTTGGATTGAAAGACGGAACTATTGATGTGATAGCAACGGATCATGCACCACATTCGCTTGATGAAAAGGATGTCGATTATATTCAAGCACCATTTGGAATTGTGGGATTGGAAACTGCAATAGGGCTTTCCATTATCGGGTTAGTTGAAGAAAAATATTTGACAATGTCCCAATTGATTGAGAAATTTTCCACAAATCCACGAAAAATTATCCGGAAAGAAATTTTCGTTAAAGAAGGCGAAAAAGCGAATTTAACATTCATTGATCCGGATGTTCAATGGAAAGTGGCGACGTCAAAATTCAGATCTAAATCAAAAAACTCTCCGTTTGATGGAACGACTTTGAAAGGAAAGGCAATTGGAATTTATAACAATTCGAGGATATTGTTCTATTGATGGAAATTGTTCGTTCCGAAATATTTTCCAATTTTCCCGAAATCCTTTTTGGGATGAGTACAACGCAAGGCGGAGTGAGCCCGAATAAGTTTGGACTCAATTTAAGTTATACCGTTGGAGATCTTTCTGAAAATGTTTCTGAAAATCGCCGACGATTTTTTTCTTCTCTTGGAATCACTGAAGATCGTATTGCGTTTACCCAGCAGATGCATACAAATAATATTGCTGCCGTTAGCTCGGGCGGGAAATTCCCCAATACTGATGCGCTTGTCACGAATCAACGCAATGTGTATCTCAGCATCAGCTCTGCGGATTGTACCCCGGTAATGTTGTATGATCCCGTAACAAAAACCATCGCCGGAATTCATGCAGGATGGAGGGGGACGGCTTCGAAAATTACAAAAAAGACTGTGGCAAAAATGTTCGTTTACTGCGGAGCAAAACCGGCAAACATTGTTGCGTTTATCGGGCCATCTGCAGGGAGTTGCTGTTATGAAGTGGATGAAGAAGTTGCAAAACGGTTTCCGGCGCAATGCTCTGTGTTGAATGCAGATTCAAAATATTTTTTAGATGTCAAGAAAGCTAATCTTATCCAGCTACTTGAATGTGGAGTTCAGGGAAAGCATATTGAAATACATAATGATTGTTCAATTCATGATATCCGCTATCATTCCCACAGAAGAGATGGAAAAGAATCGGGAAGAATGTTAGCAATCATCGGAATGAAAGGCTAAGGAAATTTCTTATGTGCGGAATAGTCGGATATATCGGGTCAAAAAATGCACTTCCAATTATCATCGATGGATTGAAGCGGTTGGAATACCGCGGTTATGATTCTGCCGGAATTGCCGTGATGAACAAGGGGGCTCTGCTCGTTAAAAAGAAAGTCGGCAAAGTTGCTGAACTAGAAAAAGTTGCCGGTGCAGATAAATTTAGCGCATCGGTGGGAATTGGTCACACGCGTTGGGCGACGCATGGAGAACCGAGCGATATTAACGCGCACCCGCATATGAATAATGAAGGGACTATTGCGTTAATCCATAACGGAATTATCGAAAACTACCATGCGATCCGAACAAAACTTGAAAAGAGCGGTTACAAATTTTTTTCTGCAACAGACACTGAAGCGCTCGTTCATTTAATTTCGGAGATGAAAAAATTCTCGGGCGATCTCGAAACGGCAGTTCGGCTTGCATTGCGTCAAGTTGACGGTACATATGGAATTGCTGTCGTTTCCTCCCAGGAGCCTGAAAAAATTGTTGTTGCCAGAAAAGGCAGTCCGCTGATTATTGGTGTCGGCGACCATGAACATTTTGTTGCTTCTGATGCGGCGGCAATCATCCAATACACTCGTCAGGTGGTGTATCTTGAAGATGGTGAAATAGCAGTGCTTACGGCAGATAATTTTGAAACAAAAACGATCGATAACAAAGAAACGATCAAGCGGGTACAGGAAGTAACCATTGAGATTGAAGAAATAGAAAAAAGCGGATTCGATCATTTCATGCTGAAAGAAATTATGGAGCAGCCGGAAACGATTCGAAATGCAATGCGTGGACGTGTATTAATTGAAGAAGGGAATTCGAAATTAAGCGGGTTGGGCGATGTAATGCTCCTTCTTGAAAATGCGCAGCGCATTATCATCACTGCCTGCGGAACGTCGTGGCATGCCGGATTAGTCGGTGAGTATATGCTTGAACAGTATGCGAAAGTTCCTGTTGAAGTTGAATATGCATCCGAGTTTCGATATCGGAATCCGATTATTAAACCTAACGATGTTCTTTTTCTGATTAGTCAAAGCGGTGAAACAGCAGATACATTAGCAGCTCTTCGCGAAGCAAAGCAAAAAGGAGCATCGGTTCTAGGAATATGCAATGTTGTCGGTAGCACAATCGCACGCGAAAGCCAGGGTGGAGTATACATTCACGCCGGACCGGAAATTGGAGTTGCTTCAACGAAAGCATTTACATCGCAGCTTATTGTTTTATCACTTGTTACCTTATTGATTGCCCGACAACGAGGAACTTTGAGTCTTGAACAGGGGAAAATTATCTGTAAAGAATTGCTTGACCTTCCTGAAAAAGTTCAAACAATTCTCAATAATACAATTGAAATTGAAAAGATTGCCGAAGAATTTAAAAATGTTTCAAACTTTTTATATCTCGGCAGGGGATATAATTTTCCTGTAGCCTTAGAAGGCGCATTGAAGCTAAAGGAGATTTCTTATATTCATGCAGAAGGATATCCCGCTGCAGAAATGAAGCATGGTCCAATTGCATTGATTGACGAAAATATGCCGGTCATTGTAATTGCGACAAAAGATAATACGTATGAGAAAGTCATTTCGAATATCCAGGAAGTAAAAGCACGAAAAGGTAAAGTGATTGCTATTGCTAATGAAGATGATACGCATATATCTTCTCTTGCCGATCATGTTATCAAAGTACCGCAAACGGTTGATTTGCTTTCGCCAATCATTAATGTTATTCCATTGCAATTGTTGTCGTACTACATTGCCGTGAAACGGGGATGTAATGTCGATCAGCCGCGAAATCTGGCAAAAAGTGTCACTGTAGAATGATTTGATTTTCCGTGAAAACTTTGTATTTTTGTTTGCACATTATGTATCACTAAGTAAAGGAACAATTCCGTGTCAGTTGATTATCGGTTTAAAAAAACAGATTGGGCTATTATTCTTGGAGCATCTAGCGGATTTGGCGGTGCTACAGCCGTTGAACTGGCTAAACATGGCATGAATATATGCGGTGTTCACTTTGACCGTGCAGCAACAATTCCCAATGCTGAAAAAGTAAAAGCTGATTGCGAAGCGCAGGGTGTGAAAACAAAGTTTTTTAACGTCAATGCTACTGATGCAGAAAAACGAAAAGAAATTATTGAAACGCTGACAAAAGAATTTACGTTGCCGGAATCAAACGTGAAAGTATTGATGCACTCATTAGCGTTTGGCTCATTGAAACCTTTTATTGCAAAAGATCCAAAAAATCAGTTGACTCAGGCGCAAATCGAAATGACGATGGATGTAATGGCCAATGCACTTGTTTATTGGACGCAAGCAGTTTTCAATGGCGGTTTAATGAAAAAGGGTGGAAGAATTTATACAATGACCAGTTCCGGCGGTCATTCTCAGTTCCCGGATTATGGAGCAGTCTCTGCTGCGAAAGCTGCATCAGAATCGTACATTCGTCAACTTGCCCTTGAACTTGGCCCCTATGGCATTACATGCAATGCAATTATGGCAGGTGTTACGGATACGGCGGCTCTTCGTAAAATTCCCGGAAACACAAAGATGATCAATATCGCTATCTCGAAAAATCCGTCTCTTACACTGACAACACCGGAGGCGGTTGCCAAAGCCATTTCGTTGCTGACGCATGAAGATGCCTACTTTATTTCTGGAAACACAATCGGCGTTGATGGCGGGGAAGATGTTGTCGAATTCATTGGCGATAATCCGATACCGTAACAGTGTATGTGTTGTGCTTTTAAATACCGCCTTTTGTGGCGGTATTTTTATTTATGCTCATGTGATCTTCATGGAATTATTTCGACTCAAAAATAATATTATTATCCCTGAATCATCGATCGAATTCCGTTATTCCCGAAGCAGCGGCAAGGGAGGACAGAATGTTAATAAAGTTTCAACAAAAGTTGAATTGATTGTTGATGTTGCAGTGTTTGAATGTCCTGATGAAATAAAAGATCAATTGCAGCAAAAGCTTGCATCTCGATTAGATGTACAAGGAAAACTTCATCTCATTTCTCAAGAGTCCCGGAGTCAGTGGCAAAACAAAAAGAATGCGTTGAGGAAATTATTTGAAATGATCGAAGACGCATCTCACGTGGGAAAGGACAGGATTCCAACCAAACACACTACGGCATCGAAAAATAGAAGAATACAAAAGAAGAAAAAAAAAGGTGAGATTAAAACGTTTCGGAAACGAAAATTTGACGACTTTGAAGCTGAATAAAGATTATTCCTTCTTGTTGCGAATGTATTATTTTTTAAACGATTTTCATTCATATGAATCCATTGGATGTTCGTGACACTTTTCGTATATTTAAGCAGTTTTTATGGAAAAAGAATACGTTCGCTCGCTGTTTAATAATATTGCTTATCGTTACGATTTGCTGAATCATCTCTTGAGTGGTGGCATAGATCTTTATTGGAGGAGAAAAGCCGTTGAAATTCTTTCGGATATACAACCGAAGCGAATTTTGGATGTTGCGACTGGAACTGCCGATTTTGCAATTGCAACTACACGGTTAAATCCCGTTGAAGTTGTAGGGGTCGATATTTCTGAATCGATGCTTGAAATAGGCAGGGGCAAAATTCGACAAAAAAAACTGACCGATACGATACGACTCGAAAGCGGCGAAGCCGAAAATCTGAAGTTTGAAAATAATCATTTTGATGCTGCTATCGTTGCTTTTGGAGCACGCAATTTCGAATTCCTCGATAAAGGGCTTTCGGAGATGTATCGTGTAGTGCGAAATGGTGGAAAAATTATTGTGCTGGAATTTTCAAAGCCGCGGTCATTCCCTTTCAAACAACTGTATTTTTTCTACTTTAAAAACGTGCTTCCGTTTGTTGGTCGGCTGATTTCAAAGGATAAAGAAGCGTATCAATATCTTCCTGATACTGTGATGAAATTTCCCGAAGGAAAGAATTTTCTCCTTCGCTTACAAACAGCTGGATTTTCCGACCTGAACGAAAAACGATTAACATTTGGTATTGCTACAATTTATTCCGGAGTAAAATAACACATGACAGAACAAGTAATAAAAGTTGGACATAGTCCTGATCCTGATGATGCTTTTATGTTTTATGGACTTGCGAGTGAAAAAGTAAAATTAGAAGGAATTAAGATCGAACATA
Source organism: Ignavibacteriales bacterium (assembly GCA_037443785.1). Taxonomy (GTDB): domain Bacteria; phylum Bacteroidota; class Ignavibacteria; order UBA10030; family UBA8401; genus JAQUOA01. Next base: position 65,014 of record JBBINR010000018.1, on the reverse strand, counting down.
TGCTCGAGGATATTCAATCATTGAATGTTCGAGCTATGAAAGGCGAATTGGAAGTGACGGCTATTTCGGCTCACACGTTTCCTTATGTTGCCGATAAATATTGGATCATGGTGACTGGGGCAAGCATGGGTGAAGGATATGGGCCAGTGATTGTATCCAAAAAGTATAAAACACTCGAAGAACTTAAGGGGAAAAAGGTTGCAACGCCAGGGAAACTCACCACCGCGACGCTTCTCTTTAAAATTTTTACTGAAGGAATAACCAACGTAGATATTCCGTTCGATGAAATTATGGATCGTGTAAACTCCGGTGAATTTGATGCCGGCTTATTGATTCATGAAGGGCAATTGACATATTCTGCAGAAGGTTTTCACAAAATTTTGGATTTTGGAGAATTTTGGGAAAACTATACAAAAGGATTGCCCTTACCACTTGGATTGGATGTTGTAAGAAAAGATCTTGGTGAAGAACTTGCACGTAAACTTTCGAAGGGATTAAAAGAAAGTATCCACTACGGATATACTCATCAATCTGAATCTGTTCCTTATGCAATGAAGTGGGGAAGAGGAATCGATTATAAACTCGGGGAAAAATTCGTAAAGATGTATGTCAGCGAGTTAACAATAGATATGGGAGAGAAGGGGAAAAAGGCTCTCGAATTACTTTTTAAGTTAGGAAATGAAAAAGGAATTATTCCAAATATTCCTCCGATTGAATTGTTTTAAAAACTGTTCTTAACTGTGAGAATGTATCATTCTTCGTTTGCACACGTAAGAAAACCATTTTGTATTTCAGCTAAATCAATCCATTTTTATTGTTTCCCCGTTTGGCATTAAAGTTGTTTTGTAAGTAGACGGATATAAATGGAGACTCCCCCTAAAATTACAGATACGGTTCAGCAATGTTACCATTGTGGTGATTCACTGCGTGGTGAACAAATTGAACACGACGGAAAACTATTTTGTTGTTCCGGTTGCAAAGTCGTTTATGAGATTTTGGAACAGAACGACATGTGCAACTACTATACTCTGCAATCGACTCCCGGGAATTCTCCGTCGGCAATTGAAGTCTCACGATTCGATTTTTTGGATGAAGAATCCGTTCAACGAAACTTATTGAATTTTACTGATGGAAAAACAGGCAAAGTAACTCTCGCTCTCCCAAATATTCACTGCAGTTCCTGTATCTGGCTTTTGGAGCAACTCTATAAATTTGATTCTGGTATTCTTCAATCGCGAGTCGATTTTCTAAAGAAACAACTCACCGTAACATTCCTCCATACGAAAACATCGTTAAAGAAAATTGCAATTTTGTTGACATCACTTGGGTATGATCCGGAACTTCGTTTGGACGCGATTGAAAAAAAAGTAGAGAGTGAAACGACAAGATCGTTGTATTATAAAATCGGTGTTGCTGGATTTTGTTTTGGAAATGCCATGTTGTTCAGTTTTCCCGAATATCTTGGCGTTGATGCCAATGAAAAGACACTCCGCGAAACATTTTCATATTTGAATTTGCTCCTCAGTATTCCTGTTTTTTTTTACTGCAGTTACGATTATTTCCGTTCCGCTGTTGGTGGATTAAAAAAGAAAGTTATTAATATCGATGTCCCGATTGCATTGGGGATTGTGTTATTATTTACACGAAGTGCTTATGAAATCCTGACTCATACGGGTCCCGGTTTTGTCGATTCGTTTTGCGGATTATTATTCTATTTATTGCTTGGCAGATTATTTCAAAGTAAAACGTACGATCGATTGAATTTCGAAAGGAACTACAAATCATATTTCCCACTCTCTGTGATTGTGAAAAAGGAGGGAAGAGAAACGACGGTTTCAATTTCATCGTTAAAGAAGGGTGATAGGATTGTCATCAGAAATAATGAAATTATTCCGACCGATGGACTGCTGCTGAGAGGCGAAGCATCTATCGACTATAGCTTTGTCACAGGTGAATCAAATTCAATTGGAAAAGTACTTGGTGAAATGATTTATGCCGGAGGCAGGCAGGTCGGCAGTGTGATTGAACTTGAAGTCGTAAAAGAAGTCTCGCAAAGTTATTTAACTCAGTTATGGAACAATTTTAATGACGAATCAAAGTCAGATCATCATTTATCAAATCTTTCCAATGGTGTTGCCAAATATTTTACGATGGCAATTTTGGCAATTGCCGGCAGTGTGGGTGCCTATTGGATTCAAATTGACACGCTTACGGCGGTCAATGCTTTTACCGGAATATTGATTGTGGCTTGTCCATGCGCGCTTGCAATATCAATTCCATTTACGTTTGGAACAGCAATGCGCATTTATGGCCGGAATAATTTTTACATCAAAAATATTCATGTCGTTGAAGTGATGACCCAAGCCCGGGTAATGGTATTTGATAAAACCGGAACAATTACCCATGCACAGAGATCGTCTATTGTCTTTAATGGACCGGAACTCAGTCAAGATGAGATTGATGCTGTTCTTTCTCTGACAAAAAATTCTATTCATCCTTTGAGCCGATTGATTGGCGACTCATTCTCAGGGAACACCGTTTATGTTAATAATTTTTCTGAAGAACTCGGGAAAGGAATTCGAGGGAGTGTAAAGGAATTTCACTATAAACTTGGATCTCGCCAATATATTGGCGGCATACATCGTTCGGAAAAATTAAACGAAACACGAGTATATCTTTCGATTAATGACGAAGTGAGAGGATACTTTTCCATCGTGAATTCGTATAAAGAAGGACTGCAGGATATTCTTCGTTCATTGAAAAGCTCTTTCAAGTTTGCCGTGATATCGGGTGACAATGAATCTGAACGCGTGCAGTTGCAAAAAATATTTCCTCCGGAAACTGAATTACGATTCAATCAGCTGCCCAGCGATAAATATGATTATATCAAGTCTCTACAAACAAATAGCAAGAAAGTTATTATGGTAGGAGATGGGCTGAATGATGCCGGGGCATTAATGAAAAGCGATATCGGCATTGCCGTGACAGAAAATATTTCAAATTTCTCCCCATCATGTGATGTTATCATGGATAGTTCTTCCCTGTCAAGACTTTCGACATTTATAACTTTCGCAAGAGATAGCAAAGCAATCGTTGTTGCAAGTTTTATTCTTTCATTCCTGTATAACTTTGTAGGATTATTTTTTGCGGTACAGGGAAAACTTTCTCCGGTACTTGCGGCAATATTGATGCCGTTAAGCTCAATTACCATTGTTGTGTTTACGACAGTGACAACAAAATTATTTGCAAAGATTCGAGGGCTTTCATAATGTCGGTAATTATTGTTTTGTTGCTGTGCAGTTTTGTGATGGCAGTAGGATTTCTGTTGGCATTTTTATGGTCTGTGAAATCAGGGCAGTATGAAGACAAATATACTCCTTCAATTCGCATCCTCTTTGACGAGAAAAAAGACAATCGAAAATAATCAATCATAAACTATACTAACGAGGTTATACATGGAGGTTCAGAAATTTAGTTACGATAATAGAATCGTACGAGATTTCACAATCGCATCCGTTGTTTTTGCTATTGTAGGGATGCTTGTCGGCATTATAGTCGCATCTCAAATATTTACGCCAGAATTAAATGCCGGCATTCAGTATATCACATTTGGTCGAATTCGTCCTCTACATACAAATGCAGTAATTTTTGCTTTTGTCGGCAACGCGATTTTTGCTGGCGTGTATTATTCAATGCAGCGTGTATTAAAGGCGCGCATGTTCAGCGATCTGCTGAGTAGAATTCACTTTTGGGGATGGCAATTGATTATTCTTTCCGCCGCAATAACACTTCCTCTCGGAATTACGACAAGCAAAGAATACGCTGAACTTGAGTGGCCGATAGACATTGCAATTACATTGATCTGGGTTGTTTTTGCGATCAATATGTTTGGAACAATTATTAAACGACGCGAAAAGCATATCTATGTAGCCGTATGGTTTTATATTGCCACAATTGTTACTGTTGCAATGCTTCATATTGTGAACTCTCTCGAACTTCCTGTTTCATTCTTAAAAAGTTATTCGTTGTATGCCGGTGTTCAGGATGCACTTGTGCAGTGGTGGTATGGACATAATGCTGTTGCATTCTTTTTAACAACACCGTATCTCGGATTGATGTATTACTTTCTGCCGAAAGCGGCAAATCGCCCGGTGTATTCGTACCGTCTTTCCATTGTTCATTTTTGGGCGCTGATTTTTATTTACATCTGGGCAGGACCTCACCATCTATTATATACGGCTCTTCCGGATTGGGCGCAATCTCTCGGTACAGTTTTTTCAATCATGCTGATTGCTCCATCGTGGGGCGGCATGATCAATGGACTGCTGACATTGCGTGGTGCGTGGGATAAAGTAAGGGAAGATGTGGTGCTGAAATTTATGGTTGTTGCCGTTACCGCATATGGAATGGCTACATTTGAAGGGCCAATGCTGTCGCTGAAAAACTTCAATGCGTTAATGCATTATACTGACTGGATTGTTTCACATGTTCACGTCGGTGCATTGGGTTGGAACGGATTTCTGACATTTGGAATGTTTTATTATCTCGTTCCTAAGCTGTACCGGACAGAATTATATTCTAAAAAGATGGCAAACTTCCATTTCTGGATTGGTACACTGGGTATCGTTTTTTATGTCTCGTCGATGTATTGGGCAGGTTTAACTCAAACGTTGATGTGGAAACAATTTACACCAATGGGAACACTGCAATATCCGAATTTTCTCGAAACGACATTGCAAATTATTCCGATGCATATGATTCGCGCATTCGGAGGTTTGCTGTATTTTACTGGCGTTATTGTTATGGCGTATAATCTTGTGAAAACAGCGAAGCAAGGATCGTTTCTTGCTAACGAAGAGACTGAAGCCCCTGCACTCCAAAAAGCCGAACTCAGTTCAAAAGAAACTTTCCATAAGATGCTTGAAAAGAGACCGATTCAATTTGCATTGCTTGCTTTTGTTGCGGTTGCCATCGGAGGGATGATTGAATTGGTTCCGACGTTTATGATAAAATCAAATATCCCGACGATCGCTTCGGTACGTCCCTATACACCGCTTGAATTGCAGGGAAGAGATATCTACATACGAGAGGGATGCAACAATTGCCATTCACAAATGGTTCGGCCATTTCGATCTGAAACTGAACGCTTTGGAGAATATTCTAAAGCCGGTGAGTACGTGTATGATCATCCATTCTTATGGGGATCGAGAAGAACCGGACCAGATTTACACAGAGTCGGCGGAAAATATCCGAACCTATGGCATTATTTCCACATGGAAAATCCACGATCAATGTCGCCGGGTTCAATTATGCCTCCATATCCATGGCTATTAACTCAAGATATCGATACTGCATCAACAGCAGCAAAGATTAGAACAATGCAAGCGCTCGGTGTTCCGTATCCTAAAGGGTTCGACGTAACAGCGAATGAAATTTTACAAGTGCAAGCGGATTCAATCGCTGCAGACCTTCAACGCAATAAAGTTCCTGCCGAATCGAATAAAGAGATCATTGCACTCATCGGGTATCTTCAACGGCTTGGCACTGATATCAAAGTGAAACAATAGGAAGGAGAAGAATTATGCTTTCACAATATTTATCGTCGATCGATGGAGTTGCAGCGTACCCTATTTTTTCACTGTTGATCTTTGTTCCATTTTTTATTGCTGTTACAATTTGGATATTTAAACTGGATAAGAAATATTTGAATCACATGAGCGAGCTGCCGCTTCATGATTCACCTGAACAATCCGAACTAAGGAATTAATACTTATGAAAAAGAACACACTCTCTTACGGAGTTAAGCTTATTGCTCTTTCGGCTGTTGCGACGCTGAATACGGTTGCACAAACAGTTACCAATGGAACTGTCCAACCGGTACCGGACCCCGGCGCAGAGATTGGATTGATTTTTACCATTTCACTGCTTGTATTTGTTATTGCGACATTGATGTATATTGTCGGTGTTTTGAATTCAGACATCAATTCCATCGTCGATACGATGATTCGAATTAAAAATTACGTGATTCCGCAACCAACGGAAATCGTGCAGGATATGGGGCATGATTTTGACGGAATTCGTGAACTTGATAATCGCATTCCGCCATGGTTTAATTATCTATTTGGAATTACCGTTGTGTTTGGAATTATTTATTTAGCTGACTACCATGTCTTTAAAATTTCTCCGTTGATGCATGAAGAATATCAGCAGGAACTTGTTGTTGCATCTATGCAGCGCCAAATTATGATGGCGAATGAACCGTTGATTGATGAAGCATTGATCACTCAATTGAAAGACGATGCATCTCTTAAAGCTGGTGACGAAAATTTCCATAAGTATTGTGTCTCGTGTCATGGTCAACAAGCAGGCGGAATTGTTGGACCGAATTTGACGGATCAATATTGGATTCACGGCGGTGGAATCAAAAATGTCTATCAGACCATCAAAAATGGTGTCCCTGCAAAGGGGATGATCACATGGCAGCTCGTATTCACGCAACGGCAAATTATTCAGATCGCAAGCTATGTTCTTTCTTTACAAGGATCAAATCCTCCAGGCGGCAAAGTTCCGGAGGGACAATTATATGTTGAACCAAAAATTGAAACTTCTGCTGACAGTGCAAAGGCAAGCCCAAAATTATGACTGATGCAGTAAAAGATAATCTGAAAGGATCCGTTTCGGAGGACTCTTTCAGAGATTCTCTCGGAATCGTTGAAAAGTCCGGCAAAAGAAAATGGATATATCCGAAAGAACCCAAAGGGAGATACACCAAGGCAAGGACAGTACTTAGCTCCATTTTGTTGCTTATCCTTTTTGGGACACCGTTTATTAAAATTGATGGACATCCGTTAATGTTGTTCGATGTTATCAATCGTAAATTTGTTCTTTTTGGATTCCCATTTGGTCCGCACGATTTTTTTCTCCTTGGCTTGACCATGATTACGACGATTGTCTTTATTTTCCTTTTCACAGCAGTCTATGGACGATTGTTTTGCGGTTGGATTTGTCCCCAAACAGTTTTTATGGAATCTGTTTTTCGCCGTATTGACTATTGGATCGAAGGGGATAACAAAGCACAGCGAAAGTTAAATGAATCCGATTGGACTGGTGAAAAAATTTTTAAGAAAGGAGCAAAATACGTAATCTATTTTGCTATTTCCTTTTTGGTTTCAAACATGCTTCTTGCATGGATTATTGGTGTTGATGCATTGTGGAAAATTGTTACTGATCCTGTGAGCGAGCACGTTGGCGGATTTACGGCAATGATATTATTTACTGCGTTGTTCTATTGGATTTTCATTTGGTTCCGAGAACAAGCGTGTATTTTGGTTTGTCCCTACGGAAGACTTCAAGGAGTTTTGCTTGATCATAATTCGCTGATCATTGCCTATGATTTTATACGTGGAGAGCCACGCGGAAAGATGAAACGAGGAGAAGTTCGATCAAAAGGTGATTGCATCGATTGCAAAGAATGCGTCGCTGTCTGCCCGACGGGAATTGATATTCGCAATGGGACCCAGCTCGAATGTGTTAATTGTACTGCGTGCATTGACGTTTGTGATCAAGTGATGCAAAAAATTCAAAAACCGCGTGGATTGATTCGGTTTGATTCTATCAATGGAATTAAAACGAAAACCAGAAAAATCTTTACAACGCGGGTTATCGGATACACAGCCGTTCAAGTCTTATTGCTTTCAGTTTTGACATATTTCTTGGCTACACGATCCGAAATCGATATAACAATTCTACGTACGCCGGGAATGTTTTATCAAGACCAGCCTCATGATAAAGTCAGCAATCTGTATGACATAAAAGTTCTGAATAAAACATTTGAACAACGTCATATAGAACTGAAATTATTAGATGACGAAGGTGAATTAAAAATTCTCGGCGATGACATTGTTCTTCCTCCGCAAGAAGGAGTACAGGCAAAAGCATTCATTTTGTTAGAGAAAGATGAGATAAAGAAAATGAACACACCGGTGGAAATTGCCGTTTATGAAAATGGGAAAGAAATTCACCGTATAAAAACGTCGTTTCTAGGTCCGGTTGAAAAGAAGGAAAGGAAGAAGGAAGATTAATGGAAAAGAAATCTCGATGGGGAATTGGTATTGTCATTAGCTTTGTCGTCTTTGCAGCATGTATTCTTACTGTCGTGTACATTGCTCTATCGTCAAAAGTTGATCTTGTTATGGATGATTATTATGAAAAAGAATTAAAATACCAACAACATATTGATGTGGAAAAAAATACAAAGACATTGGGAAAAAAGGTTGAAGTTTCTTTTACTGCGTCATCGATGAATATTAAGTTTCCTCAAATTTCTACGGCTAATAATGTATCTGGATCGATTATGTTTTTTAGGCCTTCAGACAAATCGAAAGATTTTACAAAAACAATTAAACTTGATTCACTGTTTACTCAATCAATTTCCACTGAAGGTGTTCCAAGGGGGATGTGGCGGGTTAAGATTTCATGGAATGCAGCGAATCAAAAATATTATTTTGAACAACCAATTATAATTCAATAACGATAAATCACTTTCTCGATTATGGATTTACTTGCGGCATTACTGCTTGGAGTGTTGGGAAGCATGCACTGTATAGGAATGTGCGGACCACTTGTTTTATCTATCCCTTCGAATGCACGATCCCGTGTAAAATATTTTTTTGAACGAGTGTTCTATCATTCCGGTCGTGCATTGGCATACGCGGTTATGGGTGCAGTGTTAGGATTAGTCGGTCGAAACATTTTGCTTAGCGTTCAGCAAGATGTTTCGTTAATTCTTGGAATAACAATTTTATTGACGGTTGCGATTCCACTCGGAGTAAAATCAAAATTTGAAAAATATTCGCCGCTCAAATTTATTTATGGATTTGTGAAACTAAAGTTTTCTCTCTTTATGAAGAAACGAGGGTTAATGGCATTATTTGTGATGGGGATGTTAAACGGATTATTGCCGTGTGGTTTGGTCTATACAGCGCTGATTGGAGCAACGGCGGTGGCGGATATTTGGAAAAGTTCAGTGTTTATGGCATTGTTTGGAATTGGCACGGCACCGGCCTTAATTGCGGTAGGATTCGCTGGTAAATTGATCTCCTTGAAGTTTCGTTCGCTTGTGAGCCGTGCAATACCTTTATTAAGCATTACACTAGCTCTTATTCTTATTCTTCGTGGAATGAATCTCGGCATTCCCATGTTGAGTCCAAAAATAACTCATACGACTGTCGAAACCCAGCCCCACACAAACGTTGATTGCTGTGAGTAAGATATTATCCCGGATAATTTCCGGAGACATAACTCGATAATGTTTTTATTTCACTGTCTTTTTCGTTAAGCAAAATTTTTATCACATCGCCAATCGAAATAATTCCTTTTAACTGGTCTCCGTTAAAAATAGGTAAGTGGCGGATTTTCTTTTCGGTCATGGTATTCATGATTGCTTCGACATCTTCGTCTTCAAATCCAGAAATGACTTTTTCTTTTCCCGTCATGATCTCCCGGATTTTCATTTGATCGGGGCTTTTTTTCTGAAGGACGCATTTATTGACGACATCTCGTTCAGAAAGAACCCCTTGAAAATGCCCGGACAAGTTTTTAACGATAAGAAATCCGATCTTAAACTTTGTCAGCGCAGCAACTGCATCATACACGGTCAAATCATCCACAATACTTACAACTTCCCCCTTCTTCGATTCAAGAATATCCTTTGCCTTCATGAATTTGCCCTTTCAGAATTTATGAATGAGACGCATTGACAATGTAGAAAAGTAATGAAACGATGTCAAGAAAATAGGCTTTTTATGAGTCTGTGGGTTATTATTTTTTCGGTTTTCTCCAGAGCGTTAGGAATTCCATCACTTTAACTCTGTCATGTCCTTTCCCTTTTTCAAGATCACCGGTATTTTGTGAGTGGAGAAGCGTGCCGTCTGTTTCAAGAACAAAAAAATGAGGATAGCCGGCGATTTTCGGATATTTTCCAAGGAATTGTTCGTTTTCATTTTCTTTGCTAAAATTGATTTTAACAAGAACAAAATTGTTTTTGAGATATTCCGTGAGATCGGGATTAGTAAGAAAAAGTGTATCGAGCCTATGACACCAAATGCACCATTCTCCGCCAACATCTAAAATAAAATTCGCTTGAGTTGCTGATGCTTCGTTGATTGCATTCTTCAATTGAAGTTCAGGATTGGCAGTCGAATCATAACTTCCCAAAGGAAGCATCTGCATCTCTTTCTGGCAATAAACATTTTCCCTTAGTAACAAAATGGTCAATATCAAAAAGATTTTGTTCATATAATTTTATCCAAATAAGTGTGCTGTTATTGCTATCGAAAAAATTGAACTTTCTTTTTTGCTTCATCACTCATCATGGAAGGGTTCCATTGTGGCTGCCAAACAATTCGAACATCAGCATCAGAAACGCCGGGAAGGGAAGCAATTCGCTGACGAACATTATTGGCAATTTGATTTGCAAGACCGCACCCGGGTGACGTTAATGTCATTTTCACGCCAACCCAATCATCAATTATTTTTACATCATAGACCAAACCTAAATCAACAATGCTTACGGGGATTTCAGGATCATATACATCTTTAAGCGCAGTATAGATTTGTTCTTTTGTAATTTCATTTGAAAGAGTATTTTTCATAAGTGTATCTCAAATTAGAATTATTATTGTCGATAAAGCCGGGTCGAAATTATTAAAAGATATCTCTTTAAATATTCACTTTCAGCCTTTTTTAATTTCGCTTTCTGACTCATTTTAGGAAAAATAGTTGCCCATTTTTGTTCAGAGTATGATTCCGGAGGCTTTAGACTATGGCATCCGGAACATTTTTGGATATAGACATTCCTCCCTGTTTGCAAGTCATTTAACGACGTTCCTTGCCACCGTTCTTGTGCTACCGATACATCATTTTCCGTCGGGAGCGGGATTGCTGAAGCGCATCCCGCTATTAGTATAAGACTTAGTGCTAAAAATTTTTGAATCATAATTGGAATGAGAACAGTAATCTCGTTTGGATTTTTTCAAATTCATCAAGATCCAATTGCTTGTTTAATGTCGTGCCGCCTTTGAAACTTTTTATTTGCGGCAGGGAAGTAAGAGTTACCCACCATGTTTGTGAAGAATATGAAATAACAGGTCCGGCAAAAAAAGATGAGTGTTCTATTACGCCACCAACTGCAACGTTTTGTTGAACAGCTTCAACACCAAGAGAAAAGTTGTGGGAGAGGAAGTATGCAATGCCGAGATTGATTTCAGTTTTAAATTCGCTTTCGGTCATTGTCTTTCCATTATCAACATCATTTTCCCATTCCTGCTCGCCAACAAGATTTGTTGCAAAGAGGAAATGACCAATTTCCTTATCAAGTAATATTTTCCCTTCAATTTCAGCTTCATCCGGTGCGATGGTTCCTTCCACATATAAACCTAATCCAATTGGATCAGCCACTCTATCGAATAATTTATATTTCCATTCATTCGAAATACTCATGGAGTAGGAAGATGTCTTTGTTCCATTATGGGCACCCCCATTTGAATCATATGCTTTTGAAGTATAATTTAAAATGAATGCGGACATGACATTGTTTGTTACGCCGAATTCGTATTCAATTCGTTGATCAAGCCTTCGATAGAAATATGATCGCCCACGTCTATCGGTATTCCAGATTTCAATTTCTCGTGCACCGGGAGGGAGGACGGAAGTTTCATAAACGTAAGTAAATCGCCGCTCATTACTTAGAGCCGCATTCGACGAGAGCAATGTCATAACTGCAAATAATGGGAAAATAATTCTCTTCAAATTAACTCCATAAAAATTTTATATGATGACAACAAAGTGACATGAAATAAATCACTTCTATTTATGATTTTTTGAAAAAATATCACGTTGATTTGCAGATGCTTCCTCGAATTAACTACGATGCGGCTTATATTCGATGTTATTTTTCATTGCAGCAAGAGAGCAGTTACTACAGCTTTGGTTATTCTTCTTATTCGTAATTCGACTTCGGACGATCAGCACAAAGGCTATAGCTACAATTCCAAGTGAAATATATTCTTGCCAATTATTTATGATATGATCCATAATCCAATCCTATAGGTTACAAATGTTCCTACGTATGCAAGAATCGTCATATACGCAAATTGAAAAGCCGGCCATGTCCATCCGTTGGTTTCACGTTTCATCACAGCAATAGTTGACATACACTGCATAGCAAGAACGTAATACACCATGATGCATAGTGCTGTTAAAGCAGTAAATTTTGGTAAACCTGTTTTAGGATCAATTTCTTTCTGCAATTGTTCTCGTAATGAAAGTGATTTATCAGAACCATTTTCGATATTGTAGATTGTTCCCATTGTGCTCACAAAAACTTCGCGTTGAAGTATTGAGCTGATTATTCCGATTCCAATTTTCCAATCAAACCCGAGCGGTTTAAGTGCTGGTTCGATAATTTTTCCCGCTTGTCCGACGAAACTATGGGCTAAACGTTCTGAAGGATTTGTGCTGTCAACTTTTGGATATGTTGCAAGGAACCATAAAATAATTGACGCACCAAGAATAATTGTTCCAGCAGTTTGTAAAAAAATTTTTGCTCGTTCCCACATGTGAATGAAAGTATTCTTTATTGATGGAACCCTATATGGAGGAAATTCCATTACGAATGCCGAAGATTTACTCTTCAATAGAGTGCGTTTAAAAACCCAAGCCATAAATAAAGCGGCCGTTAATCCCAAAATATACATGGAAATAAGCACCAATCCTGGTAAGCCGAATATGCCAAATACCGTTATGTTCGGAATAAAAGTTCCAATCATTAAAGCATACACCGGCAATCTTGCACTGCAACTCATTAGAGGCGCTACAAGCATTGTAACAAGTCTATCCTTGGGATTTTCAATTGTTCGTGTAGCCATTATTCCAGGAATTGCACAAGCGAAAGAACTTAGAAGCGGGATGAACGATCTTCCATGCAGTCCGACTTTGCGCATTACTCGATCCATTACAAACGCAGCTCTTGCCATATACCCGCTGTCTTCTAAAATTCCAAGAAACAAAAAAAGGAAAAGAATTTGTGGAAGAAATGTTACCACTGCTCCGACGCCACCGATTGCTCCATTCACAATAAGGTCATGCAGATCACCCGGCGGAAGTATTGCTCCAATTTGATGCCCTATCCAATTGAATCCAGCACCGATTAAATTCATTGGAATGGTTGCCCACGAAAAAATTGTTTGAAACATTAAACTCATAATTGCGAAAAAAATTATCAAACCCCAAATTCGATGAGTTAGAATTGCATCCATTCTATCGCTTAATGAATGGATTTCTTCATTATCAGAAAGTGTAACGCACTCATTTAAAATTTGTCGTATCCATTTGTATCGAGATTCCACAAAAACGGAATGGCGATTTATTCCCCAGGAAGATAAGTTTTCATAATCTTTTTCGAGATGAGAAAGAGTTTCAGGTGAATATTGATTTTCAAATGAATCAGTATTACGCAAACTTGATAGCAATACTTGTGCTTCGTGATAGGCGGCTTTTTCATTCCGATGATCATTGGCAATCAACAGAGAAGTCAGTTCCTTGTATTCCATAGAAACTTTTTCGGGTAGATTCCATGTTCGAGCAAAAGGTGAGACTGAAATGTTTTTCTGTAACGAAGATATTAACTCTGATATTCCAATTTGCTTGCTTGCAACAGTCGGAATTATCGTAACACCAAGCAACGAAGATAATTTTTCAATATTTATTTTTATTCCCCTTCGTTCAGCGACATCGATCATATTGAGTGCAACAATCACAGGGATATGTTGATCAATAATCTGGCTAAGCAGATAAAGATTTCGCTCCAAATTACTTGCATCCAAAACGCAAATAATAACGCCCGGAATCGGAATTCCGTGTGACTTTCCAAGAAGAACATCAGTTGCAATTTTTTCATCGGGACTGTTTGCAGAAAGGGAGTAAGTTCCGGGAAGATCTAAAACAGTAATTTCATTTCCATTCGATAATGAAATTTTACCTTCTTTTTTTTCGACTGTAACGCCGGGGTAATTTCCAACTTTTTGACGAAGGCCAGTTAAAGAATTAAAAATGGTTGTTTTCCCGCTGTTGGGATTACCAATTAATGCAATGTAATCTATTTCTTTATGTGAAAGTTGAAAGGACATTAAACCGCTACAATTCCATTTTGAATTTATTGTTGCAAGTATCCTTCGATACGATATCAATTTTATTTTTCAAGCGGAGTTACAATAATTGAATTTGCAATTGAATGATGCAATCCAATTTTTGTATTGCATACTTCGCAAATCAACTGATTAGATCCGTTTACGACGCATCGAATGGTTGCATTTTCGCAGAATCCTAATTCAAGGAGTCTGTGGCAGGTTTCGGGTTGCGATTCAATTTTTGAAACACGTACCTTTTTTCCGGCAGGTGTTTGTGCTAATGTATTCATCTTTTTTATTTTTGACATTTTGAACAGATTCCAAAAATTTGTAAAGTAGAAGTTTGAGAATTAAAATTGTTCGATTCGCACACTTCTTTTTCAATTTTTTCAATTCTATCATTCACAAATTCGATAATGTCTCCGCATTCCAAACAGATAAGGTGATGATGATGTGGGCGTCCAAATGCTTTTTCATATCGTGAATGGTTTTCTCCAAATCTATACTTTGAAATTAATCCGCAATCTTGAAGAAGATCCAATGTATTGTAAACAGTTGCTCGAGAAACTTTTTGTCCGCCTGTTTTCATCTGAAAGAAAAGTTCGTCAGCATCAAAATGTCCGTCAAACATCATAACTGCTTCTAAGATCATAAATCGCTCTGGAGTGATTCGATAACTTCCGGCTTTTAAATACTTTGTAAAATTTTCTTTTGCTAGTTCGATATCCATTACTGTTTATTTAGACTTAATCTAAATTAATATAAATATTAATTTAGACTTCGACAAGCTAAATGTGCTAAAATTATTAAAAATAACAAATTGGACTAATTTTATCCTGTTTTGTCTAAACAAAATATTTTCTCTGAAGAGAAATAATTTTGTATATTTATATCATAGTGTAACAAATTTAATACCAAATTGTCTTAAAGGGATACATGATAAAATTAAATGGAAAAGTTGCTATAATTACTGGAGGATCAAGAGGAATTGGTGCTGCCACGGCTATTTTGTTTGCCAAAGCTGGTGCAAATGTTGTCATTACTTATACTAAAAATAAGAATTCGGCTGACACTGTTGTATCAAACGTGCGAAAATTTGGAAGTGATTGTTTAGCATTAAAAGCTGATATATCAAAGCCAAAGAGTGCTTCATACGTGGTAAAACAAGCAATTAAAAAGTTTGGTCGCATTGATGTACTAGTTAATAATGCTGGTATTTGGACTCACGGGAAAATTGGTGAAATGGATGAAAAAGTATGGAAAAAAACCATGGAAGTAAATCTTGATGGATTATTCTATTTGACAAATGCTGTCGTGCCAATAATGAAACAGCAAAAAAGTGGAAAGATTATCAATATTTCTAGTACTGCTGGACAACGAGGCGAAGCGGAGCATTCTCACTATGCTGCATCGAAGGGAGGCGTAATTTCATTTACGAAAGCTATCGCAACAGAACTTGGCCCGTATAATATCAATGTTAATAGTGTTGCCCCTGGATGGGTTGATACCGAATTAAACGCCGAAGTTTTCGCGGATAAAGAGTACCGTGAACAAGAGAGAGAAAAAATTCCGATTCAAAGGATTCCAACACCTGAAGATATTGCTGGTCCGATTGTTTTTCTTGCGTCAGATCTTGCGCGACATATTACGGGAGAAATATTAAATGTAAATGGTGGAAGCGTACTTATTGGATAATATCGTTCTATATCGGAAGTATAATGAGTGAATCAAAATTTCTTTTGTATTTCATATTTTTTGCCTTAGTTATTTCGCTAATTTCTTTAATTTTTCAATACTTTGAAATCCCATTTCTCTTTTACATTTGGGAAATTACATTAGATTTTAGACTAATTGCACTTGTAGGATTTCTTTTTTTCCTCTATAAAGAAAAACATTTTAGCATTTCTCTTGAATCAATAAATATTCATAATTGGAATTGGAAAGTTAATGTTGGTTTATTTTTTTTTCCGTTAATCATTTATATTGTAGTCATTGGAGTGGGATATGTTTTCAAATTATTGATTCCAAATCAGGTTGAAAACAAATTGACTTTGGTGCTTGCCTCGTTATTTGATATTCCTGCGATTTATGTATTTTCAGTAACAACAATTTTCCTTGAAGAAATATTTTTTCGATATATTCTTTTGAATTCGCTTTTTAAATTTCAATCTCAATTGAGAGCCATTTTTATCTCTAGCTTGGTCTGGAGTTTTTTTAGTCTAACAGACAATATTAATTTTGAACAATTTGGAGTAGAGAATTTTAGTGTATTACTTTTTTCAAAATTTTCCATTGGAGTTTTTTGTTCGTTCTTGTATTTACGATATTTAACGCTTTGGGTGGGGTATTCATTTAGAATCGGTCTCATGCTGACGTCTTCACTTTTGTTGAGGTCAATTGTCATCGATTCCGATCCTTTTTTTACAACTAAATCTACGTTTTTTGTTGCAGAAGGATGGCTTTTTTCACTGATTTTATTGTTAGTTGCATTTTTTGTTGTAAAACAAAGTAATTCACCAAAATTTCCCGTGATTTCACCGGATTTTTAGCAAGGAAAATTTTTCTTGATTCTTTCTTTATTTAGGCTCATATTTGCTTATAATTCGCCAGTATTTTATCACATCAAATAAGGAGAGAGAATGAGTCGATTTACAGAACTTGTTGAACTTGTTCAATCATTCGAAAAAGATTTTGTTAAATTTTACGATAAAAACAATAAATCGGCCGGTACTCGCGTAAGAAAGCATATGGCTGAATTAAAGCGAAAAGCCCAAGAAATTCGAGTTGAAGTTCAAGAATTGAAGGGGGTAGGAAACGACGAAGGTGGAAACCAAGAAGGAGCTTCTGAAAACGCAGAATAAGAATACTTTACGTTTTAAAAAACCGGTGATAATTTCATCGGTTTTTTTATTTTAAACAGGAACAATTTACCCTACTGGCCGTCTAAATAAATAAAAAATCGTCATCGATGGCAAAAACAGCTGTAATTAATATCAATAACGCCAATCTACCAAATAATCAAAAAAGTGATGATGCTCTCATAGTGATGTTTCAAAGTGGGGATCAGACGGTTTTTCGATATTTGGTAGAACGATATCAAGAAAAAATCAGGAATTTGGTTTATTCCATTTTTAGCGAACAAGAAATCGTTGACGATTTGGCACAAGAGATTTTCATTAAAGTATTTGAAGCTCTTCCGAAATTTCGATTTGAATCTTCATTTTACACTTGGTTGTATAGAATTACGGTCAATAAGTGCCGCGATGAAATGCGGAAAAGAAAAGTAAAAAGGTTTTTTACTTTTCACCATGTGGAACAAACTTCAAAAATTGCTATCGAAAACTTAAAACCGGTTACGTTTGACGATGAAAATATTCATGAAGTTATTGAAGAATCGCTGAACAAATTACCCGATAAATACCGTCTTCCGATAATTCTTAAAGATGTCGACGGAATGTCTTATGATGAAATTGCCGAAATCTTGAAATGTGAAGTTGGCACAGTAAAATCAAGACTGTCTCGCGGACGAACAATGTTAAAGGAAATATTAATGCCACTTTTGTTACTGACTTAGCAATGGAACAGCTTACGAAAAAAGAACTTGAACGGATTCTTTCACTTTATGTAGATGGAGAATTAGATTCTGCAGAAGTTAAAAAAATGCAGGATTATCTTTCAACCCATCCGCAGATTGAACGCGAAGTTAAGTTTTTACAATCTGCTAAACAATCCCTTTCGCATAAAAAGAAAATTTTACCCAACGAATGGTTTTGGTTGAGGCTTGTTAATAAAATTGAGATAAGAAGAAATCTACGGTTTCCTTTTCTAATGATTCATCGTTCATCAATTTCGTTAGCCCTTGTGGCGACGGTAATTATAATTATTATCGGTGGTGTATATATTAAAGATGCCCCGTTATTCCATAAATTTTTTAAGGAAAAGAAGGAATTTGTTCAAAATTCATTGCTTAGTGGAAATATATTTCCGTTGTTTACAAATCTAACTAACGATGATGTTCTTCATTTTGCTCTTTTGGGAGCCTTGCCGATTGATTCTTCCAAGAAGACTGAACTTCAAGTAAAGAATGATGAAAATAAGCGAACGCAATTTGAAATTGTTAAAAAATTCGGTTCTCAGATCCCTAAAGCAATTTCTGTCTCAGATTTTTGCAACAATCTTGGAGTTACGGCAGATCAACAAGTGATTGTCGATTCAATTCTTGGAACATATAAACAAAAATTACAAACGGCTGTACTTGTGGGAGAAAATAAAGAAATTGCAATTCATGAGGAACTTGGACAAATGAATCGTGCAATGCTTTCAACGATTGCAGCTTCATTAGAGCCTGTTCAAAAAATGAGATTTCGGAAATATTTAAATGACCTTAACGCGCCGTATTCGGTGATAGCAGTGAATGATCCTGCAATAGCACCGAAAGTTATTTTTAGTAGAATTCCTGAATATCCGCGCACGAATAGGTATGTGATCGTTTCTAAAGATACTGTAGGAATTGCAGAAATGAAGATGAATGTTGACAGTATTCGAGATATTGCATACAAGAGTTCCGTTCGATTACGTCATATTGCAACAGAAAAAATGATGAGAGATCTCGCTGAGATCCAACAAGGATTTGAACAGGGGATAACGGTTAGTGGAAATAATCGAAATGAGGTACGGTTACATTCAACGAACAATGCATTTCAAATCAATTTTGAATCTTCGTTTCCAACGAATGATTTTGAAGCAAATGATAATGTTATTTCGCGAGTGAGAGTGCCCGTTGTCCCATTACCAACAGCGAACGAGTTTGAAATGATGGGCGACAGTGCATTTATTATGGAAATGCATGCAGACAAAAGTGTTATGAAAATATTAAAACGATTGCCTTCCGGTGAATTTCGATTGGAATATATCGATTCAATAAAACAGTCTCCTCGGATGAAACTGTTGTTCAAATCTAATACGAAAGAATATTTATTTGATCAGCAACTCCAGAAACATAAAAAAAGCGAAGAACGATTAATCGATCTTGATTCCTTACTGAGGGAAGACAATAAAAGGAGAGATGTCCAACAAGTTCCAAAGCACCAATCTCCGAAATTATACGAAATGTAACGACAATGCCTGTTGTGTAATAAAAAACCCCGCTTCAAGCGGGGTTTTTTATTTATTGCATCTCTTCATCAGTGCGTTGGTTTCGACGAACAGCTTTCACAAGTTTCATTCGCTTCTTCACTGAAGGTTTGGTAAAGAATGTTCTCTTTTTATATTCCTTCAAAACACCTGAACGTTCGTATTTTTTCTTGAAACGTTTTATTGCACGATCAATAGATTCATTTTCGTTGACGACGACGCCTACCAAGTAAGTCACCTCCTTAGATTTGGATTTTGTTTATAAATAATTATTCTGCAAGCGGTAAATTTTCAATCAATTTTTTTGATCCATTTTTTTCGAAATCAACCCAAATAGCATTTCCACCGCTCGATGTTTTTTCTTTCGATGTTACTTTTCCCATATCATCCCAGTCAACGTGATAAATTGCTGTTCCGATTTCAAAAATTTTTTCCGGTGAATAGTTAATGCAATCTTCACGCGTTACTTTAATCACATTATCACTTTTCTTCATACTTGTGTCGATCATGATACTGTGATGACACCGGGTACATCGATACCACACTTTATGTTCAGAGCCAACAACTGCTCCTATTGTTTCCATTTTTGCTTCTTTTCCGCAAGAGCTACATACCTGAGTTACGTACTTTGCTTTGCTCATACAACTTTACTCCTTCATCGTATATACACTTGTCGATAATACGATTGACTTAATGAAAAAAGTATTCCTACACATCATCGAATAATAATAAAATACTAAATTTAGCGTAATACTGTCAAGGAATATTCCAAGAGAGATGGGAATCGAAAAAGTCAAAGGTTCGAGTTCATTTTCTTGATGCGGTGAAAGCCAAATTTTTAAAGACCTATAGAGTGTTTCGATTGCTTGGTTCAGAACTTCCCTGATCATAAAATGTAAGTATCATTCGAGATGTTGCAGGAAAGCTAGGCACATTGATTTTTATGGCATGTTTGAGTATATTTTAGCGTCTTTCGTTTATTAAAATCATGAATGCATGTCAAAATCAATTATTCTAGTTAATATTTGTCAATAACTTTTTCGCAAAGGAAGGAGGGAATACCCCTCTTTCTTTATTTTGAGAGGAAACAATGGCTGATAAATCATATGATGTTTTAGTAATAGGTGGTGGACCAGGCGGTTATGTCGCTGGAATTCGTGCAGGACAATTAGGACTGAAAACTCTTGTAGTTGAAAAAGACAAGTTGGGTGGAATTTGTTTGAATTGGGGCTGCATCCCGACAAAGGCGTTGATAAAAAATGCTGAAGTGCTCAATACGTTTAAGCACGCAGAGGATTTCGGATTTTCGTTTGAGAATTTAAAGACAGATTTTTCCAAAGCAGTAAAACGAAGCCGTGATATTTCGCTAAAGAGTTCAAAAGGAATAGAATTTCTTTTCAAGAAAAACAAAGTTGATCATCTCTACGCAACTGCAAAAATTATTTCAAAGGGTGCTGTCGAAATTGATCAACAAGGGAAAAAAGAAAAGATTAATGCAAAGCACATTATTGTTGCTACCGGTGCGCGTCCGCGAATTCTTCCAAACATTCCCGTTGATTACAAACAAATTATTACCAGCACGGAAGCAATGATTCTTCCGGAAGTTCCCAAACGACTTGTTGTCATCGGATCGGGAGCAATCGGAACTGAATTTGCGTACGTGTACAATGCTTACGGTTCCAAAGTAACGATTGTCGAAATGCTTGATACGATGCTTCCAATCGAAGATGCAGAGATTACAAAAATTCTTCGCCGCAATTTTGAGAAAGCCGGTATTGAAGTATTTACAAGCACAAAAGTAGAAAGCGTTACTCCGGGTAAAGAAGCGACGGTAAAGATTTCAAATAAAGATGGTGTGAAAGAAATCAAAGCCGACATCGTTTTAAGTGCAATTGGTGTTCAAGGTAATATTGAAAACCTCGGACTTGAAACACTTGGTGTTAAAACCGAAAAATCATTTATCAAGGTTGATCAGAATTTAAAAACCAATATTGATGGAATTTATGCTATTGGTGATGTTGCCGGTCCTCCATGTTTAGCACATAAGGCATCGCATGAAGGTATTGTATGCGTTGAAGCAATAGCAGGTAAACATCCGCATGCTGTTAATTATGATAATATTCCCGGATGCACATATTGCCAACCGCAAGTTGCAAGTGTTGGATTGACAGAAGAAAAAGCCAGAGCAAAAGGATTTGAGATAAAAGTAGGACGTTATCCATTCCGTTCGCACGGTAAAGCACTTGCGTTAAATGAAACCGAAGGAATGGTAAAATTAGTGTTCGATGCAAAATATGGTGAACTTCTTGGTGCACATATTATCGGACCCGAAGCAACAGAAATGATTGCTGAATTAACAACGGCAAGAACGTTGGAAACAACAGCAGAACAATTATACAATACAATCCATGCCCATCCAACATTAACTGAAGGTGTTGCGGAAGCGGCTTTGGATGCGTACGGTCGAGCATTGCATATATAATAATTTTCTTTAATCTGTCGAAGATGAAACAATTATCTGTCATAAATATTGGAAGAACTAAATACGCTGAAGCATGGGAATTGCAGAAAAGAATTTTTTCCGCAAGAACTCAAGGTCACATTGGCGATGTTCTCCTTTTGACAGAACATGATCATGTGTACACGCTCGGCAAAGCAGCCGATGACAATCATCTGCTTGCAAAAGATGAAGAGCTTTCGCAAAAAGGTGTTGATGTTTTCTGGATTGATCGCGGCGGTGATGTGACATATCATGGTCCTGGACAAATTGTTGGGTATCCTATCTTAGATTTGAATAACTATTATCTCGATATCCATCGCTACCTTCGAGATCTTGAAGAAGTTATTATTGAGATGCTTAAAGAGTTTCAAATTGCGGGAGGACGCGAATCCGAATTTACGGGTGTATGGGTTCGCAATGAAAAGATTGCTGCCATTGGTGTTAAGGTCAGTAAATGGATTACGATGCACGGATTTGCAATCAATGTTAATACTGATTTATCATTTTTCGATAGAATAATTCCTTGCGGAATTTTTCATAAAGGTGTTACCTCGCTGCAGCAATTAATGAATAAAGAAATCGATATTCCTGAAGTTCATCAACATCTTATAAATCATTTTTCACGCATCTTCGGTGTTGAAGTCAAACAGATTTCACGCGAAGAACTCGAAACCTTGCTTCACAAAAATGAAGCCGTAGAGGAGAGTTTGTAAATGGCATCCAAAAAAGTAGAAGTGCTTCATTCCAAGTCGACTTCGGAAAGCACTCTTACCAACGGTACGTTGAAATATGCGACCGCATCTGTGTCGTCTTTGCTGACGAAAGATGAATTGATCTTTGCCTATCAAAAAATGCTATTGGCCAGATTCATTGATGAAAAAGAAATGAATCTGCTAAAGCAGGGTAAAATATTGTTTCATATCAGTGGCCCAGGGCATGAAGCCATTCAAGTTGCAGTGGCAATGGCGATGAAACCTTCCTACGATTGGGCATATCCTTATTATCGCGATCTTGCATTTTCTCTTGCGTATGGATCGACTGCACAAGAAATTTTTTGCGAAAATATGCATCGCATCGAGGGTCCAAGTTCTCACGGGCGACAAATGCCGTCTCACTATGGGAATAAAAATTTGCGCATTGTCGGACAATCATCTCCAACGGGCACACAATATTTGCAAGCGGTTGGGACTGCGATGGGTTCGGTAAAAGAAAAGAACGACGAAGTAACATATGTTTCTTCGGGTGAAGGTGCGACGAGTGAAGGAGAATTTTGGGAGGCAGTAAATTGGGCGGCTCGAGAAAAGTTTCCGGTTATTTTTTGTGTGCAGAATAATGGATATGCGATTTCGGTTCCGGTTGAGGAGCAAATTGCAGGTGGCTCACTTTATAAATTATTGAACGGATATCCGAATTTAAGAAGATTTAGAATTGATGGAACTGATTTTGTTGAATCATTTAAGGCGGCTAAAGAAGCGGTTGAATATTGCCGTGCGGGAAATGGCCCTGCATTTATCGAAGCGGAATGTGTTCGCTTGTTTCCGCATTCATCGTCGGATGATCCGAAAAAGTACCGAAGTGCTGAAGAAATTGCACAGGATAAATTAAAAGATCCGCTTCCGAAGTTTGAACAATTTTTGCTTGATCAAAAAATTATCGATCAAAAAGAAATTGAAAGAATTCGAAAAGAAATAAAAAAAGAAATTGAAGATGCCTCGGATTACGCAGAGGCAGCTGAAAGTCCGACAGCAGATACCGTTGAACGAAATATTTTCTCTCCAAACGTAATTGTTTCTAAAGATGGATTCGCCGAACCTGAACATTCAGGGAAAAATATTGTTTTGGTTGATGCAATCAATCATGCGCTTCACGAAGAAATGAAACGCAATCCAAAGATGATTGTGTATGGTGAAGATGTAGCGGACAATAAAGGCGGTGTGTTTTCTGCGACAAAAGGTTTAACGAACACTTTTGGAATTGATCGGTGCTTCAATTCTCCGCTTGCAGAAGCCAGCATTGTCGGAACAGCGATTGGGCTTGCCGTTCGAGGATTCAAACCGGTTGTTGAAATTCAATTTGGCGATTACATCTGGCCTGCGTTTATGCAGATTAAAGATGAATTGGTTCACATGCGATATCGTACGGATGGCGATTGGAGTTGTCCGGTTATCATTCGTGTAGCTGTTGGCGGATATATTCGCGGTGGATTGTATCACAGTCAAAGCATTGAAGGAATATTCACACACATTCCAGGTTTGTGGGTTGCATTTCCTTCAAATGCCGCTGATGCAAAAGGTTTATTAAAAACTGCAATTCGAGAAGAGAATCCTGTTTTGTTTTGTGAACATAAAGGTTTGTACCGCCAGCAATTTGCGGCGACACTTGAACCAAGCGACGATTATTGTTTACCGTTTGGAGTCGCAAGTGTTAAAAGAGCGGGAAATGATATCACAATTGTGACCTGGGGATTTATGGTGCAGCGCTCGATTGAAGCAGCGAGGAAATTGGAAGAGAAGGGAATCAGCGTTGAAGTCATTGATTTGAGAACGTTAATTCCGTGGGATAAAGAAACTGTTTTCAATTCAATAAAGAAAACCGGAAAAGTGCTTGTTGTCCACGAAGATACAAAAACCGGTGGATTCGGTGCTGAGATTGCAACATCCATTGCGGAAGAATGTTTTGAATATCTTGATGCACCATTAGCACGCGTTGCTGCACTCGATGCTCCAATTGCATTTGCACCGGCATTGGAATCGGCAATTCTTCCGCAAGAATATCACATTACCAGTGCGTTAGAAAAGCTAGCAGCATATTAAGAGAATTGTATTTGGAAAGAATGTCAAAACCTGTTGAGGGAAAAATTTTGAAACAAAAAAAGGAAGACACGGTTCTTTTTTCCAAAGAAAAATATCTTCAACTCTATTATTACATGAAGTTGACGAGAGAATTTGAGGAAGCGATTCTCAAATTGTATCGGCAAGGAAAAATTGTTGGCGGGGCGTATACAGGAAATGGGAATGAGGCGACAGCAGTAGGGAGTGCGTTTGCGCTGGAGAAACACGATTACCTTTTCCCAATGCATCGCGATATGGGAGCGCATCTTGTCAAAGGCCAATCACTGCGGAATTTGATGCTGCAGCATTTAGGCCGGGGGAATTCGCTTTCATGGGGCAGAGATGGAACAGGACACTATGCCGATCCTGAATTAAAAATTTACGGAAACATTAGTCATCTTGGCGCAATGATTCCGATGGCTGCAGGTGTTGCGCTTGCAAGCAAGTTGCGAAAAGAAAATGCAGTTGTGCTGACATATATCGGTGATGGCGGAAGCAATGTTGGAGATGTGCATGAATCTCTTGCGATGGCTTCGGTGATGAAACTGCCGTTGATTTTGATTATTGAAAATAATCAGTTCGCTTATTCAACTCCGGTTTCAAAACAGAAGGTGATGGAAAAGTATTCTGATCGTGCACTTGGATACGGAATTCCTGGGTTTACGATTGACGGGACTGATGTAGAAGAAGTTGTTCGGGTTTGTTCTGATGCAGTAAAACGTGCACGTAAAGGCGAGGGGCCGACGTTGATTGAATCAGTGACAATGCGAATGCATGGACATTCTGCACACGATGGTGCAGATTATGTTCCGAAAAATCTTCTTGAATCATGGAAGAAAAAAGATCCGATTGCAAGAATTGAAAAACTATTGATTGATAAAAGGATTTTAAATAAAAATAGTATTGCAGATTATCAATCCAAAGTGATTACAGAATTGGAAGATGCTGTTCAATTTGCTGTTGAGTCGTCATATCCACCGGCCGAGCAAGCTGTGGTTGGTGTTTATGCAAATTGATGTGGAAATTAAATTAGCGGATGGCGACTCTTACATACATTGAAGCAATTAGCAAAGGTCTCTGGGAAGAAATGGAACGAGATAAATCCGTTTTTCTTCTTGGAGAAGATATTGGTGCTTTTGGCGGTGCGTTCAAAGTAACAAAAGGATTTCTGAATCATTTTGGTCCAGATCGTGTTATTGATACTGTGTTGGCAGAAACAGCAATTGTCGGAGCGGCAACAGGTGCTGCGGTTGTCGGGATGCGGCCAGTGGCAGAAATACAGTTTGCGGATTTCGTTACAACATGTTTTAGTCAATTAGTAAATAACACTGCATCGATTCATTACCGATGGCATGTCCCATGTCCGATGGTTGTGAGACTTCCGAGCGGTGCAGGAATTCACGGTGGACCGTTTCATTCACGAAATCCTGAAGCATGGTTCTTTCATCAACCCGGATTTAAAATTGTTGCGCCATCAACGCCATATGATGCAAAAGGATTGATTAAAGCAGCGATTCGCGATAACAATCCTGTGCTTTATTTTGAACATAAGAGACTGTATCGCCATATCAAAGGAGAAGTTCCTGATTCCGATTATGTTATTGAAATCGGGAAAGGAGATGTGAAGCGGGCAGGTTCAGATATCACGGTTATTACATACGGATCGATGGTGCATGCATCGCTTGAAGCTGCAGAAGTCTTGCACAATGAGAATGGAGCAAGCGTTGAAGTAGTCGATCTAAGAAGTTTGATACCGCTTGATACTGAATTGATTTATTCTTCAGTTCAGAAAACTGGGAAAGTTTTGATTGTTCATGAAGATAATATCACGGGAGGAATTGGCGGAGAAATTTCGGCGTTGATTTCAGAAAATTGTTTTCAATTTCTGGATGCTCCGATTAAACGAATTGGTGCAATCGATACGCCGACACCGTACAGTCCAACGTTGGAAGAATATTTTTTACCGAATACAACAAAAGTTGTTGCTGCGCTTCGTGAGCTTGCAGTATTTTAGACAAAAATTATTTTATTAATAGAGAGCAAGAAAAAATTATGGCACTTGTCGATGTTGTCATGCCGCAAATGGGCGAAAGTATTGCCGAAGGTACGATTTCAAAATGGTTGAAGAAGGTTGGCGATAAAGTTTCCAAAGATGAAACTTTGCTCGAGATCAGCACAGACAAAGTGGATTCGGAAATCCCAGCTCCTTCATCCGGTGTTGTCGCTGAATTACTTTTTCCCGAGACGACAACAGTTGCAGTCCATACAATTATTGCGAGGATCAATACAGATGTAAATGCATCTGTTTCTCCATCAATGCCTGCTGCGCCGGTTATTGCACCGCACAAAAAATTTGAAACTGAGACAAAAAAAGAAGTGGTCATTGAATCTTCTGCTCAACCTATAAAGGGCGGACAAGTCATAGACGTAATTATGCCTCAAATGGGTGAGAGCATTGCTGAAGGGACTATTACCAAATGGCATAAAAAGATCGGTGATAAAGTTACGAAAGACGAAACGCTTCTTGAAATCAGCACGGATAAAGTTGATTCTGAAATTCCAGCGCCAGCATCCGGAATTTTGGCCGAAATTCTTTTTCAAGAACAAACAACTGTTGCCGTGCATACAGTGATAGCAAGATTATCAACGGGATCAAACGTTGTTGTTGCGCCATCAACTTCGACACCATCTCCTAAAAGTTCACAAGCAGTGGAGACCGCAGTTCAAACCCAAGAACTGAGATCTGTTGGTTACGAATTGGAGAAAGCTTCGAATGGCAAATTCTACTCGCCATTAGTGCTTAACATTGCACGCACGGAAGGTGTTTCTGTGTCTGAATTAGAAACTATTTCTGGAACCGGCGCCAATGGTCGCGTTTCGAAAAACGATATTCTCGCATATGTTCAATCGAAAAAATCTGGGACTGTTCAGCGACAAACAATTCAACAGTCACAAAGTTTTTCGCCGTCGAAAAATATTTCTTCAGCATCATATCCCGCTGGAAAAGTTGAAGTAATTAAAATGGACACGATGCGAAAAGCAATTGCTGAGCATATGGTTCGCAGCAAGCATACATCGGCGCACGTTGGCTCAGTGTCGGAAGCGGATTTGACGAGCATTGTGAAATTCAGAGAAAAGCATAAAACACCATTTGAAAAAAGAGAAGGTTTTAAATTGACATTTACGCCGTTCTTTTTAGATGCGGTCGTGAAAGCTCTGAAAGATTTTCCGTTATTAAATGCTTCAGTTGATGGTGATTCAATTTTGCTTCGAAAAGAGATCAACATTGGTGTTGCCGTTGCATTAGAAAATGGCTTGATCGTACCGGTGATTAAAAACGCAGATCAAAAAAATCTCGTTGGTCTGGCAAAAGCTGTTAACGATCTTGCTGCGAGAGCACGAAATAAAAAATTGATGCCTGATGAAGTCACAGGCGGAACATTCACCGTAACGAACCCGGGCAGTTTCGGAAATCTCTACGGATTTCCAATCATCAATCAGCCCCAAGTCGCTATTCTTGGAATTGGTGCGATTAAAAAACGCCCCGTAGTTATTGATGATGCGATTGCAATTCGATCGATGGTGTATATTTCTATGTCGTATGACCATCGTATTATTGATGGTGCGCTTGGCGGAATGTTCATGCAAAAGGTTGTTTACTATTTGGAAAATTTTGACATGAATCAGTCGTTGTAGAACACTTATTTGAATGAGAATGATATAATGGAAATTTTAATACAAGAAGTACCTGCTGAAAAAGAAATTGAAAAACCTACGATAGTTCGCAAACCCGAATGGTTGAAAGCACGCGTTCCGGGTGGAGAAAATTATGCAAAGCTTCGCGCTCTTATTGACGGAAGAAAATTGAATACCGTTTGTGAAGAAGCACGCTGTCCAAACATGGGAGAGTGCTGGAATTCTGGGACTGCGACATTTATGATTCTTGGTGATACATGCACGCGCAGCTGTGGATTTTGCAATGTGAAAACCGGCAAGATGCATTTTGTGGATGAAGATGAACCGCGACGAGTAGCAGAAGCAATCGAACTGATGAATCTTCGTCATGCGGTAATCACTTCAGTTAATCGCGATGAATTATTTGACGGTGGTGCTCATATATTTGCAAACACGTTGATTGAAATTCGAAAACGAAATCCGCAATGCAAAGTTGAAGTGCTCATTCCCGATTTTATGGGAAGTGATGAAGCACTGAATATTGTACTGAATGCACAACCGGATGTGTTGAATCATAATATTGAAACAGTACCGAGATTGTATCGCACTGTTCGTCCACAGGCGCATTATCATCGTTCACTAGAAGTGTTGGAGCGCTCGAAATCTCGCGGCTTCATCACCAAAACCGGAATCATGCTTGGACTTGGTGAAACAACGGATGAAGTCATCGAAGTTATGGCCGATCTTCGAGCTGTTGAATGCGATATTTTTACGATCGGTCAATATCTGCAGCCGACAAAAAATCATCTGCCAGTTGATCGGTACGTTCATCCCGACGAATTTAAAATGCTAAAAGAAAAGGGAAAGGAACTCGGGTTTCGACATGTCGAATCCGGGCCGCTTGTTCGCAGTTCATATCATGCGGCAGATCAAGTTTAGTTCATTATTAGAGGAATCATGGAAACAATTACAATGAAAAAAGAAAAAGCAACATCATCAAAACAGCCTCGTTGGGCCGATATTAATTTGTCCAATGAGAAATTGAAAAAAATCTATCACGACATGTTGTTGATCCGTCGTTTTGAAGAACGTGCGGCTCAAGAATATGGAAAAGGAAAGATCGGCGGTTTCTGCCATTTGTATATCGGTCAGGAAGCAGTCGGTGTAGGAGCAATTTCGCCTTTACGTGAAGATGATTTTATTTACACAGCCTATCGCGATCATGGTCAGGCGCTTGCACGTGGAATGTCGCCAAAAGAATGTATGGCTGAATTGTTCGGAAAAGTGACCGGATGCTCAAAAGGTATTGGCGGATCGATGCATTTCTACGATCTTGCTACAGGTTTTATGGGTGGTTGGGGAATTGTTGGTGGTCATCCGCCGATTGCTGCAGGTACTGCATTCGCAACAAAATATCAAGGAAGAGATTCCGTCACGATTTGCTTTATGGGTGAAGCATCGACAAACCAAGGTGTGTTTCATGAAACTCTGAACATGGCCCAGTTGTGGAAAATTCCGGTGATTTTTATTTGCGAGAACAATGGATATGGAATGGGAACTGCGATCTCGCGCGCAATGGCTGGTGAAGATCTTTTTGAAAAAGCTGCCGGTTATGAAATGGCTCGCGGTGCAGTTAATGGAATGGATGTTATTGAAATGTATCGAGAGATGACAAAAGCAATTGAACGCGCGCGAAAAGATTCTTTACCGACATTCTTGGAAGCAAGAACATATCGTTACCGAGGTCATTCCATGTCCGATCCGGGGCAATATCGAACGAAAGAAGAAATTGAAGAATACAAGAAAAAAGATCCTATTGAAACATTTGGCGCAGAATTGGTGCAATGGGGAATTGTAACGGAATCAGAAATCGAGTTAATGGAAGAAAAAATTAAGGAAGAAGTTCAAGAAGCTGTGGAATTTGCCGACGCAAGCCCGCAACCTCCGCTTGAAATGTTACATCAAAACGTTTACGCTTAATTGATTGAAAGAGAAAATAAGAATATGGCACAATTACAAATTCGTGAAGCAATAAATCAGGCAATTGATGAGGAGATGGAGCGTGACTCCGGTGTATTCATTATGGGTGAAGAAGTAGCCCAATACAATGGTGCATATAAAGTCACGCAAGGTCTCTGGAAAAAATATGGTGATAAACGTGTGATCGATACTCCGATTACCGAAGCGGGTTTTGCCGGTATTGGAATCGGTGCGGCGATGGCAGGAATCGGTGTTCGTCCGATTGTAGAAATGATGACATGGAATTTTGCGATCCTTGCATTCGATCAAATAATTAATCACGCTGCAAAAGCGCGCTACATGTCCGCTGGACAATTTAAAGTTCCGATCGTATTTCGCGGTCCGAATGGTCCGGCACACATGCTTGGTGCCCAGCACTCACAAGCACTTGAATCGATGATGGCACATGTCCCCGGACTGATTGTGATGACGCCATCAACACCATACGATGCGAAAGGAATGTTGAAGTCAGCAATTCGCGATGACAACCCAGTTATTTTTATGGAAAGTGAATTGATGTACGGACAAAAGGGAGAGGTTCCCGAGGGTGAATATCTTGTTCCAATTGGAAAGGGTGATATTAAAAAAGAAGGAACCGATGTCACCATCATTGCCTGGACAAAAATGGTTGCTGTTGCATTAAAAGCTGCCGCAGAGTTGGAGAAAGAAGGAATCAGTGCTGAAGTTCTTGACCCGCGCACGCTTCGTCCGTTAGATGATGAATTAATTATCA
Organism: Ignavibacteriales bacterium; assembly: GCA_037443785.1. GTDB lineage: Bacteria > Bacteroidota > Ignavibacteria > UBA10030 > UBA8401 > JAQUOA01. The sequence goes on along the minus strand of JBBINR010000018.1, from coordinate 33,937 downwards.
ATTCCGTAAAAAAAACAAATCGTGTGGTCATTGTGGAAGACTCGTGGCCATTTGCCAGCGTAGGAACCGAGATTGCATTTCGTGTTCAATCGATGGCGTTTGACTATTTGGATGCACCGGTAGAAAAAATTAACAGCGCGGATATTCCAATGCCGTATGCAGAAAATCTTGAACATGAGGCAATGCCGAGTCCGGAAAAAGTAATTGCAGCAGTAAAAAAAGTTTTATATCGATAACGAAAGAATTATTAAAAGGAAAATACCATGGCTACAAAAATGTTGATGCCTAAATTAAGTGACACGATGGAAGAAGGCGTCATTCTTAAGTGGCGAAAGAAAGAGGGAGAGAAAGTTAAAGCCGGCGATATTATTGCCGACATACAATCCGATAAAGCGGACATGGAACAGGAAGCCTACGATTCAGGTGTAATTCTAAAAATCTTTCCAAAAGAAGGAGACGGTATTAAAGTCGGAGCGCCATTAGTTATTATTGGAAAAGAAGGTGAAGATATTTCGTCATTGCTAACCGAAACTACTTCGACTCCTGGCGCTAAGAAAACAGAACACGCTTCCGCAACGATTGCTCAAGTTACTTCACCTGCAGTAGCTGCAAGTGTTCAGCCGGTATCGAATGGAGAATCACGTGTTAAAGTTTCTCCTCTTGCAAAGAAGATAGCACAGGAAAAGAATATCGACCTTGGCGCTGTTGCTGGTTCTGGTCCTCAAGGAAGAATTGTAAGAAAAGATGTTGAGTCCTTAACTGCGTCTTCCAGCGGAACTTCAACTCGTACGTTTGTTGCGACAAAGCAAGCGCAGGAAATTCCACTTTCCATGATGCGCAAAACAATTGCGAAGAGATTGCTTGAAAGCAAAACAACTATTCCTCATTTTTATCTTACGTCGGAAGTCAATATGAAGCGTGCGATTGAATTTCGTACATCGTTGAATAGCTCCGGTGAAGTAAAAATCAGTTATAACGATCTTATTGTAAAAGCTGTCGCGTTAGCATTAAAGCAAAATCCGAAAGCAAACAGTTCTTTTGCTGGGGAAAAAATTATTCAGCATGGAAGAATAGATATCAGTATTGCTGTCGCAATTGATGAGGGACTAATTACGCCTGTTCTTCGAAACGCTGATATGAAAGGACTGTTCGAAATTAATACTGAAGTAAAAGAGTTGGCGGCAAAAGCGCGTGAAGGAAAATTAAAGCCTGAAGAATTTACAAACGGAACATTCACAATAAGTAATCTGGGGATGTTTGATGTAGAGAATTTTGCTGCAATCATTAATCCACCGGAAGGGGCAATACTCGCTGTTGGTTCCATTGTTGAAAAACCGATTGCCGAAAACGGACAGCTTGTTATCGGAAATACAATGAAGGTGACATTGTCATGCGATCATCGCGTTATTGATGGTGCAATTGGTGCACAATTCCTTCAATATCTGAAAAAGGTTCTCGAAAATCCTGCTATGCTTGCGTTGTAAATTTTTCAATAAGGTATTGAATGCAAAATGGGAGAGAAATTTTCTTGTCAAAAAAGATTGCATATTCTGCATATTTCCGCTATATTTAAAAACTGAATTAGAAAAGAAAATTCTTATTTTTTAAAGAGGAGATACAAACGTGGCTTTTGGAGATAGAAGCACATCATTTTTTAGAGAATCTGATGTTACCCAAAAATGGTTCATTATTGATGCCGATGGGAAAACATTAGGTCGAATCGCATCGCAAGTAGCTCACTTGCTACGTGGAAAACACAAACCGCAATTTACACCAAATGCTGATGTTGGTGATTTTGTGGTAGTTGTCAATGCCGAAAAGATAAAGGTAACCGGCAAACGAACCGAAATGAAAGAATATTTTCATTATACCGGATATCCTGGCGGAGATATTTTCGAGAAATTCAAAGATGTTCTTAAGAATCATCCGGAGCGAGTTATTGAACATGCGGTTAAAGGAATGATTCCGCATAACAAGCTCGGTCGCCGGATCTTCAAAAAATTGAAAGTCTATGCTGGAACTGAACATCCGCATGCTGCACAAAAACCAGAAATTTTTGAAATTAATTAGTGAGAAGGAAGTAAATGCAACAAGCACATCAAGCTATTGGTCGTAGAAAAACTTCGGTTGCCAGAGTCTATTTGAAAAATGGTTCTGGAAAAATCACTGTGAATGAAAATTCATTCGAAAAATATTTCGCGCTTGAAACTCACCGCAATCAAATCACAAAACCTTTTGTTGTTACCGATACAATGGGACGATATGATGTGAAGGTAAATGTTGAAGGCGGCGGAGCCTCCGGACAAGCTGGTGCAGTAACTCTTGGTGTTGCACGAGCACTTGTTGAGATCAGCGAAGAAAATCGTTCCGTGTTGCGTCAAAACGGTTTGTTAACACGTGATCCCAGAATGGTCGAACGTAAAAAATACGGACAAAAGAAAGCTCGCAAGAGATTCCAATTCTCCAAACGATAAAATTTTTTTCATCAAACATACTTTTGGATCGGTGCAGCGGTGTCCAATTAGGATTCTGCTCCGAATTGAAAAAAGTAGAAGTTATTAACCAAAATAAAGGAACACTATGCCCCGCGTAGAACTCGCTGAATTACTTTCAGCCGGTGCCCACTTTGGCCACCTTACCCGTCGTTGGAATCCCAAAATGAAACCATATATTTTTATGGAACGAAATGGGATACATATTCTTGATTTAAAGAAAACACAACAACTTCTTGACGAAGCGTCAAATGCCATTGCTAATCTTGTTGCCAGCGGCAAGAAAGTTTTATTTGTTGGAACAAAGAAACAAGCAAAAGAAGTCGTTGAAGCTGAAGCCAAACGTTGCGGTCAGTTTTACATTTGCGACCGCTGGCTTGGCGGTGCATTAACAAATTTTACGACAATTCGAAAAAGCGTAAAGCGCTTGACCAACATCGAGAAGATGGAAACTGACGGCACGTTCGACAAGATTACAAAGAAAGAAACATTGTTTCTTTCGCGTGAAAAAGAAAAATTGCAGAAAACACTTTCGGGCGTTGTTGATATGACCAGACTTCCTGGCGCATTGTTTGTTGTTGATGTGAAAAAGGAAGACATTGCCGTCAAAGAAGCAAACCGCCTTGGTATTCCGGTTTTTGCCATCGTTGATACCAATTGTGATCCGGATGGAATTGATTATATCATTCCTGCAAACGACGATGCGTTGAAATCAGTCCAATTGATTGCAAAAGCCGTTGCTGATGCGATTGTTGAAGGAAACGCTCGTAAGGTAGAGACAGAACCGGAAGCCGAAGAAGCAGAAAAACAGGAAAAAAATGAAAAGTCCGATCGAAAAGATCGTCGTCCTCGAAGACAGCATGAAGAAAGAAAATAATTATGGCAGTAACAAGTGAAATGGTAAAAAAACTGCGCGATAAAACCGGCGCAGGAATGATGGATTGCAAGAAAGCTCTTGATGAATCCAACGGTGATATGGATCTCGCAATTGAGATTCTTAGAAAAAAAGGCGCAGCTACAGCAGCTAAACGCTCTGATAAGGCAGCTAACGAAGGAATTGTTGTTTCGAAATTATCAGCCGATGCTAAACGCGGCGTTATTGTTGAAGTAAATTGCGAAACCGATTTTGTTGCACGCGGAAATGACTTTGTTGAATTTGCAAATTCCATTGCTGCTATTGTATTTGAAAAATCACCTGCTTCTGCCGAAGCGCTGCTTGCATTACCACATCCGAATGGAAAAACTGTAAGCGATGCACTTACCGAACTGGTTGGGAAAATTGGTGAGCGAACCGAAATTAAACGATTCACTATTGTCAATTCTCAAAATGGATTTATGGAATCTTATATTCATATGGGAAGCAAGCTCGGTGTCTTGGTTGAATTAAGCACAGAGTTTTCACCAACAACAAAGACTCTTGCACGAGATATTGCAATGCAGGTTGCCGCAATGAATCCGAGTGTTGTTGCAAGAGAAAATGTAAAGAAAGAATTGATCGAGAAAGAGTTAGAAATCTATCGCCAGCAGGCCAAAAATGAAGGCAAGCCGGATCAGATTGCCGACAAGATTGCTCAAGGAAGGCTTGAAAAATATTATCAAGAAGTTGTTCTTCTTGAACAAAGCTTTATCAAAGATGCAGGCAAAACGATCAAAGATTTGCTGAGTGGAGGAATCAGCGTAAAGCAATTTATACGCTACCAGCTCGGTGAAACAGCAATTTAATACACGGAAGGTCTCTCATGAGACCTTTCTTTTTATTGTCGAGGACTAACTATGTCAACTTCAAAATATAAACGAATACTTCTTAAACTGAGCGGCGAAGCGTTGATGGGCGATCTTGAGTATGGAATCGACGCGAGAATACTGAAACAATATGCTGAAGAAATTAAAACCATTCATACTCTTGGGGTTCAAATCGGAATTGTTATCGGCGGTGGAAATATTTACCGCGGTATTGAAAACTCATCAGACGGAATCGATAAGGTAACCGGCGACCACATGGGAATGCTTGCGACGGTTATTAATGCACTTGCATTGCAAAATACCCTTGAACATCATGGAATGTATACTCGCTGCCAAACGGCAATTGATATGGCGAGGATTGCAGAACCGTATATTCGCCGTAAGGCGGTAAGGCATTTGGAAAAAAATAGGATCGTGATTTTTGCAGCTGGAACAGGCAATCCCTATTTTACCACTGATACGGCGGCCGTGCTTCGTGGGATTGAAATTGAAGCTGATATTATTATCAAGGGAACAAGAGTTGACGGAATTTATGATTCCGATCCGGAAAAAAATCCTTCGGCGAAACATTTTCCGTTGATCAATTATGATGACGTGTTTAAACGAAATCTCAAAGTCATGGATATGACAGCGATAACCCTCTGTAAAGAAAATAAGTTGCCCATTGGCGTTTTTAATATGAATATCCAGGGGAATTTAAAGCGATTGATATTAGGGGAACAAGTTGGTACTATTGTAGCGGAATCAGCTCCGTCACTTTAATATTTTTGAAACTAGGAGGATGAAATCATGTAAAAGAAATTCTTAAAAACTGTGATATGCGGATGAACAAAGCAGTAGAAAGCGTCCGTCATGAACTTGTAAAAATACGGACTGGAAAAGCAACGACAGCACTGCTGGATACTGTTCGCATCGATGCTTATGGCACTCCGATGGCTGTGAATCAGGTTGGAACGGTGAGCGTTGTCGATGCTCATATGTTAACAATTACGCCATGGGATAAATCAATGCTGCAGCCGATCGAAAAAGGGATCATTGCCGCAAATCTCGGATTCAATCCAAGTGTCGATGGAAATCTTGTTCGAGTGCCGATTCCACCGTTAAACGAAGAGAGAAGAAAAGAGCTTGTAAAACTTGTGAAAAAGTTCGGTGAGGAAGGGAAAATTGCAATAAGAAATATTCGCCGGGATGAGAATGAGCAGTTGAAAAAATCTGAGAAGGCGGAACACTTTTCTGAGGATGACCGGAAACGCGGCGAGCAGGAAGTTCAAAAATACACCGATAAATATATCAAAGAAATTGACTCCCTCTTGGTCGTCAAAGAAAAAGAAATTATGGAAGTGTAGTGATTTTCTTTTTTCCTGTATGAAGCCCCGCATCTGTGGGGCTTTTTATTTTCATTTCTTTTTAATACAATTCTTTATGAAGACGAAACAAGAGATCCGACATCGGATGAAAGCAAAGAGAGAGGCATTATCAAAAAAAGAGATTAAAGAACGTTCTTCGATGATCTTTTCTAATCTTCTTTCTGTACCGGAATTTTTTAGGGCGGATGTTGTGCATACATATGTATCATCAAAGAATAATGAAGTTGATACGCATCAGCTTATTCGATGGATGTTAAAAGAAAAAAAGAGAGTCATTGTTCCAATCGTAGATGCTCAAACAAAGCAGATGAAACATTCTGAAATTTATTCTCTCAGTGAGTTATCATTCAGCAAATTAGGAATCTATGAACCGTCGCTTGAACGATTAGTGAAAGCATCAAATATAGGTGTTGTCATTGTTCCCGCATTGGCAGTTGATCGACATGGGAATAGGATCGGTTTTGGCGGAGGGTTTTATGATAGATTTTTGACCGATATGAAAGCTCCATCGATTGCTCTTGCATACGATTTTCAACTCATTTCTGAGCTACCTGTAGAATCATTTGATGCAAAAATCTCCTACATTGTTACCGACAAACAAATCCTTCGCTGCTGATTCCTTGATGAAACAATTATGCCAAGTGTTCGTAACACCTGTAAGTTCTCTTAATGGGAGGTAATATGAAAAAACGATTATATCGGTCAAGAACGAACAAAGTATTTGCAGGGGTCTGTGGAGGATTTGGTGAATATTTTGATGTCGATCCGGTTATGCTTAGAATACTGTTTGTTTTGATGGTAATTTTTGGCGGAACAGGTATTTTATTGTATATCGCCGCAATTTTTATTATTCCTAAACGACCAATTGTTGAAACAGAAGAACCAGAAGAATCCATTCCTGTTGAAAATCGCAGTCACGCAAAAAATTGGTTCGGTTATTTACTAATTGCAGGTGGATTTTTGTTGCTTCTTGCAAATTTAGATCTCTTCCATTTTTTTGATTTTGTGGGTAATACATTTGAGTTTATATTTCCTATTCTGTTGATTGTTCTCGGAATGGCAGTGATTTATTATCGTCAATCGAAACCTGTGGAATCTGAAAAGGAAGTTCGTGAGGGAGAGCCCTATGAATCTGCGGGTCAGACTACGGTTCGTCAATTTCGAAGATCAGTTACAGACCGGAAAATTTTCGGAGTTTGCGGAGGATTGGCAGCATATTTTGGAATTGATTCAAGCATGATGCGTTTACTGTATCTCATTTTGTGCTTTGCTTCATTCGGTGCCGGACTGATTTTATATATTCTTCTTGCACTTGTCGTCCCTGATGACAGTGTAATGAAAGCGAAAGTATAATATGGAAAAGACTCAATTATCTCGCATCCCAATTCTTGGTATCGTCCTCGTCATTCTTGGAATTGGATTATTATTACGGCAACTTCATATTCTTAAATTGGATGGTTCAACATTCTTATTGCTTGGAATTACATGCTACGGAATTGCCGTTGTGGTCCGCGCTTTTTTATTAACGGTAAGAAAGCAAATATTTTTTGGAAGCTTATGTTTTTACAGCGGAATACTTTTATTGCTTGGAAAATTCAATCTTATCGAAAGAACTCCCTATGTTTACGTCCCTGGTTTCTTGATTGTGTTCGGTCTGGCATTTTTATCGTTATTCATTTTCAATTTTAAAGATTACCATCTTTTGGTGCCGGCTGCAGTGTTTATTGTTTTGGGGGGAGCTTTTATGATGACGGAGATTGGATACTGGTATGCGAGCGACGTGAAAGAAGCAATTGGAATGTATTGGCCTGTTGCGCTCATTCTCTTTGGCGGATTAATGCTTCTCAAAAGAAAAGAAAAGGTTTAGTGTATTTTCAAGAATTGGTTAATGTGCCTCTAACCAATTCTTACCGACGCCAATTTCGACTTCAATCGGTACTTTTAACTTCATTGCATTTGTCATCCGATCTCGGACCAACGTCGTAAGTATTTTCTCTTCAGACTGCGGAACATCAAACACCAATTCATCATGTACCTGCAGCACCATTTTACCTTCCATTTTGCTCTCACTGATGCCGTTATGAATAGTGATCATCGCAAGCTTTATCATGTCGGCGGCAGTACCTTGAATCGGCATATTGATCGCCTGTCGCTCTGCGTTTGACCGGATGTTTTGATTCTTACTATTGATATCCTGAAGATACCTTCGCCGTCCATTTAAAGTCGTTACAAATCCATTGGTGTGCGCAAACGCAATTGTGTCAGTGATATATTGATTCACTTTTGGAAAGCGTTCGAAATACTTTTGGATGATTTCTCTCGCCTCGGTCTGAGAGATTTCTAATCGCGAGGCGAGACCGAAGGGACCAATCCCGTACATAATTCCAAAATTTACTTCCTTCGCTTTACGCCTCATATCGCGTGTGATATCTTTTTGATCCACGCCGAATACTTTTGCCGCAGTGGTAGCATGGATGTCTTCGTTGTTTTTAAATGCGTCAAGCAATCCTTTGTCAGCGGAGACATGTGCCATAATACGAAGCTCGATCTGGGAATAATCTGCTGAAACAATTACTGATTTTGCGTTGGATGGAATAAATGCCTGCCGAATTTTTCTTCCTAACGCTGTCCGTATTGGAATATTTTGTAAATTTGGATCACTGCTTGACAATCTTCCGGTAGCGGCAACAGTTTGATTGTACGACGTATGAACTTTTCCCGTCTTTGGATGAATCAATTTGGGAAGGGCGTCGACATATGTCGATTTCAGCTTTTGCAATTGTCGATAATCAAGTAAGAGGGCGATTATTGGATGTTCGTTTTTGAGCGATTCTAAAACTGCGACGTCCGTGGAAAAACCAGTTTTTGTTTTTTTGACAGTTCGAAGCTTTAGATTCTCAAAAAGAACACCGGCCAATTGCTGGGTAGAGTTAATATTAAATTTTTCACCTGCATGCTTATAAATTTTCTTTGTTAATGAATCTAATTCGCTGCCAATTTCGCCGGACATGATGCCCAAAAAGGGAATATCAATTGCAACACCACTTAATTCCATTGACGCGAGAACTTCAATCAATGGAAATTCAATATCGGTACACAATGATTTTAATCCATTTGCGGAAATTTTATCATGGAGAATATCGACTAATTGAAACGTGATATCAGCGTCTTCTGCCGAATATTTCCCAACTTCGTCTATGGGAATATCGCGTATATCTTTTTTCCCTTTCTCCGTCAGTTCTTCGAATGAAACCATCGTATAGTTTAAATGTTCCTCCGCCAATGAATCAAGGGAGTGCTGCCGATCAGAACGAAGCGTATAGGCTGCGATCATTGTATCGAATGCCGCTCCATGCGTTTCAATTCCTTTCGACGCAAGCACAAGCATATCGTATTTAAGATTTTGACCATACTTCTTAACTTTTGGGTTTCCAAAAATTGGTGAGAGGTCATTTCTAACGCGTGATAATTCAAATCCGTGCGATCTCGTTTTCTTTTTGGCTTCTCCAAAAAGATCGGAAGACGATTCATGCTCATCTTCATCCTTAACGGGCAAATAATATGCTTTTTGAACTTCACAGCAGAATGAAATTCCTACCAATTGCGCACGAAGCGGGTCAGTAGAAGTTGTTTCGGTATCGAAAACAAAAGCTTTTGCCTTTTTTAACTCTGAAAGCAAACGAAGATATTCAGAATCACTTTTAATAATGATGTATTCGTGTTTACCTGTGCTAATATTACGTTTTTCACTTTGACTATTTTCAGTTTGTTCCGATTTGACTTCGCTTGAAACATCAACCGCATGTTTCTCTTTTAATCGTTTTATATGTCCACGGAATTCTAGCTTCTCAAAAAGTTCGATCAGCTTGGGTATATTTTTTTCTTTTGCTTTGAGATGGTGAACATCGACTTCGATTGGGACATTGACATCAATTGTTACGAGATGTTTTGAAAGAAGGGCAAGTTCTTTATTGTTCCGTAATTTTTCCTGGACCCCTTTTTGCGGAATCGAATCGACATTTTTCAAAATATTTTCGATCGACCCATATTTTTTGACCAAAGGCTCTGCTGTTTTCGGGCCAATCCCTGGGACACCCGGAACATTGTCTGCAGTATCGCCAATCAATCCAAGCATATCGATAACTTGCTCGGGAGGAACGCCGAATTTTTCGATGACTCCTTCTTCGCCGAGAATTTCATCGTCATCGCCACCTTTGCCGGGACGGTATATTTTTACTCTTCTCGATACAAGCTGCATAAAATCTTTATCTGAAGTAACAAGGAATACATCGATGTTTTCTTTTTCGGCACGTTTTGCCAGTGTTCCAATAATATCATCTGCCTCATATCCATCCAATTCGATAACGGGAACATTATATGCTTTGACAACATCTTTTAAATATCCAAGTGATGAAGAAAGATCCTCAGGCATTTTGTTGCGCGTGGCTTTGTATTCTTTGTACAGTTTATGCCGGAATGTAGGGGCGTCGGTATCAAATACGGCAGCAACATGATCAGGTTTTTGCTCATCCAATATTTTATTGAGATAATTAACGAAACCATAAATGGCTCCGGTATTTTCTCCTTTTGAATTGATAAGAGGATTTTGAATGAACGCAAAGTATGAACGATAGGCGATTCCCATCGAATCGATCAAAAATAGTTTCTCGCGGTGTTTCATAGTTTCAAGAAGATGAAGTATATTGATGAACAAAATCAGGTGATATTTTAATATACCAAAAGCCAATTCGAGTTACAAAAACGAATGAACATTTATGTTGTAATGCTGATTCAGCAATTGATTGCAAGCGGAACGCACCTTATTGCAAAAACCGTGACGCGTGATGTTGATCCAATGTCGTTGACGTTCATTCGCGGTGTCATTGCAGCCGGCGTTCTCTCCGTCATTTTTATTATCCGCGAAAAGAAAATAAGAATTCAAAAAGAAGATTATTTACTTGTCATCTGGATTTCATTTATTGCAATTCCCATCAATCAATTTTTCTATCTGTATGGAATGAAATTTACGCTTGCCGCAAATGGTGCGCTGTTATATGCCACGACACCTGCTTTCGTTCTTGTCTTCTCCAGATTTTTACTTGGTGAATCGCTGACAAAATATAAAGTACTCGGCGTTGCGGTAGCGTTCATCGGCGTCAGCATTGTTATCTTTGAGCGCGGCGTCGATTTTTCGTCCGATTATTTTTTCGGCAATGTCATGATTCTTATTGCCGTGGTGGCGTGGTCACTGTACGGTATTCAAGGAAAAAAATTAATCGCAAAGTACGGTGCATTTCACGTCAGCTCGTTGACGGTGATGTGCGGCGCCATATTATTTGTTCCTCCAGGTGTCGCAAGCTTAACATGGTTTGATGTGACAACCATTTCTGCGAGCAATTGGATTGGGATTTTATATCTGGCGTTAGGTACATCTGTTGTAAGTTATATCCTGTGGTATTATGCGATAGGAAAGTATGACACAACAAAAGTTGCCGTCTTCGCAAACGCGCAGCCGATTTTCACGGCGATATTGGCAGTAATAATTTTGGGTCAACCACTCACTTCTACGTTTGTGATTGGAGGAGTGATTACCATTGCAGGGGTTTTGTTGACTCAAAAAAAAACGTAAATTGCTTCTTCAATTTTTTCAGTGAAATTCGTATATTGAGGTAAGAATTGATCCGCAGAAAGTTCTGGAAATCTCTCTACGGATTTTTTTATGTACGAGGGAGATAGTATGAAGAAAATTTTAGTACCGGAATATATCAAAGGATTGATATTTGACTGCGACGGAACGCTGGTTGATTCAATGCCGTTCCATATGAAAGCATGGGAACATGCCATTAAACATTTCGGCGCACCGTGGGATTATGACCTTATTTTTTCTAGGAAGGGGATATCATCCACCGATGTCGTTGAATTATATAACCGTGAACATGGTACAAATCTGGATGTTCAGGATGTGAGCAAAATAAAACAGGGATTCTTCAGACGCTATTATTCTGAAATACAACCTATCAAACCTGTTGTCGACATTGTCCAGCGCTTCAAAAATGTTCTGCCAATGGCTGTCGCTTCAGGCGGTTCAAGAGAAAATGTCCATTCCCAATTGAATGTTATTGGCATCAAAGAGCACTTTCAGGTAATCTTGACATCCGATGATAAAGTAAAAACAAAACCTGCCCCTGATATTTTTCTTAAAGCGGCGGAGGTCATAGGAATTCCGCCCCATCAGTGCCAGGTTTTCGAAGATGGTGATGTCGGATTGGAAGGAGCTCAGAAAGCAGGTATGTTTACCACTGATGTACGAGATTATTTAGAAAACTGAAAAATATTTCTATTTTATCGTAAGCTGAGCAGTGCAGCAAAATTATTTTGACGAGTTATAAAATTCACACACGCTGCTTACCAAACACTCATGACATTTCGGATTTGTCGGACGGCACGTTTCGCGCCCGAGATATGTGAGGGACATTCCGAGCAAGTGCCAATTTCTTTTATCAACTTTTTCCATCAACTGTTTTTCAATCTTTTCGGGATTTGTTCCTTTTGCTATGCCGAGCCGAGGGGCAACTCGCAACGTATGTAAATCAACAATAACACCTTCTGCCGGGGCATTCATCTGACTCATAATGACATTTGCAGATTTACGTCCAATGCCGGAATACTGAGTTAATCCTTCCTGAGTCAATGGAATATTTTTATCATCCTTAATTTCTTTTGCTGTTTTTGTCAGCCATTGTGCTTTGTTCCCAAAATTGGAAACCTTGCTGATGAAAGGATAGAGATCTTCCGGCGTTGCTTTGGCGAGATGTTTCATTGATGGAAATTTTTCAAATAACGCAGGAGCGAGTGAATTAATATTTCTATCGGAATCTCGCGCAGAAAGAACTACCATCACCAACAGTTGATAAAGATTTTTATACTCAAGAGGGTGTTTTCGTCCATCGTATTTTTTGAATAAAGCCTTTAGTTCTTTATTCCAATCGATGTTGTTTGGTTTATCAAAAAGATCATCAGTGTTCGGGGATGTTATTTTTGCCATAATCTGAAATCCAATTGTTCTTTAATTAATTCTTTGAAATAGTTTTCGCGGCTTTGTACGCTGCTTTTAGCGTCCCGTTTGAATTTTCTCCGACTTGCTGGCGCCACATCGCATAATATAATCCCTTTTTCTTTAAAAGATCTTTGTGCCTTCCGGATTCAACGATCTTTCCTTTTTCCAACACAAAAATCTTGTCAGCATGCATAACGGTTGAGAGCCGATGCGCAATCAAAATACTAATCATATCCTGGCGCTGTGAAATTTCACGAATAGTTTCACTGATCTCTTCTTCGGTGAGAGAATCCAAAGCAGAAGTTGCTTCATCAATCACCAGCAACTGAGGATTTCGAAGAAGAGCTCGCGCAATGGAGAGCCGTTGTTTTTCTCCGCCGGAAACTTTTACGCCGCCTTCGCCAATCATCGTATTTAATCCGTTGCTTGCGCGAAGAAGTAATGATTGGCATGCGGCTTTATTCAATGCATCCAAACATTCCTGGTCCGTTGCATGCGGATTGACAAAAAGGAGATTTTCTTTAATTGTTCCGGAAAAAAGCTGCGTGTCTTGTGTGACAAATCCAATTCGTTCTCTGAACTTATCGAAATTAATTTCATCATGAGAGAATTTATTGTAGACGATTTTTCCGGATTGGGGGCGATAGAGTCCGACAAGGAGTTTTACCAAAGTCGTTTTGCCGGCGCCTGAAGGCCCAACAAAAGCAATCGTTTCTCCCATTTTGACATTAAACGAAATTTCGTTCAATGCCGTGAGTTTCGCTGATTGATGCTTGAATGAAACCTTGTCGAACTTCAATATTTCCAATTCCAATACGGCTTGTGGTGATATCGGCTGGGGTTCTTTGGATGTATTTAAAATTTCTTGAAAATTATTTAATGAGACTTCAGCTTCGCGGTACGTATTGATAATATTTCCCAATTCTTGAAGCGGCCCGAAAATGAAGAATGAATATATCCACAAAGAGAAAAATTGCCCAACGGTGATTTGTTGACTGAAAATAAAATAGAGCATCATAAATAAAATGCTTGTTCGCAAAAAATTTACCGATGTCCCTTGGATAAAGCTCAATTTCCGAACGTACTTTACTTTCCCGAGTTCAAGTTTTAGGATTTTGTCTGTCGTATTATTTAAGCGTCCGATTTCTTGTTCAGCGAGTCCGAGACTTTTTACGAGTTCAATATTTCTCAGCGATTCTGTTGTCGATCCGGCAAGTGCCGTTGTTTCTCCCACTATTGTTTTCTGCAACACTTTTATTTTCTTGCTGAGCGTTGAACTGATAATCGCGAGGATAGGAATTGTCATGAAATAGACCGGCGCAATCAGCCAGTGAATGGTAAAAGCATAGATCATGACAAAAATGATGCCGACAAGGGAGGTAAAAAGAATATTAATTGCTGAAGAAATCAATCGTTCAACATCGGTTCGGACTTTTTGAAGTTTGCCGAGTGTTTCCCCGCTTCGTTGGTCTTCAAAAACAGCATAGGGAAGTTCCAGCGAATGTTTAATACCGTCTGCATAAATTTGAGCGCCTAACTTCTGAACAATAACATTGATGTAGTAGTCTTGAAAATTTTTTGCGACGCGTGAAACAAAGGCGACACCCATTGCGGCAAGCAATAACGAAATGACTCCTCGAAGAAATTGGTCGGTGGCATATTCCTTAAATTTCATTGCGTAATTGTCGATAACGTATCTGAAAATTAAAGGATCGAGAAGTGAAAAAGTTTGGTTGATCGTTGCAAGAAAGAGAGCAAGAATCACCAATTTCCAGTATCTTTTCAGATAAGCGTACAGTAATTTCATGGGTATCCGTTCGTGTTAGTGTAAATCAATCTAAGAAATTTCGGATCGAAATTGAAACATTTACTCGGTGGATGAGTCTAAATGACAGGCCAATGATGCTCCGTCCATCTTGATGTTCGTCAAAATCATGCTTATTGTATTGTAATAAGCATCTATCAATTCTTTAAGACGAATGAAACTTAAGTTTATTGCTTTTTTTTTAATAGGTATTGCAACAGCGTGGCCGCAGGATTCGTTACGAAGTTCAGTTTACAGGAAAAAAGGATTTCCTTCGTCATCGATCAGGATCGTTCAGCCGTCCGATGTCACCTATCAATTGTGGGAAGGATTTTCGCTTGTTCGAAACGCGAATTCCGGTGACGCGGGTGCACTTCACGAATTAGGTTTACGATATCTTACTGGAAAAGGGTTTCCTGCTGATACTGTTCGGGCATTTCAATTGATAAAACAAGCTGCCGATCATCATTATCTTCTCGCGTATTTCAATCTTGGAGTCTTTTGCCATAACGGATGGGGGACCGAATGGAATCCATTTGAAGCGTACAAATATTTCCGTTATACAGCAGATAATGATTTGAAAGAGGGAGAATACGCATTCGGTTTATATTTTACCGATAATCTTGCTGTGCAGCAAGATTGGAAAGAAGCGTATCAATGGATTAAGCGCTCTGCCGAACAAGGTTACGCCCCGGCAAAAGAAATTCTTCCTGAACTGGAACGGCTAGCGGCGACGGAATCGTCAGATTCCTCTTCTGTCGTTTCCAATGATTCTTCATCCGTTCTTCAAAAAGCATTTCAACCGGTTCTTTTAAATTTTGATAATGAAAAAGATGAGATCGTTGAAGAAACCTTTTCTGCGATTGAAATTCTTCAAGCACTCGGGTCGAAATGGCAAAAGCGGATAAAAGAACTTCCTGGTGCGAATGATTCGATTCTATTTTCGTTGCTCCTTCATCATGTCCAGTGGGGCGTGCCGGAAGAATATACTGTGCTTGGTAGATTCTATGAAAAGGGAATTGGAGTAAAACAAGATTCCATTCATGCACTTACTGCCTACATCCACGCCGTCCGCCTCGAATCGCGGCGTGCACCGGGGCTATTGCTTCGGCTGCTCGATAATCGTCACTTGTTAGATGTCATTCAAAAGAAAGCGCAGCAAGGAAATGTTGAAGGGATGTACACCATTGCTTCGCTGGCACTGACGGAAATTTTTTCATCACAGAAAAAGGAAGATATTATTTCTTTTTTACAAAAATCCGCGCAGGAACGAAATATTGATGCCATGGTGGAATTGGGAAATGCATATTTTAGCGGGCAGTTGGTTTCACAACAAAAAGAGAAGGCAATGCAATTGTGGACGAATGCGAACAGGCTGGGGAATAATGAGGCTTTAATACGAATTGCATCGGCAAAAATTATTGGAGGATACGGAGGTATCAGCATTGACTCTGCATTTCAAATACTTCAGACGGGCAATGCGGAAGAATCGCCGCTTGCGCAAGTGAATCTCGCATACTGTTATGAACATGGAATTATTGTTGCTAAACGAATTCCTGAGGCTGTACGATTATATCGGTCGGCATCGCAGCGAGGGAGCCGAGCTGCCTTTGTATCACTTCAACGATTATATGATTCGATCCGTCCCCGCGATAGAGAATTTCAAATTATTGACCGTCAAGATTGAATGGCCATTCATTTTGCAATTTTGCGCGAACAAAAAAAACAATCGATCCAAGAACCATCATGCCAACACCGGATACTGCGAATGACATTCCGGTTGATAATAAAATCGAAAGCCACAGAATTATTGCAATTACGGCGGGTAGAGGGTAGAACCACATTTTAAAGGGGATTTTTTCTGCTCCCCATGTTTTTCGTAATATCATTACTCCGATTGCACCTCCGATAAATTGTACCAAGATTCTCATAGCAAGAATTGCGTTGATAACGTCTTTTAATTTAAATAAAAGGCTGAAGATAAATGCCACTCCGCCTAACCAAAGTAATGCGATATACGGGAAGTTCTTTGTCGGATGCAATTTTCCCATGGTAGAGAAAAAATTACCGTCAACGGCTGCTGCGTAAGGGATACGTGAATATCCAAGCATGACTGCAAACAGCGAAGAGAAAGCAATCCATAATACAAGGACTGTCGCAATTTGAGCAGCGGTTGTGCCGTACAGCTTTTCAATCAATGTGCTGACAATGAATTGGGAATGCTGTGCATCCTGCCAGGGAATAACACCGATAACGGCAAATTGCATTGCAAGATAGAGAACAGCGATTCCAATGATTGAAATAAAAATTGCTTTGGGTATTATCTTCTCAGGCTCTTTTATTTCTCCTCCCAAATGACAGACATTATAATATCCAAGGTATGAATACATTGTTTGGACTGTTGCCTGGCCGAGTGCAACCCAAAATGCCCATGTAAAATCCCAAGCCCCTTTCGGATAATCAAACGCAAGCGATGGATTGAAGTGCGACAATCCGCCGCCGATAAACCATATCATGGTTGACATTACTCCTGCCCATAACAGCACAGAAATTTTTCCGACGGTGCCAATCTTGCGATACAATAATATCGTTAAGGTAATGACTAACGCGCCTGATGCTGCTCTTCGTGTCACATCGTTCAATGGAATTAGGTACGACAAATATTGCGCAAAGCCGATTGATCCTGACGCAATGACGAGAGGAGCCTGAATCATTGTTTGCCAAATAAGGAGAAACGACATAAACTTTCCCCAATTTTTTCCATACGCCTCGCGGAGGAAAGCATAACTTCCTCCAGCACGCGGCATCGCTGCACCAAGCTCTGCCCAAATAAATCCGTCAATTAATGCCAGCACGGCGCCCGCAATCCATGCACTGACGTGCTGCGGACCACCCATGATCTGGAGAACGATCGGAAGAACAATAAACGGTCCGATGCCGACCATGTCGATCATGTTCAACGCCACGGATTGGGTTAAGGAAAGATCGCGTTTTAATGTAGTTGTTTCTGCCATGGAATCTCTGCTTCAATAAATTGAGAGTATGCTCGCGCACCAAAAAATGAATATTGTTTTTCTTCGTATGGAGCACCAAATAACATTGAATGAATAAATCCGTTTCGTTCAACTAATACCGTATGAAGGATAAGCGTGTCAGGATTTGTGTGAATAATAAATTGTGCTCGCCCGCTGAAAGCAAAATACTGTTGAATGGTTGAATCCTGTTTTGTTGTAATATCGGTCTGTTCCACAAAATATTGAATCATTCGCTTTGTTGCACGATATGTTCCGCCGGTAGGGCTGATAACCTTTTTTCCGTTGAGCATAATCTCTCGATCATCGTACGCAATGACTGCTAAGCGATGGTTTGTATCCGCCTGGAGCCAGTGAATTAATTTTTCTCCCTGACCAACCGAATCTTCATAACTATAATTTGCGTCAAGATAAGCAATTCGCTTGATGTAATTTGGGATCGAATCAAATGCATTGATAAACCCACTAATGAAACTTCCGCCGCCACTGTGGGCCGAAAGTATTACCGATTCAGGATTACCGGTTTCGAATCGGACATAGTCAATAATTCGTGCAATATCGTCAGAGGAGTGCTTGATTCTCCACGAGGGCCAGCTTTTTTGTTTTGCTTCAAGATAAGCAACGACAATCGAGTATTCTTTCATTGTTGCGCGTAGAAACCTGGTCTGTGCGGCGATGTGCTGAATGTCGTACTGCCAATCGTCTTTCAATGATATTTTCTTCCCAAACGTTGTTTCAATAGTGTTGCCGTTTGGAAGTGCATACAAGACCAACAAAATAGGTTTATGTTCATCGCTTAAAGCAGGAGAATTGGTAAGAACACGAGTTTCAGGATCGAAATTGAAAAATTGATTTTTTTCTTCAGGCAATATTAGTTTCAATCCCGAACAGGATAATGAAAGGAGAAATAAAAAAGCGCAACAGATTACTGTTACGCTTTTGCTATGTGAATTATAGGGCAATTTTTATTTTTCCAGAATTTCAAACAGTTCGGAAAGTTTTGGAATAAGAATAATCTCAGTTCTTCTGTTTTTTGCCAATGCTTCAGGAGTGTTTGCAGGATCAATCGGATAATATTCACTTCTGCCTGATGCCGTGATGCGTTTTGGATCC
This sequence comes from Ignavibacteriales bacterium, assembly GCA_037443785.1. Lineage (GTDB taxonomy): Bacteria > Bacteroidota > Ignavibacteria > UBA10030 > UBA8401 > JAQUOA01. Next base: position 15,329 of record JBBINR010000018.1, on the reverse strand, counting down.
ATTTTGCCCTCAATGGTCAGGTAGCGAACAACTTCTGTTGCTCGAAGAACACTAAGATCCCAATTGTCTTTAATCGATCCAAGGTTTTTTATTGCCTGCACATCAGTATGTCCTTCAACAAGTATAGAGATATCCTCCTGTTGATTTAATACTGCTGCAAGTCCTTTCAATGCTTCTTTACCGCGTTTATCAATATCCGTTTTACCGGTAGAGAAGAGGAGTTGATTGGAGAGTGACACATAGACACGTCCACTGACAATATTGATTGATAATCCGCTGCTGGTAAATCCGAGCAACGCATCATTCAAACGGGTTTTGAGAGCCGTTAATGCGGAATCACGAGCCAGCAAACGTTTTTGTAATTCCACAACTTTTTGTTCGCGGCCGACCAAATCTTTTTGAAGTTCTGCCAGCGATGAATCACGAACAGCAAGTTCGTTTTCATAATCTTTTAATTTCTGTTCTCGTAATGCTACATCTTTTTGGAGTGATTCCAGATTTACCAGTAACTTTTTTATCTCTGCAGAGTTTTTCGATTTAGATTGGTCATAATTTTGTTTCAACACATCGAGCTCATTTTGCAACGCTTTGAGTCGATCATTCAAGGTATCGGCAGTAAGTTCCAAATCGGAAACACGTTTGCTTTTTTCATTCACCTGTGCTTCCAAAGATTTTTTATCGCCAGCTAACTGGTTGAATCGGACATCCATTTCCGCAACAACATTTTTTAGAGAATCGAGCGAGATTTGCAGCGCATTGCGGTTTGCTTCCATCTCTTCAAATTTACCGAGTGTAACGCATGCGGAGAAAAATAGCGGCAGAGCTAGAAGAAGGAATAGAGTAATTTTTTTCATTAGCGTTCCTTTCTATAAGAAGAAATATTTGGAGCAGAATATAAAACAAAAGAGGACGCCAAATGCGTCCTCCCCAGGAAAAAAATTGTCGGGGTGAGAGGATTCGAACCTCCGGCCTCTTGGTCCCGAACCAAGCGCTCTAACCGGGCTGAGCCACACCCCGCGACATACTTAATAGCAGGTAAAACTGAAGGGCGGAGAGGGAGGGATTTGAACCCTCGGTACGCCTTTATAGCGTACGGCGGTTTAGCAAACCGCTGGTTTAAGCCACTCACCCACCTCTCCGTGATACATCGGCTTAAATTTTCCTAAATTCAATACTTTTATTTTTGTTTACACTAAAATTCTTGTTACTATAGTCCCAAATTTGTCACCAGAGTGCCATATTAGGTGCCAAGTTTTTGTGCATCAAATCATGGTCTAAAGATAAGAAAATTGAACACTCTTTGCAATTAAATATTCTGAAATTGCATTACAATTCTGGAATTTTTTTTGTTCTGTGGAATTTGAAAAAAAATTATTGACAAATCGCCGATTCAGGTGTGAAACGCTAAAGACTTATTCGTTGAATATCCCAGTAAGAATACTGGAACTGAGATCTTCGTAATTGGAGAATAAAAAATTTACACACACGATAGTTTGACAAAGTAATAAGTGATTCGTAACAAGGTCTTGTTGTTCATATGATTTTGGATTTGAATAAATGTAAAATTTTTAAGAGTATAAGAAGAAATATCTGTAGAGCAAGGACGTGACTTAATACAAAATGGATACAATGAGGCCTTTTTTAAAAATCAATTTTAAAATAGCGGTTATTTTACTGCTAACAGCCGTTTTAGCGAGCACTATTTTTAATATTATTATTCATGAAAAAGATACCGAGACGCTAAACAGAGAAGCTGAGATTAAGGCAGCTACAATTGTTGGATACAGTAAAGCCACATTGGAGCATTTAATGCTCGAGGGTAAAAATCGTATAGTGGAAAGAGCTTTAAGAACATCATTGAGCTTTCCACAGATACGCAAGTTATTTATTACGTCAAGAGATGGAAAAATCGTTATTGATGCCGGGAAAGATACTACCTTAAGAACTTTCGACTTTTCTTTGTACGGCAATATGCCAGTTGTTGGTGAAAACCTTTATGCATCCATTACAGAACAGGGGAAGAGCTTTGAATATATATTTAGTTCAATTGATAACAAAAAGGAATGCTATGGATGTCACTCGTCTGAACAAAAACAATTAGGAATTTTGGTCGCAAAAATTTCGACGGATGATCTTGCTGAAATTGCTCGCCAGCATAGAATTGCCAATATACTTATTTCTGTATTATCGTTTAGTGGACTAGTGCTTGTTTCTTATATTGCGTTAGCTTTTATTGTTATTCGTCCTTTGAAAGCATTGACAAAGCATATAGAAAAGATTGAGCAGCAAATTGACCAGTCGACATCTGATACCCAGTTGATACTTCCGACAATTCATCAATTCAAAACGCAAGATGAAATTGCAACGCTCACGACAGTTTTTAATGAACTTATTACCCGGTTGAACGATGTCAATGATCGTCTTCATACACTTCACATCCATCAGCTTCAGGAAGCTGACCGTATTGCAACTGTTGGAGAAATGGCGGCAAGCATTGCACACGAAATAAAAAATCCTGCGACTGGCATTTTGGGAGTATTAAAAGTATTTGATAAAGAAACATCAACAAGTGACCCTAATAAAGAAATCATTCAGGAAATGATAGTGCAGGCTGGGCGAATTTTAAATGCCGTTACAGATTTATTACGTTATGCCCGTCCTGCATTACCGCAATTTGAAACTATAGAAATAAATGATCTCATAAATAAAACTATTTCTTTACTCTCTCAACAAACACATCAAAATGGAATTGATTACAGAACAGATTTTATCGCCCAACGCCTGCTCATCTATGCAGATAAAAAATTAATACAGCAACTATTTTGGAATATTATACTGAACGGTGTTGAGGCAATCGGTGAAGAAGGGACTCTTACAGTAAGGACATTTCTGGCAAACGGAAGCTGCTGTATTGAAATAAACGACACGGGTAAAGGTATCTCTCAATCCATTCAACAGACTATCTTTAAACCCTTCTTTACGACAAAACATAAAGGGACGGGTCTCGGGCTGGCTATATGTAAAAAAATAGTTGAACAACATTTTGGAAAGATTTCTCTAACGAGCATCGAAGGGAAAGGAACAACGTTCATAATACAATTTCCAGCGATTCACGGAGATGAGCGTAATGCGTAGTGAAACAATTCTTATTGTGGATGATGAAAAACTCATTCGATGGTCACTTTCCAAAGAACTATCAGAAATTGGTTTTACAGTTTTGGAAGCTCAATCAGTTAAAGACGCCTATTTGCAATTACAAAATCATGATCCGGATATCTTATTATTAGATCAAAATTTACCGGATGGTACGGGTGTTGAGATTCTTCAGACAATGCATCAAAAAAATGAAATAATTCCAACAATTCTGATGACAGCAACTGATCGGTCGGAAGTTGCAGTTCAGGCATTAAAACTCGGTGCTATGGATTATATCACTAAGCCGATTAACGTCGAAGAACTTGTTCTTGATATTGAAAAAATATTGGAACAAAACCAGTTGCGGCGTCAGGTGCATCATTTGTTGAAGGCACGGGAGGTGCAATTTGGTTCATATAAGTTGATCGGCGCTTCTGAAAAAATGAACGCCGTATTTGATCAAGTATCAAAAATTGTGCAGAGCAGTTCGACGACAGTACTTATTACCGGTGAAAGCGGAACCGGCAAGGAAGTTCTCGCACGTATGATTCATTCTTATAGTGATAGAAAAGAAAAACCATTTGTGATCGTCAACTGTTCTACCCTCACTGAGTCTATGATTGAGAGTGAGCTATTCGGACATGAGAGGGGAGCATTTACAGATGCAAAGAAACAACGACAAGGATTATTTGAACTTGCCAACGGAGGGACGGTTTTTCTTGATGAGATTGGAGAAATGGATCTTTCACTTCAAGTAAAACTGCTTCGTGTGTTGGAAAACAAAACCTTCCGAAGAGTAGGGGGTATGGTCGATATTTCTATTAACGTGAGAGTAATTGCTGCAACAAATCAACTACTCGAAACACTTATTCAAGAAGGGAAATTTCGTTCTGATCTTTTTTATCGTTTGAATGTTGTTCATATCAGTGTTCCACCGTTACGGGAAAGAGGAGACGATATTTTATTGCTTGCTGAATATTTTTTACAAAGATTTAATCTTAAATTGAAAAAGCGATTTAAAGGGATTTCGGATGACTGCAAAAAAATATTCATAGAATATTCATGGCCCGGCAATGTGCGCGAATTGCGTAACGTGATTGAGCGAGCAGTCTTACTGGACGATGGCGATTATATTTTTTCGCACAACGTTACTGTCGGACATTTTCATGAGTTTCCCGAACCAAATTATCAGCGCAAATTAGAAATAGGTATTGGTGAAACTTCACTATTGGAAATTGAGAAACAGACGCTTTTTGAGGCACTTAAACAATCCAACTATAATCAATCTGAAGCGGCCCGGCTTCTAAAAATTAGTAGAGATACTCTTCGATATCGCATGAAAAAACACAATTTGCCAAAGTCATAATTGGGTCTTTTCACCCATTCCATTTTTGATTTTTGTAATCACATTAGCCAAAAAGCCCTAATCGTTCTTGTTTTGCACGAAAATTTTATGGCATATTACTTGTAATTATTTAAACCGTTTATTAGCAGACTGAAAATTTTTAGTAGCCAGATACGTATTCAATGAAAATGAAACTTCTTCTTTTCTCAATACTTTTTCCACTTTCTCTTACTCTTCTTTCTTTAAAAGATGGTACCTTTGATGAACAGAAGCCGTATAGTTTCATATTTCCAACTCAACAAACTGCCCTTACAAGAGATAATGTTTTAACTTCAGTTGTGGAAATAGAAAATGACTCAATTGCGACTGCAATAATTTATGTCCCTTGGGATTCAACCTTTGTTTTTTCTTTTCCCTCCAAATCAGAGGCGCAAGCGGTACTAGAAAATTCATTGAGAACATTCCCTCAACAGCTAGTAGTTAAAAAAATAATGGTTATATGTACTCCATACCATTTTGCTCCTGATACAACAGCATCAAGTTACCTCTTCTCAGAAAAGCTGATTGCAAAGAAAATATTAATGGAAGATACGGCAAAGGCTGAATACAAAGCTTTGCGACGGTATGACAATCAAGTTCGTGTGGAAGTGAGCGGATGGATGCCATTTCCGATGCGATTGGAAAAAAAGAAATCTCTTTGCGCTGGCAAATATTTAAGTTTTTCGATGCACCTATTGCCCGGCGTTAATTCTATTCTTTTTGAATTATTCTCAACATCCGGAAATTTGTTATTGAAGGATTCGTTACGTGTGTTCTATCAAATGGATTTAAGTTCACTAAGAGTGCCAACAGAATTTACGCGACAAGTATTCCACACAAAAGACAATGAAATGATATGTGTAAAATGTCATAGTGTCGACTCTCAAAACAGTGCCTCTGAACTAAAATGCAATACATGCCATAAGGGTTTTGGAACACAAAATTTTGTCCATGGTCCGGTCTCTTCCGATGATTGTTCTGGTTGCCATCAAGATAGGACAAAGGGATTTGTTCCAACATATTCTCGAGAAGAAGAAAACCAAACTTGTTTTGCGTGCCATGAAAATGTGCAAAAAGATGTTTCTGAAAAGCAATTTGTTCATGCACCACTCGTTGGAGAGCAATGCAGTATTTGTCACTCTCCACATGCTTCATCCAATCCTTTTCAATTAAGAAAGTCAAAAAATGAAATTTGTCTTTCCTGTCACGATAATCACCGTGAAGGAAACCATCCTGTCATGTTTCATCCCAACCGCGATGTTCCGGATCCGCGGAATAAGGATGTAATGTTGAGTTGTGTAAGTTGTCATGATCCGCATGCTTCGGAAAATAAGTCGCTGCTCATAAATTCAGATGGCTATTTTGCGTTATGTCAAAGCTGTCACAGCAAATAATGTGTTGTGAGGAAATTTTATGAAATCAATAATTGCTATGAAACATATCATTAATCTTAGCTCCTTGTTCCTTTTTTTTGTTTTATCTTTTATCGGTTGTTCATCTTCGAAATCAGTTACAACCGATCTTGTATGGCCTTCGCCCCCAGACAAGCCGAGGATAAAATATCTATCATCATACACGAATAGAAAATCTGTAGAAGAAAACTCCATGTCATTCATTGATGCGATAATTGGAGAAGATAAAAAAGATGAATTGGGGAAACCGTATGGAGTTGCCGTGGATAATGAAGGGAAAATCTACGTTTCAGAAAGTGAGCAAGCTCGAGTATTTGTGTTTGATACTAAAAACAAAAAATTGGATTTTTTTGGCCGGGGAGCGGGTGGTACAATGGAATTGCCTCTTGGTATTGCAGTTGATTCTATAGGAAGAGTATACGTAGCAGATGGGAAATTAAAAAGTGTCCTGGTGTATAATCAACAACGGAATATGATTAAAACCATTGGTCATGGAGAACAATTAAAAAGTCCAGGCGGTATTGCTTTGGATGAATTACGGAATCGAATATATGTTGTTGATACGCAAGGACATAACGTTAAAGGATATTCAACAATAACTGATTCTTTAGTCCTTACTATTGGTAAACGAGGAACGGATGATGGTGAATTTAATTTTCCAACGAACATTGCGGTAGGGAAAGATGGACGGATCTATGTTACCGATATGATTAACGCACGTGTAGAAATTTTCGATGCCGAAGGAAATTTTTTATATAAATTTGGCTCTCTTGGAGATTCCTTCGGACAGTTTACACGACCGAAAGGAATTGCATTAGACAGCCAGGGAAATATCTATGTTGTTGATGCAGCCTTTAATAATTTTCAAATTTTCACTAACAAAGGAATTTTGCTGATGTCAGTAGGGAGTTTGGGATTGCCTCCAGGATTTTTCTGGCTTCCTGCTGGAATTTATATCGATCGGCAGGATAGGATTTATGTGGTTGATCAGATGAATAAGCGGGTACAATCTTTCCAACTAATAAAATACAATGAATAATTTCACACAAATATTTTGAATGTACTAAATATAGGTTTCGCTTTTTTAAATCCTGCTGTTTTCGGAAGTGAAGTTGTAAAATAATCTTCTTTTTTTAAGATCTGCAAATACATCAAAAAGGTGGTCCGACGAATCTGCTGTTCAAGTATAACTTCGGTTGAGTCATTTACTATAGTTTTGCTTCTATCCCCCTTAAGCAAATAGAAGGAATTGTTTATGGTGGGGTATTTGACCCATAACAGTGCTGAATTTCTCGATAGTAAAATTTCGCTAGTCAAAAACCTGGATTTTTTGCATAAAATCTATGTCCATTTTGGTATATATCTTGCCATTATATATGACGAGTGTTAAAAAAATATTTTTACTCACTATAAATAAAGGAGAAGATATGTATCGATTTCTATCTTTCGTGTGTATGGTTGTGATGGGATTTTCAATGTCAGTCGCTCAATCTGTTGTTGGATCAAAACATGATTTATCGGCAGGTGGTGGAATTACAGACAAATCTACTACTGAATCGCAGGTCTGTATTTTTTGCCATACTCCTCACCAAAAAACCGTAACTGCAACACCATTGTGGAATAAAACACTCTCGTCGACAGCAACTTACGGCACTTACACAAGCTCTACACTTAATGCAACGGTAGCTGATATCGGTGGTGGGAATGCAGTTTCAAATCTTTGTATGAGCTGCCACGATGGGACAGTTGCTGTTAATAGCCTTGGAAATCCATCAGGAGCGACGAATCCAACGATGGGAAGTGGAACTGAATTGGATGCTACAGGAAAAATCTCTAACACTCGGCAAGCATATTTAGGAACAAGTTTAACGAATGATCATCCAATTAATTTTATGTATGATGTTGCGCTGGCAACTGCTGATGGTGGTTTAGTGACGCCGAATAGCGCTTCGTATGTTGATGCTGCTCATTCTGTTCCATTATACAGCGGCAAAGTGCAATGCGCATCATGCCACAATCCGCACAGCAACGCCAATACTTCCTTTTTGCGTATTTCTAACTCGGGAAGTGCCTTGTGTGTCAAATGCCATTCGAAATAATTATGCCGTTGTGATGTGCTTTATGTAAAAAATTATGTTACGAGAAAGAATTTCACTGAGGGTGGGGGATTGTAATACAATAACATTTGGTGTTCCATCGCCCGTTGTATTAACGGGCGATGCTTGTTTTATCGTCTTAAGTAGATTGGTTGGTGCAATTCTTTTTTTTTCCATGGTTGCATTTGGTCAGTTTAAAAATGTGCAAGGGAATCTTGGTATTGAATATGAACGGCAAATACAAACATTTACTTCATCAAACGACAATCTTTCCCGGTTTCATCAAGTTTTCAACATTTTCTCAAACGGGTATGTCTTCCATCCCAATCTGGCCGAATTTTCGTTGAATACCAGATTCAGAAATATAAATTCAAATACTTCAACTAACTTGGGAAATTTAACACAGCATGATACATATTTCAATTTTTATGACGCTAATGTTGAAATATTAAAGTTGACAAATTATCCCGTGACGTTGTACGCTAAACAGGATGTGAACACAAATGAGCTTTCAAACGAATTAATTGCACGATCATTCACAAAAACATTATCAACAAATTTTGGGGGCAGATTTTCAAGCCAGTTTGGGACACAATATCCACGTCTAATTCTATCCTACGATAATTTTTCAAGCAAGGGATTAAATACTGCTGTTTCAAATGATATGAGATCTCAGAATTATCATGCTTCGCTTGATGGTGCAATTGGGAAGAACACAACCTGGGATTTGGAGTTGCGCCAGAACGATAGACGCTATACCATTAATAATTTGTTTTATTCTTCCCGCGAAGCTCAAATGCACACTTCTTCTTTTTTCTCTTCCAGGGATCAACTCTCGACCAACTTTAGTTTTACTCAAGAAAATGATAATACGTCGACGTATCTGAGTTCTATGTGGCACAAGCAAATTGATGATTTGACTGCAAATCAATTAAGTTTGGAACTTCGCCGATTTTCGTATTTGGATATGCGGACGTACGCTTACCAAATAAGTGATCAGTACAATATGCCGCTCACTGGAGAGTGGAATGGTTTAGCATTACTGCGTCATGTGGAAGCAGCAGGAGTGGATTCGAGAAACAGCACGTTAACATTTGCCGCAATGAATGATCACAGTTTTAATGTGGGTGAATCCAATTTTCTCTCGCAAATTACATATCAACGAAACGTTTATGCTTCGATTCTGCATTCGGTTGAACATTTGACCTCTGGAGCATTCCGGTGTACAACGTTACCGTTTGGCATTGTGCAAATTGGCGAGCAATTTAAAATTCGGAAGATGATTGGAACTGTGAATCGATCGAATATCAATAACAGCACCTCGCTTTCTATTGAAAGTGATATACTTCAATCCTGTACGGTAAGAAGTAATTCAACAATTTCATATTCAAAAGAATTCGGCAATCGAAATTCAGTATTAAAAAATTACTCCATGTTTGTGGACATTCAATATACATTAAGATCTTTTTTGGAAATGCTTCTTAATATCAATTATGTTCTCACTACTGTTTCAACGCCCAATTACTCAAACACCACGGATCGCTATTCTGGTATGCTGACATTGCCCGGAGTTTTACCGAATTTTAATATCCAAACCCGTATCTCAATTCTTCGCGACAGGGTAGAAATGGCGGAGAATAAAAATTATGAAGTAAACGCAACCTATAATTTGAGGGCAGTCGCATTTACATTACGCTACGCAGGTTATAACTATCGACATTTCACGCGTAATGATTTTTATTTTACAGTGACTCGCCCATTTAGTTTTGAATTCGATTAGAGAAGAATGAAAAAATACTCTCTCATAGCTATTGCTGTATTGATATCGTGTCTCAACGTTTTCGCGCAAAAATATTCTGACCAAATGTTACAATGGCCGCCGGCACCTCAAAAAGCACATATTCAATTTTTATACGCTATTGCAGGGAAGGAAGACTTAGGGATCAAAAAATCGTGGTGGCAAAAAATTACCGATTTTATTTTTGGCGAAGAAAAAGAAAATACCGAGATGTATCATCCACAAGGGATTGCAGTTGATAAAAATGGGACGATGTACATTACTGATACTGAAAAAAAACTTATTCATGTAATTGATGTGGCACAAAAGGAATATTTTGAAATCAGAGGATCGAAAGAATTCCCTCTGGTTTCGCCCGTTGGGGTCGCAATAGCAAATGATCTTCTGTATGTATCAGATTCAGAGAAAAAATCTATTTATGTCTTTGAAATGAAAGGAAAATTCAAAGGGCGGTTGCCCCTCCATCTCAACCGTCCGTGTGGAATTTGCGTTAAAAACAATTTGCTCTATATAGCAGATGCCGGGGAAAACCAAATTATAGTTGCCGATTTTAATGGGAACGAGCTTAATCGTTTTGGTAAACGCGGCTTTGATAAAGTGCAATTTAATTTTCCTTTGTATATAACAGCAAAAGCGCAACAATCCGAAGTTCCATTGTATGTCGTTGACGCTTTAAATTTTCGGGTTCAAACGTTGAATGATGACGGTACTTTTTTATCAACATTTGGAAAGCTGGGAGATGGAATTGGTAATTTTGCCCGTCCCAAGGGCATCGCGTTGGATGGTGACGGCAACGTATATGTTGTCGATGCTTTATTTGACGTCGTGCAGATATTTAATCCGAAAGGCCAAATTTTAATGGCGTTTGGTGGTTCAGGCAGTCAATTTGGAAAACTTTATCTTCCCTCCTGTATTGTTATTGACGAAAAAAATAAAATTTATGTTGTTGATTCGGGAAATAAACGAGTTCAAGTATTTCAGTATCTTCAATGAGCATACTTCTGGGTCCGGTTACTAAAAAATATATTGGAATTTTACTGTTCATTCCAAGTTTGCTACTCGGTCAAATAGTATCGAGTAAACATAATCTTTCGGTTTCCGGACCGGGAATTGTGAAGGCAACATCGGAACAAGAAATATGTAAATTCTGTCATATACCTCACAAGGCAATTGTAGTAGAACCGCTTTGGGATCACACAATGTCTTCGGTATCATACTCACAATATACAAGCACGACATTCGCATCTACATATCAGGCACAATATCCCAATACAAAGTCTAAGTTATGCTTATCATGTCATGATGGAACAATTGCTGTTGGCGCAATTAGCACCGGACAAATTAACGTTTCTGGTGGAGCACAACTTGATGCAAATCAGAGAATCGCAACATCTGCATCAAGCAATATTGGCGGTGTTGGTGGTACAAATCTTTCAGATGATCATCCCATATCGGTAACGTTTAATACAGCCAAAAGCAATCACTTTACTCCAACGGGTCAGGCGGATGCAGTAAACTGCACTTCATGTCACGATCCACACAAAGAAGACCGTGATATAACAATAAAAAAATTTTTAATACAAAGTAATTCTGCTTCAGCGCTTTGCTTAAAATGTCATAATGTTCCCAACTTTACAAGCGGACCGTCAATTCATCAATCTTCAACGAAAACGATACCTGCGGGGCTGTCTCATACGGGATATACAACTGTCGCGACAAATGCTTGTGAAAGTTGTCACAAACCGCATTCAGCAACAAATGCTTCACGGTTAATCAAAGGTGTTGAAGAAGCAACATGCGATCCGTGTCATAAAGGCACTACTAACGGAGGGATAACTGCAAAGAATGTCTCAAATGCGGCCGGTGGTCCTTTTGCGAAAATATATACACACCCGACATTTACGGTCAGTGGAAAGCATACGCCTATTAATGCTTCACCAGTTACAACTACAAATACTGAGGCATCAACAAATCTCAATTCTCCAAATAGACATGCTGAATGTTCAGACTGTCATAATCCTCATGCTGCAAAAAGCGGTTTACATACAACAACCACGAATATAGTATCTAATGTGCTTTCGGGTGCTTGGGGAATAGAACCCGGCTCCGCAACAATTTGGTCCCAGCCGACTATATTCACACGGTATGATCCAGCAGTAAAAGAATATCAGATTTGCATGAAATGTCATTCATATAATGGTTTAGGAGTCGTCACAAATGGCGTTTCAACCATAATCGGTCCTTCAGGACAAAATGTTACAGATCAAGCATTAGAATACAATGTCAATAATAAATCAGTACATCCTGTAGTAGTTGGCTTAACAAACCAAACAGGTTCGGGTACTCCAAAAACGCTTGTTGCTGCTCAAATGTCTTCACCGTGGAATACGACTCTTGGTGCTAACACAATGTACTGTTCTGACTGCCATGGAAACGATGCTGTTGTATCTGCAACTGAACCGGATGGACCGCATGGTTCAAACAGAAAATTTATGCTGAAGGGAACAAGTACTAAACCATCAGCACAATATTGGCCCGCAAATGCCGGAGGTACTGTGGTTTGGACATTACGGGATGTAAGAAGCAACACTAATAGCTGGTCAACAAATTTATTTTGTGTTAACTGTCATCCGCTTTATTCTGCTGGTACGTGGTCAGGTAATAACATTGCTCATCTAGAGCATGAAACTCGTAGTATTACAATTAATGGTAAAACTTATACAGGGGTCCCCTGTGTATCGTGTCATGTTGCAATACCTCATGGTTCAAAGCGAAGTCGTCTCATTGGATATAGAACTGATGCCGCCCCTTACAATTATTCTGATCCTACAAACGCGAACGCATTATTGAATGTCATCTCAGGATTTAAAAAAGCGACCAGTCCAAGTGCATATCAAAAAAGCAACTGTTATTCAACGCAGTCTGGATGCACTACTCACTCGAATGCAGGTGGATATGATCCATAAACAAAAAAGAATGAAAAATAAACTTCGTACCATATTGCTATCGCGGAAAACCGCATTGGTGGGCATTGCAATAATTGCATTCCTTTCCGGCATCAGTTTCGTATTTCCACAACAAACTGCGTGTACACCTGATTATTTGATGCAATGGCAGAAAGATCATCGAGCACTTGCTTCGATTGCAGATGCATTATTACTGCATTCAATATTTTCTTCGACAATATTTTTGACATGTGTTGGTGCTTTATTTTTCTCAATGTGCTTGTCTACATATACCGTTTGGAAAAATCAAAGATCATTAACAGTAAATAATTCATTGTTGATAAAAAAAAAATCACTCGAATTCTTTGAGTTTATTGTTGAACAAAAAAAAGGTATAAAGGATATACTCGAATCATTTCAAAGGCATGGTTATTCTTTGAAAACTCAATTACCGAATGACAAGTTCTACACAGTTAAAAATGAAATGAGTAAATGGGGAACAGTATTGTTGCACGGAGGAATGCTGGTTATTGTTGCTGCGAGTCTTTTCCATTTTGTGTCTGATCGACGTGGTTTTGTACAAATTATTGAAGGAGATACATTCTTCGGAGCAAAAGATGAATTTCTTGTGCATGAAGAGGGTCCGCTGGCAAAATCGTTCCATCCAAATTTAGCCATTGGTTTGGATAAAGTCGCGCCGAGGTATTATTCTAATGCCGAAATTCAATCATTGGAGAGTGGTTTAAAAATTGCAGATAGTAACGAAGATATTGTTTCAAAGAGCGTATCGGTAAATCATTCTATTGAAGTGGAAGGGGTAACTGTTTATCAAACGATGTCCAATGGGTACACCGTTGGACTTATTTTGGAAAAGCATGGTCAAAAAATTCCAACGTATTTTTCACTTGATCGTCCCAGAAAATTCAGTGAACCGTTTGCAGGAATTTCAGATTTTCCAACAACGGATTACTCAGTATCAATGAGACTTTTCCCTAATGAAAATAAAAAATCATTTGAACTTAAAAATCCAAAACTGTTACTCAGCATTTTAAAGAATGGAACGTCTATCTTTAACGATACACTTTCTTTGTATGAAAAAATCGACTTTGCCGGCAATAGACTGACATTTTCTGATATCCGACAATGGAGTGGGTTTATTGTTACAGAGAGTTTTGGAGTATCATTCATTTTTGCAGGATTTGGAATGTCCCTTCTTGGTTTGTTTTTTATTTATTTTCTTCCCGTAAAAGAAATAGTTTTTACTATTGAACAAAATGATGAGCATCTGAAAGTGTTTTTTTATGGCTACTCGCGAAGAGAAAAGGCGCTATTTGCAGAAGAGTTTATGGAGATTATGGAAGAACAATATTTAAACTATGGAGTTGTTAATGTCGGAAATGAATTGGTTGGAAATTGAAGTATCGTTGCAATGGATTGCCGTTGCGCTCTACATCGCCGCTTCTTCAATTTATACTTATAGTTTATTCTTCAAAAATGGGAACGTATTAAAACGAGCTGAACATATTACAATTTTTGGTCTTGTGCTGCATTCAGTTGCGTTACTATTGCGTTGGATTGAACAAGGACATGGACCATATATGACGCGATATGAAGTTTTAAGTTCCGATGCCTGGATAACGCTGGCTATGTTTCTTTCTCTAGGTTTAAAATGGGAAAAAATTCGCTCTGCCGGAGTGTTAGTACTACCAATTTCCTTTTTAATGTTGGTGATAGGTTTATTTTCAAATCCATCAATGCAAAATCTTCCACCTTCATTGAGGAGTATTTGGCTGGTAATGCATGTCACGTGTGCTAAATTGGCGGCAGGTGCAATTATTACTTCTTTAGGTTGTGCAATACTGTATCTAGTAAAAATTAAAGAGAATCAAAAATTCTTCTATGCAAAAATTCCATCACCTGAGATACTGGACGAATACAGTTATAAATTTGCGGGTTTTGGCTTTACATTTTGGACTATAAATATCGCGGCTGGTGCAATTTGGGCAAACCAAAGTTGGGGGAGATATTGGGGATGGGATCCCATTGAAACTTGGTCATTCATCACCTGGCTAATGTATGGTATGTTTGCACACCTGCGCTTATTTTGGAAGTGGCGTGGGAAAAAATCAGCGCTTTTCCTCGTCGTATGTTTTATTACATCCATCTTCACAATTTTTATATTGCCGTTTGTCGCTAATTCATTACACGCCGAATATTTTACTCCATAAATGGAATTTTATATGAACAAAATTCAAAGAATACTACTTGCAACACCGCCGTATCATGCCGGAGTTTTAGAATCCGCAGGCATTTGGGCGCCGCTTGGCCTTGTGTATATCGCCGGCGAACTGCGTAAAAGTGGTTTCGAAGTAGAGATTTATGACAGCATGTCTTTGCAACATACTTTAGACGATGTACGAAAATATCTTCGGGGAAAAAAATATGATCTCATTGGACTTTCATCAATCACTGCAAGCATTGTCGCGACGCTTGAGATGTTAAAAATTTCACGTGATGAGCATCCAGATTCCATTGCCAAGTACTGCAATGGAATCTGGA
>JBBINR010000017.1:0-71880 GCA_037443785.1 Ignavibacteriales bacterium | reverse complement strand
CGTGCGTCCATCCGATATTCAATCAGACAACAGTGTGTTTTCGTACAATATCTCTGATGCGATCATTGTATTTAAAGGAAAAGGGATGGTAACTGATAATCAAGAGCCGGGTTGGTTAACGAGATTTTTTCATTGGATATTCTAAAACTATGAAACACTTCATCATATTGTATGTAGTTCTTACACAATTGACTTTTTCTGCTTCGCGGATTAAAGATCTTGCATACGTTCAGGGAATGCGCGGAGAACAAGTTATCGGATATGGTTTGGTCGTTGGTCTGAACGGAACCGGTGACAGCCAGCGGTCGACTTTTACGGTTCAATCGGTGTCCAGCATGTTAAAACGATTTGGTATTACCGTTCCGCAGGACGATCTTCGCTTGCGAAATGTTGCTGCCGTTATGGTCACAGCGACTGTTCCGGCATTCTCAAAAGAAGGCGGTATCATTGATGTTACCGTGTCATCGCTTGGGGATGCGACTGGATTACAAGGAGGAACTCTCCTCGTAACGCCGCTGTCAGGAACAAACGGAATTGTGTACGCGAGTGCTCAGGGACCTCTTTCCGTCGGAGGAATGAATGTTCGTTCGAATGGAAGTGAAGTCCGCCGCAATCACACGGCTGCCGGAAGAATTCCGAACGGTGCCGTCATTGAACATGCCGTTGATGCAGCAATCTCTATCAATTGGAAAGTTTCTGTTGTTCTGTGGGAGCCTGATTTTACAACGGCAACGCGGATTGCTAATGCCGTAAACAAAACTCTTGCATCAAACAGCGCGTTAGCAATTGATGCATCGACCGTGACACTTGATGTTCCGGTACAGTACCGCGATCTGGGAAAACTTGTTGAATTTCTTTCTGTCATCGAAGTATTGGAAATTACACCCGACGTTTCTGCCAAAGTGGTCATCAACGAAAAAACCGGAACGGTTGTTATTGGGGGAAATGTCAATATTCTTCCCGTGGCAATTTCACATGCTGGTCTTAATATAGAGATACAACAAACTCCAATTATATCGCAGCCGAATGCTTTTTCGCAAGGTAAAACGGTGGTAACACAGATGTCCAATATTACTGCCGGTGTTGACAGTTCGTCGGTTGTTGCAATCAACGGTGCGGCTACAGTGCAAGATATCGCCAAAGCGTTGAATACCCTGAAAGTTTCCCCGCGTGATATTATTGCAATTTTCCAGGCGCTTAAAGAAGCCGGCGCATTAAAAGCTGAATTAGTAATCTTATAACAATGAACGGCGAAATTCAAAATATTCAACAGTCGAATGTTCAGCGTACCACTCAACCGAGAATAACGGACGAGAAGGCAAAAGCAAAACTTCAAAAAGCGGCAAAAGATTTTGAAGCAATGTTTGTGAACTATCTTCTTCAGAGCATGAGAAAAACTGTTGACAAGGCCGAGGAAGAAGACGACGGATTCGGCGGAGAAATGATGCAGGAAATGTTCGATCAAGAATTATCAAAACATATTGCGAAAAATTCCAATCTCGGTTTCGGAGAAATGTTGTATAAGAAAATGACAGGCGAAGAATTGCCAAGACATTTTGCAACGAGTGAAATTACCCATGCAATGAAACCGATGAAATCGAAACAATCCGGTGCCGTTTCGTTCACGCCGTCGAAAAATATAAAAGATGCTGTCGGGAAATATGATGATATCATCAATGAGGCAGCAGAAAAATATAATGTCGATTCGACATTAATTAAAGCGGTGATTGCCAGCGAATCCGCAGGGAATCCGCGCGCTCGGTCATCGGCCAATGCAAAGGGATTGATGCAGTTGATTGATTCAACGGCATCAATGGTCGGGGTGAAGAATTCGTGGGATCCAGAACAGAATATTCATGGAGGAACAAAATACCTTCGGCAGTTATTGGATAAGTTTGACGGAAATATAAAACTCGCCGTGGCATCATATAATGCCGGGCCTGCACGCGTCGAAAAGGAAAAAAAAGTTCCCGCCATTCCGGAAACACAGGATTACGTAAAGCGTGTCATGAAATATTTGGACGCCTTTTCGGCAGAAGGAGAATAATCGTATGAATCATCTTGAGGAATTGACAACTATTATACGGCACGAAGCGGAATTGACTGAACACTTGGAAGGTGTGCTGAAAACAAAGCAACAAGCGTTCATTCATTGGAAGCCGGAAGAATTAGAAACAGTACTTCAGAAAGAAATTTCGTTCCTTCACGGCATAGCAGAATTGGAAAGTAAAAGAATTGCGCTTGTTCGCGAATTGCAGCCTCAAACAAAATCTCCGACACTGACATCGATTATCATGGAACATGCATCATCTGAACTGCAAGCACAGGCAGAACGTTTAAAAAATGCATCACAAAATGTGTTGAGGCAAAATGAACAAAGTCGCCGACTGTTAACGAGTTCGCTGAGTTTTGTTCAAAACACACTCTCGATCTTGACCAATAATTTCCAACGAAAATTATTAGATCAGAAAATCTAAGGAAATTTCATGGCGGGTTTAAATTCAATATTGGAATTGGCAAAGCGTTCGCTGAATGCAAATCAATATGGCATCGGTGTAACGAGTCATAATATTTCCAACGCAAGCGTCCCGGGATATTCACGTCAACGGCTTAATTTAGCGGCCTCGGTTGCAGAAAAAACACAATTCGGTTATGTTGGGACCGGCGTCACTATTCAAACCGTTCAACGTCTTCGAGAAAGTTATATCGATCAGCAAATATATACCGTTAATGCGAATCTTGGCAATTCGGCGCAGCGTGGTAAAGTATTGCAGCTTGCAGAATCATTTTTTCAAGAGCCGTCTGATTCCGGATTGAATGCGATGATGCAGGGAGTTTTCAATGCATTTCAAAATTTATCAACGCACCCCGAGGAAAGTTCAAGCAGAAATGCGGTGCTTCAAAAGGCTGCAATGATGACGGATTCATTCCATCGTGTTGCCGACGGATTGAAATCCATGAAAGCAGATTCGTTTGAGGAGATTAATTCAAAAGTTGAAAAGATTAATTCATTGATAAAAACTATTTCGGATTTGAATGCGACCATTGCCGGTGCTTCAGCGCAGGGACTAAAACCGAATGACGTTATGGATCAACGCGACACCAAATTGGCAGAATTGTCAAAGCTCGTTAATCTTCGGGTGACCGAAGATAAAAATGGTTTTGTTACGGCATCGATCGCCGGTACGACGATTATTGCCAATGGCACCTATACCGAAGTAAAAGCGAATTCTGCCGGAAGTTCGATTGTAATTACTCCTGCGAATTCATCAATGCAAGTTAATGTCACCGAAGGAGAGCTCGGCGGACTTCTGACATTATATAATTCAACAATTCCTGGTTATCAGACAAAATTAGATGATGTCGCGCAAAGTATTATTACGGAAGTCAATACTGTTCATATGATGGGTTATGGCCTGGGAACTCCGCCCCCAACAGGAATGAATTTTTTTTCGGGAACCGACGCAAGCACAATCGATGTCGACCCGTTTATTTCGCAGAACATCAATACGATTGCGGCATCGAAAGATGGATCACCGGGAAACAATGAAATCGCCACCCAAATTGCAGAACTTCAGAACAAAAAAGTTTTGAATGGCAGCAGCAATACCATCTTTCAATACTACAATGGGATGGTGAGTAATTTGGGATCGGAAATTGAAGGATTGAATACCGATGTTGACTCTCACAATCTTGTGCTCAATCAACTTGATGTGCAGCAAAATTCTGTTGCCGGTGTCTCACTGGATGAGGAAATGACAAACCTCATTAAATTTCAGCATGGGTTTGATGCGTCAGCGCGCATCATTAACGCGGTGAATGAAATGTATAAAACAATAATTGATATGGTGTAATCATGAGAGTGACTGAAGGAACAATTGCATCGGGATATCTTTTTACGGTCAACCAGACACGTGAACGAATCGTCAAACTCCAGACACAATTAGCAACCGGAAAAATTTTACAAAAACCGTCGGATGATCCGGAAACAGCCGATACCGTTCTGCGTTTGAAAGAATCACAAAATGCGCGAACTCAATTTCAAAGCAATGCGCTTGAAGGACAAGGCATGACGGACGCGACTGCTTCAACGCTCGGGCAATTTGCTGATATCCTTATTAATCTGAAAAATGTGGTCGTGAAAGCAGGCGGGTCTGCCAATTCGGAAGATCTCAAAACCTATGCGGAGAGTGTCGATCAAATATTGACGGAATCCGTTGACCTTGCTAACACAAAATTCAATGGCAAATATCTTCTCGGCGGGACAGAAACATTGGTACCGCCTTATACATTAGCAGCCGATAAAGCTTCCGTTGCTAAAAATCCAAACGGAATCGACGGCATCATCAAATATCAAGTTGCAGAAGGATCGTATATCCAGGCAAATTTGAATGGAGAAGATGCATTGCAAGGAACGCAAATTTTTAATTTGATGATTCAAGTCAGAGACGCTTTGAATACCGGAACGTTCACATCGCCGGCTTTTATTGATTCAGTGGAACAAGCGACACAGCACGTTCTTAATGCGTCGAGTACGGCGGCATCATACGCGGAACATTTTGATGCCGTTCATTCAAATCTTGAAGAACAAAAAAATCAGCTTGAGCAATATCTGTCCATAACGCAGGATACTGACGTTGCAGAAGCAACGATGAAATTGAAACACGAAGAAGTGATGTTGGATGCAGCGTTAAACACCGGCGGCAGAATCATTCCGAAATCATTACTTGATTTTTTACGATAACATTATGAAAAGAAAATTAGACCTTGGGACATTAATCGGATTGTTGATGGGGTTCGCCTGCATCTTTGGCTCGTTCCTTTTGGAGGGAGGACGACTTGGTGCCCTGATGATGCTTCCCGCAATGATAATTGTTTTCGGGGGAACGTTTGCAACGGCATTGATTGGAACGCCGATGAGTACAGTAAAAAATATGGGAAAGACAATGAAGTTGGTGCTCTATCCGCCGACATACAATTATTCGACGATGATTGACGAGATCGTCAGGTTTTCGATGATTGCAAGAAAGGAAGGTTTGCTTACGCTCGAGCGGCACCTTGATGAATTGCGAGATCCATACTTGTTCAAGATGCTTCGATATCTCATTGACGGAATTGATATCCATGTCCTTCGCTCGGTATCCGAAACGGAGAGCAGTTCAATCAACGAACGGCACGCCAAGAATATTGCAATGTATCAACGCATGGGCGGGTATTCACCCACGATGGGAATTATCGGAACGGTCATGGGGCTGATTGCGACACTTGCCAATGCGGGCGACGATCCAACGACCTTGATTCAACATATCGCCACTGCATTTATTGCGACATTGTGGGGAGTATTTATGGCAAATATTATCTGGCTTCCGATTGCCGATAAATTGAAAAGTTTGGACGACGAAGAACAAATTTATATTTCGATGGTTTCTGAAGGTGTCATTGCAATTCAAGAAGGCGAAATCCCGTCAGTGATACGATCCAAATTGAACAGCATGCTGGCGGAAGAATTAAAATCAAAAGAGCCTGTGCAAAACATTAAGAAATGAAAAAAAAGAAAACCCATACTGAACATGCCGGCAATGACCGATGGTTGTTAACATATGCCGATCTGATCACGCTGTTACTCGGACTCTTTGTCATTCTTTATGCGATGTCCAACATCGACAAGAAAAAATATGATAAGTGGGTTGCCGCATTTGAAGGTGTGTTCGGGAAAAGCAGTGTTGAAATGGAAAGAGGGATCGGCGAAAAAGGAATGATCGACGGCCTCTCCGAACAAATACGGATTGAAAAATTATTGAAGCAGGCCTTAAAGATTGACGGACAAAATTCAGCACTCTCTGTATCTGTTGATGAACGCGGAGTAACGATCCATATTCAAGAAGAATTGCTATTCCCGTCAGGAGAGGCTCAACTCAAGGGGAGTTCGTTTGTCATGCTTGATTCGCTTGCAAAAGTGGTAAAGAAACTTCCGAACGACATTCGTGTCGAGGGGCATTCGGATAATATTCCGATTGCAACAGCGTCATTTCCTTCGAACTGGCATCTATCCGTCAGCAGGGCAATGAATGCAGGGTACTATCTTATTGATCGGCACAACATCAATCCCGAAAAGGTGTCGGTGGTCGGCTACGGAGAATATAAACCGATCCTTCCAAATACATCGGAAAAGAATAGAGCAGCGAACAGAAGGGTAGACATTGTTATTTTATTGTCGCAGGTAACGCAAACGCTCAGTGCACAAAGACAAAATGCAATTCAAGGAGAATAATTCATGAAATGGAACAACAGGCAGTTTGGCGAAATGGAATATGACGATAAACATGTGGTCAATTTTCCCGGAGGATTAATCGGATTTGAAGAGAATACGAGATTTGTGATCGTCAATGATGAAGAGAGCGAACCGTTCCGATGGCTGGTATCGTTGCAAGATCCGGAGTTGAGTTTCCCCTTGATCGATCTGGGTTCAACAAAAATTATTTCGGGCAAATATTTTCCGCAAGAAAATGTTACATTGTTCGCGGTGGCTTCGATTAAAGAGCGAGTCGATGATTCAACGGTCAACTTGAAAAGTCCGATCGTGATCGATAATACAAATCGTAACGGCAGACAGGTTGTGTTGGAAGACGATTCGCTGAATGTGCGGACACCTTTAACAACATTTTCTACTGTACTTACGGAGTAAGCATGCTCATTCTAAGCAGGAAAATAGAAGAAGAAATAAAGATCGGGGATTCGATTACAATAAAGATTCTCGGTATTCAAGAAGGACAAGTGAGGATTGGAATTGATGCACCCAAGGAAATGAAAGTTTTTCGATCTGAAATTTATCAACAGATTCAGAAAGAAAACGTGGAGGCGGCAAAAGTATCGAAATCAGACGTTGCCAACGCGGCACAATTATTAAAGCACAAGAAAACAGAGAAATAATTTCTCCCCTCATAGGGTAAAAGGATTCGACTATGTTTGTTATCATCGGAATAGCTGTCGTTATCGCATGTGTCCTTGGTGGATTTATGATGCACGAAGGTCCCCTTGCAGTTTTAGTACAGCCGAACGAACTGCTGATCATCGGCGGGGCGGCCGTTGGTTCGCTGCTTGTCGGGACTCCGTTGAGAATTATAAAACATCTCGGGAAGAATCTTACCGGGCTGATGAAGGGCGATCCGTACACCAAAGAAGAATATCTCAATCTGCTCAGGACAATGTTCGAAATATTTCTCGTTGCTACCAAAGACGGCCTTATGAATGTAGAGCAGCATGTGGAAAAGCCGGATGAGAGTATCATCTTTTCGAAGAATCCGTTTTTGCTGAAAAATCATCACGCACTGAATTATTTTTGCGACACGTTGAAATTAATGTTAAGCGGCGGAGTGCCGGCACACGATCTCGAAGCGATTCTTGATGCTGATTCCGAAACGGTAGAATTAGAAGGCGCGCAGCCATCAGGAGTGCTGCAAAGAATTAGCGATGCACTGCCCGGGTTGGGTATTGTTGCTGCTGTTCTCGGGATTATTATTACGATGGGAAAAATCAATGGTCCGCCGGAAGAGGTTGGTATGGCTGTTGCCGCGGCGTTGGTCGGAACATTTCTCGGCGTTTTGTTGAGTTACGGTTTTGTCGGCCCGATGGCAAGCCATCTTGAAATTCTGCATCAATCGGAAGTCCGTTATCTCGAATGTATCAAAGTCGGCGTCTTATCGTACGCCAAAGGAAATGCTCCAATGATGGTCGTTGAATTTTCGCGCCGTGTTATCTTTACAGATTTCAGGCCGACCTTTAAAGAGCTTGAAGATGCAATCAAAAGTATTAAAGCCGGCGCCAAACAAGCATCATGACAACGCATAAAGAAGCTCCCATTAGAATTGTAAAGAAGAAAAAGCACGGCCATGGTGCTCACCACGGCGGTGCATGGAAAGTTGCGTATGCTGATTTTGTCACGGCCATGATGGCATTGTTTATTGTCCTGTGGATTGTCGGACAAAGCAAACAGGTTAAAGAATATGTCGCCAACTATTTCAAAGATCCCGGTGCCTTTATGCAAAATACAAAAGGGGGAGGTGTCTTTGAAAAATCTGACATCAAAGTCGGCGAGCGTGTCACGGAAGAATATTTGAAACGGCAGCAAGATGAAATGAAGCAGCTTGCCGACAAAATTATTTCAGAGATAAAAAAGACACCTTCATTAAAAGAAATTCTCAATCAAGTTAAAATTGAATTTACCAAAGAAGGGATGCGCATTGAACTGGTGGAAGAATCACAGTCGTTCTTTTTTGATGTGGGCACGGCCAATCTAAAACCTGAGGCGATACAACTGCTTACGGTTATTGCCGGCGAATTAAAAAATCTGCACAACCATATCGTTGTTGAGGGGCACACGGATTCGCGGGCGTATTCAGCCGCCGGAGGGTACACGAACTATGAATTAAGTTCCGATCGCGCAAATAGTGCGCGGCGTGTTCTTATGAAAACAGGTTTGTGGGAAAAACAGATCGACGAAATCCGCGGATACGCCGACAACAGATTACGCAACAAAGCCAATCCATTTGATATCACGAATCGACGAATTAGTATTTTGGTGAAATATGACGCCAATCAATAAACGACACACAATTTTAATTGTTGATGATGATGCCGCCCAAGTTTCTCTTGTTGAGCAGATTCTCGAACAAGACGTGCAATTTAAAATCATCACCGCAACCAGCGGTGAAGAGGCACTCCGGCTTGCAGAAATGTACGCACCAAGCGTCATCCTTTCAGATTATTACATGCCGGGAGTGGATGGATTTCAATTATGTAAAAGAATAAAAGAACACCCACTCTTGCGTGATGCAATGTTTATTTTACTTACATCAGCATCCTCTGTCCAGGACAAAGTAAAGGGGTTGGAAAGCGGTGCGGATGAATTTATCTCAAAACCTGTTCATCCCGACGAATTGTTTGCACGCGTTCGTGCCGGTGTTCGAATTGTGCAATTGCAAGACGAAGTGAAATTCGAGAAAGCAAAATTAGCTGACGCCAACACAATGCTCCAAAGCAGTTACAATGGGATGCTCGATTTGCTTGCGGTACTCGTCGGACTTCACGTTCCGGATGCTGCCAAACATTCAGAGAAGGCAATTCAAATTGTGGAATGGCTTGGGAAGAAATTGGAACTCAGCGCAGAAGAAATCCAATTGATATGCAGTGCGGCTGCCCTTCATGAAATTGGCAAAATTAGTTTATCTGAAAATATCGTGTCGAAAGACAACGAAAAATTTGAAAGTAATGAACGATCTCATTACCCAATTGCGGGAGAGCGACTGCTCGCGAAGGTTCCAAAATTACAGGATGTCGCAGTAATAATTCGGCATCAATTGGAAAATTTTGATGGCTCAGGTTTTCCGGATCGGTTAGTTGGAGCTGAAATTCCACTGGGTGCGAGACTTTTACGTGCTGTGAATTTCCTTGAGCATCTTGAAGTGAATATTTCCGAACGCGACAAAGTTATAGAAGCACTTCATAAAGTTCGCGGCATTGCGTTGGATCCCGTGATTGTTCAACTCCTTGAAGAATATGTGAATGTTGTAGGGACAAAGGATTGGATGTCCGATAAACGTGCAATTGCGGTGACTGACATGATTCCAGGGATGGTACTGGCTGCCGATCTTAGCACTGGCAGCGGAACAAAACTTCTTCCCAAAGATACGATGATGACGCAATTCCACATTAATAAAATTCTTGCTCACCATCAGTATGATCCTATTATCGGCAGCATTTTTGTGAGATCGAAGTGATGAGAATTTTTAATGCTTGAAGTGCATAAGTGATTCACTACCCACCCTATCGCTAAAAAACAATTCCGTCGTACTGAGACTTTTTTCCAGTTCTTACGTTGCCTGATCTTTGGTGTCCTGTATACCATCAAATGGATCATCATTGCCTTCTAAATTTTTCTTGGATATGTTAAAGGGAATTTTATATTACTATGTGTGATACTTACAGCCATTAACAAAGGGAAATAATTTGTACCGACTTATTTGTGTTGTTTTTGTAGTGTTAGGGGGATTGCAGCCTTCCTTTTCAAACTCATCTCTAAATAATTTTTTTGCAACCGATACTTCTCATGCTGTTGCCGATTCATCCAACAAGAAACTCTCCAATGGTGTGGCGGATTCGTTAACGGTCGCAGATTCATCAACAAGTGAAAACGACGACGATAAAGCGATTGCCGGGTTATTGGAAAATGCACGGCTTCATTATATGAACGCGCTACAGGCACAATCTGAAGGTGATTCCTCAACATCAGCGAGTGAATTTGAAGATGCCATTGTCGATCTCAATGAGTTGAGCTACTACTCAGATATCGAGAGCAATGCTGACTTCAATGAGTTGACAAAAAGCGTCATTGAGGACTACGAAAAATATATTGCGACAATAGACAGTCTCGGCCCGAACAGTTCAATTTTTGCACTTCGTGAAAAACTCAACCTCGATATAGAGAAAATTGATATTACCAATATTCAGATTCCTCCATCATTAATTCCAAATACTCAAGTTCCACTCGATATCAATGAATATTCCAAGCGGGCCATCGCATTTTTTATGGGAAAAGGCCGTGGGCACATGGAAGATTGGCTATATCGTTCAGGAAAATACTTCCCAGTTATTCAGCGCATCTTTAATGAAGAGGGAGTACCTCCGGAAATTGCTCATCTTGCAATGTGCGAAAGCGGACTCAATCCGGTTGCGCGCTCATGGGCAAAGGCAGTCGGCTTGTGGCAGTTCGTGAAATATACCGGCGGCTTATATGGACTACGATCGAATTATTGGTATGATGAACGGCGTGATTTTGAAAAAGCATCACGTGCAGCAGCACGGCACTTGAAAGATCTTTATAATGAATTCAATGACTGGCATTTAGTTTTTGTTGCTTATAATGCCGGCCCGGGATGGGTTAATCGTGGAATTCGCAGAACAGGCGCTACCGACTATTGGGGTATGAGACACCGGCTTCCTCGAGAAACAAGAAATTACGTACCGCAGTACATTGCCGTAACATTAATTGCAATGCGTCCGGAGGCGTTCGGATTTACCGATATCAAAAAAGCAGATTCCTTGGCGTACGAATATGTAACCGTTGATGATTGTGTCGATCTGGGAATCCTTGCGGAATGTGCCGGTACGGATATTGAAACACTTCGCGAATTGAATCCCGAATTAACACAATGGTGTACGCCGCCGAATTATAAAGGATATCAGCTTCGCGTTCCGGCAGGCACAGGAACTGTATTTGCTGAGAGCTATGCCAAAATTCCGGATGATCAAAAATTAGATTTCGCAACGCATACGGTTCACAAGGGTGAAACTGTCGGCAGTATAGCCAAAATTTATGGTTTGCAAAGTTCGGTTCTTTTTGAGATCAATAAGATTTCAAGAAAGAAGCGTTTGAAAATAGGATCGACGTTAGTTATTCCGGTGCAATCGAAATCTGTTGCCGCAGTGGCAGAAGCGCAACGGAAAAGAGAAATCGCTGATCGCGAACGGGCGAAAAAAATAAGAGAAGAGCGAAAAACGTTTGCCGCATCGTCGCCCAAACGAGTTGTCGCTGTCCATAAAGAATATGAACCAGCTGGACGAGAAAAAATATTGTATAAAGTAAAAGCAGGCGAAACGCTAGGCCATATTGCAGAATGGTTCCATGTGCGTGCCAGCCATATCCGTAATTGGAATGATATTTCGTACGGACGATTCATTTATCCCGGACAAACTTTAAAGATCTGGGTGCCGGCAGAACGGGTTGAAGAGTATAAGAAAATTACCGGGATGGCCTTCGATCAAAAGCAGCAATTGGTAAAATCATCGACAAAAAAGAAAAAAGATTCTGCTTCGGATAAAGACGCGAGCAATTGGATCAATCATAAAGTCAAACGGGGTGAGTCGCTGGAGAAAATTGCCGCGCACTATGATGTTGCTATCGCCGATATTAAAAGTTGGAATAAATTACGAACAAGCAGAATAAAAGCCGGACAATATCTGGAAATTTATTCTTCAAACGGTGACGATGAATCTGTGGAAGAAGCACCTTCCGTATCGAAAAAAACTTCGGCTTCTCCAGCTTCCTCCGAGTCGATAGTTGTACATACGGTGAAACGCGGTGAGACACTTGAAAAGATCGCAAACAAATATAATGTGACGATTGCCGATGTCAAAAAATGGAATCGGTTGAGCTCGTCAAAAATTGTTGTGGGTCAAAAATTAAAAATTCAACGAACAGGAGAAAGCGTAGCAAAATTACAAATCCGCAATTCGAAATCTTAATTCCTACTGATAATTAAGATGAAGTAATCGTATTACTAAATTTTTAAATTACAATCTCACCTTGTTTTTTCGTCCTTATGCGTGTATATTTGCATGCATTAACTTAACTGCCGTCCGAGTGATCGAAAGGTTGTATAATAAAGCGATACATGAATTAAAGAGTATCGAAAAATTCTGAATTTCTTTTTTTCCTTTTGAATGAAAAAATCCCGCTTTAGTCTACTTTTAGTAAGCATCATTTTTCTCTGTAACAATGATTTGCATAGTCAGACTTTTCTCAAAACTTCAATCGACGATAATTCAAAATATACCAACGTAGGAAACGTGGCTATAACTGTTTCAAACTATGGCGTTATTGGTCATGGGTTTAGACTGTGGCCGCAACAACCTTCGATGCAATACCCGCGCGGGTCAGGGATTGAACATCTGTTTGTTGGAGGACTATGGGTTGGAGTCGGACCGACCACGACAGGTGGGACAAGGGTTACGACCGGTGCCGTCGATGTCTCTTCGTTGCGTGCCGGGGTATCGGAAGGATTTGAATTTACAACAACACCGGAATCGAGAGTCATTGAAAAATCAGCACTTTCCGATAATCGCTTTTTCGATCCAAACGCTATTAGTCATCAAGATTTTATTGTAGATTTCACAGATGTCAATACAACTAATCCTAATCTCAATAATGAACCTATTCCGAAGCACAGTCCTATTGGTATTAATGTGCATATGGAATCGTACGCATGGAATTTTTCTTTTGCCGATAATTTTGTTCTTTTCAACTACTGGATTAAAAATGTAAGCGGTGCAGATCTCGACAGTGTGTATGTTGGTTTATGGGCTGACCTAGTTGTGCGCAATACCAATGTTACTCCTCCTACCGTTGGGGCGCCATTCTACTCGCATGGCGGCTTGGGATATATCGATACATTGAATATGGCATATGCATACGATTTCGACGGCGACGGCGGACTTGCAGACAGCTATGCTGCGATTAAATTTCTCGGCTCGACACCATTCAAAATAAATTCATATTATCAGGCATGGCAATTTCGCAATGCTACGGATCAGACATATTTTTCACCGTCAGACGATATTCAAAAGTATGATAAGATGACTGTTGGTTTAACGCGAGCGCAGATTAACGGCATTGCGAAACCTAGTAATTTTATGACAATGCTTTCGGTAGGACCGTTTTCAAAGATTGGCGCAGGAGATTCTATCAACGTGGTGTTTGCTTTGATTGCAGCCAAGAAAAAGACTTCTTCTCCAACTACCGAAGATACTTATGCACAAAAAATAAATCTTCTTCAATCTTCAGATTGGTCTCAGCGAACGTATAATGGTGAAGACCGAAATGGCAATGGCATTCAAGACTCAACGGAAATTTGGACTGATAATGGCAAACCGAAAAGATTTTTTCTGCCAACTCCGCCGAACGCACCGCGAGTAAAAATTGTTCCGTTAGACAAGGCAGTAGATATTTATTGGGATAATTCTTCCGAACGGTCGATTGACCCTATTACCAATAATCGTGATTTTGAAGGGTATCGTGTGTACGGTACCAACGCCGGAACTGATCTTACAGCTTCTCAAAATTTTTTAGCAAATCTAGTTATGTTTGGCGATTTTGATATGCCGAGTGATGCCATCGGATACAACACCGGTTTTAACGTCGTTCGCTTATCTCAACCAGTTCAATTTTTACCCGACACGACCCATTACACATACAAATTTACAGTACCGGGATTGTTAAACGGATGGCAGTACGGATTTGCTGTTACGGCATATGATTCCGGTGATGCGGCGACAAATCTTCAGAGTCTTGAGAGCAGTAAACTACAAACTCTCAAACGGGTTTTCCCCGGAACATTGCCAAATACGACAAAAGCACAAGTGGGTGTTTATCCAAATCCATATTATGTGCACGCTTTCTGGGACGGCAAGGGAGAACGCGATCGGAAAATTTATTTCTTTAATTTGCCGCCCCATTCGGAAGTCCGAATCTATACGTTGGCGGGAGATCTCGTGGCAGATTTCAATCATAACTCAACACAGTATAACGCGAGCGATATTAGTTGGTTCCAAAAATTTGCTGACGGATCTCAGATAATGACCGGGGGTGAGCATGCATGGGATATTATTTCGAAAGGTGATCAGGCAATTGCATCGGGTCTTTATCTTTACACGGTAAAAGATAATGATACGGGCGATATTCAACGCGGGAAATTTTTAATTATTAAATAATTTTTATACTAGTTCACAATTCCATCAATTAAATAAGGAGGTTGTATGAAGAGAAGTAGTCTACTACTTTTTGTTCTATTTCTTACCAGCATCGTTGGCTTGACCAGTACAGCCGTTGCACAAAAGGATGTAACCATACCACAAATTCAACAGGTATCGGTTGATTCGTTGTTGAGTCTCGACACGCTGCAGGCGGATGTCAAAGGTAAAAATATGGACAAATCTGCAAATTGGCATGGAGCAGATAGTAAAGCTGACACCGTTCGTATTACTGGTGTTGTTATCGTAAAGCCACGTATTCTTACATACACACTGGCTCGGTATAATATTTTTGTCCAGGATACGAGTGGCAAAGTGTGGGCAGGATTAAACGTTTTGACGAACGATACATCCTCTCAAGCACAAAACACGGGTATCACGGCATTAGATTCAGGTGATGTTGTGACATTAGTGGGACGCGTGACAGAGTTTGGATCACAAAATAATTCTTTAACTGAATTATTTGTCTATAATATTGGTTTTTATGAAACGCCGCCTCCAATGTCGGTAACAACGAGTATTCCGCGACCTCTACCGGTTGAAGTAACATGCGATTCTTTTGCCGTAGGCACAAAACCAAAATTTTCGAGCGGCGAAAAATATGAAGCAATGTATGTCGTTGTGCGTGATGTTACGGTGAATACGGTAGATTATTCCACAGGACGGTTCACGTTTGTAGATGCAAAAGGAAATCAGATGAGCATGTATGACGGATCGGGCTATTACACACTAAGAGGCCACAAAATTTCTGGCTCAAAATATAGTCCTCCTCCGGTTGGAACTAAGCTTTCGTACATTCGCGGTGTTATTCTTCCTCAAACAAAATCCGGCACCGGTGGAGAATATACGATTATGCCTTTGTATCCCGGTAAATCGGAGTTGTCTTCATCAACGTATGCGGGCGATATCAAGGTTGGACAATTTGCACCAAATATTTCAAGCCTTAACAGATCGACGGGGAAACCTCCGACATCGTCTAATGCTGTTGATTTAACTTTTAAAGCAAAGGAATTAAATTCCGGAGCAAAAATTGACAGTGCTGCAGTGTATTATCAAGTCGGACTAAAAGGCACATGGATTCGTACTAAAGCGACAATGGTTTCGGGCGATACTTTATTTGCGTTTACAATTCCGCCTGCATCGAAAGACAGCATTGTTAGTTATTACGTTGAAGCATACAGCAGTCTCGGTTTAGTTGGAAAATATCCGGACCCCTCAATTCCAAGATTCTACCGTGTTCGTGATGCCGGAATTTCAATTTTTGATGTTCAATATACTCCATATATCAACGGCTCAACCGGATTCTTTAATGATACCGTGACCGTTACCGGAGTTGTTGTTGCCGATACGACTGATATCAAAGATATTTCCGGTAATAGACCGCGCATTTTCATAGCGTCAAAATCAGGCGCATGGAATGGAATTCCAGTATACGGATCGACAGCCGGCGTTGGAATCGATACGTTAAAGAGAGGCGATAGTATTAGCGTCACGGGAATTGCGCGTGAAACAAATTCACGCACAGTGATTGAAGTTCAAAAATTAAATTCAGTTGTACGTGGCGTTACAGTGCCAAGTCCAGCAGTAATAAGTATCAGTGGCGCGGGTTCAGTCAGCTATGAACTGAGCAATCCTCCTGTTGATGGTAATGCGACCTTTGAACAATGGGAAGGTGTTCTTGTTCAAATCAATAATCCTTATCTTGTCCAACGAAATGCCGATAATGCAACAGGCGGATCTGGGAGCAACTTTGGTGAGTATTTAATCAGTTCGTCAAAATACACAACACCAACCGCGCGGTACTTTGGCTTGCGTGTGGATGATAATGGAACAAACACTTTTTATGCTGATACGTCAGCGGCGTACAGTCCATCAAATAAAATTCCGAGAACGACACTGATTCCTCTCAGTGCAAAAATCTCTTCAGTGATTGGTATTCTCGATTACTCGTTCAGCAACTATAAACTCGAACCGCGAAAGAACAGTGATTTTGGTACGATCACCGGTGTCGTGGAACGGGAGGGTGAAATAATTCCTGGCACATATGAACTAAGCCAGAATTATCCAAATCCGTTCAATCCTTCAACGACGATTCGTTATTCAATCCCGGTGAGTGGACATGTCACCTTGAAAATTTATAACATTCTCGGACAGGAAGTTCGAACGCTTGTCAATACGATCCAGAGTTCAGGTTCGTATATTACAAATTTTGATGCGTCGAGATTATCTTCAGGAGTGTACTTCTACGAATTGCGGGCAGATCAGTATGTGTCGGTGAAGAAAATGATGTTGTTAAAGTAATTATTTTTGATGCAGGCGAGGGGAATACCTTCGCTTGCATCCTAATTTGTTTGCACGATGAAACATTCTCTTATATTTAGCCTACTTGTCATTGCCGTAATTTTCATCGGTAGCTGTTCCAAAGAGCATCCGAGCCAGCCGAACCGCCATTCCTCGCCCGAAACATATTTGTCGTTGACACCCGATACGACACTGCGACGAACGACAAGCCAACAGCATATTCATTGGTGGGGAGTTGCGCCTGATGGTTTAGTTATCGGGTATTTTGTTTCTCTGGATAGCGTAACCTGGACGTTCACGACTCAAAATGACAGCCTTTTCTCGCTGAGGTTAAATACAATAGATACCACGTACACTTTTTATGTTTCTGCAGTAAATAATTACGGCAATGGAATCTATGATTTTCAAACTCCATGGGGACCAGAACCTTTTACCGATCTCAATGGAAACAATCATTGGGATGCCGGAGAACCGTTTATCGATCTTGGCGAAGTAGATCCAACACCTGCGTCATTACAATTTCCAATACGAAATACCCCTCCAGCCGTATCGTTTGTATTAAAATCCGACGTGCCCGAAACGACATACACGGTCGCGACATTTCAGTGGAGCGGTTCTGATCTCGACGGAAATGAAACCATTACAAATTATTATTATGCCCTTGATGATACTTCTCATTTGAGTTCATGGAAACCTCTTTCCGGCGGATTAAATAATGTGACGTTATTTAAGAAGGATGGGCTGGTTGAAGGTTCTCACGTGTTTTACCTTCGAGCTAAAGATGTTGCAGGAGCTTTTAGTAAAACTGTCCGCATGCCTGATACGACAAAAACGTGGTATGTGAAAGAACCGAAGGGTGATTTTCTTATTATTAACGATATTCAATTTGTCGATCCTAAGGCTTCAGCAGAAGCAAAATATAAAGGAATTCTCGATACACTTCTTAACGGTCGACTTGGAACAAAAGATATATTAAATATTAAAGTCGGATCCACAGCAACAAGCCGGGGAAAATTTGTACCGGCATTAATTAATCCGACATTTACGGAGACCTTAAAACTCTTTAAATACGTTTTTTGGTTTGGCGATAATACCCCCAGCCTCGAAATTGCTCAAACAAGTATCCCTGGTTTCATTAAATCAGGCGGCAAAGTTTTCTTTTGCAGCGGCTTTCCGGAAAATGTCAGCGGCCAAGGAAGTCTTGTAGATTTTGCACCGATTCAAAATGTTGAGAACAGTTTTTTTGCACAAAAACTTTTCCAAAATGAATCGATGCTTCCCGTTGCTGATCTTTCGTATCCCATCCTTTCTCGTGACACCATCAATGATGCAGGAATATATCAATTTCCGCGCGGGATAATTCCTAAGATCGATGCGGATACTCTATATAAAATGCAGTCGTCATCCCGCTGGTCAGGTCAGCCGGTAATGGGAGTGCGCGGCAAAGATCTCTCAGGGCAAACTAATTTTGTCCTTATTGCGGCGATGCTTCATCGATTTGCGACGCCGCCGAAAAATATGGCAGCATTATTTCGCAAAGTATTTGCTGATGAATTTGGGGTGAAATAAATAATGAGAATCAAAAAGCAAACATTCTTTCTTGCGGTATGGTTGACCAGTCTCTCCATATGTGCGTTCACGTATTCCCAAACAAAGGGGATCATCAAAGGAAGAATCATCGATGCAAAAATCAATGAAGGACTTCCCTCGGTTAACGTAAAAATAAAGGGAACATATTATGGTGCCGCTTCGGATATGGATGGGAATTACACGATTACAAATATAAATCCCGGAAGTTACACCATAGAATTTGCATTGCTTGGATACACAACCGTGCAACGAACAGATGTCCGCGTAACGGAAGGTGCTGTTCTCGTCATCGATCAAAAAATGGATGAGACCGTTTTATCGATCGGACAAGAAGTGGTAATCGTCGGAGAAAAATCATTGTTTAATCCTGAACAAACATCCACTTTGCGGTCAATCCGTTCTGAAGATCTAAAAGCGACACTTGTAGAAAATGTAAAGGATGTTGTTACGCAGCAAGTTGGTGTTGTGCAAACCGACAATGAAATTCACATTCGGGGAGGGCGCACAAATGAGAATGCATATCTTCTCGATGGAGTTTCAATTCAAGATCCTCTGGCCGGTACCGGCTTCGGGCTTCAATTAAGCGCCGATGCGGTTGAAGAAGTTCAAGTTATTACAGGGGGATTCAATGCGGAGTACGGTCAAGCAACTTCGGGAATCGTCAACGTCACAACGAAGGACGGGGCCGATAAATATTCCGGCAGTCTCGGTTATCGGCGGGATCATTTAGGGATTAGCGAAACAATTTTCAGGAATTTTAACACCGATGCTTACGATGGTTCGTTAAGCGGTCCTGAACCTATAACAACAGCCGTGCTGCCGGCGCTTGGATTATCAATTCCTGGATCGGTAACTTTTTTTGGAAATTTTTCCGGAAATATTTCGGACGGTTACACACGGCGGGTTGAAATTATTAAAGATGGAAAGCCAACCGGTACATTTCGCAGTATTACGGCCGATCAATTGAATTCTTCGATCTTTGGCGGTACACGATTTGCCCCCCGGATAGACAACAGTTGGTTCGCGTTGGGAAAACTTACGTGGCGTATTTCACCGATTATGAGATTGACATATTCGTACAATCATTCTGTCTCGATTAATCAAAATTCGCAATCGTTGCAAACGAATTTGGAATATGTTGAGGCAAACCCAGGCTACCAATTTGAATTTCAAAATATTTTAAATGATGCCAATACGTACACTCACGATAACCAATTTCATAGTATTGGGTGGACGCATACGCTTTCAAACCAATTGTTTTACGAGTTGAAACTCTCGCATTACTTTACACACCTGCGTGCCGATGCTAATGGCAAGGATTATACACAGTATCGCGAACCAAAAGATATTGCCACGTTTCCAATCAGTTATTACAACACGGGAGATTCTTCAATTATTGGAGTCATTGCAGGCGACGGCTTATGGGATTTTGGAAATGCATTTACATGGCATGACCATTATGTGAGTGAAAATTCTATAAAGTTTGATCTGACATATCATTTTTCTGAGTCCAGCAAATTAAAAACTGGATTTGACATGATCTTCCAAGAAATGCAGAACATTGATATTTATCAACCATGGGCTGGTGAACTCGGCTTAAATAACGATATTTATTTTGTCAAGCCGGCGTCTGGCGCATTCTACGCTCAAGATAATATTACATTCAGCGGAATGATTTTGAATGTCGGGCTCAGATTCGATTGTTGGTTCCCCGGTAAGTATGTTGATGATGCCGTAAACAATCCGGATGTGATTACTATTCCTCAGAAAATTCGCGATGACTATCATTCTAAAACGTATAATTTTTTTGGCCGTCGGTGGAAGGGGAGAATAAGTCCACGTATCGGAATTTCACATCCGGTGTCTGATAACCAGATGTTGTTTTTTTCCTACGGACATTTTTCCAAAAAACCGAAACCGCAGTTTGTTTATGCAAAGTTGAATCCAACGGCCGCAAAATCATCGTTCCAAAAATTTGGTAATCCCGACTTGGATCCGGAAACGACTGTAGAATATCAACTCGGTTTGCAAACGCAATTTACGAGCAATGATGTTCTTACCGTAACGGCATACTATAAAGATATTTTTGATTATGTGTCTACGAAACCTGCAAAGATTACGACAAGCAGAATTTCCAGCAGCAGTTTTGTGACATACGTTAACCAGGATTATGCAAGTTCACGCGGAGTTGAAATAGAATTTCGTAAACGAATTGAACGATGGTTCCGCGGTTCGGTTTCCGGCTCCTATTCAATTACCACCGGTAAAAGTTCTTCGGCTGATCAAGGATTGCTTGTTGCCCGTGGCATACAGGACGAAACTGTGAAAGAAAATTTTATGCCGTGGGACCGCCCATTCCAATTCAATCTTGCAACCACATTTAATGTGGTTAAAAATGAACCGCTCTTTGGTTTCGGTCAAGGTATTTTAGATAATTACTCGATTTATATAAATGCATTTTATCAATCCGGAAAAAGATACACACCATCAGTGCTCGATGGTATGCTTTCCAACAGCCGCCCGAATTATATTTCAGATACCAAAAAATATTATGACGCACTTGGGGAATATTGGTTTTGGATTGACATGAATTTTGAAAAATATTTTACTTTTTCAGGATTGGATTGGACGTTTTCAATCAAAATCAAAAACATCCTGGACAATAAAAATTCTACAATCATTAATCCTGTTACGGGGAGAGCATACGAATACGGTGATGCAACCCCTTCATCATGGAACGATCCGCGGTATCCCGATTTGCAAGCGCCTATTTCAGCCTACCCGTATAATGCCGCCCGATATCTGGCGGGACGAAACATGCAAATTGGTCTTTCAATGAAATTCTGATGCGAGAAGAATGAAAAAAATATTTTTATTGGTTTTTTTGTTATTGAGTTGTGGAGGGAATTCATATTCCCAGCTTATACCGGTGCTTGGTGCACAACGTGTAGGTACGGCGACTGCACAATTTCTTAAGATAGGTGTAGGCGCTCGAGCAACGGCAATGGGTGAGACATTTGTCGCAGTTGCCAACGATGCCTCGGCTCTTTTCTGGAATCCTGCCGGTATGACGCAATTTAGTGAAGACCAGGTAATGATATCTCACACAGAATGGCTTGTCGATATTAGGCATCAATTTCTGGGAACTGTCTATCACCTTACTTCTCAAGATGCAATCGGGGTGTCGGTCGTTGCTCTTCATATGGATGATATGCCGGTAACAACAGAAGTGCAGCCGTTTGGAAACGGCCAATATTTCAAATTTGGTGATTTAGCAGTTGGTCTTTCTTACGGCAAAATGCTAACCAACCAATTTAGTTTTGGTGCTACAGTTCGATATATCGAAGAGACAATGGACGTTTTGAAAATGCGGGGTATCACCGTTGATGTGGGGACATACTATTGGACAGGATTGGGAACTTCCCGATTTTCTGCTGTTGTGACAAATTTTGGAAACCAAATTAAGCCAAGCGGCACCGTAACCTTATATAGTGGACAAAAAATTTCGGAATTTGAAGAATATACTCCGCCAACCATTTTTAAATTTGGTTTTGCATTTGAACCGATTAACACAGAGTCAGACGTGATGACAACATCCATCCAACTGAATCATCCGAATGACAATTCAGAAAATCTTTCACTGGGGCTTGAATATACATGGATGAAAACACTTTCTCTGCGTGGAGGATATAAGATCAATGTGGACGAACAGACATTTTCGTTTGGAGCCGGTGTCGCTGTGCCGTTGAATATCGTGAACATGTCTGTTGATTATGGATTTTCGGCATTTGAACGATTGGGGAATGTTCAACGAATTTCTTTGCTTATAAAATTATGAAAAATATTGTTTTTAGTATAATGATTGGTCTTTTGTTTTTTGTCTTATCCTGCAAGGAAGAAAAATATCCTTTGAATTCATTATTGTCGACTTCGCTTTCCGATAGTGCGCAGGGAAAAATTGGCGATACAGTGTATGTCTATCAAAATCCGGAATGGGGTGGATTTAATCGACCCCAGGCAATCATTATCGGGAATGAGCCGTTGGTCTATGTAGCTGATACCGATAATAATCGTATTGTATTGCTGGATCTCGGCGGGCATGTGATTGGTTATTCAAAATATATTAAGCATCCAATTGGCCTGGCTCAAGACAAGCGTTTACGCCTCATTGTGTGTGCAGAATTCGACACGACACTTTCCGGTCATTCAACGCCCACAACGTATGGAGCGGTATACAAAATAGACCTGTTTTCAGTTGGGCACAACATTGGAACGGCCGATATTCAACGTGTCTATTACGAACCGAGTGATACATTGAGACGTTTTACTGCCGTTGCCACTCTTTCTAACAATCAGTACTACGTAACACGAGTTGGCCCGAATAATCAAAAGATTCTTGATAATGATATTGCCGTCATGCAATTTTCTGCGAATGATAAATTTCTGACAAC
The DNA here is from genome assembly GCA_037443785.1 of Ignavibacteriales bacterium. Classification (GTDB taxonomy): domain Bacteria; phylum Bacteroidota; class Ignavibacteria; order UBA10030; family UBA8401; genus JAQUOA01. The sequence continues at coordinate 48,955 of JBBINR010000017.1, read as the reverse complement.
AATACCGGAACTTACTCCTGAAGGAACAGGAATTAAATCGCTTCACAATCTTACCGGTATTGCAACAATGCCTACGGGAAAATCTGTAGAGTTTGTTGTTTGTCAGACTGGAGAGAAAGCACAGTATAAAGTTCAATGGATAAAACTTATTACGGCGGGACAAACGACGACATGGGAATCAAAATTTGACCCTAAAGATAATCCCGAACTTGATATTTTTCGGCTCGGTCATTTTTCAAATCCCGAAGGAGTGGCACTTGATCCGTCCGGAAATTTGTATGTCGTCGACGCAGGAAAGGATAGCCTGTTTCGATTCACAACCAAAGGAGAGGAAAAATATTCTTTTGGCGGGACGGGGACCGGTCATAACAAGTTCAATCAGCCTCATGGCGTTGCCTATTTTGACCATGTCCTTTATATAACTGATACAGGTAATAACCGGATCGTTCGGTATAAACTCTCAACTGATTTTTAGAAATTATTCGCTGAATGGAGATTTATTGCAATAATATTCCTTTGACAGGATGGTCGGAAAAAAGGCAGAATTTCATCTGCCTTTTTTGTTTTAGGTAAAATATTTTTGAATGCCGAGCTATGCCCCAAAAAACGATTGTTATTTTCAGCGGTGCCGGCCTTTCTGCAGAAAGCGGAATTCCGACGTTCAGAGACAGCGGCGGATTATGGGAGCAGCATCTAATCGAAGATGTTGCATCTCCCGAAGGATGGTACAGAAATAAAAAACTCGTTCTCGATTTTTATGCAGCACGCTTTTTAAAGCAGCTTGAATGTGAACCGAACCCCGCCCATCGCGCAACTGCACAGCTTTCACAACATCATCACGTCATTAACATTACACAAAACATTGATACGCTTCTGGAACGCGCTGGATGCACCGACGTATGGCATTTTCATGGAAGAATTGATTTCCAAAAATGTGAGCATCATTATTCATTAGCATTTTCAACGGATGAAGAGTTTGAATGCGATTATCGATCTCAGATATCAAAACCGATTCAGATTGGAGATCAATGTCCAAAATGCGGCGGTCAATTGCGTCCGGATATTGTGTGGTTTGGCGAGCCGGTTGATATGCGGGAAAATGAATTGAGTGATCTTATTCGCACTGCAGATATTTTTATTGGTGTAGGAACTTCTGCTCAAGTGTATCCTGCCGCAGGGTTGCTTCCAATGTTCCGCAAGACAAAAGAAAAATATTTTATTGATCCGAATCCTGCGTACGAAATGCTCGATGGATTTGAAGTAATGAAAGGAAGCGCAAGTGAGTTAATGCAGAAGCTCGTCAAAAAAATTATGCGCAGCTGAAATTTTGAAAATTTTCAACATACAATTATCCTGTATTTCTCAATCCTGCTGCAATTCCGTTGATGCAGAGAAACATCACTTCTTCCAATTCCTTTTGTTCGTTTTCCGAAATTTTTTCCTTGCGCATTCTGCGTAACAGCTCCACTTGCATCAAGCTCATCGGATCAACATACGGATTTCGCAATGTAATCGAGCGTTGAAGAACCTGGTTGTTTTCCAAAATAGTATGTTGTTTTGTAACCGTAAAGATTGTTTTTTTTGTTCGCTCAAATTTCTGATGAAGATGTTCATACATTTCCAAGCCAAGTGATTTCGGTTCGACCAGTTCCGCATACAATTGCGCAATGTCAAAATCAGCTTTTGCCATAATCATCTGAATATTATCAACCATTGCTTTAAAAAATTCCCAATGCGTATACATGTTTTGAAGAAATGCCGTGGATTTTTTTCCATTGGTGAAAAATCCTTCATCAAATCCAAGCCAGCCCGGTAAATTTTGTCTGCTTTGCATCCATGCGAAAACCCATGGAATGGCGCGAAGATCTTCGATTCGTTCTGTGTCAACTCGCTTTGCCGGACGAGATCCAATGCGCATGCGCGTAATTTCTTTCAACGGCGTTGCCTGAAAATAATATTTTACAAGCCGTCCATCATTGTAAACATTTTTTCGATAATCGTTGAATGATTGCTCGGAAATATCCGCCATCCTGTTCAACCATTGAGGATGATTGGCGAGTTTTATTTTGCTAAGATTCGTCTTGTCAAAAAATTTCAACAGCATTGCGGAAGTTGTGAGCTCAAGTGTTCGTTGTGCAATTTCTTTATGCGAATACTTTAATGAAATCACTTCGCCTTGTTCGGTAATTTTCATCTTGCCGTTGATCGACTGTCCATTCAATGCCATGATCGCTTGAAATTCTGGACCGCCACCGCGTCCAACAGTTCCTCCGCGTCCGTGAAAAAACATCCAATCGATATTGTTTTCCTTTGAGCATTGTGCGAGCGCTCTTTGCGCTTTATATAATTCCCAGCTGGATGTAACAATTCCGCCGTCTTTGCTGCTGTCGGAATAACCGAGCATAATTTCCTGACGACGATTTCGTGCTTGCACGTGGACTTTATAAGCCGCGTTGTAATACAATCCTTCCATAATTGAAACCGATGCTCGTAAATCAGTGATCGTTTCAAAAAGAGGAACGATGTTCAATTTGCTTTCATAACTATTTTCTTTTTGAGAGAACAATCCGGTCAGTTTCATCAACAATAATACTTCAAGAACATCTGCCGGTGATTCGGTCATACTGATAATGTATGATTGAATTGCTCGCGCATCGATTTCATCTAGCGCTTTTTTTATCGTCGCGAAAGTTGCTATAACTTCCTTTCCTGTTTCTGAAAGGAGAGAAGTGTCGAATGAAAATATTTTCCCAGAGAGTATATGCTCCGTCAACCATTGTTCTCGCTGTTTATCGGAGAAGGATGGATAATCAACCTTAAGCTGTTTCGCAATTTCCGAAACAACGCCTGTATGGATTTTTTTATGCTGACGAATATCCAGCGTTGCAAGATGAAAACCGAATGTCTCCACATTTCGAATCAGTTTTTGGAGAGCACCGTTTGCAAGCACGGCTCCTTTATTTGAAACCAAACTATCGTGAATCAATCGGAGATCCGCAAGAAATTCTTCAGAGGAACAGTATGCTGTTTCATTGGTGTGAAGTTCATCGTTTAATTTTTTCTTATAACGAGTCAGTTTTCGATATGCCAACGCTAATTTTAAACGATAGACTTCATTTTTGTTTCTAATAAATTGTGGAATGCCTTCTGATTCAGACTGGAAGTCATATTCGATGGATTGCTGTAATTCCTTGCTGATGCCGACCACTTTTGCGGATTCACTGTGCTCAACATAAAGTTCATCCATCGTTTTAAGATACAGGTCGATGATTGTATTCGATTGACGCTTCAATGCTGCCCATGTGACTTCAGCGGTGACAAAAGGATTGCCATCTCGATCTCCGCCAATCCATGATCCGAAATGAATGAAGGAAGGAATCTCATTAATCAACGATGGATATGTTTCTTCTAATGCACGTTCAAGTTCCTGATAAAAAGCAGGAACCGCATCTGTCAGTACATTTCTAAAATAATACAAGCCATTAGTGACTTCGTCAATTGGAGTAACGTTGTACGAACGTGTTTCTTCGGTTTGCCACAAGCTGGTGATATTTCTTTTTAACGTTTCTTCAATCTCTATACGTTCGTCAGGCAAAATTTCTTTTTTGTCAAACTCTTCGAGAGCATTCCAAATGCGCGTATGTTTTTCCAATGTTGTCCGACGGAGCGCTTCAGTGGGATGTGCGGTGAACACCGGTGAAACAAAAAGTTGTTGGAGGAAATGCGCAATTTCTTTTGGCGAAACTTTTTTCTTCTTAGCGTATTGAAGCGTATGTCGTAGCGACCCTTGGGGATAATTTGTTTTGCCAATTTTTTTTTGCGCTCGCAGTCGTTGAATTCGATGGTGCTGTTCAGCGATATTGACAAGCTGAAAGTACGTCGAAAACGCCCGTATTAATTTACGCATTGAATGCGGATCAAGCGAAGAGATTTTGCGCTGCAATTTCTGTTTTATTTCACTGTTGTGTGTCGATCGATATTCTTTTGTGGAATGGCGGATAAATTCTTCAAGATCGAAAAATTTTTTCCCCTCCTGTTCAATAATCACTTCGCCAAGGATGGTTCCAAGTAATCGGATGTTTGTCCGCAAAAGCGAATCGATGCTTGCAATATCATTATGGGTTGAGCGTGCTTTCACAAATTAATTACTCTTTTCACTTATTCTTTTTAACACAGTTTGAATTTCTTTATCCCACAATTTCCAATAATGTTCTCCGGGAACTTCATGCATTTCGAAAGAAGCTCCTTTTTTACGCAGTGCTGCAGCGAATGAATGTGTCCGATCGATAATTTCAGGAATGCCATCCTGGGAGCCAACGGAAAGATAAAAATAGGGGAGTGATTTCACATTTGCTTTTTCCGTTAAAGTAAAGACATCATTCTCCGGCCATTTTTCATTTCGGGGAAACCCGAATGCATTCTTTACGCTTTCAGTTGATTCTTTTGTGCGGCGCGCAACAATTCCCGAATCTTCCACTCCGTACGGGAATTGAATTGCTGGACTCAGACATCCTGCAAAAAAGAACATTGATGAATATTTTAATCCCATTTTTGCTGCACCGTAACCGCCCATTGAAAGTCCGGCGATTGCGCGATTGAACTTTGAAGGCTTAGTTCGATATTTTTTATCGACAAAAGGAATAACGTCCTTGATGATAAGATCTTCATAATCGGCATTTTTCAAAGCGTAAGAATTTGTATACCAGCTGTTTTTTGCATCCGGACAAACAGCGATATAATGATAGTCGCGAAGATATCGAACTAAATCACTCATCTTCACCCAATTTGTATAATCTCCACCCCACCCGTGAAGTAAATAAACCGTTGTGTATCGTTCATGACTTTTTGAATAGCCGGTTGGCAGTACCACATAAATTTTCGACATTGACTTAATGGATTGAGCGTATAAACTGTCTTCAACAACTGTGACCTGCGAAACCGCAGCAACTGAGAGCGCAATATAGAGTATGAAAAATTTTAAATAATTCTTTCTCATATCTTTTTCCTGTTTTTTATTATCATACACAAACTTTGGGCGAGTTTCAAGGCAGTGGTTTTTGATAACGAGTTTTTTAATATCTATATTTGAAACAACAATGAGGCTTCAACAATGAAAACGGTGTACGTAAAAAACATGGTGTGCGACCGATGCATTCGTGTTGTGCGTGAAGAACTTCAGAAGTCAGGTTTCGATGTTCACGATGTGAAGCTCGGTGAAGTTGCGCTTGGAGAAAAACCCAAACCTGACCTCGAAAAAATACGAGCTACTCTTGAAGAAAATGGTTTTGAACTCATCGAAGATAAGAGAGCAAAAATCGTTGAGAAGATTAAAAGCGTGATTATCAAGCTCGTACATCATTCTAATGAACTTGAAACATTAAGGGAGAATGTTTCATCCTACATTGAAAGCCACGTTGGACAGGATTATCATAGTCTAAGCAGGTTATTTTCATCGGTCGAAAACACGACAATTGAAAAGTTTTTAATCGCTCAAAAAATAGAAAAAACGAAGGAATTGCTCGTGTATGGAGAATTGACGCTGAGCGAAATTGCTTTTCGATTAGGGTACAGCAGCGTTCAACACTTATCCAACCAGTTTAAACATGTTACCGGGTTCTCTCCGTCAGATTTTCGAAAAATTAAAAATGAAAAACGGAAAGCGATTGATAAGGTGAAGTAATACTTTACAACATTTTTTCATTAAAATATAACGATCAAATATCCCGAGATGCGTAATTTACCACAGTATATACTGTGGTTTTTTTATGGATGAAATAATATAGGAGTTGCATCATGAAAACAATGCAAATAGCAATTGCCGGAATGACTTGCGGTCACTGCGCAATGGCAGTAAAAAAAGAATTGTCCAAAGTTCCGTTTTTATCCGTTGAAAATGTCGAGATAGGAAAAGCTCGTGTTACGGTTGACGAGTCGAAAGTTTCTTCTGAAGCAATTCAGTCTGCTGTGAAAGAAGCAGGATATACTGTTGTGTCAATTCAATAAAAATATATGAGTACGCAAATTCAAACACTCACACTTCCTGTAGAAGGAATGACGTGTGCAAGCTGTGTCGCGAGAGTGGAAAAAGTATTGAAGTCCGTTGATGGTGTTGATTCTGCCGTTGTTAATCTTGCGACGGAAAAGGCGACGATAAAAATTGACGCATCAAAAGTTGACGTGCGAAAGCTTGCAAGTGCTGTTGAAGAATCCGGCTACAAACTGATCGTCGAACAGAAAGATGAAAATAAGTCTTCACCGCAATCGCACGATCATGCCGCAGATAATTATCAAAAGATTAAAAAAGATTTTATCATGAGTGCAGTGTTTGCTGTTCCAATTATGTTTGTGAGTATGGTGAGCATGACGAATTGGTTCATGGACATTGTTCCTCTTGATATGGAATCAATTAACAAGCTGTTGTTCATTACTACGTCAATTGTACTCGTCACATCAGGTAAACGTTTTTATTCCATCGCGTGGAAACTTGCCAAACATTTTGATGCGGACATGAATACGCTTGTCGCAGTCGGCACAGGCGCGGCGTACGTGTACAGCTCAATCGCCGTTTTATTTCCCGATTTACTTTCAATTGATGGAATGATGCCGCATGTATATTTCGATACGACTGCAACAATAATTGCACTCATTTTGTTAGGAAAGACTCTTGAATCTCGCGCAAAGCAAAAAGCATCCGATGCCATGAAAGAATTAATGGCGATTCAACCAAAGATCGCAAAGGTAAAACACGGCAGCGAATTTATTGATGTCAATATCGATGAAGTCCACGTTGGTGATATTGTTCTTGTTCGTCCGGGTGAAAAAATTCCTGTCGATGGAGTGATTGTTAATGGAAATACTTCAATTGATGAATCAATGATGACTGGTGAAAGCATTCCGGTCGATAAAAATATCAATGACAAGGTGATTGGCGGAACAATAAATACGACGGGAAGCATTGAATTTTCGACGACAGCTGTTGGTAAAGATACGGTTCTTTCTCATATCATTCGTTTGATTGAAGATGCGCAAGGATCGAAGGCACCGATTCAATCTCTTGCCGACAAGATTGCCAGTGTTTTTGTTCCGGTCGTCATGGGGATTTCACTGATAACGTTCATCGCGTGGATTGTTGTTGGTGTTGAATTTAATATTGCATTGGTCAATGCCATTGCAGTGATGATTATTGCGTGTCCTTGTGCGCTTGGATTGGCGACGCCGACAGCAATTATTGTCGGCACAGGGAAAGGTGCGTCAATTGGAGTATTGATTAAAAATGCTGAAAGCCTTGAACGCGCTGGAGAAATAAATGTTGTTGTGTTCGATAAGACTGGGACGATCACGGAAGGAAAGCCGTCGGTTGTTGATATAAAAACATACAATCAATTTGATGAACACGAGGTGATTCAGTTTTCGACTTCGCTGGAACAAAAATCAGAGCATCCTTTGTCAAAAGCGATTGCCGAATTTGGAAAAGTTAAAAATATCACAGCAAAAGATGTTGCATCATTTCTTGCAAATCCTGGATTTGGAATTAGCGGAAAAATTGATGGAAAAAGTATTGCCATCGGTAATGCGGCATTTATGAATGAATCGTTGATCAAAATATCGGGTGCAGAAACAGATGCGCAGAATTTCGAACATGACGGTAAAACCGTTGTCTATGTCGGAATGGATCGGAAACTTGCCGCTATTATCGCAATTTCAGATCAAGTTCGGAAAACATCCGCAGAAGCAGTAAAAAAATTGCGAAACAAAGGAATTGATGCTGTTCTCTTGACCGGCGATAATGAAAGAACGGCGATGGCAATCGCCAAAGAAGTCGGAATGGAAAAGGTTATTGCAAACGTTCTTCCGCAAGATAAAGCCCGTCATATCAAAGAATTACAAGAACAGAAAAAAAACGTTGCGATGGTAGGCGATGGTATTAATGACGCACCGGCGCTTGCACAAGCGAATGTTGGCATCGCCATGGGTTCGGGAACTGATGTGGCACTGGAAACCGCTGATATTGCGTTAATGAAACACGATCTTCTTGCGGTTGTTCGTTCCATTCAATTATCCAAAACGACGTTGAAAGTGATCAAGCAGAATCTTTTTTGGGCGTTTATTTATAATGTCATCGGAATTCCACTGGCAGCATTCGGCATGCTGAATCCAACTTTTGCAGCAGCGGCGATGGCATTTAGTTCTGTGAGTGTGGTGAGTAATTCGTTGAGATTGAAAACCATTAAATTATAAATATAACTTTCCTTGTTCAAAAGGTCCGACAAAGCATATTGATTGTCAGACCTTTTTTATTTATTGCCATTAGGAGAAGGGAAGAGTATATTGTCGGGAAAATTATTTCAATAAATTAGTTCGTTAATATTAATGAAATGAAAAATATTTTTGAAAATATAAACTCAAACAGATATCGAATTGGCTTTAGCATTGTGCTGATATCATGTGTAATATTTTCTCTTGCCTATTTTAGAGTATTTACTAAAAGAGACAAAGAGATAAAAAGGAATATTAGAATTTCAAAGGTTGTTGTGGATTCAACGGCAAATCTTCCAGCTAATGTTGATGGAGTTCCGTTCTATCATAATGGATATTTTTATTCTTTTGCAAGGTGGCGATCAAATGATGGTTTTCAAGAATCATTTTCCATTGTTAAACTAAACACTAAAGGAGTTGTCGAAACAAAATATCCTCTCAGTATATTTCCCAAACGGATAATCGGTGTCGATGAAAATAACGTTTACATATTGGAAGAAGATGTGTTTGCGCACGTATGCAATATAATAGAACTCAGTCCAACAAATTCCATTAGGCAAACCTATAAAAATTCAGAACAACTTTCGGAATTTATGTATCTGGGTAGTTCTATTTTTTTGGCTAAAAGTAATGTTGATTGGAATGTGGAGCCTTCGAATCTTGATGTTTACGAGCTCATTAGTATCAAAACGAGAGAGTTTAAAAAAATTAAATTTCAGTTAGATGACAACCTGGTTTATTTACAGCGATATGGGTTTTTAGTTAAAGGAAATAAAGGAATAAATTTCAAAGTTTGTTTGGAGGCAGGAAAGTTCTTTGCGTTTGATGATTCCCTCAAGATAATATATGAGGCCTCAACTGTAGTCAAGTATTCATATCCTGATTTGATAAAAAGAGGACGTGGACAGATCGATCATAGTAAACCGACGGTGATAAATAATTGTGCAACTGTCATAGGCAATCATATTGTCATTGTATCATCAACAAGTATTAACAATAGAGAATGGTTTGCCGATTTTTACGATCAAAAATCTGGTCAATACAGGTGGAGTTTTCCACTGCCATTGGTTGAAAATTATCCCGCTTTTGCAATTTTTGGGATAACAAATAATCAATTGGCTTTGTCTTATAGAAACGGAAAAATAAACTATATAACACTACCCGATTCGTTGCTGTTATAGAACTGTCTTTTTTTAAAGAAATTTTTCACTTTTTATTTCATTCAATACCATCGCTTCAAGAAAATATTCTTTCAGTACTTTCTTTTTAATATCCGACTTTTTCTTTATCACGATATGACGGATCTGTTTTCTGTCCAATCCTGAAAAAATTCCTGCTGAATCGGACATGAGGTACCCTTTCGCAAATCCGATATACATTCCATCGTCAAGCGGACTCAGATAGCAGAGCAAACCTTTCCGAGTATAAAACGGGACAGTGTATTTGATTGATTCTTCAACATCAGGAATTGATTCCCAAATAATTTTTCGGACGAGTGAATATATTGTTCGTTGAAGAGGCGGGGCGGCGGCAATGTAGCGGTCAACATCTTTGGAATGTTTCATTTACCGGTTGACTTCAGCGCCTTCTTGAGTAATTCTTCGAGAGAAATTTCTGCAGAACCGTTTTCGTTCAGCACCGTTCTGATTGCTTGCTCAGCTTTATCGCGCGCAAAGCCGAGGGAGGAAAGCGCGGCGAGTGCTTCACTTCGAATTGAGGTTGCCGCTGATTTCATATCAAACTGTGCTACACCGGTATCAATTTTCAAAATTTTATCTTTCAACTCCACAATCATTCGTTCCGCCGTTTTCTTTCCAACGCCCGGAATTGCTGTGAGCGAGCGGATGTTTCCTTGAGAAATTGTCCGCACGAGTTCTTCCGGCTGGATTCCCGAAAGAATTGTCTGTGCCATTTTCGGGCCAATTCCGGAAACAGAAATAAGCAGGCGGAAAACATCGCGCTCCTGTTCGGTTGCAAATCCGAACAGCAGTTGTGCATCTTCACGAACGTGATGATACGTGAGAATTGTAAGTGAAGAATTAATTTCGGGAAGTTTGCCGAATGTTGAGATGGAAACCAATATTGAATATCCAACGCCGTTGGCATCAACAACAATTTCTGTCGGCGATTTTTTGGTTAACGTGCCCTTGAGATGAGTAATCATAGCATGAAGTTAGCGAAATTTTATGATCCGTTCAGGATTTGCCTCGAGGAATGATTTCCAATTTTTGAAACCTTTGCGCGGTGCGGAAATTTTGAACGCATGGCACATGGCAACGGCAAGCGCATCGGTCGAATCGAAATATTTTGGCTTTACTTTTATATTCAGCATCGACATCATCATATACTGGACCTGTTCTTTTGTGGCTGCTCCCTTTCCTGTCACTGCCTTTTTAATCTCTCGTGGTGAATATTCCGAAACGGGAATTTCATGATTTACGCCGGCGAGAATTGATACACCCCGTGCTTGTCCAATCTTTAAAGCCGATTGTGCATTCTTTGAATAAAATGCGGTTTCAATCGCAAACTCATCTGGGTGAAATCTATCAATTACATCGCACAAAGTCGAATAAATTTTGCGAAGGCGGAGAGGCATTGAAACGCTAGAATCATTTTTAATAACACCGACATCGAGCATCGAAATGAATTTTCCTTTTCGCTCGATAACGCCGTAGCCAGCAATCAATGTTCCGGGATCAACGCCGAGAATAATCATATTCGTTAACGGACATCTTTGATTTTCAGTTGGGAAATAGCTACACCGGTGAAATCACTTTCATCAATCGAAAAAACTAAATCTAAGCCGGACAATTTTGATTTTACCGTTTCAAGTAAATGTCCAAGGTTGAAACCAATACAATCGAATGTAATACCATTTTTTTTCACTTTGAATCGTAAATGATCCTTGCCGACAATGCGCGGTAATCCCGTTACTTGCACTTGTTTCGTCAGAAATGTCGGACGCATGTTTTGCGGGCCGAACGGTGCAAATTGTTTTAAGACGCGCATAAATTTCGGTGTCAATTCTTCCAGATCAATTTCAGTATCAATATGGATTTCCGGAGTGAGGAGATCGTCCGTCAGCATTCCGCGAATAACATCGTTAAACGCCGTTCGAAATTCGTCGATGCGGTCGAGATCGACACTGACGCCGGCAGCATATTTATGCCCGCCAAACTGCAATAGTTTATCTTCAACTTGTTTTAGCGCTTGATGAATGTTGACGCCGCTGATACTGCGAGCGGATCCTTTGGCAACACCTTCAACGGTCGTCATCATCACGGCAGGGCGGTAATATTTTTCTACAATGCGCGATGCAACAATTCCCACAACGCCGGGATGCCATTGTTCATTGTGCATCACAATGGCGCCGTCGCCGTATTTTTGGAAGTAGTCTTCAATGAAACTTTTGGCTTCTTCAAAAACTCCCTCATCAATTTTTCTGCGATGAAGATTTTCACTTTCCAACACGCTTGCAAATTGAAGTGAACTTTCATAATCGTCGCTCACTAATAATTCCACGGCTCGTTTTGCATCACCCAACCTTCCGACAGCGTTGATGCGGGGAGCCATTGCAAAGACAATTTGCCCTGTGGTTGCATTTCCCAATTTCAAACTCGCTTTATCTAACAGTGCGCGAATTCCGGGGCGCGGCGTTGCGTTGATTCGTTCAAGGCCCATTCGTACGAAAACTCGGTTCTCGTCAACCAACGGAACAATATCTGCCGTTGTTGCAAGAGCGACATAATCGACATATTGCGTAATTTTTTCTTCGTGACCAAGTGTGCGAGCAACGGCTTGAATAAATTTATATCCAACGCCGGTTCCGCAAAGCGTTTTGAATGGATATTTACAATTTGGCTTTAATGGATCTAATACAGCAACGGCATTCGGAATTTCATCGGCTGGTTCGTGATGATCGCAAATGATAACGTCAATCCCTAATTGATTTGCATATTCGACTTGGGCAAGGGCAGTGATGCCGCAGTCAATAGCGATAAGAAGATTGACACCTTCTTTTTTTGCGTACTCAACGCCGGGTTGAGAAATGCCATATCCTTCAGTGAGACGATCCGGGATATAATAGGAAACATCGCATCCGATTTCTTTGAAATACAAATAGAGCATTCCGGCACCGTTGGTGCCGTCAACATCATAGTCACCGTAAACAAGAATTTTTTCGTGATTGTTCTTTGCCGTCAATAGACGGTCAACGGCTTTATGCATTCCATCCATTAAGAACGGATCATGAAGCTGATCAATCGTCGGGCGAAAATATTTTTTCGCTTTCTCGAATGTATCAATGCCTCTATTAACTAAAACAGAAACAAGGGAAGGGGATAATGTAAGTTCTTCCGAAAGACGTTTTACTACGTCCTCAGGAGGCGGCGGAGAAACGCTCCACCGGTATGGTTTTTTCGTTGTCAATGCACTTCTCCAATGTGATGATTGACCGGAATCGATCATCCTTTGAGAAAATGCATCTTCCATTCTCTGTTTTGCGCGTTGCCGATGCCGTTACCTTGGCATTGCCACAAGTGCTGGGTTCAACATAAGCCGAATTCTGTTTCCCGAGTTAAAAAACCCGGGGCAGCAATCATTTATCTCGATTCTGTATTGCTACAGAACTCTAGCGACCTACCCTTCCTGTCTCTTTAAAGAATTGAGCGGGCATCTCTTTGCGCGCCGAAGCACGGAACAGGATATACATGGTCTTGCTCTCAGTGGGGTTTGTCATGCGCTGCATGTCGCCATGCAGCCGGTGCGCTCTTACATTAAGGACGCTTACTTGCATCCCGCACCATTTCACCCTTATCCCGATAAAAGCCACCGGGACGGTTTATTTTCTGTGACACTTTCCGTACGATTACTCGTCCTGGACGTTATCCAGCACTGTGCCCATTCCAATGTCGTATTGGAATAGAGTTCGGACTTTCCTCCATAATTCGTTGATGAACTACAGCGATTGCTTGTCGAGCCGTAACGACTTGTAGGCATTGCGCAAAAACAATCGAATGAGAATGTAAAGATGATGAATTAAAAACTTTGATCCACCGATCGAACGAGCGAACGGCGGCATACATCGTGATGATGTAGAGAATATTTTGAACAATTTCTATCATAGTGTTCTACTATGATGTACGAAATTTATGCTTTTGAATCAATGGCTTCATTCGCCAGCAAATCTGCCTCTTTATTGAGTGCACGCGGAATATGTTTGATGGTGAATTCAAATCCAGCAGTTGCTAAGAGATTTTTTACCTTTGTGTGAAGCACTTTCAAATTCTGATCTTTTACTTTATATGCACCATTGACTTGCTTCGTCATCAATTCGCTGTCTGTATGGACAACAAGGGAAGAACAGTGAAAAGTTTCTGATGCAATGACGCTTTCAATGCATTGGATGAGAGCGGTGTATTCCGCAACATTATTGGTGGTACTTCCAAGATATTTTTTTATCCGTGCAACAACTTCACCGCTCTCATTTTTTATCACAATTCCAATACCTGCTTCACCGGGATTATTTCTCGATGCGCCGTCAGTATGAGCGAATAATTTCATTTATGCCGTGTAGCTTCTTGCAAATTCATCCGACACTACGATACGACCGCAATGCTGGCAGATATACATTTTATCATTCCGGCGCAGTTCAATGATATGCTGCGGGGGAATTCTGTTCCCGCACCCGCCGCATGAATCCTTTCTCACTGGAACAACTGCTTTTCCGCGAGCCGAACGGATTTTAGTGTATTTGGCGATGGTATCTTTATTGATACGAATAACGATCTTCTCGCGTTCATGCCGGTATTTTGATTCTTCTTCTTCGGTTTCTTTTGATATTTCTGCCAGTTCTTCTTTTTTCTCTTTTAAGATTTTTTGTTTCTCGTCAAGCAGGCTTTGAAATTCTTCGAGATCATTCTTGGCGCCGGTCATTTGATTCTCAAAATCTTCAAACTGCTTTGTCAGTGTCTTTACTGATTCCTCTGCAAAATCAATTTCTTTTGTGATTGCGTCGTATTCTTTGTTGTTTCGAACCTGATATTGCTGTGTCTTATATTTTTTTAACTTCTCTTCGAAATCTTTAATATCCTCATCGGCTTTATTGCGTGAGGCGACATGTTCGTCGATGAACTGCTTCTTATTTTTTACTTTTTGATCGAGTTCTGAAATTTCTTGCTCCAGTTCTCTGACTGTTTCCGGTAAATCGCCTTTGCTTTCTTCAACTTCATCTAAATTGCTGTCTACTCGTTGTAGTTGGTATAATAACCGAAGAGTCTCTTCCAATGTTTTCTCCTTAATAATAACGTATAGGATTTGTTGTATTTTCAGTAAAAACTATTTTTGAATTTTTCTTTTTCATATTAACAATGCCGTCAATCTGCTTAGCGAGCGAAGGGAGAACAACTCGTTCAGTCTCATAATGTCCTGCATCAATCAGCATAATTTTATTTTCAAAGTCTTGGAACGTGTGGTATTTTATATCTGCAGTGATCATCGCATCGGCACCGTTCATTAATGCTTCCGTAATGAGTTCGCTGCCCGAACCTCCGCAAACGGCAACACGTTTAATTGATTGTTTCCCTTTTGAATAGCGAAGCGCTTTTGCATTCAATTTTTTCTTCACAAGTCTGAGGAGCACTTGATCAGAAATCGGTTTCGGTAAATCGCCAATTGCCCCAAGCCCATATTCGCTGTTTCTGTTTGCTAACGGATAGATATCGTACGCAATCTCTTCATACGGATGCACTTTCTTCACTGCAGCAAGCACCGCAGAAATCTTCCATGTTTCACATAACATCTCAAGTCGAGTTTCGTCAGCCTTTTCCAAATATCCCACCGTTCCAAGAAACGGCTTTGCGTGTTCCATTCCTCTAAATGTACCGGTGCCCTCTGTTCTAAAAGAGCAATGATCATATTTTGAAAACATTCCTGCCCCCGCATGGTGCATTGCTTCCGCAACAGTTTCAGCGAAGTTGCGTGGAACGAAGACGGCAATTTTTGTCAACGAATCTTTTATTGGGGAAAGAATCGAAACATCCTTCAGGCCAAAAATTTCTGCGAGAGTAAAATTTACTCCGCTCTTGACGCTGTCAAGATTCGTATGGGCTGCATACACAGCAATATTATTTGCAATCGCAGTTAAAACGATTTCTCCAACGCGCGTCGAAGGAGAGATATTTTTCAGGGGATGAAACAACAGGGGATGATGTGAAACAATAAGATTCGCCTTTTTCTTTATCGCTTCCAGCACTACTTCCTTTGTTACATCAAGCGTTACCAGAATATTTTTAATCTGATCTGCGCCGTTCCCGATTTGTAATCCAATATTATCGTTCTTCCATGCAACTGCGGGAGGTACGATCGCTTCAAATTTTTTTTGAAATTCTTGTATGGTCAATTGACATCCGGGCAAAAAAAAAGTCCCGTAGGTTGCGCGGGACATTTTTTATCAATTAAAAACGTCAGACTGTTTTTTTATCTTGGGAAAAAGAAATTTTAATCTTGAAATCTCTGTCATTGCGTTTATAAAATACCGAAAATGTGTAAATAATGCAAGATTGACTTTGCTTCATTTTTTTGGTAATTTTCTAGCGAAATTTGCACACAGCATCATCAATTTTTTTTTATTTTTGTCGATTCCCGGAGTTTATTGCGTTGATAACAGAATATGGCTACGATGTTTTTTTTACGGTCACTGCAGTATGCCTTGTTGTAGCCCTTGGTTCGTATTTTTTAATTGAGCACGCCCTTGTAAAAACAGTCCTCATTTCTCTTTCCATCATATTTTTTATTTTCACATTGAATTTTTTTCGCGACCCGGAAAGGACTTCTCCTCAAGGGGATTCCCATGTTCTTTCGCCTGCCGATGGAACGGTGATAAAGATTGAAAATGTTGTCGAAGATAAATTCATTAAAGGTGATGCAACGCTCATCTGTATTTTTATGTCGCCGGTCAACGTTCATGTAAATCGGAATCCAATTTCGGGTAAAGTTGGATTCTTTGAATATGTAAAAGGCGAATATTTTGCTGCGTTTGAAGATAAAGCTTCGTTGAAAAACGAACAGACTCATATTGGTATTGAAGGCGCCAAGGGGAAGGTTTTCTTCAAACAAATCGCCGGATTTTTAGCGCGGAGAATTGTTGCCAATGTGAAGGTTGGGGACAGTGTTGAAGCAGGAAAACGATTTGGCATGATAAAATTCGGATCACGTGTCGATATTTATGTGCCGAAAAGTGCCGACGTTAAAGTGCTATTGAATCAAAAAACTGTTGCCGGCGAAACAATTCTTGCGGAGATGAAATGAGAGTGACGCGAGCCGTCGTTCCTACGCTCTTTACCGTGTTGAATATGTTTTCTGGCTTCCTTGCGATCACGCACACGAGTGAAGGAAAGTTTGTTGATGCCTGTTATTTCATTTTACTTGCAGGCGTCTTCGATTCGCTTGATGGTGTTATGGCCCGATTGACTCGATCAAGCAGTCAGTTTGGCGTTGAGATCGATTCACTTTCGGATGTCGTTTCGTTTGGCGCCGCTCCTGCTTTTTTAGTCTATAAGCTGCATCTGTTTCAATTTAATTCGGTTGGTATCATTATCAGTTCGCTGCTTGTTATTCTCGGTGGAATCAGGTTAGCGCGGTTTAATGTCCAGCTTGTAGGGTTTGATAAAAATTATTTTACCGGTCTCCCAATTCCGGCATGTGCCATTGCCGTCGTGTCGTTCATTCTTACATTCAATGTTGATGGGGTCCGCCTTGAAGGAATTACGGCAGAATTATTTGCACCGCTCGTTGTAATTCTGTCGTTGCTCATGGTCAGCAAAATCAAATACGATACACTGCCAAAATTTTCATCAAAAGAAATCAAAAAACATCCTGTTCGTGTTATTTCATTTTTCTTTTCTGTGCTGCTGATTATTTTTACCAAAGGGGTGGCAATATTTTATATTTTCATCGCCTTTATTCTGGTCGGGGTCATTCGTTCAATCGCCGGTCTTTTTAAGAAGATTGAAAAACCAGAGCAGGAAGCTGAAGAAGCGCCAAGTTACGATATTTAAAGTCATTTAGAAGGAAACAATGTTCCAGTCAACGATTACAATTAAACTTCGTCCGTCAATTCTGGATGTTCAGGGAAAGGCGGTCGAGCACGGCATTCATACACTTGGAATGAAAGAGGTGCAGAATATCCGCATCGGGAAATCAATTCAAATGGTTATTGATGCGTCATCCGAAGCTGACGCAAAACGCATTACCGAAGAAGCGTGTAAAAAACTTCTCGCTAATCCTGTGATGGAAGATTTTTCGTATTCAATTCAAAAAATATGAGCTCGAAAGTTAAATTTGGTGTGGTCGTTTTCCCCGGATCGAATTGCGATCACGATGCGTATCACGCGGCAAAACATGTCTTGCATCAAGAAGCCGAATTCCTTTGGCATAAAGAAACTGATCTTAAAAAATCGGATGTGATTATTCTTCCCGGTGGATTTTCATACGGGGATTACCTCCGTACCGGAGCCATCGCGCGTTTTTCTCCGATCATGAATGAAGTGATTAAATTTGCCAAGAACGGTGGAGTGGTCATTGGTATTTGTAACGGATTTCAAATTTTATGCGAATCCGGTTTACTTCCTGGTGTGTTGCTGCGAAACCAATCGCTGCTGTTTTCATGCAAACATATTTATGTGAGAGCAGGAACAACGAACAGCCGCTTTACGTCTGAACTTCAAGCGAATGATGTTCTCCGGATACCGATTGCGCACGGCGAAGGAAATTTCTTTGCGGAAAAGGAAACGCTACAAGAGATCGAAGATAACGGGCAGGTTGCTTTTCGCTATTGTGATGAGAGTGGATCTGTTACGGACGCTTCGAATCCGAACGGCTCGTTGAATAATATCGCAGGCATTATGAACAAGACGGGAAACGTGATGGGGCTGATGCCGCATCCTGAACGCGCATGCGAAGAAGATCTTGGTTCGGTTGACGGAAAGAAAATTTTTGAATCGATAATTAACAGTTTCGTTTTACAAACAGTGTAAGAAAGGCAAAGAAGATTATGTTCGGACTAGGAACGCCAGAATTGATGTTAATTGCTCTCGTGATTTTGGTTTTGTTCGGAGCAAAAAAAATTCCAGAATTTATGAAAGGAATTGGCAAAGGGGTCAATGAGTTCAAGAAGGGAATGAACGATATTGAATCCGAAATTCAAAAAGATGAGAGCAAAGAAGCTGATTTGAAACGCAGAGAAGCCGAACTCGCGCGCCGTGAAGCCGAATTGAACAAACGAATCGATGAGAAGAAATAAATCTGAGTGGAAAAATCTGCTTTAAAAAATCATGAATCGTTCGATTTGTATCGAATCCGTCTAAGTTCGGGAGAAGAGACAACGGAAGGAAAAGTGAAAGACTATCTTTCTGTTGTCCATCAGAGAAAAAATCTCAATGCATTTCTTTCTACCTTCGATCAAGATGCCATAACTCACGCCCATCGTGTCGATCAAAAAATTAAACGAGGGAATGCCGGGCCGCTTGCAGGAATGGTCGTTGCTGTTAAAGACGTGCTTAGTATGAAGGGAACAGTGACAACGTGTGGTTCTAAAATGCTTGAGCACTTCGAAGCCATTTACGATGCCACAGTGGTAGAAAAACTTCGCGATGCCGATGCCGTGTTTATTGGGAAGACGAACATGGATGAATTCGCGATGGGATCCTCGGGAGAAAATTCTGCATTTGGTCCAACAAAACATCCTGTCGACGAATCACGAGTTCCGGGCGGTTCAAGCAGTGGCTCATGCGTGGCGGTAGCAGCCGGAATGGCAACGGCTGCTCTTGGAACAGATACCGGTGGTTCTATTCGCCAACCGGCAGGATTATGTGGTGTTGTCGGATTGAAACCAACATACGGTAGAGTATCGCGATATGGACTTGTGGCGTACGCATCATCGTTCGATCAAATAGGCCCGTTTGCACATTCGGTTCGCGATGCTGCCCGTGTATTACAAGTTATTGCAGGACATGATGAGCGCGATTCGACATCGGCAGAAATTCCGGTGCCCGATTATCTTCACGCAATGAATCGTGATGTAAAAGGATTGAAGGTCGGATTGCCGAAAGAATATTTTTCGGACGGACTCGATCCTGAAATTCATTCTGTGATTGATAAAAAAATCAATCAGTTAAAATCGGGGGGCGCAGAAATTATCGGCATCTCTCTTCCTTATTCCGAATACACTATTTCAACGTATTATATCCTTGCAACGGCAGAAGCTTCTTCAAATCTTGCCCGTTACGACGGCGCACGGTACGGTTATCGCTCGCAACGTGCGACGGATTTAGAAAGTATGTATGTAAGATCTCGTAGCGAAGGATTCGGCGATGAAGTGAAACGTCGAATCATGCTTGGAACATACGTGCTGTCATCCGGATATTACGATGCCTATTATAGAAAAGCACAGCAAGTTCGCCGGCTCATTCAAAAGGATTTCTTCGATGCGTTTAAGAAAGTCGATTGCATCGTAACGCCGATTTCTCCAACAACGGCGTTCAGGCTCGGTGAAAAAATCGATGATCCGCTGCAAATGTATCTCAACGATATTTATACAGTGTCGGCAAATCTTGCGGGAATTCCGGGAATCAGCGTCCCGGCAGGCGTCGATAAAGATGGATTGCCGATTGGAATCCAATTTCTCGGAAAGCAATTTAACGAATCAACAATTTTGAAAGTTGGGGACTATATAGAATCAGTTTCATAATTTATTTATCCACTAAACCTCGTAAGACATATGAGCATACTTGTAAACAAAAGTACACGTCTCGTCGTGCAAGGCATCACCGGCGGTGAAGGAACATTTCACACGTCGCAAATGCTTGCCTACGGAACCAACGTTGTTGCCGGCGTAACTCCCGGTAAGGGCGGATTGAAATACAAAGGCAATGAAAAAGATCACTTCAACAGCGCAGTACCTATTTATGATACGGTGGCGGACGCGGTGAAAGAAGAAGGAGCCGATACTTCTATTATTTATGTTCCTGCAGGTTTTGCTGCTGACGCAATTATGGAAGCCGCCGATTCAGGAATAAAACTTGTTGTTTGTATCACAGAAGGCATTCCTGTCAAAGATATGGTGAACGTGTACGAATATATTTCGAAAAAAGGTGTTCGGCTCATCGGTCCGAATTGCCCGGGTATTATTACTCCGGGAGAAGCAAAAGTCGGAATCATGCCGGCATTCATTCATAAGCCGGGACGTGTCGGCGTTGTGTCGCGCAGTGGGACATTGACGTACGAATCCGTTTGGCAATTAACGGAACGCGGAATTGGTCAATCAACCTGTATCGGCATTGGCGGCGACCCGATTATTGGTACGAGATTTATCGATGCGATAAAATTATTCAACGACGATCCGAAAACCGATGCGATTATTATGATCGGCGAAATCGGCGGCAGTGCGGAAGAAGAAGCGGCTGCATATATCAAAAAGAATGTTGATAAACCGGTTGTCGGATTCATTGCCGGGCGAACTGCTCCTCCGGGAAGAAGAATGGGGCATGCGGGCGCGATTATTTCTGGTGGGAAAGGAACTGCCGGTGAAAAAATGGCAGCGATGAAAGCAGCAGGCATTCATGTTTGCGAATCTCCCGCGGAACTTGGTGAAACAATGAAACACGCGCTTGCCAGAAAATATAAACCGACGGCTAAGATCAAAGCGAAGAAAAAAGCTGCACCAAAAAAGAAAACAAAAGTAAAATCAAAAAAGAAGAAATAATTATTAATGAAGCGTGAGAAAATAGTCTCGCGCAAATTCGATCATCAAGGAGAACCAATGGCTGTAGAACGAACATTATGTATCATGAAACCGGACTGCGTACGAAAAGGATTACAGGGAGAAGTGTTATCACGCATTCAAAAAGCAGGGTTTAAAGTTTTGGGATTCAAGCAAACACGATTGACAAAAGAACAAGCCGGCGCATTCTATGCTGTGCATAAAGAGCGCCCGTTCTATCCGTCGCTCGTTGAATTTATGACATCAGGTCCGGTCGTTCCTGTCGCCCTCGAAAAAGAGAACGCTGTTGCTGATTATCGCACACTCATTGGTGCGACTGATCCCAAAGATGCTGCTGCTGGAACAATTCGCAAATTATTTGCTGACAGTAAAGGGGAAAATATCGTTCACGGATCTGATTCCGTTGAGAATGGAAAAATCGAAGCTGCTTTCTTCTTTGCTGAAAGCGAACTTGTGTAAACAAATGAAAAAATAGAAAATATCAAACGGTCGGTATGTATCCGGCCGTTTTTATTTTTAGATATTTACAAACCTTCGCAGGCTTATCAAATTAAATTACAATGCTCAAACGCTGGAAAAAAATCTCGTCGCAAATTATTTTTCAAAACCCTTGGTGGACGTACAAATACGACGATTTTGAAATTCCCGGAGGGATAAGGGGAGAATATCATTCTGTGCACACGGAAGGTTCGAGCATGATTATTCCCGTTCTGGATAACGGAAAAATCGTTCTTGTGAATCAATATCGATATTTATGTGATAAAGAGAGTATCGAATTCCCTTGCGGCGGAGTGAAACCCGACAAGACCTATGAAGAAATGGCCCGCATTGAATTGGAAGAAGAAACAGGGTTTACATCAACCGAATTGAGTTACGTAGCGGAATTCAATCCCTACAACGGCGTAACGAACGAAATGTGCAAAGTATTTATTGCATGGAATCTTTTAAAGACGAAATCTATACCAGATGAAACGGAGGAGTTTGAAATTCTCTACAAAACAAAAAAGGAAATTGATGAATTGATTGATACCAACAAAATTTGGGATGGAATGACGATTGCGGCGTGGGGACTTGTTCGCAATAAAATATGATCTGCCGCATGAAAAAATTTATTTATTTCACCCTTTTTTTATCTGTGATGTTTGCAAAGTCGAAGCCGGTGAAAGTTGGGGCGGATGTGCTGTTTGAATCGAGATGTGATCTGATTGAAGGGAAGAGAGTTGGGCTTATAACGAATCATTCGGCACTGCTCTCAAACGGAAAACACCTTGCAGATGCTCTGTTCGAAAATCCAAATGTAAAATTGACAGCTCTTTTTGGTCCGGAACACGGCGTGCGCGGCGATGCACCGGATGGAGGTACGATAACGGATACGATCGACGCAAAAACAGGCGTTCCTGTTTTTTCTCTTTATGGAAAATTTAATAAACCGACCGACGAAATGCTGCGTAATGTCGATGTGCTGCTGTTTGATATTCAAGATGTCGGCTCACGTTATTATACTTTCATCAGTACAATGTTTTTATGCATGGAAGCCGCAGCAGAGCATAATATTCCATTTATCGTTCTTGATCGGCCAAATCCGATTAACGGGTATTCTATCGAAGGTCCGATTCGTGTAGATTCGTTGAAATCATTTGTCGGCTGGGCTCCGATTCCGATTCGTCACGGCATGACAATTGGCGAACTTGCTGTGATGGCGAATTTATCTGGATGGCTTGAACATCATAAGAAAACTCGATTGACTGTTGTAGAGATGGAGCATTGGGAACGCGAAATGTGGTACGATCAAACAAAATTGAAATGGATCAAACCGTCCCCGAATATGAGTGATGTAGCAACCGCGACGGTATATCCCGGAACATGCTTAGTCGAAGGAACAAATGTTTCCGAAGGGCGCGGTACAGAAAAACCTTTTGAATATATCGGCGCACCGTGGATTGATGGAAAAATATTAGCAAAAGAATTGAATAAGCTATACCTCTCCGGTGTAACATTTGAATCGATTGAATTTACGCCGAAGGACATTCCAAATGTTGCATCGAATCCAAAATATAAAGATGAACAATGCCACGGAATTTTTGTTCACGTGACTGATCGAAAAAGATTTGAGTCGGTGAAAACCGGTCTGACAATTATCGCGGCGATTCATCACCTCTATCCGGATTCATTTCAATTTAAAAAAGGATTTGATCGGCTGATGGGAACACCAGTGCCGCGAACAATGCTTATGGATGGAAAATCTGTTGATGAGATTATCAATCTGTGGAAAGATCAACTTGATGAATTCAAAAAAATCCGGAAGAAAGCACTACTCTACAATAAGTAATTCCTTACATTAAAAGTATACTATGAAAACAATTGCATTAATAGCTCACGATGGGAAAAAAGCAGACATGCTTCAATTTGTGAATGACAATAAAAAGAAATTGGGAAAATATAATCTAATAGGAACCAAGACGACCGGCACCTTGATCAAAGAAAAAGTCGGGTTGAAAGTGAAGTGTTATCTTTCTGGACCGAAGGGAGGCGACGCTGAAATCGCGGCGTTAGTGGCGAACAAGAAAGTTCACGCGGTTTTCTTTATTACCGATCCGCTGGACGCACATCCGCATGACCCGGATATTCATGGATTGCTGCGCGTGTGCAATGTTCACAACGTGCCGCTGGCAACGAATATTGCCACTGCTGAAATGGTGATAAAAGGATTATAAAATGAGAAACCCTGCGAAGGTTTAACAAAAACTCTTTCGTAACCTTCGCAAGGTTTATCTTTCACACTGCCACAACCTTGCGAGGGTTTGGAAGAGAATTTCATAACCCTCGCAAGGGTTGTTCTCATTCGCAAGGTTAGAGGAAGTTAATTTTATGAGCTACGAAGACGAAAAATATTATCACGTCTATAACCGCGGAGCGAATAAAGATTTAATCTTTCTCAATTCAGAAAACTATCGCTACTGTATTCGCCTTCTAGAAAAATACCTGCCACACTACAAGATTTCAATTCTTGCTTACTGTTTGATGCCAAACCACTATCACTTCTTGCTTAGGCAAAATGTCGGCGGGTCGATTTCACACTTCATACAAACTGTCTTCAATGCTTACACGCAGGCACTCAACAAAACTGCAGACCGCAGCGGAACGTTGTTTCAAGGCAGAGCAAAAGGGATTGAAATTGATTCGGATGAATATGCTGTGCGATTGTGCCGATATATTCATTATAATCCTGTTGCTGGGCGTTTGGTGCGTATGCCGGAAGAATGGGAATATTCGGATTATCGTTCGTGGATTGGGGAACGTGAAGGAGTATTGACAGCTTTTGAATTGAGAAATGGCTATTTTGGCAGCGGGGTAGAATATAAAAAGTTTATGGATGTATATGGCAATGACGATGAAATTAAAAAATTTATTTTTGATGAATAAGACTTTATTTCTAAACCTTGCGAAGGTTTCAAACCTTCGCAAGGTTATTGTATTGTTTACCAGTCTTGCTTTTTCTCAAGAATATACTGTTCAAGGAACTGTTCGTTCTCTCGAAAGAACAACAGGAAAAAAGTTAGTGTATGTGAAGATTGATGTTGATTCTGGTTCTTATATGACAATTACTGATTCTACGGGTAATTTTTCTTTGAAAGTTCCAAATGGTGTACATAATATTCGCGTAAGTAAGTTCGGATATATTGGTTTTATTCGTCAAGGCTTTGATTTGAAAAGCGACACAACTTTTAATGTTTCACTGCCAGATACGCTGCAGGAAAGCCCTGACAGTACACAAAGATTATTTGTAAATCAATATAGAGAATTAAACAGAAGCAATCAGACATATCCTAATAGTTTGACGTGGAATGGTGTTACTGAAGGAAATTTGATTCAAGTGTATTTGCGAAATGCTACGAGTTTTGATAGTTTGACTTTTAAAAATGCTATCGGTCTTGCGAATGGTGATTGGCAAAATTCTCCTGCTAATAGTGTTGAGAAAAAACAGAAAAGAGCCATATATCAATTATCTTCGAATAGTGCAATAGGGACTCCTGGAGGACCAAAAGGAATTAGAGTAAATTTTAATGCCGGTTCTACTTTTACAACTATAGGGGCATATGAAGATAATCCTGCGTATATTAAAGCTTCTACTGTTAATCTTGCTGCTACTGATGAGAATATTATTCAAAAGGAGATTTTTGGTAGGGCTTTTGCTAAGGGTGATGTTACTTCGCGTTCTTCTTATATGAATGGTCATTCTGCGGGTGTTACTGATTTGGATCATATGTTGAATTTTGTTTTTTTTAATCATTGGGCTGCTATGTATCGTGGTGAGCAGGATGCTACTATGTTTGATATGGAGGAATACAAATCATTCCCAAAACCAAATGTTGTATCAATAACTTATCCTGCAAATAATTCTTCGAGTGTTCCTCTTGATAATATTATGCGTTGGTCTAATTCTGTAGGAACTGATTTTTATCGTTTGCAAATTTCCAAAGATTCAAACTTCGCAAATATTGTTTTTGATGATTCTTTGATTCAACGAATTGATAGACAATTCAAATCTGCTCCTGGTACTAAGTATTTTGCAAGAGTTCAAGCGATGAATGATTCTGGTGTTTCTGATTGGTCTGTTCCTGTTTCTTTTGCTTCTTGGAAGAATACTCCTCCTTCAACATTTGCATTTTCTAGTGTTGTTCCTGATACTGTTAGGGATTGGAATGATACTTCGAAGTTTAATTGGCAGAAATCTGTTGATGTTGATAATCAAAACGTAACTTATGGTTATCGATTGGTTGGTGGAAAACTTGATTCAACGTTTAACACTGCTGATACTTCTGCTGTTATTTCTGCTAAAATTCTTGAGCCTAATACTAATTATGTTTTGAGCGGTTTTGCGACTGATGGTATTGATACAACATATGCTAGTAATACTTTGTCTTTTTCGACTGCTGATCATTTGACTCCCGTTAAAAAAGAAGATACTATTCAACCAATGGATTTTGAGATAAAACAGAATTTTCCTAATCCTTTTAATCCTACCACGAGCATTAGTTTTTCGCTGCCAAAAAATATGCATGTTTTATTGAGGATATTTGATGTTTTGGGGAGGGAAGTAGCAACGTTAGAAAATGAAGTAAAGAATGTGGGCAGGTACACCGTGGAATGGAATGCTTCGAGCGTTTCTTCTGGGATATACTTTTACAAGTTCGAAGCTGGAAGTTATGTTTCAGTGAAACGAATGGTGCTGTTGAAATAAACAAAAAAGCCTTAAACCTTGCGAAGGTTTAACAAAAACTTTTTCGTAACCTTCACAAGGTTCATCTCTTCCTACCTTGCGAGGGTTTTGCATTCTCTAAACCCTGCAGAGGTTTGACAAAAACTTTTTCGTAACCTTCGCAGGGTCAATCTCTCCCAACCTTGCGGAGGTTTGTAGTTTTAACCTCGCGAGGGTTTTGCAAGAAATTTTCATAACCCTCGCAAGGTTTTTTTCTTCGCAAGGTTTAAGATTAAATCTTTGTAAGCGCTTGTTTCAAATCTTCTAAAATATCCTCGACATCTTCAATTCCAACTGAAATTCTCACAAGTCCATCAGTAACACCATTTGCAATACGGTCAGTTTTTGGAACAGATGCGTGAGTCATTGAAGCAGGATGGGAAATTAAAGTTTCAACACCTCCAAGGCTTTCTGCAAGTGCGCAGAGCTTGACATTTTTCAAAAACTTTTTGGCATTGGCTAAACTGCCAACATCGAATGAAATCATTCCGCCAAACCCGCGCATTTGTTTTTTTGCGAGAGCGTGTTGGGGATGTTTCTTCAAACCTGGATAGTTTACTTTGGAAATCTTTTTTTGCTTATCGAGCCACTCTGCAATAATCATCGCACTTTCGCAGTGTTGTTTCATGCGCACAGCAAGCGTTTTTGTTCCTCTCAAACAGAGCCATGCATCAAACGGGGACATAATTGCGCCAACCGCCTTTTGTGCAAAGCGTAGTCGTTCGGCGATGGTTTTGTTATTCGTCGCAACAAATCCGCCGACCATATCACTATGTCCGTTCAGATACTTCGTAACGCTGTGAACAACAACATCAATTCCAAATTCAATCGGCTGCTGCAAATATGGAGTAGCAAATGTATTATCAACCACCGAAATTAATTTGTACTGATGAGCAAATTTTGCGATTGCTTTTAAATCGGTAATGGCCATTGTCGGATTTGTCGGCGTTTCAATGAATATCATTTTCGTGTTTGGTCTCAATGCGTTGACAACATTATCCAGTACCGTAGTGTTCACGAAATCAAACTGCAGTCCGAAATTCTCTAACACCATCTTTGCAATGCGATATGTTCCCCCGTACACATCGTTGGAAACAATGACGTGATCGCTCGGATTTAACAATCGAAAAATAGAATCGATTGCCGCCATGCCGGAACCGAATGCCATTCCTTCGCTTGCATTTTCAAGTGCTGCAATATTTTTTTCCAATGCTGTTCGCGTTGGATTTGATACGCGCGAATATTCGTATCCCTTATGTTTGCCGAGTCCTTCTTGAACATACGTTGATGTTAAAAAAACCGGAGTCATAACGGCACCGGTTGATGGATCGGGTGATTGTCCTGCGTGAACCGCTTTTGTGGAAAATTTCATAATTTTTTTTCAGTTGTTGGATATTTAAGAAAATCATCTTCGGTGAGTTGATGTTCCGTAAGGATCATTTCGCCCTCGTGAGTTAGTTTATGAGACCTCGCTCGTAAAAATCCGAGCACGGCTTCTTTTATGGAGACATGAGGGCTTTTACGTATCTCCGCATATTTTTCGGCGTGGGTTTGTGCAGAATTTTTTATGATGCTGCGAAATGGTTCCCGAACAACCTGGACTAAATCATCGAGTTTATCTGACGCCTTTTTTTCCCACTGCATAAATATTTTTGAGTGTTAATTCACTTTAGTGGGACATATATTCAAGAACGTCAAATCTCGTAACAATGCCGATTGGTCCCTTATCGTCATTGACAATTACCGCAGGCATCTTATGAGAGAAATATTTTATCACTGCCTGAAGATCTTCGTTCATATGAACTTCGGGCAGAGGGTTTTCCATCGCATTGCTGACGCTCTTGTCGAATTGTGAAGAATCGCTAAGAACGGTTGCAAGCAGATTCGATTCGGTAACAGTTCCGACACATGCGCCGTTTTCAATAACGGGAATTTGTGAGATGCTGTGTTGTTTAATTAATTCCAATGCTTGTCGTACGGTAGTTTTTTTATCGACTGCGACAAGCTTCGGGAGTGATGAATCTTTTGCCTCAAGAACGTATCGCAATGTCAATCGCTCCGGTTTCAAGAAACCATTTTCCCGCATCCACACATCGTTGAAAATTTTGCTGACGTATCTGCTTCCTCCATCGGGAAGGAGGATAACGACAATGGCATCTTCGGGAAGATTCTTGCAATACTCCAGTCCGGCATGAAGTGCGGTCCCGCTCGATCCACCAATAAAAATTCCTTCTTCACGTGTTAGTTTCCGCGCTGCGAGAAATGATTCCTTATCATCGGCAATCAAAACTTCGTCGACATATGAAAAATCTAATATCGACGGAACATAATCTTGTCCGATGCCTTCAACTTTATACGTTTTGAAAATCGGATCGTATTTTTTATGATAAAAATATTCTTGAAGGATCGAACCCTTGATATCAACACCGATGACTTTAATGTTCGGATTTTTTTCTTTTAAATATTTTGCGGTACCGGTAATTGTTCCGCCGGTTCCAATGCCGCAGATAAAGTAATCAATCTGTCCGCCGGTTTGCTCCCAAATTTCCGGCCCCGTTGTTTTATAATGCGCTTCGGGATTTTTTGGATTATCATATTGGTCCGCGAGAATAGAATTCGGTGTTTCACGAACTCTTTTCTTTGCAACTTCGGTATAGCTTTCAGGTGATTCGTGAGGTACAGCAGTCGGCGTTACAATAACTTCAGCGCCGAACGCGCGCAGGTTGCTGATCTTCTCCTGACTCATTTTATCCGGCATTGTAAAAACGGTTTTGTACCCTTTCACAGCAGCGGCAAGTGCAAGCCCCATTCCTGTGTTGCCGGAAGTCGATTCAACGATCGTTCCACCAGATTTCAATCGCCCGGTTTTTTCGGCGTCTTCAATTATTTCAACACCGATTCTATCTTTTACCGAGCCGCCTGGGTTAAGGAATTCAGCCTTGATAAAAATATGCGGCTTCAATCCTTTGGTAACCTTATTTAATTTTATCAAAGGAGTATTCCCGATTACTTCGAGAATTGTGTTATAATATTTAATCTTCGATAAATCCTTTTTCATCGTTCCCTTTACTTTTCATAAAATATAGTTTTTTTGCGAAGGATAATCAACTTGAGCGATTTCAATCATTCGTGACTCAATGAGTACCATTGGTTTCGTTGACACTCCATCACTTTTTTAGTAACTTCATATAACTATTTGACTGCATAACATTGTTGACCTATTTAATTTCCTTTTTAATTAGTTATCTACTCGGATCAATCCCCACAGCATATGTATTCGTGAAGTCTACTGCGAATATTGATATTCGCTCAGTTGGAAGCGGAAATGTTGGAGGAAGAAATGCATTTGAGGTGACGGGGAAAAAATGGCTTGGTGCTGCAATTGTTTTCATAGATGTTCTTAAAGGAGTTGTCAGTGTCGTTGTTGCGCAGAAATTATTTGCTAATGATCCGGTTCTTGTCTCGATTGCAATGAGCGGAGTTGTGTTGGGGCATTGCTATCCTGTCTGGCTTAAGTTTAAAGGCGGAAGAGGATTAGCAACCGCAGCAGGCGTTTTTCTGTGGCTAAGCTGGCTCTGGGTTGGCGTTTGGCTTCTGCTTTATTTTATTGTGGGAAAAATAATCCAAAACGTTCATGCGACAAGTGTTATTGCGCTCGTCGGAACTCCATTGATTTTTCTGGCAATGCCAGTAAAATATTTAACGTACGCAACGCCGTCCTTTTTCGGACTCAACCATTTTCTCGCTGCAGGAAGTTTTGTGATTGCTGTCTGCTTGTCTCGACATATTGAACCATTACAAAAATTATCCATTCAAGATTCACACAATGACTAATTCAAAAAAATACCTTGTTGGAATTCTGTTCATTACGTCGCTCGCTTTTGGGCAGACTGATCAGATTACAAATTCTCGCCAAACGGCAATTACCAAAGCTGTAGAATCAGTCAGTGCGGCAGTTGTTGGAATTAATGTGACGGAAATACGTGAGTACCGCGATCCATTTGCGAACTTTTTTGGGAACGATCCGTTCTTTCAACAGTTTCTGAACAATAGAAAATATCAACAAGAAGTGAAGGGACTGGGATCCGGATTTATCATTTCGGCTGACGGATATATCCTAACGAACGATCACGTTGCAGGAAATGCAAAAACAATTACCGTAACACTGACGAATGGGAAAAAATATCCTGCAGAAATTGTTGGTACCGATCTTGTCTCGGATGTTTGCCTTCTAAAGATTGTAAATAAGGAGAATGAAAAATTTCCTTTCGTGAAACTTGGGAATTCCGACGATGTGCTGATTGGCGAATGGGTGATTGCACTCGGAAATCCGTTTGGACTTTTTGAAAATATCGATAAACCAATTGTGACGGTCGGTGTGGTTAGCGCCAAAGGAATGAATCTTGATGTTGATAACAATCGATCATACCGCGGATTAATTCAAACTGACGCTGTTATTAACTCCGGAAACAGCGGCGGCCCTTTGGTGAATTCGAATGGCGAAGTCATCGGAATTAACACGCTTATCTATACGGCAGGAGTAAGTCAAGCGTATATCGGATACGGATTTGCACTTCCGATCAACAGAGTAAAATCAATTATCGATGAATTGTTAAAAACCGGAAAAGTGGAACGGAATTTTTGGACAGGGATGGAAGTTCGTCCTGTGGATGCAACCATCGCCAGGTATTTTTCATTGAAACAGGCGCAGGGGGTGATCGTCAGCGACATAAAGAAAAATTCTCCCGCGGAAAAATCAGGAATCCAGATTGCGGATATTATTGTTGAAATCAACGGAAATAAAATTGAGAATGATGATTCATTATTGAGAGTGATACACGAAAGCCGTGCCGGAGATATTTGGAGCATGAAATTATATCGAGATAAAAAAATAGTTAATGTTACACTAAAATTAGAAAAGCAAAAATAATGATAGCACGATACACACGACCACAGATGGGAAATATATTTTCGGATGACAATAGATTTTCTATTTGGTTAGAAATTGAATTGTTGGCATGTGAAGCACAGGCCGAGCTCGGCGTGGTTCCGAAAACGTCAGTAAAAACAATTCGTGAAAAAGCAAAATTTGATGTCAACCGGATTAATGAAATTGAAGCCGAAGTAAAGCACGATGTCATTGCATTCCTGACAAGCGTCGGCGAATTTGTGGGCCCCGATTCCCGGTTTATTCATCTCGGTATGACGTCATCTGATGTTGTCGATACAGCACTCTCTGTGCAAATGAAGCAAGCCGGCGAATTGTTGATGAAAGATATTCTTGAATTGCAAACTGTTCTCGCACGCCGCGCTAAAGAATTCAAAACGACGGTCATGATTGGCCGCTCACACGGCATTCATGCCGAGCCGACAACATTTGGACTCAAACTTGCTCTGTGGTTTGATGAAACTCGTCGGAACGTTGTTCGACTTAAATCGGCAATCGATTCAGTTTCTGTTGGACAAATATCAGGTGCCGTTGGAACATTTGCCCACCTTAGTCCAAAAGTCGAGGAGCATGTGTGTCAAAAACTTGGATTGAAGCCAGCGTTGGTTTCCACGCAAGTTATTCAACGCGACCGGCATGCAGAATTTTTATCGACCCTTGCTGTTATAGGAAGCTCACTCGACAAATTTGCGACTGAAGTGAGACATTTACAGCGGACTGAAGTTCTTGAAGCTGAAGAATATTTTTCCAAGGGGCAGAAAGGTTCATCGGCAATGCCGCATAAGAGAAATCCGATTACGTGCGAACAAATTTCCGGACTTGCCCGAGTGCTCCGCGGGAATGCTCAAGCGGCATTAGAAAATGTCGCGCTTTGGCATGAGCGGGATATTTCGCATTCTTCCGTTGAACGAATTATCGTTCCTGATTCATGCATTTTATTGGATCACATGCTGGCAAAATTCACAAACATCATCGACAAGCTGCTTGTCTATCCGGAAAACATGAAAAGAAATCTTGAACTAACGCACGGCTTGTTATATTCTCAACCGGTCTTGCTGGCGTTAGCGAAAAAAGGAATGAAACGTGAAGATGCATACCGCATTGTTCAAAAACATGCGATGGATGTTTGGCAGTCAAAAAAGAATTTTAAGGAATTGTTAAAAACCGATTCGGAAATTACATCAGTGCTGACCGATGCAGATCTTGATGAAGCATTTGATCCCAAAAAAAGCTTAACAAATG
This sequence comes from Ignavibacteriales bacterium, assembly GCA_037443785.1. Taxonomy (GTDB): domain Bacteria; phylum Bacteroidota; class Ignavibacteria; order UBA10030; family UBA8401; genus JAQUOA01. The sequence continues at coordinate 16,471 of JBBINR010000017.1, read as the reverse complement.
TAGATTACATTTTTAAAAGAGTTGGGTTAGATTGATAGACCAATAAAGGAAATATTATCATGGCTCAAAAATTTCAAAATCTGATTAATGGAAAATGGGCTGATGCCAAATCCGGAAAAACGTTTGAAAATAGAAATCCTGCAAATTGGGATGAACTTGTTGGAGTGTTCCCTAAATCGGGAAAAGAGGATGTTGATGAAGCGGTAAAAGCCGCACGCGCTGCGTACGAAAAATGGCGATTAGTTCCTGCGCCGAAACGCGGCGATATCATGAGAAAGATCGGCGATCTTTTAGTGGCGAAAAAAGAAATCATCGCTCGCGAAATGACAAGAGAAATGGGAAAAGTTCTGGATGAGACTCGCGGCGATGTTCAAGAAGGAATCGATACTGCGTATTATGCTGCAACTGAAGGGCGAAGATTGTTCGGGAATACTGTTCCTTCCGAACTTCCAAATAAATTTGCAATGGCAATCCGCGTTCCAATCGGTGTCGCCGGAATTATTACACCGTGGAATTTTCCGATGGCAATTCCGACATGGAAAATGTTTCCTGCGATTCTTTCGGGCAATACGTGTGTCTTCAAACCGGCCTCTGATACACCAAGAACTGCGACAATGCTTGTTGAGATTATGATGGACGCAGGTTTGCCTGCCGGTGTCGTTAATATTGTCCATGGCGGCGGAGGAGAAGTCGGGAATGCAATTGTTTCCCATCCCGACGTTGATCTTATTTCGTTTACCGGTTCAACGTTAATCGGAAAAAATATTTCCAAAATGGCGTCCGATACTTTAAAAAGAGTTTCGCTTGAACTCGGCGGCAAGAACGCGCAAATTGTTATGGATGATGCCGATCTTGATCTTGCCCTTGACGGTGTCTTGTGGGGTGCTTTCGGAACAACCGGTCAACGATGCACTGCAACAAGCAGATTGATCTTGCACGAAAAAGTGTATGACAAATTCATGGCAATGCTTGTCGATCGAACAAATAAATTAAAACTCGGCGATGGACTTCTTGCCGATTCACAAGTCGGACCATGTGTGAATGAAGGGCAACGAAAAACTGTCCAGGAATATGTTGAAATTGGTTTGAAAGAAGGAGCAAAACTTGTTACCGGCGGAAAAATTTCTGCTGAAGGTGCACTCGCAAAAGGCTGGTTCCATCAACCGACAATATTTACAGAAGTGACTCCGGAAATGAGAATTGCAAAAGAAGAAATTTTTGGTCCCGTCCTATCAGTCATTCGTACAAAAGATGTAACTGAAAGTATAAAGATACTTAATAACACAATGTACGGCCTTTCATCTTCCATCTATACGACAAATGTCAATAAGGCGTTTCAAGCCATACGTGACATTCAGTCTGGAATTACCTATATTAATGCACCGACCATCGGTGCTGAAGCACATCTGCCATTTGGCGGAGTAAAACAAACCGGCAATGGTCACCGCGAAGGCGGATGGACAGTGTACGATTTTTATACCGAATGGAAAGCTGTTTACGTGGATTATAGCGGAAGTTTACAACGCGCTCAAATTGATAACTATTAAAAAATAATAGCGCCTGTCAGATTGTTACGATTTGTCAGGTCGTATGCCTCTAACATGCACGGTCGTCCCTACATTACATCCCTCTACGAACATCAGGAGTTCTACTGATTCTCCGAATTCTTTTTTCTTTCACAGTGTTTTTGAATCTAAAAAGATACGGAGAACATCATGAATTTTTCAGCAGCAGAAACAAAAACTACCGCTGCCACTACAAACGGCAAAAAACCTTTTTCACCAGTTTTCATAAAACCATCTGAAGTTCATCAAGTGCTGGCAAAGCACATGCTTGCCGATGGTTTTGATATGGTTATCGATCTTAAAAAAAGTCAAGGGTCATATATTTATGATTCTCGGTATGGGAAAAGATTTTTAGACTTTTTTTCATTCTTTGGCTCATCTGCTCTTGGCATGAACCATCCAAAACTTGCTACGCCGGAATTTTTAGAAAAATTATCGTATGTCGCATTGAATAAACCTTCCAATTCAGATGTTTATTCTGTCGAGATGGCAGAGTTCGTTGAAACATTCGGGCAGCTGGCGCAACCTGAGTATCTGCCATATGTCTTCTTCATTGATGGCGGTGCGCTTGCCGTGGAGAATGCAATCAAAGCCGCGTTTGATTGGAAGGTGAGAAAAAATTTTGCAAAGGGATATACTGAAGAACGAGGCAGGCAGATCATTCATTTCCGGCATTCGTTTCATGGTCGCAGCGGCTACACGCTTTCATTGACGAATACTGATCCGACGAAGACAAATTATTTTCCAAAATTTCAATGGCCGCGAATTCATAATCCTGTTATAAAATTTCCGCTTAATGCGGAAAATTTGGAAAAAGTTATTGGTGAAGAGAAACTTGCCCTTCAACAGATTAAAGACGCCATCATCAATAATCCTGATGATATTGCCGGATTAATTATTGAACCAATTCAGGCAGAGGGTGGCGATAATCATTTCAGGAAAGAATTTCTGCAGGAACTTCGAACGATTTGTGACGAGAACGACATATTGTTGATTTTTGACGAAGTGCAGACCGGAGTTGGTTTGACCGGAAAAATGTGGGCGCACGAACACTTCGTAAAACCGGACGTGATGTCTTTTGGAAAGAAAACCCACATCTGCGGATTTATGGCTGGCAAACGCCTTGATGAAGTTCTGGAAAATGTTTTTAAGAAGGGAAGCCGTATCAATTCGACATTCGGAGGAAATTTGATCGATATGGTTCGTGCAAAAAGAATTTTCGAGATTATCCACGAAGATCATTTGATAGAAAATTCTCGAGTGCAAGGAGAGTTCCTTTTGAAGAGCATTACTGATTTGGCTCTCGAATTTCCAACGGTGCTTTCCAATCCGCGTGGACGAGGACTGATGTGTGCTATGGATGTTGATACGGCACAAAACAGAAAACAGTTGATTCAAAAAGCGTATGAAGAAGGATTGATTCTAATAGGGTGCGGTGATCGATCGATCAGATTCCGAACTCCATTGACAATTTCTCAAGAGGAATTGACGGAAGGTTTAACTATTATTCGGGAAGCAGTAAAGAAAATATACAAGGGGGAATAAATCTCAGATCCTATGGAAGCGACGACGCAATCACAACATCCACTGCAATTGAACATGCCGACCGTTCGGAGAATGCTTGTTCAATTCATTAAAGACCAAGTTCATAATGCAGGTTTTTCAAAATGCATTATTGGACTTTCAGGCGGAATTGATTCTGCCGTATCTACGTACCTAGCGGTTGGAGCGCTGGGAAAGAAAAATGTTCTTGCGGTCATGATGCCGTACAAAATAAGCAGCCCTGAAAGTAAAAGTGATGCGGAATCTGTTATTGCATCATTGGATATTCGTTCGGAATTGGTGGACATTACACCGATGGTCGATCCGTTGTTTGAATCGCAGCTGATCACGGATAATTTACGAAAAGGAAATATCATGGCGCGTGAGCGAATGATTATTCTTTATGATTTTTCACAAAAAGAGCACGCCTTGGTTATTGGAACGTCAAACAAGACGGAATCGCTGCTTGGCTATGGAACATTGTTCGGTGATATGGCGTGTGCAGTCAATCCTCTGGGAGATTTGTATAAAACACATATTTGGGATCTCGCGGAAACCCTTGGCGTTCCGAAAAAAATTATTGAGAAAAAACCGACCGCTGATTTGTGGGCAGGTCAAACCGATGAAGGAGAACTTGGATTTAATTACCGTGATGTTGACAAGCTCCTGTATTTTATGATTGATGAACGGCGAAATGATGCGGAACTTCGAGACCTTGGCTTTGAGATGTCCTTTATCTCCACTGTAAGAAAAAAAATTCAAATCAATCAATTTAAGAGACGTCCGCCAATTATTGCAAAAATATCACATCGAACGGTCAATATCGATTTCAGATATGTGCGGGATTGGGGAATTTAAAAATAAAGAACAGGGTAAAGTACTATTGTGGCGGAAGAAATAAAAAATGGCACTCTCTATGTAGTCCCGACTCCTATAGGGAATTTAGAAGATATTACGCTCCGAGCATTGACAGTTCTTCGCGGTGTTGATGTTATTGCTGCAGAAGATACACGGACAACAAAATTCCTGCTTGATCATTTCCAAATACAAAAACCGCTGCTCAGTTTTTTCACGCACAATGAACAGTTCCGTGTGCCTCAGATTATCGAGAAATTAAAAAATGGCGAATCGATCGCTATTGTTTCGGATGCAGGCACGCCGGGAATCTCCGATCCTGCCTATTCAATAATTACTGCTGCAATTGAAAATTATATCCCGATTATTCCTTTGCCGGGAGCGACGGCATTTGTTCCCGTGTTGGTTGCCAGCGGTTTACCCACGAATGAATTTGTTTTTGTTGGTTTTCTTCCGCACAAAAAAGGAAGAAAGACAAAACTTGAATCCCTTATCACTGAAGAAAGAACGATTGTACTTTATGAATCTCCCCATCGTATTTTGAAAACGTTGGAAGAATTGAAAACGTATTTAGGCGATCGGAATGCAGTGATTGGACGTGAGATGACAAAAAAATTTGAAGAGATTCGACGCGGGACGCTGAACTCGCTGTATCAACACTTTTCTACAACCTCAGTTAAGGGTGAATTTGTTATCGTTGTTGCCGGCAAGGAGACGTAATCCTTTTTACAACTAGACATCATGGAGAATATGCGATGGTGAAATATTTTAAACCGATCCTGATAGTGATTTGTTTTTCTTTTGTGTTGCGCGCACAAGTGAAAGTGACCTCTGTAGAGAAAATAATATTACCAACCACTGAACAATGGAGCAACGCTATCTTTTCTCCTTCGGAAAAAGAAATCTATTTCACCAATTCGAACTACAATGGAATCTGGCAATTCGATCTTTCAACAAAGTTGATAAAGGAAATTACTCGCGATGTGCTGTCTGGTTTTGAATTTTCTCTTTCTTCTGATGGAAAACAAATTGCGTACCGCAGGGAGTTAAAGAGTGAAAATATTCGTGACCGTAAGCAAGAATCTGTTATTCGTTCAGTGGAAACTTTAAAAGAGAATATAGTAGAAAAAGGGAGTGATATCGCTGTCCCGAAATTTGTCGGTAATCAAGTTTTATCATCGCAAGTATCAAAGAGAGATGTGAGATCTTTTTCAAAATCAGGATCTCAAAATTTTGTCCTTGGAATTGATAACGCGAAGATCTTCGTAGCTCGGAACGGGATAGCGACGATCGTTGATCCGTTTGTAAATGGTCAATACATCTGGCCGACGCTTTCGCCTGATGGAATGCATTTAGCAGCGGTAGAAATGGATCACGGCGCGTTTGTCTGCGATCTTGAGGGGAAAAATATTGTCAGATTAGGACGATGTGATGCGCCAAATTGGACGCCGGATGGAGAATGGATTATTGGCATGGATGACAGAGATGACGGCAATGTAATTTATGCGTCGGATATTATTGCGGTCTCGAAAGATGGAAAACAAAAAATAAATCTGACCGAAAATTCAAATATTGTTGCAATGTTCCCGTCATGTTCGTTGAATGATAAAAAAATTGTTTTTAGCACGCCTTCCGGTGAATTATATCTTTTGTCGTATGAGGTAGCAAAATAACATGAAAAAATTAAGAACAAAAATATCTGAAAAATCTATAATCTGTGTCATTCTGAGGAGTGGAGCGACGAAGAGTCTCGTTTTTCAACTCAAAAATAAAAACAAGATTCTTCGCTTCGCTCAGAATGACAATAGACAATCTATTTTTCAGATATCTCTTGCGATTCTTTTTACGCTGTGTTTATCTTCGTTTGTCTTTGCACAATCATCAACCGATTTAACCGGAATAAAAATTTGTATCGATCCGGGACATGGAGGACATAACGCTGCAAACGATAGAAATGTTGTTCCCGAAACAGGCTCAGATTTTTGGGAATCGGAAAGTAATTTTCAAAAAGCATTATTGCTTCGCCCAATGTTGCAAGCAAGGGGGGCAACGGTATATCTTACGAGACAAACGAATGATTATCCGAATGATGCGGACGAGCCAAGTTTAAGTGCTCGGGTCACATTTGCAAATGGCCATAACGTTAATTGGTTTCATTCTATACATAGTAATGCGACGGGCGGCAACAATACATCTACAAATTATACATTAGTTTTATTAAGGGAAGATATTGCCACACGGCAATCTGTGTCTCCTCAAGCTGTTGAAATGTCATCATATATTTATAATAATATAAGAGCTAAGGATCGCACCAATTCTTCTGGTGGGAATATTCCTGGTTATCCTGGTGTATATAAAGACTATACGTTTTATGGCGGAGCAATGAGGTTGGGAGTTTTAAGTGGACTGAACATGCCCGGAGAGCTTTCGGAAGGTTCGTTCCATGATTATTTTCCGGAAACACGGCGGCTTCTCAATAACTCATATCGAAAAGGAGAGGCGTACGGAATCTATAATGCATTTTTAGAATACTTCCACGCCCCGTTTGATACGCTTGGAATTATTTGTGGGACGCAAAAAGACGGAACCACTCCCATCAACAATATTGTTGTCAGGCTTCTTCCAGTAAATAAAGTTTACAAGGGAGATGCTTACAACAATGGATATTTTCTTTTTGATTCACTCGCTCCGGGAAATTATCAAGTGTTGTTTGAAACTCCAGGTTATGCTCAGGATACCGCATATGTTACATTGCTCGCTTTGGTGAAAACAGTTGATTCGTCTATTCCCGTAAATAATGCGATCAATGTTTCACGAAGTCAAAGTATCGTTATCAACTTTTTAGCGCCAGTTGATACGACGAATGTGAAAGCTGCATTTTCGATTTTTCCGAATACGGCAGGCACAGTAACGTTTAATCCCGGGAGAACCGTTTTGACATTCACTCCAAATTTTCCATTGTTATATCTGGCCGATTATACGGTGACGTTAACTGGATTTGGCGAAACACGACAGCCGACAGTTTTCGTGGATAATAAAATGGTAACTTCAAATGTAACAACGGCAAATTTTGGATTCACATTCCAAACGGAACAATTGCCGCCGTCTGTTATATTAACGCAGCCGAAACAAAACGATACGGCATTTGTCGTCACAAAACAAATTGGATTGAAATTTTCTCTCTCAATGGATACAGCGAGTGTACGTGCCTCGCTTTCTATTGTTCCTAATGTTGAAAAGATATTTTCTTGGACCCAGAATAATACAACGTTGCTTATCACGCCGACAGGAGGGTTGCCGTATAATACAAATTATACTGTCACTGTAGGCTCGGGAACAAAATCGATTTACGGCCTGGCAATTGATGCAAACAAAGACAGCATTCCGGGTGATCCATATGTGTTGACATTCAAAACTCAAATGAATCCAGCTTCTGTTAATGAAGACATTATAACTCCCATTTCATATTCGTTACGGCAAAATTATCCTAATCCGTTTAATCCGACGACCAGCATTGAATTCTCAATTCCTGTTTCAGGATTAGTGAGTTTAAAAGTGTATGATGTGATGGGAAGGGAAATTGCAAATTTGGTGAATGCGAAACTTAGTATCGGACGATATTCAATAACGTTTGATGCTGTCAAAATACCAAGCGGTGTGTATTTCTATCGATTAGAAACTGAAAAATTTATCTCGGTGAAACGAATGATGGTGCTTAAGTGATCAGGGAAAAAATTGTGAGGATAAATTTCGCAAAAAAAAATAATGGGATTCAGTGATACTGTATTCGGATTTGCATTAACACTTCGTGTCGTTACGCAGTAATTTCGGGTTTAATCTATTGGTTGGTTGGGCCTTCCCAGGCTTTCACAGGAATAGCGTATGGACGCAAGAAAAAAATGCTTCACTGAAAATACACCCGCTCTATTTTTAATTCTTCATCGATTTTTGTATTTTTGTCGTGAGCCCTCATAGTTCAACAGGATAGAACCGGAGTTTCCTAAACTTCTAATCGCAGTTCGAGTCTGCGTGAGGGTACAATCTTATAAAGGCTCGAATTTTAGCGATCGACACTGCCCCCCATCTCAAATTCTACGATTCCCTCAGTCCAAAGAAAGCAATTTTTGAATCATTATCGGCTCTGAAATTTTATATTCATGGTTGATTATTCACTTGTTCATTTTATCCGAAATCAGTATTATCACAGAGACCTCAATGGCCATGAAAATAAAAACGGATCAATATAAATTCGTAAAACTGTCGGTCGACAATCATATCCTTCGTGTTCAACTCGACCGTCCTCCCGTCAATGCTCTGAACAAAGAATTTGTTGCAGAGCTTCATCGTGTCGCAAAAAACATTTCGACGATGGATGACGTTTGGGAAGTTGTTGTTTCATCATCCGGATCGGTCTTTTGCGCCGGTGCTGATCTTAAAGAGCGAGCATTACTTCCGGTTTCACAAGTTGGAAAAACTGTGCGCGAAATCCAATTGATGGTTCGTTCTTGGTTCAATTTGCCGCAGCCTGTTGTTATGCTGATTCAAGGAGCTGCATTGGGCGGGGGAATGGAATTTGCACTTGCCGGCGACATCATTATCGCATCCGATAAATGCGTTTTAGGATTTCCAGAAGTCTCTTTAGGCATTATTCCCGCTGCAGGAGGGACTCAATTACTTCAACTTCGAACAACGGTGTCAATTGCAAAAAAGTGGATTCTTCTCGGACAAAAGTTTTCTGGGGAAGAAGCACTGCGGGATGGAGTCATTGAGTATCTATTTTCGGAAATTGAATTCATACAACAATCGAATAAAATTATTTCTTCTCTAGCTACAAATGCTCCACGTGCACTGCGTCAGGCAAAAAAAGCAATCAACGCGCAGGCAGAACAATTACTGAAGAATGGATATAAAAATGAAAGTGTTTCATATGCAGCTTTGATTAAAACCAAAGATCGTCTTGAAGCTCTGCGCGCATTTAACGAAAAGCGCTCACCTCACTGGATGGGAAAATAACACCCAAAAAATTTTCACATCCTTATCTTTACAAAGAAGAAAGGTAACGCCATGATTCAAGCTCTTGCAAAAGAATTTGCAGAAAAAGAATTGCGTCCACATATCATGAAGTATGATGAGTCGCAAGAATTTCCATTCCCATTGGTTGATAAACTTGCTTCTGTCGGATTTCTCGGTGCAATGATTCCGGAAGAATACGGCGGTGCAGGATTAACTCCTCTCGAATTTACACTTCTCGTTGAAGAAATATCAAAAGTTGATCCGTCGATTGGCTTGACGGTTTGTGCCCATAATGGATTGTGTGTCAGTCATATTTTTTCTTTCGGCACTGAAGAACAAAAGAAAAAATATTTACCCGATCTTTGCAGCGGGAAAAAAATTGGCGGTTGGGGATTAACAGAACCCGGATCCGGAAGCGATGCTGCTGGGATGAAAACAACGGCCGTTAGGGACGGCAACTTTTGGATATTAAACGGCTCGAAAGCATTTATTACCCATGGAACCGTAGGCTCAACATTTGTGGTTATGGCAGTGACAGGGCGGTCCGGTAATAAAACTTCTATTTCTGCATTCATTCTTGAAAAAGGAATGCCCGGCTTTTCTACGGGGAAAAAAGAAAATAAATTGGGAATGCGATCAAGCGATACTACCGGCCTAATTTTTGATAACGTAAGAGTTCCTCATGAAAATCTCCTTGGAAAAGAAGGAGAGGGATTTCGTCAAGCGATGAAGGTTGTTGAAGGAGGAAGAATAGGAATTGCAGCTTTATCTGTCGGACTTGCGGCGGGAGCACTCGATGCAAGTATCAAATATTCAAAAGACCGGAAACAATTTGGAAAATCGATTTCAGAGTTTCAAGGAATTCAATGGAAGCTTGCCGATATGGCAACAGAAATTGAGGCAGCGCGTGCATTAACACATAAAGCTGCAGTAATGAAAATGAACGGTGAAGATTTCGGTATAGCTGCCGCGCAGGCGAAATTATATGCGAGTGAAGTTTCTGTTCGTGCTGCCAATGATGCAGTGCAAATCCACGGTGGTTATGGATATATAAAAGAATTTCCTGTGGAAAAATTTTATCGCGATGCGAAATTGCTCACTATCGGAGAAGGAACTTCCGAAGTTCAACGCATTGTGATTGCAAAAAAATTGTTAGGATAATTCTTTGGCACATATTGGATCACAAATAGAAAAGGACTCTGCATTCAAAAAGAATGCGGAATCATTCAAAGAGCTGAACAAAAGAATTCAGTCGATTGCTGAAACCACGATGATCGGTGGTGGAAAAGAAGCCATTGCAAAGCACCACCAGCGTGGAAAGCTGACGGCGCGCGAAAGAATTAATTTGCTGATCGATGACGGATCACCTTTTCTTGAAATCGGACTTCTTACGGCGTATGGGATGTATGAAGAGTATGGCGGTGCGCCATCATCGGGAACAATTTTTGGCATTGGCAAGATCCAGCAACGTGATGTTGTTATTGTTGCGAATGATGCGACAGTGAAAGCGGGCGCGTGGTTTCCCATTACATGTAAAAAGAATTTACGCGCACAGGAAATTTCAATCGAGAACAGATTACCAATCGTGTACCTCGTTGACTCTGCCGGAGTTTTTCTTCCTCTCCAATCCGAAATTTTTCCGGACAAAGAACACTTCGGGCGAATTTTCCGCAACAATGCAATCATGTCGTCAATGGGCATTGTGCAAATTGCCGCAATCATGGGACCGTGTGTTGCCGGCGGTGCCTATCTTCCGATTATGAGTGATGAAGCGATGATTGTTGACAAAACGGGAAGTGTGTTTTTAGCCGGCTCTCATCTTGTGAAAGCAGCAATCGGTGAAGAAATTGATAATGAATCGCTCGGCGGCGCGATGGTTCATTGTGAAATCAGTGGCGTGACCGATCATAAGATGAAAAATGATGCTGAATGTCTTTCATCGATTCGTTCTATCATTGGAAAAATTGGAAAGAATACAAAAACTCCTTTTGATAGAAGTGATCCACGTTCTCCAAAATTCAAACCGGAAGAAATTTTGGGAATCTTGCCCACGGATCGAAAGAAACCATACGATATGTATCAGATCATCGCGCGCTTGATCGATGGAAGCGAGCTCGATGAATACAAAACAGGATATGGGAAAACGGTTATTACCGGTTATGCACGCATTGATGGCTGGGCTGTTGGTATTGTTGCCAATCAACGCTCAGTTGTTAAAAATGCTGCTGGAGAGATGCAAATTGGTGGCGTCATTTATAGCGACAGTGCGGACAAGGCTGCACGCTTCATCATGAATTGCAATCAAAAACATATTCCGCTTCTGTTTCTTCAGGATGTTACAGGATTTATGGTTGGAAGCAAAGCAGAACAAGGCGGCATCATCAAAGATGGCGCGAAGATGGTGAATGCCGTTGCCAATTCTGTCGTTCCGAAATTTACGGTGATAGTTGGAAACAGCTACGGAGCAGGAAATTATGCGATGTGCGGTAAAGCATACGATCCGCGATTGATTTTTGCATGGCCTACTGCACAAATTGCTGTGATGGGAGGAAAGCAAGCAAGTGAAACGTTGCTTTCGATAAAGTTGCAGGCAATGGAAAAGAAGGGGAAGAAAATCTCCGAGCTAGAGAAGAATAAAATGCTGGACGAAGTTCAACAGCGATATTTCAATGAACTTGATCCATTATATGCTGCTGCCCGTCTTTGGGTGGATGATATTATCGATCCCGCATCAACGCGATCTGTTATCTCACATGGAATTGCGATGGCATCAAACAATCCGGAAATTTCGCAATTCAATCCCGGTATTCTACAGGTATAACGTCACATGAAAAAATCTATTCGTATTGCAAGCGGTCAAGGTTTCTGGGGAGATCTTCGTAACGCACCGATCGATCAAGTTCGCAAAGGACCAATCGATTATCTTGTTATGGATTATCTTGCTGAAGTAACGATGTCGATTATGCAAAAGCAAAAAATGAAAGATCCTTCGCTAGGGTACGCGAAAGATTTTATTCCGTTGATTGCAGAAATTCTTCCCGATATCATTTCAAAGAAGATAACGGTCATTACAAACGGCGGCGGTGTTAATCCAATCGGGTGCCGCGACGCAATCTTTGCTGTTGCAAGAAAATTGGGAATAAAGAATTTAAAGATTGGTGTGGTGCTTGGCGATGATATTTTACCACAACTCGATCAATTGCATGCAAAGAATGTTTCCTTTAAAAATATGGAAACAGGTGAATCGTTTGATGCCGTTCGCTCCAATGTTCTCAGCGCAAATACCTATTTTGGAGCGTTTCCAATTGTTGAAGCATTGCAACAAGGTGCGCAAATTATCATTACAGGACGAACAACTGATACCGGACTAACCCTTGCGCCGATGATTTATGAATTTGATTGGAAGAATGATGATTGGGATAAATTGGCGGCCGGAACTGTCGCAGGACATATTCTTGAATGCGGTGCACAGGCAAGCGGTGGAAATTTTTCCGGTGATTGGAAATCTGTTCCTGATCTTGCTCATGTCGGTTTTCCAATTGCAGAAGCGTATCCCGACGGCACCTTCATGATTACCAAACATGAAAATACCGGCGGATTAGTGAGCGAAGCGACAGTGAAAGAGCAGCTTGTGTACGAAATTGGTAATCCAAAAGAATATATCACGCCGGATTGTATTGCCGACTTCACGACAATTCAGTTGCAAAATGCGGGAGCGAATAAAGTAAAGGTGTCCGGAATTAAAGGGCGGCCAGCAACGGAATTTTATAAAGTTTCCATGTCGCATCAAGATGGGTATACTGCTTTTGGGACTCTAACGTATGTGTGGCCTGATGCGATTGATAAAGCAAAAAAGGCGGATGAAATTATTCGCACGCGCCTTTTCGATCAACATTGTCAGTTTGGATGAATTCGATCAGAGTTACTTGGATTCGATTCATCATTCGGACCTTTTACAGATCGTTCTTCAGAACCGAACGAAGTTGTTTTGCGAATTGGTGTGAGGGGAAAAGATAGAAATGCGATTGAAGCATTTTCTAGAGAGATTGCTCCACTCGTATTAACAGGACCTTCTTCAGTTACCGGTTTTGCCGGTGGTAGACCAAAGCCAAGTGAGGTTATAGCATATTGGCCGTCGTTGATCCCTAAAAATTTAGTGATACCCAAAGTTATTGTTGAAACATTGTAAAGACTTTGTCTCCAATCAAAAAGATACGATATGAAAATTCAACTTATCTCAATTGCTCACGCTCGTTCAGGCGATAAAGGTGACACTGGAAATGTCGGTGTTATTGCTCGTAAACCGGAGTACTTTCCACTTCTCAAAAAGTATCTTACCGTCGATCGTGTGCAGAAACATTTCGAAGGAATTTGCCTCGGGAAAGTGGAGCGTTTTGAACTTGAGAATATTGGTGCTTTAAATTTCCTTCTTCATCAATCTCTCGGAGGAGGTGGAACGAAATCCTTAAAGAATGATGCACAAGGAAAAGTATTGAGCAGTGTCATGCTAAGAATGGAGCTGGATATCGACGAGAAAATTTAACTTCAGAAAAAATTCTTTTTAAAAAGAAAAATCACTTCTTGCCTACCTTTTTATTCTTGAGTATCTTTAAAGCAATCTGATCTAAACAAGTCTGATTATTAATTCAATTCTTTCGTTCATAACTTATTAACCGTACATGCGATTATCCAAAGGTTTTTTCCCTACTGTTAAAGAAGTTCCATCCGATGCTGTAATTCCAAGTCACCAATTAATGATTCGTGCAGGACTGATGCGCCAATTGTCTGCAGGAGTTTTTTCATTCTTGCCGATCGGATACTCGGTGATGAAAAAAGTTATGCAGATTATCCGCGAAGAAATGGATGCAATCGGCGGTCAGGAATTTCATCTTCCTGCATTGAATCCGATCGAATTGTGGGAAGAAACTGATCGAGTAAAAGCATTCGGCGATATCATGTTTCATGTGAAAAATCGTGCTATGATTCTTGCGCCTACACATGAGGAAGTAATTACATGGATCGCAAAAAATCATGTGAAGTCGTACAAAGAGATGCCGCAAATTTGGTATCAAATTCAAACAAAATTTAGAAATGAACCGCGTCCAAAATCCGGCGTACTTCGCGGGCGCCAGTTTACAATGAAGGATTCGTACAGCTTAGATTCATCATGGACTGGATTGGATAAGAGTTATGATCTCCATGCTCAAGCGTATAAAAATATTTATACACGTTGCGGTTTAAGTTTTTATATCGTCGGTGCATCGAGCGGTGCAATGGGCGGCAGCGGTTCGCAGGAATTCATGGTTGAATCAAACGCTGGTGAAGATAATCTTGCAGTGTGTGAAGAATCCGGTTATGCGGCAAATGTTGAAATTGCAACATCGCTTGTTCCGAAAGCCGAACGACATGCGGAAAGTAAACCATTCCGTGAAGTTCATACACCGAACGCGAAAACAATAGATGAGGTTGCCGCATTTCTCAAAGTCCCAACATCGCAATGTGCAAAATCGTTAATCTTTATCAGTGTTGAAAAACCAATTATCGTCTTGATGCTCGGCAACGACCAGCTTAATGAATCAAAATTGCATTCCGTGTTCGGTCAAGACATTCGTCCCGCGCATCCTGAAGAATTGTTGGAATTGACAGGTGCAGATGCCGGTTCAATTGGACCTGTTGGATTAGCAAATAAATTTACGATAGTAGCCGATAAACGACTTGAAGGTGCAAATGGACTTGTCTGCGGCGCAAACAAGAATGACTATCATTTGACTGATGTCGATCTTACTCGTGATTGCAAAATTGAATCGTTCCATGATTTTCGAACGATTGAAGAAGGTGAAACATCTCCTGATGGAAGGGGAAAACTTCGCATCATAAAAGGAATTGAAGTAGGTCATATTTTTAAGCTTGGAACGAAATATTCTGTTGCAATGAAAGCAAACTTCCTTGACGAGCAGGGAAAAGAAAATCCGATCATCATGGGTTGTTATGGAATCGGTGTTGAACGTATTATCGCATGCCATATTGAACAGCATTATGATGAAAATGGAATTAAATGGCAAAAATCGATTGCTCCATACGATGTGCACTTGATTTGCGTTTCGGCTAAGTCGGAAGAAACAGTGAAAAAATCTGAGGAAGTATATTCTGAGCTCCAGAAAAAAGGAATTTCTATTTTGTTTGATGACAGAGTTGATGCAAGCCCCGGTTTTAAATTTAAAGATGCAGATCTGCTTGGGATGCCATTGCAAGTTATCATTGGTGAAAAGAATTTGAAGAATGGTGAGATTGAGTTAAAAGATCGTAATTCCGGGAAACGATGGACCGTTGCTGTTGCAAATATTGTAACGGAAGTGTTGAATTTTGTCAAAAGTTAATGTGTAATGCCTGAAAAGCAATTTTATATTGGCGGAGAATTAACGGAAAGTTCAGGAACTGCTTCTGTCAGAAATCCGTACAATAATTCTGAAATTGCAAAAATATTTCTCGCACAGCGTTCCGATCTTGAAGAAGCGATACAGTTATCTGCAGAAGCATTCAAGACCACATCGAAATATTCCGGGTTTGAACGATCACAAATTCTTTCTAACATCGCATCATCGATAAAAAAAAGAAAAGAAGAATTCGCGTCGCTCATTACTGAAGAAGCTGGGAAGCCGATTCGTCTTTCACGTTCTGAAGTTGACCGCGCCATTGCAACGTTTGAAATTGCCGCAGAAGAAGCCAAACGAATCAACGGTGAAGTTATTCCACTTGATGTTACCAGCGTTACAAAAGGGAAACAGGGAATTGTGTCGCGATTTCCAATTGGTGTTATCGCATGCATTTCGCCGTTTAATTTTCCTTTAAATCTTATCGCTCATAAAGTTGCTCCCGCAATTGCGAGCGGAAATTCATTTATCATAAAACCGCCGCCTCAAACGCCGTTGACTTCTTTGCTTCTCGGAGAATGTTTATTAGAATCCGGGTTGGATAAACGGACGATCAATATTGTTCCATGTTCAAATGAGAATGCTGAACTTCTTGTCACAGATGAATCTATTGCAATGCTCAGTTTTACCGGAAGTGCAAGAGTTGGCTGGTTGCTGAAACAAAAAGTTGGAAAGAAGAAAATTGTTTTAGAGTTAGGAGGAAACGCTGCTGTTATTGTTGAAAAAAGCGCCGATCTTGATTGGGCGATTTCACGATGTGTCATTGGAGGTTTTGGATATTCCGGTCAGGTGTGCATAAAAGTGCAACGGATATTTGTTCAAAAAGAGATCGAAGCCGAATTTACAAAACGATTTTTGGATGCTGTCCAAAAAATTAAAGTTGGCGATCCGAAAGATGAAGAGACACTTGTTGGTCCAATGATTTCGGAAAATGAAATTAAGCGTGTTGAAAGCTGGGTAAATGAGGCTGTTCAGTCGGGTGCTGTTGTTTTAGCCGGTGGAAAAAGAAAAGGCGCAATATATGAACCGACAGTACTTTCCAACGTAAAGCCAACAATGAAAGTG